>JAISCA010000008.1 GCA_031265875.1 Propionibacteriaceae bacterium
TACATCCTGACCGCCCGAGCCCTCAACTCCGGCGTATACCTATTCCTCGTGTTCGACATGACCCTGATCCTGTCCTTCCATCCAAGAATCCGAGTCTCCGGACACACCGGAGCGATTCAAGTCTTTTTCGATCCGATACAACGACTCACCCGCCAGCACCCGTTGGACGGCTTCTGCCACCATCGGTCCGGTCACCGGGTCTACGACGAGATTGCCGTTGACAGCGCGGTACTCGAACGGCACGCGGCCGCCGTGCCAGGTGCCCTCAATCGCCTGCTGCTTCGCCGCCCTCGCCACGCGACGTGCGGTGTCCGCGCTGGACTTGTTCGCCATCGCTACCAACACTCGCGCCATCGCCACATCCGAATCCGTATCCAACCGCAGGGAGCCGGTCACGGAGCGGACGCCGAACCCGCCGAGTACCTTCGCGTCGATCAGGTCTTCTAAGTCGCGTGGGTCGCGGACTGCGCGGTCCAGGTCGTAGGCGACCATGACCTGTGCTTGCCCGTCGCTGAGGTGTTTGAGCATGGCGCGGAACTCCGGACGCACCACCCGGCGTACTCGCTCGCCCGTGGGGAGGGTGATCGTGCGCTGCTTGAACGCTGACGTGTCGTTTTCCCGGAACACCGCCGTGACTTCCCACCCGTGGGCTGCGGCGTAGGCGCGGCAGTCGGCCTCCTGCCGATCCACCCCGCGCTCCGTACCCTCGGGGTCATCGCTGATCCGGACGTAGACCACCGCCCGCAATGTCTCCGCTGCTCCCGTGGGGTTCTGTTCTTTCTGTTCGTGGCCCATGCTCCGGCCCCGCCTTCCTACTCTCATTGAGAGGTAGGTGCGTTTACAGAACCTCGGCTAGCCTGGCGCCAGGTGGTCGATGGGTCGCCTGAATGACCTCATGCCAGCTTTTGAGAGGCGAGGATCGGAATGAGGAAAATCCCGCTGAGCGTTCACTCCGGGGCGGCTGCCCTGCTGGGTCTGATCGTTTTGGTCACGGCGGGTTGCTCTACGGCCGGGTCGGATGGGGCTGAGGTTCCAGAGGAGTCTGGGGTTCAGGTGACTGATCTGTACAGCGGAGAGACGCCGTCGTCGGCTGGGGAAGCGACGGTTCCGCCCATGAGTGACTTCCCACCTCACCCGTCGGGTTGGTTGGTGCCGTCTATTTTTGACATTCTGGGGCCGACCGTTGACCAGCAGGTCGTGATCGAGCAGGGCTCTTACGCTTTGCGGCGTCACTGTATGGCTGAGCGTGGTTTCGAGTTGTTGGAGGAGCCGCCGGCGGCGACGCCAGCGGCTCCGCTGTCGATGGGCTATGACGTGATGGTGGGGATCATCTCTCGAGAGCGGGCCAGCCAGACCGGGTATCAACTCCGGAATGGTGATTTCGGGCGTTCATGGCCGCCCAATGTGACTACTCGGGATCCGAGATGGACCAGGGAGTACGAACGGGCTTACAAGGGCGATGACGGCTGTTTGTTGGCGCCGGAGTCGGCTTTGGCGGAAGGCGTGGTCGAGACGACCGATGGGTACGGTCGATTCGCCAACGAGATAAACGACCAGTCGGTGGTCGTGGCTTGGGCTGAGCCGGCGGTGATGGCGGTGCTGGATCGGTGGCGGTCTTGTATGGCGCAAGAGGGTTACTCCTATGCCACTCCTAAGGAGGCCTCCAATGAGTTCCACGGGTTCGCCATCTGGGGAGAATGGTCGTGGATATTCGATTTCGCCCAAGCGACGCCGACCGAGATCGCCACGGCGGTGCGGGACGCCTTCTGTAAGGCTGAGACCGGGTTTATCGAGGTGTGGCAGCGGGAACTGTGGCGGGTCCGTTGGACCATGGTGCAGGACAATCTGCCCGGGTTGTTGGTGATGCAGGAGGAGACGGCGCAACGGGTGGCCAACGCCCAGGCGCTGATCGAGCGGTACGGCTGATCCGGCGGTCGCGCTGGCCGCTGTCTGTGGCTGAATAGGCGTCGACGGCCCCGCGCCCTTTCCCGGTGGGTGCGGGGCCGTCGACGTTCTCGGGGCTGAGCTGACGCTCAGGCGTAGGTGAAGAAGCCGCGGCCAGATTTGCGGCCTAGGTGGCCGGCCCGGACTTGTTTGCGTAGGAGTGGGTGGGGGCGGTACTTGGGGTCGCCGGTCTCGGATTGGAGGACTTCCATGATGGCTAGGACGACGTCCAGGCCGATCAGGTCGCCTAGGGCGAGGGGGCCGATGGGGTGGTTGGCGCCTAGTTTCATGGCGGCGTCGATGTCTTCGGCCGAGGCGGTGCCGGCGGCTAGGACTTCGACCGCTTCGTTGATCATGGGGATGAGGATGCGGTTGACGACGAAGCCGGCCGCTTCTTCGACTCGGACTGGGGTCTTGCCCAGTTGTTGGGCGATGGCGGTGATCCGGTCCAGGACGGCGGGGCTGGTGTCGGCGCCGGCCGTGACCTCGACCAGGGCCATGACCGGGGCCGGGTTGAAGAAGTGCATGCCCGCCACCGGATGGGTCAGGCCGTGGGCCAACTCGGTGATGGATAGGGAGCTAGTGTTGCTGGCCAGGATGGTGTCCGGCTGGCAGCGCCGGTCCAAGTGCAGGAAGAGGGCGCGTTTGACGTCCAGGTCCTCCTTGACCGCCTCCACGATCAACTGGCATTCGGTCAGGTCGTCGACCAGGGCCGGGCTGAGACGGCCGGCGATGGCGTCGCGCTCCTCAGCGGTCAGACGGCCCTTGGCCACCTGCCGGTCCAAACCGGCCAGCTGCCGGTCACGACCCTTGGTCGCCAATTCGAAGTTGACATCGGCCAGCTTGACCTCGAAATCGGGGCAGCGGGCGAAGACTTCGGCGATGCCGGCGCCCATGGTGCCGGCGCCAATCACGCCTACGAGCATGTGGGACTCCTTAATTTGGGCCTAGCTTCGCTAGGCGTCTGAAACTCCGACTAGTGACGAGTTTTGTTTTCTTGGGGTCCCCGAAAAGTACCGGACCGGAGCGAAGCGGAGGGAGGACACTTTTTGGGGCTTAGATCAGCGGTCTTGGAAGGGTTCGGGGCGGCGCCGCTCGGTGAAGGCGGCCATGCCCTCGCGCTGGTCGGCGGTCTCGAAGCAGGCCGCGAAGCAGGCCGCCTCCAGGGCCAGGGCGGAGTCGATGTCGGTCTGCAGGCCGAGCGCCAGGGCCAACTTGG
>JAISCA010000010.1 GCA_031265875.1 Propionibacteriaceae bacterium
ACTTAGGGCCTGCCAGTATTTAACGTTTCGTTTCGGGTTCGGGAGGGGGGTGGAGGGTGTAGTTCCATTCCCCGTGCCAGGAGTGGCGTTGCAGGACACCGGTCGCGGCCAGGTCTTTCATGTCCCCGTCCGGCACCTTGACGCCGGTCGGATAGGCGGACGGGTCCAACTCGGCGTGGACGGTCAGGCCCGTCGCCGTCGTGGTGGCGCCGATCAGGTCGACCACGACCTGGTGGGACGTGAGCGGGCGGCCCCGCCAGTTCATGGAGATGTGGGAGAACAGCCGGTGCTCGACCTTGTTCCACTTCGACGTTCCGGGCGGCAGGTGGCAGACCGTGACCTCCAGGCCCGACTCGGCCGCGAACCGGGCCAGCTCCGTCTTCCACAGCCTGACCCTGTGCCCGTTCGACCCGCCGCCGTCCGCGCAGACCAGCAGGCAGGACGCCCCCGGGTAGCGCTCCCGGCCGGCGGACCGCCACCACGACCCGATGGTGGCGACCGCGAACGCGGCCGTGTCGTGGTCGGTGCCGACCGCGACCCAGCCGGAGTCGGCGGCGACGTCGTACACGCCGTAGGGGTTCGCCTTGCCGAGCGCCGGGTCGGGGAAGTCGTGCACGTTCACCTCCTCGGGGGAGCCCTTCGGCCGCCACTCCCGGCCCTTGTTCGCGTACCGGCCGACCAGCTCCTTCTTCTTAGCGTCCACGGAGATGACCGGCTGTCCCGCGGCCTGGAACGCCGCGGCCTGCGAGTTCAGGTACGCGAACTGGCCGTCCCGGTCCCCGTGCTGCGAGCCCTCCGCGGTCTTCGCGTTGCCCTGCAGGGAGAACCCCTCGGCGTGGAGCAGGTCCGCCACGGTCTTCGCGCTCACCTTGTGCCCGGCGGCGGTCAGCTCCCGGGCGAGCCTCCTGGTCGACTTGGGCGTCCACCTCAGCCCCGAGTCCGGGTCGCCGCGGCTGGTCGGCTCCACCAGGGCGAGCAGCGCCGCCAGCAGCCCGGGATCTCTTGCGGTGGCCTTCTTGCGGCCCCCGCCGGGCCGGCGCGCCCGGCCCGGGGCCGGCTCCACGCCGGCGTCCAGCTCCGCCGCGCCCTTGGACACGGTCGGCCTGGACGCGCCCGTCGCCTCGGCCACCAGACGGATCCCGCCCCGCCCTATCGCCCTGGCCTCGCTGCCGAGCCACAGGCGCCGCATCCGCTCGTCCATGTGGGGCCAAAGGGTCCGGCTCCTGGCCCTGACCGACGCGACGAGTTCTGCCGTACCCATAACACGATCTTGGCACGGAAACCCTCAAAACACAAACTTATAAACTGGCAAGCCCTAAGGTCCCACGAGCCAAGTCGCCACGGTGTGAGGCTCTGAATCGTCAACGGTGATGTCATAGACGAACAGGGTCCATTCGGGCATGTCGCCTGGCAGAAGGAAAGTCACCACGCGCTCCTGCGGATCAAAGCTGATCGCGTTGCTCCATTCGTCGATCGCCTGTCCCCCACCGATTTGCCAGGGCTGGTCGAAAGCAGAAATGTCGAAGTAGTAGTCGGACACCTCTGGCAGCTTGCCGAATTCCGCCAGGGAATATTTTCCTGCGTTCGTTTCGGCGTCGTTCTCGTGCGCGTCCACACCGATGCCGAAGGGACTGTTCCAGTTATCAGCTTCGTCCTGCCAGAGAAGACTTGGCGGGTCCGGGTTCGGCAGTGCCACTTCCTCCAACGGTTGAACGCTGTCGTCGCCTTCGGCGATTCTGGTGCCAATCCTGACGTTGGACACGGTCACCTGACGGGGAGTCTTCCGGGCATCGGTTGCGCCGGAGTTCGGCCGGTGCTGGTCCAACGTGAACTGGCATCTCAAAGGGGAACCGCCGGCATTCATTTCATCCTGGAACAGTTCCCAGGCGGAGTCCGTGACCCTCACGGTGACCATGAACTGGAGATCCAACCGTAAGTTCCAGCCCTCCAGGTTGCCCTCTAAGGGATCCTGCAGGTATGGGCCCCATTGCCCGGCGATGCAGCGGGCTTGGGCCAGGTCTGCGGCACTGCGCACTGCGGTGTCCTGCGGGTCGACGGCCACCCGTGGACAGTTGGCCTCGATCCAATTCTTCGGCTTGCTCGATGCCGTCGGGCTGGACGCCGCGGAACTCGTCGCGTCTCCCGGAGGCTCGTCCGTCTTTGGCGCAGCGTCCTTGGCACCGCACGCGGCCATGCTTGCCGTCAGGCCGACCAACGCGATGGCCGCGATCACACGCGGGACTCGCCGCGCCTGCTGACGGGTTTTCTGAGGACGCGGCCCCGCCGCGCTTGCTTGCTCTGACCGCGTCTGTGGAGAGCGGTGGGGTTTGGAGAGGGGACTCATAGGGGTTTCCTGCCTGTTGGTGTGTTCTCGGAGTTGGGTCCTGGGGTTGATCGAAAAAGGGTGCCTACGGGTAGCGGTTTCGCTACTCAGTCGAACTCGAACTCCTCGTCACCCAGCGCAAAGGTGGAGCCGGGGCTGAGCGAGATATCCCGATTCGGCAGTATTCGCTGGCCGTTCAGAGTGACGTGATTCGTGGAGTTGGTGTCCATGATGTAGTACTGGCCGTCGACGCAACGGATGATCGCGTGTGCCGCCGAGACGTTCGAGTTGTCCTCGACGGCGAAATCCGCCCAGCTAGATGGTCTATTCCAGGGGGTGTCAGTGGTCGTAGGCGGTCAGTGAGCGCAGGACCGGAGCGCCTGAGCGTTCGTTGTGCCAGACGGCGGCGGTCAGGGCGAGCAGTTGGGTGGCGACGCGGCTGATCAGCCCGCGGATGGTCTTGGCTCTGAGGCGTTCGATGTCGAGCTGGGTCTTCAGGGTGGCGTTGACGGATTCGATGACTTGGCGCAGCGGTTTGAGGAACCGCGCCCCCGGCCTGGGCCTCTCGCGTTTGCGGGCTTTGCGGATCAGGACGATGTCCTCGCTGGCCAGGGCCTGTTCGAAGCCCCGCCCGTGGTAGCCCATGTCGGCGATGAGCGTCTGGCCGGGGCGCCGTTCGAGCCCGGAGAGGATAGACAGGAGGGTGGCGCGTTCGTCGGCCTTCGCGCCGGTCAGCGCGTAGCCGACGACCAGCCCGGAAAGGGTCGCGAGCAGGTGGAGGCGGAACCCGTAGAAGTACCGGGTGTGCGACGCGCAGTAGCCGTACTGGGCGTCGCCGGCCAGGTCGGTGCGTTTGACCGTCGGGCGCGAGCGGGCGGTCTCGACCGGGGTGGAGTCGGCCAGCCACACCCCGTCGGACCACGCGTCGGTGGACCTCGCCAGCCGGCCGCGCACCCAGTCGATGGTCTCGGCCAGCTTCCGGAGCCGTTTGTTGTACCCGGGCTGGTTCGGGATGTACGGGAAGTAGCTGGTCAGATGTGTTTTCGCGTGCCTGAGCCATTGCGACTCGTTGGTGTGGCCGCGCAGGGCGCCCATCACCGCCAGGGTTATGATCTCGGCGTCGGAGATCCTCGGCTGGAACCCGACCACGGGCCGGTACGGCACGCGTTCGGGGT
>JAISCA010000037.1 GCA_031265875.1 Propionibacteriaceae bacterium
CTACCGCACCCCCGCCCAAGCCATGGCCGACCACCGCCCACCCATCGAAACCCAAGACCAGGCCCTCGCGGCCTAAGAAATCACAAAAGACTGTCTACAAAACTCGACACAGCCCAGTCGAGGTTCATCTTCGGTTCGGCGTCGCCGGGGCGGGTGCTCGTCAAGGGGATGGGCGGGTGCTCGTCACGGGGCTCCGCCCCGCTCCCCAGATTCCGGCCGCCCTGTCGGGCGGCCGGACCGGAAGAGGGCCTGCCGTGCCTCCCCCGAGGTCGGGAGGGCTGCGCTCAATGATCGCTTGAGAGTCATTTCTGGCGTTCGGCCGACGCCTGGCCGGCTCAGCGACAACCTCAATCTGATCGAGACCGCGTCTGACGTGTCACTTACGGCGCCCGAGCTGGGTCCGGCCTGGGTCCCACGGGTGTGTCGCCGTCACTTGGCCGGTTCGGGTCTCGCCGCCGGCGCCCATCCCAGCGCTCCACGTTCGAACCATCGCACCCCTTGGCTCCGAAGCGCTGCGAAAGCGATCGCGCGATTCAGCCAGGAGGCTCCGCGACGGATTGGACGGTGGTCCGGGCGACCCGCGCCAGACGATCGAGCGGATCGAGCGGCGACGAGCGTTTCCAGACGGCGAACCCAGGCACAGAGATCATCAAGTCGATGATGGAGCGTCTCAGAACGGTCCCGTCCGGACGTACCAAGACCCAAGCGGCGCCAGGATCGCCCAGACGCTCCGGCTCGAAGACGTGGTTCCCATCGAAGGAACCAGCGTACGGACCGGCCGGCTGGGCCAAAGATCGGACTTCCGGCAGCGTCAAAGCCATGCCCACTCCTTCGGAACAGCTTGATGGGCGGCAGTTTAACGTCCGGCGGGTCGTCTTCGGCTAGCGGCATCTCCCGTCCTTGGCCGACCTTGTACGCGACCGGACCTACCGTGCGTCACCCTCTGCCCTGAACGGGAGTGCCATCGGTGGCCCGTTCGACCAGAACCGGGTCGGCCCGACCGTGTGTCATCCCTAATCTCCGGACAAGAGCGTCTGGCGCTGGCCGGACCGTCGTATGCCGCCGGGTCGCCCCAACCATCGCTCTGGGTGGATGTAAATAGAGAAAACTCTAAAACGATAAGCCGATCTAGAGATCGGTCCGATTGAGGCTGTCAGCCCAGTGGACTAGGCTGCCAAGGTCGCAGGTCGTGGACCGCTGGTCGGGCCGGTGGGACGGGCGTCGTTCTGCGCTGCGCTAGGGCGACGTCGGGCCGGTGAGTCTGTGTCTGTCGCCCAACCGGGGTGTTGAGAAGTCATGGTTTTCCTCGGCGTTTCGCCGCTTGATCTAGCCGGTCTAGTGGCCGGCGAGTGGCGCTGAGGCGGGTGGTGGAGTCATGATTCAGGATGTCGAGACGTTGTACGAAGGAGCGTGGGAGTGACCGAGGACTTGACGGGTGGTCAGACAGTGGCGTCTGAGGCCGACACCGTTTCACGTGAAACACCGTTACCCCGACCCGAGCGGACGCGCGTCATCGTGATTGCGAACCAGAAGGGCGGGGTCGGCAAGACCACCACCACCGTCAATCTGGCGGCGGCCCTGGGCCTGGGCGGCCTGTCCGTCCTGGTGGTGGACGCCGACCCCCAAGGCAACGCTTCGACCGCCCTGGGGGTGGACCATCGGCAGGGCATCCGGGGGACCTACGAGACTCTGATGGACGGTGACGACATGGCTTGGCACGTCCAGGTCAGCGCCGAGACGCCGGGTCTGACGGTGCTGCCGTCGACTATCGATCTGGCGGCGGCCGAATTGGAGTTGGTGGCGGTGGCCGGACGGGAGCGACGCCTGGCCGACGCTTTGGCCGGGTACCTGGCCGATCACCCGGTCGACTACGTCTTGATCGACTGCCCGCCCTCGCTCGGCCTGCTCACCCTCAACGCTCTGGTGGCGGCGGCTGAGATCATGATCCCGATCCAGTGCGAGTACTACGCCCTGGAGGGGGTCAGCCAGTTGATGCGCACGATCGAGCTGGTGCGGGGCGACCTGAACCCCGACCTGGCCCTGTCGACGGTGCTGCTGACGATGTACGACGCTCGGACCAGGCTGTCCGCCCAGGTGGCCGAAGAGGTGCGGCGGTACTTCCCGGAAGCCGCCCTCGACACCGTCATCCCGCGTTCGGTCCGGATCGCCGAGGCCCCCAGTTACGGTCGTAGCGTCATGACTTATCACCGCGAGTCGGCCGGCGCTCGAGCCTACGCCGAAGCCGCCGCCGAGATCGCCCGTCGAGGCGCGCCGACCCCACAGCCCGAGATTCGACCGGCTCGGACTTAGCGTTGGAACCGTCGACCGCACCAGGACAGACCGTCGCCACCCGATCAGGAGAGGACGCCATCATGACGCCAGGCAAGCCACCCACAGGGCTGGGGCGAGGACTGGGCGAGCTATTCCAGCGCACCGGTCCGGCCGCGCCGAGCTCGGCCGGACCCAGCCCGGCCGCCGCCGACCACAGCGCCCCGGCCAACCAGGCTCCGGCCGAGTTGAGCGACGGATCGTATCTGGTGGAGCTGGCGGTCGCGGCCATCGAGCCCAACCCGGAGCAACCGCGGACCGACTTCGACCCGGACCAGTTGAGCGAACTAGCCGCCTCGATCAAGGAGGTCGGCCTGCTCCAGCCCATCGTCGTACGACCGCTGGGAGGTCAGTCCTATCAGTTGGTGGCCGGCGAGCGGCGCTGGCGGGCGGCCCAGCTAGCCCAGCTCAGCGTCATACCGGCCGTGGTGCGCCCGACCGACGAGGGGGATCTGTTACGCGATGCCCTGCTGGAGAACCTGCACCGGGTCCAACTCAATCCTTTGGAAGAGGCGGCCGCCTATCAGCAGTTGCTGACCGACTTCGGCTGCACCCATGACGAGCTGTCGCAGCGGGTCCAGCGCTCGCGGCCGTACATCAGCAACACCATCCGCCTGCTGCGCCTGCCGCCCCCGGTCCAACGCCGAGTGGCCTCCGGGGTTTTGAGCGCCGGCCACGCCCGTGCCTTGCTCGGCCTGGACGACTCCGAGCAGATCGAGCGCCTGGCTCAGCGCATCGTGGCCGAAGGCCTGTCCGTCCGCGCCACCGAGGAGGCCGTCACGCTGGGCGAAGGGCGTCCGGACAAACCCCGCCGCGTCCCCCGGGCCCGCACCGCCCACCCCAAGGCGGTCATGCTGTCGGAGCGACTGTCCGACCGCTTCGACACCCGGGTCAAGGTCGAGATGGGCCGGGCCAAGGGCAAGATCACCATCGAGTTCGCGGCCGAGGACGACTTGGACCGTATCCTCACCCTGCTCGTCCCCTCACTGCTGAGCCAAAACGATTAAGCTCTTCAGCATTTTATCGATATACCGATTGAAGTGAACGGCGCTCATTGGCGCTGGTGAGAGAGCCGATCGGGCGTGAGGACGTGTGATCACGGTGCCGCCAGGAGAGCCGTCTTCGACCGATCACAGCGGCTGGGCCAGGGTCCACTCGACGTTGGGGTTGTGCCGGTTGGCGGTCGGGGCGATCAGACCGCGGCGCTCGAGTGCGCGCAGGTTCCGTCCGACTCCGGGTCGGGTGAGACCGGTCAGGGCCATCAGGTCGGACGTCGGTTTGGGACCGGCGGCCAGGGCGTCCAAGATGACGGCCGCCGCCGGACGTTTCCCCGAGCGACTGGGAGAGGCGGGCCGGGCTGGGGCGTCGGAACGGGCGGACGGGGACACAGAGTGGGTGGGCCGAGCGAGGGAACCTGGGCGGTCGGACGGTGTCACTGGGGAGGCGGCCCAGGCCGCCGACGGGGCTTCCCGTTGGCCCCAGAGGCTGTTGCGTAATTCGGCTGTGAAAAGGCCGTCCGAGGCCCGTAACAGCGGCGGCGCCATCTCCTGGCGGGCCAACTCGGCTAAGACCGTACGCAGACCGGAGCCCCGGTTCTCACACACCAGGCGGGTGGAACCGGGGATGGCGACGTCTTCGAGCAGTCGGGCCAAGATGGCGTTGCGGGAGGTGGAGATGGTGCCGCGTAACAATTGGTCGGGGCCGATGGCGCCGTAGACGTCGCCGGGATTGATGAAAACCAGGCGGTCTGGGTACATCTCGACCCGCACTTGGGCGCCGTGGGCCAGAGGATTGTAGTCGCGGTGCATGAGGGCGTTCACGATCAGTTCGCGGACGGCCTCGACGGGGTACTCCCAGATGTCCTCCCGGCCGGCGCCGATTATGACGGAGCGCCTGGTCATGGAGCGCTGGATGGTTGAGAGCAGCCCCGACACCATCTCGGGGATCGATCCGTCGAGGGGCACATTCTCCAGGAAACGGGTGCCGTCGCGCATCGGCCGCCCATCGGTCGTGGGGTAGGACACGAAGGTGACGTTCAACTGGGGGAAGAACTCCTGCGGGTACTGACCCAGCGCCAGCAGGCCGGCCAAGGTGACCCGGCCGTCTGTCTCGCCCCGGGAGAGGACGCCGGCCAGGCGCAGGATCTCAGACTGGTCGAAGCGGGCGAAGGCCGGGCCGCGGCGGCTGCGGAAACGGCCGACCAGCCGGTCCACCGCCTCGTCCTCAAGATCCGCCAGCGTGGCCTCCGGCACGGGACTGGCGTCGTCTCGGGGCTGTCCCCGGCCCGCCACCAGCAGATGGATCTCATACGAGCTGAGGCGGCGGTCGCCGTCGTGCTCCCGGATGTACGAGCCGTGCTCGATGCCCCGGGTCTTGACGTAGCAGGGGCGCGACGGCGGGCTGGTGGGCGGGATGGCGGCAGCCACCACCGGGTGGCCGTCCAGTGTGACGATTTCGATCTCAGCCCGCACGGGTGGTTCGACGCTATCCGCGCAGGCCGAGGCCAGGGCGTCCGCCAGGGAACCGGGGTTCACAGTGACAGGAGTAAAACCGGCCCGCTCGTCCAGCCCCAGCACGATCATCCCGCCGGCGCCGTTGGCGAAAGCCGAGACGGTCTCCGGCAACGACTTGGGCGCCCCGCCCGAGGCTCGCTTGATCTCCACCTGGGCCGAGTCCGTGCCCGCTAAGCGGGCCGCCTCGACCAGGCTGATGACTTGGTCTTGTAAGGACACGTCCGGCCTTCCTCCGCCACAACTTAAGTGACTCGCTACAGTGTTGAATAGCATGTTACAGCAGTAAGTAGCATGTTACTAAATGCCGTAGCGAGATGAAGAAGTTGTTCTATGGCTCAGGTCGGGTAGAGCGACTGGTGGAGCGGGCCGCCCAATCCTTCCGTCAGTGTCGTTCCATGTTCGCCCAGCTGCGCAGGATCACCCGCCGCACTTCATGGTCTGGGCTGAGGGATTCCGAGTCCCGGACGGCCTGGGCCATCTGTTCCCTAGCCTCGTCCTGCCGTCCGCTGTTCCACAGCGCCCTGGCGAGGTTGTTGCGGGTGGTGAGTGTGTTGGGGTGGTCGGGTCCGAGGACTCGTTCGCGGTCGGCCAGGTTTTGTTGGTGGAGGGTGATGGCTTGGTCGGTGTGTCCGGCGTCCTGGTGGGCTTCGGCGAGGTTGTTGCGGGATCCGAGCGTGTTGGGGTGGTCGGGTCCGAGGACTCGTTCGCGGTCGGTCAGGTTCTGTTCGTGTAGGTGGATGGCTTGGGCGAGGTGTCCGGCGGCCCGGTGGGCTTCGGCGAGGTTGTTGCGGGATCCGAGCGTGTCGGGGTGGTCGGGTCCGAGGACTCGTTCGCTGTCGGTCAGGTTTTGTTGGTGGAGGGTGATGGCTTGGTCGGTGTGTCCGGCGTCCTGGTGGGCGTTGGCGAGGGTGTTGCGGGCGGCGAGGGTGTTGGGGTGGTCGGGTCCTTGGAGTTCTGTGGCGGTGGTGTGGGCGGCGGTCAGGACGGCGATGGCTGTGAAGGGGTCGTGCAGGTTCACTAGGGCGCGGCCGCAGTAGATCCTGATTCTGAGGATGATGTGGTTCTGGTCGGCGGTGGGGCGTTGGCGGAGGAGCCAGGCCAGGTGGGCGGCTAGTTCGCCGGCTTCCTGTCGGCGGGCGGGGTAGGTGTCGCGGTCGGGTGGTGGGGCGTCCGGGCTGACGGGGACTGGTTCGATGGCGTCGAGGACTTTGATGATGGGCTGGAGGGTCGGGTCGGTCGCGTCGGGGTCTGGTCCTGTTGTGTCGCCGGGATCGTTGTCGAGGTCGTGGCGGATGATCCAGGAGACTAGGCGGTGCATGGTGATGGTCTGTGGGGAACCGGCGATGGGAGACGCGGAACGGGTGATGAGGGAGACACCCTCCAGTAGGTCCAGGACTTTGGCTAAGTCGCCCTTGCCGGAGCGGCCCTCGGTCAGGGGTGAGAGGTGGGCGCGGCGGACTCCGGCCGGGTCGAGGAAAGCCAGGACGGTGATGACGTCCTCGGTCGATTGGCTGCGGTCGGCGGCGGCCTGGAGGGCGGTGTCCCGGGCCAAGCGAATGGCTTGGGTGGTGTGGTTGGGATAGTCGCCGTCGAGTTGTAAGGCGTCTTCCGGAGCGGTGTCTTTGAGGTCGGCCAGGTAGGAGGTGTAGTCGTAGCTAGGGTCGTCTCGTCGGCGCAGTCGGATCACGCCGGCGGCTTGGGCTAGGGCCAAGGGCAGGCAGCTCAGGTTCACGGTGACCAAGGAGGCAGCGGGGTCGGCGGAGGCGTTCAGTCCGGTGCGGGCGGTCAGGTAGGCCAAGGCCTCTTGATGGGTGAAAGGTCCGACCTCGATCGGGGGGATCTGGTCCTGGTTCGGGGTGGCCCCACGGTCGGCGGTGGTGAACACCACCGTGGCGGCCCCTGGACCTAGCTGAAGATCGGCCAGGTCGTCCTTGTCGGTCAGGTTGTCGAAGACGATCAGGCGGCGCCGGTTCGGGTGACCGTTCCAGTGGTTGATCAATTGCTTGGCGGCAGCTTCTGGGTCCATATTTTGGACGGATCGTCCCGGTTGCGCCACTCGGGTGGACTGTTCCAGCATCAACGCGATCAGTTTCAGTTCCTCCAGCAAAGCGCCTCGGGTCTCGGCGTTGACCCAAAACACCTCCGGCCAACCATCCTCCACGCGGTGGCGGACCAGGGCGGCGGCGACCTGGGACTTGCCCGCGCCCTTCATCCCCCACAAGGTCGCCCGATGGGAGGAAGGCAGGGCCTGCTCAAGTTCCTGCGACGCCTGGCGGGGGACGTAATGGGCGGCCTGGGCCGGGCATCCGTTCAACCAGACCGGACGCTCCCGGGCGTCGCCTCGTATCACGGGCATGGTGTCCGGCCTGACCCAGTCGACCAGTGCCCAGAATCCGGCGGCCTCCGCCGGGTCGAGCTGGGTCAGGCTGTCGAAGCCGGTCACCTCGAAGGTCCCCTCCCGGTGGGTCCGGTTGAGGCCGCGTACTACGCCTACGCAGTGGCGCTCCCCGGTTTGGTCGACCAGGATGGCCGTCCCGGAGAGGGACCCCCAATCGATCTCCACCCGATCCTGCGCCTCCTCCGGCGCCGATTCCTCCTTCGGCCGTTCCGCCCTTGGCATGACCGTACGATCGGTGTCGGTCACGAAGAAGAACGGGGACACGGGGACCCCCGCACTCAATCCCTGGGCCAGCGGAATATGACCAGTCAACTGCTCCAACCGGCGGGCGTCGGCGGGCGTCGGCCCAGCCGCCTGGGCGCCGCTGTCCCGCCGGTGCGATCCTTGGAGGAACACGGGAAACCCGTAACCAGTCGCCGGAACGTCCCCGCCGGACCGGCGGTTCAACCCGGCCAAGGGAATCGTGGGGTCGCCCCCGAAGTCGCCCACCCGCCACAGGGCCAGGTCGACCTCGGCGTTAGGACTGGCCCAGACCACCTCGGCCTCATGCCACGTTCCGGTTAAGTCGAGGACATGGCGCCCGGCAGCGCCGGCCTCAGAACAGTGCTGGGCGGTCAGGATCAACCCTCGGCCTAGACGCCAGCCGGAGCCAGTCCCACCCGGGTGTCTCAGTTTGACGGCGCGATCCGCCGGCTTGACGTCGAGATGAACGTCCACGGCTCACTCCGTCTCGGCGCTCAGTCCTCGGGCCCGGACAGCAGCGCGAGATCCGGGGCCAATCCGGCTGGCCCGCCCGGTTTAGGGGTGACGGCCTTGAGAGTGAGAGTGACGGTCTGGGCCCGGGCGGACTCGTGCATGACCTCGCCCCCGGCTTCGAAGAGGAACCACTTGACGCGCGCGTCACCCGACCCCGTAGTGGCAGCCGTGACCTGCAACTCCAGCTTGACCTCTTGGACTTGGAAGCGCAGGTCGTGGTCCTGGCCGGCTTTCATGGACTTCTCTAGCTCGCCCCGCAGCGCTTCGATGGCTTGGGACAGAGGGATGGTGCTCGCCATGGCACGTCCTTTCATTCACCGCTGCCGCCAACCTACAGCACCGTTTCGGGGCGGGTCAGGTGCCGGTGTCTATGGTCGGTGGTGTGTACGGTGTCGCGTCATAACCCTCCATTCGCCGGGGGCTTCACGCGAGCGGAGAGTTGAAACCAACGCTACGGCGTGTCGGCCGTCGTAACCTTCCGTTCAGCGGTGGGTGGTTCAGCGATTGAGCACTTCCGACCCTTCCTCGCACCAGCGGGCGGCTGTCGTAGCCTCCCGCTGGCCGGTGGTGGGGTCTACGACCGAGCTCGTAGGATGCCCGACTCCGCGTCCGCTTACGGAACCTTCCGCTCGGCGATGGCGCTGCGTCGGACGATCGGGGGCGATGATGTGGCGGCGCGTGGGCCTGCTCTGGGCTCAGTTAGCCTGGACGCGGGCTCTGGCTCTGGCCACCAAGTCGGCCAGGACCTGGCCGAAGGATTCGCCGGCCGCTTCGATGGCCAGGGGCACGGTCGAGGTCTCCGTCATACCAGGCGCCACGTTGCCCTCCAGGAAGAAGGGCACGCCAGCCGGGTCGACGATCAGGTCGGTGCGCGAGATGTCGCGCAAGGACAGGGCCTGATGGGCCGTCAGGGCGGCTTCGACGCAACGCTGGATGACCTCGGGCGGGAGGTCGGCCGGGGCTAGGAAATGGGTGGCGCCGGCGGTGTACCTGGACTCGTAGTCGTACACCCCGGAGTCGGGGCGGATCTCGACCGGCGGGTAGGCCTTGGGGCCGGAGTCGGTGTCGACCACCGCCACCGCCACCTCGACGCCGCTCACGAAGCGCTCCACCACCGCCACCCGGCCGTAGCTGTAGGCCCCGACCATGGCGGCCGGCAGGTCCTTCAGGTCGTCCACCTTCTGGCAGCCCAGCGAGGAGCCGGAGGCGGACGGTTTGACGAACAGGGGCAGGCCCAGACGCCGCCCGATCAGCTCGACGATGGCGCCGGCCCCCAGCTCCCGGAACATGTCGTGTGGCAGCACCACCCGCTCCGGCACGGCCAAGCCGGCCCGGGCCACCACCGGCGTGGCCAGGGCCTTGTCGAAGGTCAAGCGGCAGGCCGCCGCCGGGCTGCCCACGTAGGGCAAGCCGATCAACTCGAAGACCTCGCGCAAGGCGCCGTCCTCGCCGGCCCCGCCGTGCAGGACCGGTAGGACGACGGGTTGGTCCAAAGCGGTCAACTGGTCGATCAAACCGGCTTGGACGTCGGCCTCGACGACCTCGTGGCCGCCGGCCCGCAGGGCGTGGGCGACGCGTCGGCCAGACAGCAACGAGACCTCGCGCTCGTGCGACAGACCACCGGCCAGTACGACGATGGGATGGCTCATGGTTAACCTCATTCCGAACGGATGGATAAGGGAGTGGGCTCGGGGGGAGCCCCTGGGGTGGGTCCAGTGGGCGACGCCGGCTCGGCGCCATCGGACGGAGCGGGAGCGGCCGGGTGGGTGAACCGTTCTAGTTGTTCGGGGTGTACGGGTTGGGCGGGACGGTCGGGCTGTACGGAGATTTCGGTCTGGTCGGACTGGTCCGGCTGGTCGGATCGATCGGACCGTTCCGGCTGGCCGGGCGCCGCCATCAAGCCGAAGGTCTGGGCCAGGTCGATGGCCTCGGCCAGCACCTCGCCCAAGCGGCGCGTGCCCTCGTAGATCTGCTGCGGCGGGGGGAAGCAATAGGACAAGCGCATATTGCGGGAGCCCAGGCCATCGGCGTAGAAGCCCGTGCCCGGCACGTAGGCCACCCGGTTGGTCACCGCCGTGGCCAGCAGGGATTGCGAGTCGAGGCCCTCGGGCAGGGTCACCCAGACGAAGAAGCCGCCGCCCGGCTTGGTCCAAGTCGTGCCCTCGGGCATGTGATCCTCCAGGCCTTGCAGCATGGCGGCGCGGCGGGCCCGGTACTCCTGGCGGAAGCGGTCGACCTGGCCGCGCCAATCCCACTCCGACAGGTAGGCGCTGACGACGTGCTGCGAGAAGACCGGCGGGCACAGGGTGGCGGCCTCTTGGGCCAAGACTAATTTGTCTTTGATCGGGTGCGGGGCCACGGCCCAGCCCACCCGCAGGCCCGGCGCGAAAGTCTTGGAGAAGCTGCCCAGGTAGACCACCCGCTCGTGGTCGAAGGCGCGCAGGGCCGGCCAGGGCTCGTGGTCGAGCGTCAGCAAGCCGTACGGGTTGTCCTCGATCAAGAGCAGGTCGACTTCGGCCGCCACTTCCAGAATCTGGCGGCGGCGCTCCAGCGACTGGGTCAGCCCGGTCGGGTTGTTGAAGTTGGGAATGGTGTAGCAGAACTTGACCCGGCGGCCGGCCGCCCGGCAACCCAGAGCGGCTTGGCGGAGAGCCTCCGGTTGCAAGCCGTCTTGGTCCATGGCGACGTGTACGACCTGGGCCTGGTAGGACTGGAAGGTGTTGAGGGCGCCGACGTAACTGGGAGCCTCGGCCAAGACGACGTCGCCCGGCTCGATGAAGGTGCGGGTGATGAGGTCGAGGGCCTGCTGCGAGCCGCAGGACACCACCACGTCGTCCGGCTCGGCTTGGACGCCCTCCAAGGCCATGACCTGGCAGATCTGCTCCCGCAGCCGGGGCTCGCCTTGGGCGCCGCCGTATTGCAGCACCTCCGGTCCGCGCTGGCGGATCAGGTCGCCCGCCGCGTCGGCCACCATGTCCAAGGGCAGCCCGCCGATGTTCGGCATCCCGCCGGCCAGGGACACCACCTCGGGCCGGTTGGCGACCGCGAAGAGAGACCGCACAGCCGACGCCTTGAGCCCTTTGGTGCGTTGGGCGTAGAGGTCTAGGTAGCGGTCGAGGCGAGTGTCGCGACGCGGTTCGGGCAGGCTCACCTGGTCCATTCTGCCCGATCAGCCCGTACGATGCCGTACAAGGAACGGTGTCGCCGGCGCCGGAGCCAGGCTGGGTGGGTCTGGTGGGGGCCGCGGCCGCCCGGCCGCGTCGGCTGGGCCTTGACGTCTCAGGCGGGAGGGGACATGACCGGATCGGACGACCTGACTCGTCGCCAACCGGTCGTACGCGCTCTGGCGGCGGCCGACTGGGCGGCTTTGGCGACGGCCCGGCCGGACTTGTTGGCGGACGAGCGGCTAGCCCAGTGCGTCGAGGCGGCCGAGGCTCGCTGGGGGCTGGCCGGGGTGATGGGATCGTTGAGCGGTTCGCTGGGTCCTCTTGGTTCGGCCGGTGCGACTGGGCTGGACGGTTCGGGTGGTGCGTCTGGTTCGGCTGGAGGGACTGGGCGGGCTGGTTCGGCCGGGCGGGCTGGTTCGCTCGGTGCGTCTGGAGCGGCCGGCGGCTCCGGAGACCGGCCCGCCTTACTGCTGCTGACGACCGCCACCGCCCTGCCCGGGCGCCACCCCCTGGCGGCCGGCGGTTTGGACGACGACACAGCTGGCCTGCTGCTGGCCGACCCCTGGGCCGGATCGGCCGCCACCGTGGTGGGACGCTGGTTGACGGTCGCGCTGGCCGCTCACTTGCGCGGCCGCTGCCGGGCCCTGGAAGCCCAGGGGGCGGTGGCGTCGTTCCTAGCCACGCCCTGGTCCCCGGCCGCCAGTTGGTTGGGCGGGGTCGGCTTCCGCCCCCTCGGCTTCCCCGCCCGCCGCCACCGCCTCGACCTCGACACCACCCTGCCCGGCCGCCTGCCTGGCCGCCCGGACCGGATCAAAGCCCGCTGGTGGTGGAGCGCCCGCCCCGCCCCCGCCACCCGGGGGTCCTAAACGTTGGCGGCGGGCGTCGTAACTGCTCGCTCAGCCGGGGTCTTTTACGCGATCGGGGGGTTACGACTCTTGTTTCGGCCTGTCGGCGGTCGCAGGTGCTCTGTCGCCGTGGGTCTCAACCGCCGTCCGCCACCGCTACCCGACTCCGGACGACCTAGCGGGCGTCCGGACTGAGATATGTCTGCCGTAGCTTCCTGTGAGGTTGGGACGAGTGCTTGGGTTGGCCCGGAAGAGTCACTTTCAGCGCCCCACCGTAACTTTGGACCGGTCCCGACCGAGCCCAGTCGTCGTATCCGTCCGTTCGGTGAAGGACGGTCACGCGAACGGACTGTTGCGACCACGCCTTCCGCGTGTCGCGCGTCGTAAGTCCCCTGTCGACGACGGGGACGTGAGCGGCGCAGCGGGCCGGGGGGTCGCTATGAATGAGGGCGGGCTGCCCGGGCCGCTCTGCGCGGTCGCGACGATGAGTTCCGCTCACCGCCGAAACCGTCCAATTTTCAAACGTCGCCGACACCTGTTCGTCGTGTGGTGGGTCGTTCGTGTGGAGGCACCTAAGGGAATTGGACGTTGGCGGGCCTGTTCGTCGTGTGGTGGGTCGTTCGTGTGGAGGCACCTAAGGGAATTGGACGTTG
>JAISCA010000034.1 GCA_031265875.1 Propionibacteriaceae bacterium
GAAGGGCCGTCCCAACCCCCGGAACCCCCGAACCGTCGACCCGCCACCCCAGCCGGCCACAAGAGAACGCCACCACCCAGACAGCCGCACCCCACCCCACGTCTCCACCAGCCCCACACTCGACCCCGAGAAGACAAAACACACTCCCACCCCACCCGCACCTATGCTGAACCACATCAAATCAAAGAGCACTTGTGGCATCCGACACGCCGGGCGGGATGGTCGCAACCGCTCAATCGCGGACCATCATCGCCGAACGGCGGGTTACGACAGCCGACACGCCGAAATTGTTGTCGCAACCGCTCGATCGGCGCTCCTGAGGGCGGGAGGGTCGACGGGAATGGCGGTTGAGGCGGCGGTTCGACCCTGGGTTGGATCAACCGTCCGCCGGGCATAGCTCCAGACGGCCGTCCGGCAACCAGCGGCCGCGCTCGCCGCAGTGGTACAAGCGGCCGGGGCCGAAGGGGTTGTCGGTGATCGGCTCCGCCTCCTCCTGGTCCAGACCGAGGCCGCCCAGGGGCACGGCGGCGCCGGCCAGGCAGACCTGCCCGATCTGGCCCACGGCGCAGAGCCGGTCGCGCTCGACGATGTGAATTTGGCAACCGCCCAGGGGCCGTCCGACCAGCCCCGGCCGTTCCCAGTCGAGCTGGCCCAGGGCTCCCCAGAGGGCGGTCTGGGCGGGAGCGTACAAACTGAGCCAGGCGGCGTCGCTGTGCTCCCGCAGCCGACGCGGCAGGTCGGCCGGGCAGGGTGGGCCAGCCAGCGCCAACCGCCGCAAGCGGCGCAGTCCGGCCAGGGCCCCCGGGTGGCTGGTCAACCCGGCCAGACCGGCGGCGGTGGACAGAAGGACGGTGGCGGCCCCGTCCTGGGCGATCTGGGCGAACCGGGCCGGCTCGGCCAGCTCGGACTCGTCGGCCAGAATGACTGGGCGGCCCCGCAGCAGGGCCGGCCACAGTTCGGCCGCGAAGAGGCCCGCACTGTGATCGCAGACCGACAACAAGCGGGCCTGATCGTGGTCGAACAGTCCGTCCAAAGCCGGGTTGAGGGCGTAATTGACGACCGTCCGGTTGGACACCAATAAGCCTTGGGGATCGCCCGCCCGGTCCGGCCCGACGACACCGTGCAGCGGGGCGTCGGCTGAAGGATGGGGCGGCACCGCTGGGCCGGACGCCGGCGGCGGGCCAGCCGGGCGCTCCGGCCCGGCCGAGGGGAGGTCGTCTGCGCCGGCCGCCGGGATCGGGCCGGAGGAGTCGCCCGCACCAGCCGATGGGACGAGGAGCCGGACGTCGCTTGATCCGTCCGCCGCGACGGCAGCCGGGCCGAGGGTGGGCCAGCCGGGCTGATCCGGCCGCGTGGTCCAGATCCGAGAACCGATTTGGACCGTGGCCAGGCCGGCCGGCAGGGACCGCTCCAGACCGACCAAGACGACGGCGGCCGGGCGCAGCTGAGTCAACCAAGCGTTGCGGCGCCGATCCGACTGATCGGGGTCGATGGCCAAGCTGACGGCCCCCAGCCGAGCCAGTCCGAGCAGGACGGCCACCAGCTCCGGACCCCGCCGGGCTAAGACGACCACCCGGTCGCCGGGACCGACGCCGGCCTGGAGCAGACGTTGGACGACGGCCGCGGCGGCCCGCTCCAACTCGCCCCGGTTGACCTGGCGACGCTGGCTGATCAGAGCCAGGGCCAACGGATCTTGAGCCGCCCGGACCGACATCGACCAGGCCAGACCGAGATCGGCCGCCGGGCCCGGCCGGGCCGGACTCTCGTCCGGATCGGGCCTGGCCCAGACGGGCGGCGACCAGGCCGAGTTGAAGTCGAGCCGGACCCGCTCCAATTCGGCCGGACCGGCCGCGTCGATAGCGTCGACCAGGCCGTCCGGACCTTGGGCCAGACCGATCAGGGCCTGTTCCCAGGCGACTAGGACCCGGCCGGCGTCGGCCTCCGAGCCAGCCTCGGGCTGGGCTTGAGCGGTCAGGCTGAGCTGATCCGGCCGGCTGTCCCAGCCGACCGCCCATCCGGCCGGCCACTGCTGGCGGGGTGGCTCCCACTCCAAGGCGACACCGTCCAGCGGGTAGTCCGGAGCCGCCGGCGCTTCGTCCGGCTCGAAGCTGATCCAGCTGGCGGCCAAGTCGTCGCCCAGTCCACAACGCCGGCCGACCTCGGTCAGGCGACAGCGCAGCGAGCCGGCGGCGGCCGCCTGTGCGGTCAAACGGGCCAGACAGTCGGCCACCTTGTCTCCGGGCTGGCTGGTGACCCGGACCGGCCTCACCTGGTCCATCGCCCCGACCAGCCGGTCGTAGCCGACGGCGTCGATTCGGACCGGCTGTAGGCGGCCGAAGGCGACATCGGGGCGGCCGACCTGCCGCTGCAGGACGATCCCCCAGGCCGCTTGCGCCACCTGCTCCAGGTCGGTCTGGCAATCGTGGGCCAAGCTGATCAAACGGTCGGCCAACTGGGAGTCCAAGCGACGTCGGATCGGTCCACCGGCCCGGGCCGAGCGGTCCTTCTCCAACGCCGCCGGCCGGGCCGGTCCGGGCAATCCAGCGGTCAGGGCGCTCCAGTGGGCCAGGCCGTCCGGCTCCGCCTGGCGCCGCCGGACCCAGTCGTGGAAGCCAGTCGAGGCCCGCGCCCTCCAGCGGGCCTCGGTCTCGATCGAACTGGCCGCCTGGCCCAGGCGCAGACGTTCGTGATAATCGCAGAAGTCATGCCACAGGCGGGCGAAGGCGGAGGGATCCACGATCAGCCGGTGACTGGTCCAGACCAGCGCGGCGGACGGGCCGGGCAGTTGGACCAGGTCGATCCGACTAAGCGGATCGGTCGCCGGATCGAAGCCCCGGCTGAGCCCGTTCTGACGGACGGCCGCCAGTTCGGCTTCGGCCCGGGCCGGATCGAATTGACTCAGGTCGAGGGGACGCAGTTCGGGCGGCCGGCGGCGCAGAATGGCCTGGCGAGGCGCCGCCGGCGGTCGATGGACCACCACCGTACGCAAGACTTCATGTCTAACCGCCACCAAGCGGGCCGCCTGGGCCACCCGGGCCGGGTCGAAGGGGCCGTGCCACCGCACACACTGCTGCCAGACGCCGCTGGACCGTCGCCCGGCCGACCAGCCCTCCAACAGGTCGGCCTGGGGATCGGTCAGGGGAGCGACTGACTCGACGTTGGCGGAAATGGCCCCGATCACGCTCATGCCAGGTTCCTAGGGTCGTCGGCGATGGCGTTGAGCCAAGCGATGGTGGCGTCGTCCAAACCCGGCGCCCCGACATCGGCCGGCGTCGACAGCGGCACGCTGAGGGCGCCGCAGTGCTCGACCACGTCGTGCGCGGCGTCGAGCAAAGCCAGGCCGAGCCGCTGCGCCGTCACCGGGTCGAGGCTGGCCGGGTGGTAGTCGAGGCGCAGGACCAGTCGGTCCGAGACCGTCGTCACGGTCAGAGCCAAGGGGTGACGCGGCTGGTCGGGGCCGTCACCGGTCGGGGCCAGGGCCGCCTCGGCCGACTGTCCGCCAGCGGTTGGAGCGCCGGTCAGGCCATCTGGGCAACGCAAGCGCAGACCGGGCCGGAAGCGGTCCAAGCCGAGGTCGGGCCGGGCGGCCAAACGGCTGTAAGTCGAGCCGCCGTCCGGTGTGGCCCGTCTGGCTTCTTTGGCGGACACGATGGCCTGGCTGATGACGGGGCCGACCCGCACCAGGATGGGATAGGTCGTGGCCGACCCGCCCGGAGCGTCGATCTCCAGCGCCACCTGGGTGCGGCCGAAGACCTCGCCGAGGCCGGCCGCCACCGCCGCTAAGACCAGTTCGAAGACTTCGCTGTGGTAGGCCTGGGCCGACTCGCGCAGCAGCCGCCGGGTGCGCTCACGGTCCAGCTCGACCACCACCTGGTCGATTGGCTCCCCGTCGGCCGGCCAGGGCAAGCCCAGATCGCCGGCCCGGACCCGCTCGACCTGATCTCGCCACCAGGCCACCCGCTCGGCCAAAGCGGGGTCGTCGGCCGATCGTCGCAGCAATTCGGCCGACGGATCGGATGGATCGGACGGCCCTCCCGCCGTCGCGGCGGCCGTTGGGTCGAGTCCGGCCGGGGTGGAGCCAACGGTGGCTAGCTCGGACGCGGCCGAGGCGGAACCGGTGGCCTCCGGCCCCGGCCCGGAGCCGGACGGCCCGGGCGCCGGATCCGGCAGGATTCTCAAGGCGGCGCCGCAAAGCAGGGCCGGACACCACTCCCCCAAGTGTGTGTCCTGGGTCGGCGCCGCCTCGGCCAACACCACTTGACCCGGCCCGAGGTCGAATTGAACGATCAAGTCGACCGCCAAACCGACCAGACTGGCGTGGTCGATCAGCCCGAGCCCGCTGCGGACGGCCCCGCTCTCGGGCGGGTCAGGCGCCGGATCGTCTGGAACGGGCGCGGCGTCGGACCCGTCGGAAAGAGCTCCGTCACCGTTTGAACTAGCGTCGACCGCAGTGGGAGGGGCGGCGGACCCGACGTCGTCATCGTCGATCGAGCTGGAGAAGTCACTCGGACAGGTGACGCCGTCCGGACCAGTGGAGTCGTCCGAACCGGTGACGTCGTCTGGGACCGGCGCCGCTTCGGCCAGACCGTAGCCGAACAGGCCGCAGGCCAGGTCGGTCGGCGCCAGAGCCGGCGGCGGCGGGGCCGGCAGCTCGGCCAGAGCCGGGTCCTCCAGGCAGACCAGGGGCAGCTCCGGGATCGACCGCACCTGTTCCCAGCCTTCGATCAGGACGGCTTTGGCCTGGGCCGACCCGAGCTGGTCGGCTATCTCCTGGATGGTCCCGGCGGGATCGATCGGCACATAGGCGGCGCCGGCGTAAAGGATGCCGAGCAGGCCACAGTAGAAGTCGGCCCCCCGCCTGGCCAATAGCCCGACCAGATCGCCCGGGTGGACCGAGCGGCGCACCAGGGCCTGGGCCAGGCGGCGGGCTCCCAGATCGAGTTGTCCGTAACTGACCCGGGCGCCGTCGGCGTCGAACAGAGCCGTCCGGTCGGGCTGGGCCAGGGCTTGGCGGCGGAAGGCCGACACCACGGTCTGGCTGGGGTCGGACAGAGCGGTTAGATCGACCCCGCCACGGCCGACCGGCCGGACGACCGCCTCGACCGCCGCCGAGTCGGTCGGGGGCGGTTCCGGATCGGCCGGCGGCGGTTCCGAAGCCGTGTCTGCGTCGGGGTCCGCATCGGTCGCAGAGGTCTCGGCGACAGGATCCGCGCTCGGCCGAGGGCTGGGCGGAACGAGATCGGGTTGAGCGGAGTCCAGGGCGGCGCCGGGGATGGCGCCGGGAAGGGCAGAGCTGTCGGTGAGAGGGGCAGAGCTGTCGCTGGGGTCGGTGGGGCCGCCTGGAGCGGGCACGGGGCCGCTGGGGTCGATGGGATCCCCGGAAGCGGGCGCGGGGTCGGACCCGGCGGCGGCTTGAACCCAATGCAGAGGACCGGCGACGGCGGCCAGAGAGCGGTCGGGGTCGGCTGCGACTCGGCCGGCCAGATCGTCCAAACAGCCCCGGAAGGCCGTCAACCAGCCGCCCGGGACCTCGACGCCGTGCGCCCAACTCAGGGCCACTCCGTCGGGGCCCACCGGGCCCAGACCGAGAGCCAGGGGAGCGACATCGTTCAGAGAGTCCCAGTCGGTCCCGGCCGGACCGATCACCAGGTCCGGGGCGCGACCGGCCCCGCCCGGCTCCCACCGCCGGGAAGCCAGCACGACCTCGCGCAGAGCCTCGCTCCAGCTGATCGTCGGCTCCAACTGGACCAGGCCGGACACCACCACCCCCTGCCGGACCAATCCGACCGCCAGGATGGACTGGCCGAGGGAACGGGACAGCAAGGCCACGGTCAAGCCGACCCAGCATTCGACCGGACTGAAGCCTGAACGCTGGGACAGCAAGGCCAGCTCCGGCGGATCGACCGGCCAGGCGCCGGTCTGAACGCGGCGGTGGTCGACCTGGGCCATGACCACCTCCTCAGCGCCACGTTGAGCCTGGGGTCGGTTCGCCCCTCGGCGGAACGACACGACCTGGGTGTCCGGTTGGACGGTTCAAGACCAAATGACTCGGTTCCAGACCCCAGCGGCCGGCGCCGCTAGTTCAGCCTTGTCGCGTCCACCGATCTTGGCCTTGGGGAAAACGATGGACGACTGGGCTGATTGTAACAATTGCCAAGAGCCCCTAGACGGCCCAGGCCAGAACGACCGCTATCCGCCCTGACGGGCCTCAAACACTCAATCGGCTCACTCACAAGCGCAAGCGCTCGACGTTCGCCTCAATCGCGTCTACTCACGCAGGTCGTCACCCACCACCGGCACCAGCCGCAGGTCAGCGGCGGACATCGCCTCCACGACGCTGGTCTTGCCAGCCGCCGGCTGACCGCCGACTAGAACCAACGACGGAGTACCCGGCGACGGCCGATAGTCGCCGAAAACATCGTCACGAGCCCTGGAATCGAAGACCTGCCGCAGCCAGATCTCGGAAGCGATTTCGGGCACGGTCACACGGGCAGAGGAACGGGCTCGGCCTCCAAGGCGCGGATCTCATCGGCCCACGCCTGCTGCTGAGCGACCAACCCAGCCCGGTCCCCCGAGTCCAACGCGCGAACCTGCCGCTTGACCAAACGCCGACGCGCCTCCCAATGCTGCACCTCAAGGTCGTCGACGGCCTCGCACCCCCGCCGCAGGAGCATCGAAGACAACACCGTCGCGGCCTGACGGGTGATGTCATACAAAGCGACATCGTCAACCAAATGCTCGTCATACCAAGCCCGCAACGACCCCGCCGGGACAGCGCCTTGAACCATCACACCCACTACAACCACCTCCGCGTCTCAACCACGCCATCCTACCGCCGACCCCACCCAAGTCCCCTAGCCCCGTGTTCCAGGGGCGGGCCGGCCGCGCCCCTGTATCGAAGACTGTTGAAGACCTTCCTCCAGACAAGTCAACGCCCCGGCGAGTGTTAACCCTAAAGGCCAGAGCTCCCCCGGGGCTTCTGCACAGATAACCCGGGGTCTCGGGACGCGGCGACATTGACATCTGAGCCCTCCTCCCGCCTGCGCGAAGACGGCCGACTACAGCGATCGAGCAATTACGACCAACGCCACCGGCGTGTCGGTTGTCACAACCCGTCGTTCGGCGACGCGGGGTGACGACAGAGCAGCTGCGACCAGCGTCTCCCGCTCGGCGCCACCGATCCGGGCTCTCGCCACGGGGCTCCGCCCCCACCCCCAGACTCCAGCCGCCCGACGGGCGGCCGAACCGGAAAAAGCGGATTCTTCGCTACCACACCCACGGCACACCATAGCCGTGAATGTTCTCGTCAGCGGTGACCAGCGTCAGGACGTCGGCCAGAGCGGTCGCGACGAGGAGCCTGTCGAACGGGTCGCGGTGCAGATACGGCAGGTCTGATAAAGCTTCAAGGTGCCGTTGCGCGACGGGCAGTACGTCCCACCCGTTGGCATCGATCATGGAGCGGAGGCTCGCCACGCCGCCCTCGAATTGGAGCTTGCCGAGGCTGTGCTTCACGGTGAACTCCCAAAGCGACGCGATGCTCACGGCGATGCCCTCGCTGGCTTGCTCGCCCTCGATGATTGCCGCCGCCGCATCGGACAGCCTCTCCGAATCCAAGAGGAACCAGAGCACCGTGTGGGTGTCGAGCAGGTGCCTCATTGCATGTACTCCTTGAAGTCGTCGAGCGGCGCGTCGAAGTCGTCGGCCATCCACATACGGCCCTTCATCGCGCCCCGCCCGTACGCGAGTGTCTTACCTGCTCTTTGAGCCGCCGGCCTCGTCGAAAGGATGAAAGGCAGGTCGCGCTCGCGCACCGTCTGGCGGAGGAACAGATTTATCGCCGTCGTCATGTCCAGTCCGAGTGACTCGAAAATCTGTTGCGCCTG
>JAISCA010000012.1 GCA_031265875.1 Propionibacteriaceae bacterium
CGAAGTCCATGGCGATCCTTCCCAAGTCATCGGATCGAGCCGTCGAGTATGTGACCTACCCGGCCCACCAGTCCCCTGACAACTCTACGACACGGGCACTGCCCCGGTTCAATGCCCGGAAATATGGTCGCGGTGTCGGATGAACCGCGAAGGATGAATGGGTAGAGGCGGTGGTCATCCTTCGCGACTCCGAGGGTAGAGGGGCAAGGTGACAGCTGTCTTCGGTCTCCTCCGAAAGATAGAAGGATAAAGGGCGCGCGTGGAGGTGTCGGCCCTGAAAGACAGGGGAGCGAAGGCCGAGACATGGGAGGCATTACCCCGAAGTGCAGAGGGGCGAAGGGCGCGGAGGCGGCGCTCCCATGTCTGAAGAATAGGGTGATGAAGGTTTTCAATCCCATGCCCTCTGAATCCTGCGAAGTTGAACCAGTACGCGGCCTTAGGGCCGTTGCTGAGGCCGGGCCGGGCGAAGTGGGCCAGGACGTCTACGGCGCTCTGCTTCAGCGTTTGGCCAAGGCGTCGGATCTCAGTCAGTACGACGGGGAACACCGCTGTCGGCGATGGAGTCGATCACGGCACGCGCCATCTGTTCCCCTTATGCTTACCCAGGTTCCTGGTCGTCGGCGGTCGGCGGCGGACTCTGCGGTTCCCCGGCCGGCGTTCCCACTCCAGCCTGGCCGCCCTAGCCCTGGCCCGGCTCCTGAGTCGGAGCAGGAGAGTGTTGTACGTGCAGTATTGGCATTTCTTGTAGAACGGCAGATAGATGAGGGATCAAGCCCCAGCGGCTATTCACACCGAACTGACGGCGGACGGAGGTCTATCACTGGGCTACTGGGCAGTTCCGAGGCCGGTCTCCACGAACGGCTCGAGCCAATCCGACTGACTGAGCACCCATGTGCGAGTTAGGTGATGGCTGTCCCTGTATATGAGTATCTGGCCATCGACCGCTGGGCATGTTTCGTCGTTGCAGAGCTGGGGGGTCGGATCGGCGAACGTCACATTCGGGTGAGCGGTGGCGTCCCAGGCGAAATCCGGGTCAAGCACTGAATCACGGGCGATGGAACATTTGGTCGCATCGAGAAGACCCGCGTCGGCGCACATGGTCGGGTCAGTCGGCCACCATGGATTATCGCGTATCGCGAGCACCGATATCCCCGTGTTTTCGAGTGCCGTGAAGTAGGCGGAGTAGCCCTCCGGGACTTCTTCGGCGGCACCGCTGCCGCGGGTCGCAAGTGTCACGACGAGATCGGGATGGATGCTGATCACCTCCGCAAGAAGGTCCTTCTGCCATTGGACGCAGGATGGTGTCGCGTCTTCATCGACGGTGCTGTCGCCGAACAGGCAGGAACTTTTTGTGTAAACCAATATTTGGTAGCCGGACTCCTGTCCGATAGCATCGAGCGCGGGGAGCCATTGGAGCGAGTGGGACCCTCCGACGAGGGCGACGGTGGTCGAAGCTGTAGCGTCGCCATAGACGCACTTCAGTAACTCTGCGCTGTACTGGTTCTGGTGGCATCCATTGGCGTACCCGAGGGGCAGGTCATCCCGGGCGATGATAGTCGCCGGGACAAGACCGTTGGCCTCTCCGGAGTGGAGATAGTCGGCGAGTGCGGTCGTTGCCTGATCGACTGCCTTCTTTTCGAGGTAGAACCAGGTGGTACCGACAGCGCCAACGGGCACGAAGGCGATGGCGCAGCCGACGACGGTCGCCCAGACCGACCGCGCGAGCCGCGGAGAGCTGCGGAAAGGTTGCTCTGCGAATCTAGTGGTGCCCCACGCCAGCGCCCAGGCGGCGATGACGATGGCCAGACCCTCGACCGCACCGATATCCGATCGACCTTGTGCGTACTGTACGAAAACCAGGATCGGCCAGTGCCAGAGGTAGAACGCGAATGAGAATGGGGCGAGGGCTACGATCGGCCTCCAGCGAAGTACCGCCGGGCCAGCGTGGTTGTAGGTAGCGGCGATCAGGAGCGCTGCCGCAAGTACGGGAACGAGCGCAGCTACACCAGGGAACAAAGTGGATACGTCGAGCGCCGCCGCGAACGACACGAGAACACCAAGTGCGACCCAGCCCGCTATGCGCCAGCCAGCTCGTGACCAGGACTGCTTCGTGACGAGCAGAGCAAGGAGCGCCCCCGCGGCGAACTCCCATGCGCGCGTCGGGGTGATGTAGTAGGCGACGGACTGGTTCTGGGCCGTGTAGTAAAGGCTGAATGCGAACGAGCCGACGAAGAGAACAGCGAACCCGACAGTGAGCACAGTCCGGAAGTCACGCTTCACCCGTCGGGCGATCGCCAGGCAGACGAGCGCGGCGATTGGCCAGAGCACGTAGAACTGCATCTGGAGCGCGAGCGCCCAGAATTGCTGGAATGGCGACTTGGCCAAGCCCTGCGCGAGGTAGTCAGTCGCAGCGCGCGCCAGCCACCAGTTCTCCAAGAAGGCCGAACTTGCGACAGCGTGACGAAGCTGACTCGACCACATCACCCGAGGCATGAACGCGAGCGCCGCAATGATTGTCGCTACCAGTACGACTACCATTGACGGCACGACCCGACGCAGGGTCTTGGCGAAGAAGCCCAGCGCGCCCCCAACCGCGCCCTTCGCTGATCCAGCGCTACCGAGCTTGAGCAGCGACAGCGTCATGAAGTAGGCGGCGACGACAAAGAATACGTCCACCCCACCAGACACGCGCCGGAACCAGATGTGATAACTCGCCACCATCAGCGACGCGATGGTCCGTAGGCCTTGCACCTCGGTCAGGTAACGATCCTTGGGCTTGAGGCGATCTGGCGTGCCCAGTGACGCGGACACTACGACCACGCCTTCCTCGGCGTGGCTGGGGGGGGGGTGACTGCTGCGGGCATGCGTGGCACTCCCTCGGTGATGTGACTCATAGCCCGTGGACTCATTGTCGCCTTAATGACGGTGTGGACGGATGACGGTACCGCTTGAATTCTAGTCGGTTCTGACGATTGATGTCCCGCGTCAAACTTTGTGGCAGGGCTGTTAGTTGGGTGCTGAACGGAGAGTCTGGCCTGACTCGTGCCACCGTGCTTAGTGACCTGTGGCGGTGATGGCGTCGAGTATCCGTTGTGCGGGGGGTGGTATGTCGGGGTCGATGGTGAAGCGCTGTCCGTTGGTCTCGACTACGGCGGAGCGGACTGGTCGGAGTGTTTGGACGAGTTTCTTGATCGTGACGCCGGTGGCGGCTTGGAGGCGCCGGCTGACGGCCAAGGCGGCGAACACGATGGTGAGGTGCGTTTCGATGGAGTCTCTCAGGTGGTGGAACACGGTCCGGGCCTTGAGATCCGATTTGGCCATGCGGAAAGATAATTCAACTTGATATAGGTCGTTGTAGGCGTCGACGACCTGTTGGCCGGTCATCTGTGAGGCGGGCACGTTCGTGACGTAGCCCTTCAATCCGGCGATCCGTCGGGCCCGGTCGATCAGCGCCTGGTCGACGGTCTTGGTGGCCCCGGCGACTTTGAGGAAACGGGTCCTCTTCAGTGGGATCTCACCGGCCGCCACACGTTCGGCCTTGTCCATCAGCGCGTTGATGGACTTGTCGTCGTGCTTGTGGCGGGAGAACTTGTACTGCCACACGACCCGGCACCGGCGGGCCTTGCGGCCTTGTCCCATCCGCCGTGCCGCCTCGACGATCTGGCCGGAGCCTGTCAAGTTGGTTGTGTAAGTGGGCGTCGGGTGGTTTCTAGTTGAGATGGGGTTGGATGCGGTCGGGGTAGGCCTGGGGTGTCATGCTTTCTGTAGACACTGATCCGTTAGGAGAATGACGAGGTGTCCACGCAGCGGTGGGGTCCGGGTTCGCCTAGGCGGTATTCGTCGCAGTTCAAGGCTGAGGCGGTGCAGATGGTGGTGTCGACTGGTAGGCCTGTCGCCCATGTGGCGAGGGATCTTGAGATCAGTCAGCAGGTGTTGGGCCGGTGGGTCGGCCTGTATCGGGGTGAGCATCCCGACCCCGCTAGCGCTCCGTCCCCGGTCGACGCGGCCCGGTTGAGACAGTTGGAGGATGACAATCGGCGGTTGCGGATGGAGAACGAGTTCTTGAAAAAAGCCGCGGCCTTCTTCGCCCGGACGCTCCCATGAGCTTGAAGTACGAGCTCGTGGACGCGGAGAAGGCTCGTTACCCGGTGGTGTTGATGTGCCGGCTGCTGGGCGTCGCCCGGCAGGGCTATTACGCCGGGGCCGTCCGACGGCTGTGGGAGGCCTCCCAGGGTCGGCACGGGGCCCGTCGGATCCACGCCCAACTGGCCGCCGAGGGCGTCGCGGCGTCGCTCCACTTGGTCCGGTCGGTCATGCGCCAGCTCTCCGTCGCGGGCGTCCAGCCCAGGGCGTCGAAGAGGACGACCGTGCCCGACCCCGACGCCGGCCGACGGCCCGACCTGGTCCGACGTCGTTTCCGGCCGCCGGTCGCCACGTCCTGTCTGGTCGGCGACATCACCTATCTGCGGACCGGGGAGGGCTGGTTGTATCTGGCGACTGTGATCGACTTGGCCACCCGGATGGTGGTGGGCTGGCAGATGGCCGACCATATGCGCGCGTCCCTGGCCGTCGACGCCCTGGAGATGGCCCACGAGGGTGGCTTCGGAGGGTGTCAGATTGTTTGTGTGAGGGGTGTCATTCCTAAGGAAGGGACGACACTGTGTCCGACACTTTGACTATGACGACTGACAAGGAGGCCCGGGCGGAGCGTCGCCGGGCCCAGGCCGACGGGGTCCGCCGGCTGGAGGAGGCCGGGCCGCTGAATGATCTGCACGACCCGGATCGACGCGGGCGAGG
>JAISCA010000032.1 GCA_031265875.1 Propionibacteriaceae bacterium
GAGTCCACAGGTTTAGGGGCTGGGCCCACTAGGGTGACGCCGTGACGACCGATCCCAGCCCGGCCCCGGCCGAGGCCATCAGCGCCGGTCCGACCGAGGCCCAGACCGAGGCTCTCGGCCCCGATCCGGCGGAAGGCCCGCTCGACGGTTGGGCAGACGGTCCGCTCGACCCCTCGGTCAGCTCGCCGGCCCCGGTCGGCGTCGGACCAGCTCCTCAACCGTGGCCGGACGACCCCCGCTTGGACCGCGCCCTGCTGGCCCACGGCGACCGGCGCAACGTCATCGACGCCTACCGCTATTGGACCGTCGAGGCGATCAGAGCCGAGCTCGACCAGCGCCGCCGGCCCCTCCAAGTGGCGATCCAGAACTGGCAGCACGACTTCAACATCGGCTCCATCGTGCGCACCGCCAACGCCTTCAACGTCGCCCGGGTCCACATCGTCGGACGTAAGCGCTGGAACCGGCGCGGAGCCATGGTGACCGATCGCTACCTCCAACTCAGCCACCACGACTCGGTCGAGGCCTTGGTCCAGGCTTTGGACGGCCTGCCCCTGATCGGGGTGGACAACGTGGCCGGTTCGGAGCCCTTGGAGCGGACCCGGTTGCCCCGGGCTTGCTGCCTCTTCTTCGGCTCAGAGGGGGACGGCCTGACCGAGGCCGCTCTGGCCGCCTGCCATCGGATCGTGGCCATCGCCCAATACGGTTCGACTCGCTCCCTCAATGCCGGCGCGGCCGCCGCCATCGCCATGTACCACTGGGGCTTGGATGCGGCCGTCGACTGACTGTCGCCCGGGGGCGGAATCCTCCACCACTATGATGGGAGCCATGTCCGAAGAGCTGACGGTCGGGTTCAACCCCATGCCGGCCGCCGAGCGCGTGGCGTATTACTCCGGGCTGGTCCGGTCACGTCTGATCTGGCTGATCGTGGCCGTCGCCATCTGTGGTGTGATCTGGGCCTGGCAACAGCTCGACCTGGCCCGCGGTCTGCAATTGCTCATGATCGGGCTGGCCTATTCGGCGATCTGGCTGGTGGCCGCTCTGGCCGGTCTGATCAACTCTCGTCGTCTGCTCAAGAGCATCGGCCAAGGCATAGCGGTGCGGGTCGGCCACTGGGGCATCGACCTCTTAGGCGGAGTCCTGCCCTGGGCCGACGTGACCAAGGTCTCGACCACGCGGGGCCGCTTCGGATCGGGTCCCAGGCTCGACGTCCACAGCGCCAGCGGCGAGGTCCGTCGGCTGCCCTTCATGTACCTCGACACCATGCCCGGCACCATCGACGCCGCCGTCCGAGCCTATTCCCGGGGGACGAGGTGGTTGGACACATCTCGTTTGGGCAATTGACACATCGTTCTGGTCGCGCTCCCCGCGATCAGGGCGCCCCCACCCCACACTGAACCTCAATCAACACCGACAGTCAGGAGACGAAATATGCCTATCGCAACCCCAGAGGTTTACGCTGAGATGATCCAGCGGGCCAAAGAAGGCAAGTACGCCTTCCCCGCCATCAACATCTCCAGTTCGCAGACCCTCAACGCCGCCCTGGCCGGCTTCGCCGAGGCTGGCTCCGACGGCATCGTCGAGATCTCGACCGGTGGCGCCGAGTACGCCTCCGGGCCGACGGTCAAGAACATGGTCACAGGCGCCGTCGCCCTGGCTGAGTACGCCTACGTCGTGGCCCAGAACTACCCCGTCAACATCGCCTTGCACACCGACCACTGCCCCAAAGAGAAGCTCGACGGCTACGTGCGTCCGCTCATCGACATCTCGCTGGAGCGGGTGGCGCGCGGCCAGGAGCCCCTCTTCCAGTCCCACATGTGGGACGGCTCGGCCGTCTCCCGGACGGAGAACCTGCAGATCGCCCAGGAGCTGCTGGCTCTGACCAACCGGGCCCATCAGATCTTGGAGATCGAGGTCGGCGTGGTCGGCGGCGAGGAGGACGGCGTCTCGAACGAGATCAACGACAAGTTGTACTCCACCGTCGAGGACGGTCTGGCCACGGTCGAGGCCCTCGGCCTGGGTGAGAATGGGCGTTACATCACCGCTCTCACTTTCGGCAATGTCCATGGTGTCTACAAGCCCGGCGCGGTCAAGCTGCGGCCCGAGGTCCTGAAGCAGATCCAAGACGCCGTCGGCGCCAAGTACGGGGTCGACAAGCCCTTCGCGTTGGTCTTCCACGGCGGCTCCGGCTCCTCCGCCCAGGAAATTTCCGACGCGGTCGACTACGGCGTGGTGAAGATGAACGTCGACACCGACACCCAGTACGCCTTCACCCGCCCGGTGGTCGATTTCATGTTCCGCAGTTACGACGGCGTGCTCAAGATCGACGGCGAGGTCGGCAACAAGAAGCAGTACGACCCCAGGGCTTGGGGCAAGGCCGGCGAGGCCGGCATGGCCCAGCGTGTCATCGAGGCGGCCACCCGGTTGCGTTCGGCCGGTCAGACCCTGCACTCCTGAGACTCGCAGAGTCGAAGAGTCGATCGGAACCGCCCAGATCTAAGACTCCAGGCCCCGGCCAGCCCTGCGCGGTCGGCCGGGGCCTGGAGTCTTCCGTTCGGTCAGGCCGTCAGGCCTGGCTGGGGCCGGCCCAGAGATTGATGCCGGCCTCCTGGCCGTACTGGTCGATCAGGCCGAGTTCCGCCGCCGTGAAGTCGAGTCGGCTCAGCGCTCCCAGGCTGTCCTCCAATTGGGCCACGCTGGAGGCGCCGATCAAAGCCGAGCTGACACGGTCGTCGCGCAACACCCAGGCCAGGGCCATCTGGGCCAGCGACTGGCCCCGGGCCTGGGCCAGGGCGTTGAGCTGGGCGATGTTGGCTAGGTTCTCCGGCGTCAGGAAAGCGGTCGACAAGGACTTGCGCTGAGCCGCCCGGGAGCCGGCCGGCAGCCCGTCGAGGTATTTGTCCGTCAACATGCCTTGGGCCAGGGGCGAGAAGGCGATGCAGCCGACGCCGGTCCGGCCCAGCAGGTCGATCAGCTCCGGTTCGATCCAACGGTTGATGATGGAGTACGACGGTTGGTGGATCAGCAGCGGCGTGCCCAGTTGGCGCAGCCCGTCGACCGCTTGCTGGGTGCGCTGGGCCGAGTAGGACGAGACGCCGACGTAGAGGGCCCGCCCGGAGCGGACGGCTTGGTCGAGCGCGCCCAGGGTCTCCTCCAGCGGCGTCGAGGCGTCGAAGTGATGGTGATAGAAGATGTCGACGTAGTCCAAGCCCATCCGTTCCAAGGACTGGTCGAGCGAAGCTAAGAGGTACTTGCGCGAGCCGAGGTCGCCGTACGGACCCGGCCACATGTCCCAGCCGGCCTTGGAGCTGATCACCAGCTCGTCCCGGTGGGAGCGGAAGGACTCCTTCCAGTGGCGGCCGAAGTTGGTCTCGGCCGCCCCGTAAGGCGGGCCGTAATTGTTGGCCAGGTCGAAGTGGGTGACGCCGAGGTCGAAGGCCCGGCGCAAGATGGCGCGCTGGCGCTCGAAGGGCACGTCGTCGCCGAAGTTGTGCCACAGGCCGAGCGAGATGGCGGGCAGGGCCAGCCCGGAACGGCCGACCCGACGGTAGGGCATACGACCGTCGTAACGATCCGGGTCAGGCGTGTGGGGAGGTAGGACGGGCATGGGGTTCCTTTCGCGGGCCGGCCCGGCGCCGCAGGGTCGCGCCGGTCAGGATTGGCAGCGCTTCCATCCTATCGAGGCTCAGGTCACCGGCGGGAGTCGCTACGATGCCTGGGGGATTGATAGACCCGGGGCCGCGGCGACCAGCCGTGGGAGCCCGGCCGGAGGGAGGGCCGTGTATGACCGGCATCGTCGTCATCGGCACCCAGTGGGGTGACGAGGGCAAGGGCAAGGCCACCGACCAATTGGGCGACCGCGTCGACTACGTCGTGCGCTACTCCGGCGGCAACAACGCCGGTCACACCGTGGTGGTGGGCGACGAGACCTACGCCCTCCATCTGTTGCCCTCCGGCATCCTCAGCCCCCGCGCCACCCCCGTCATCGGCAACGGCGTGGTGGTCGACCTCGATGTCCTCTTCTCCGAGATCGACGCCTTGACCGCCCGCGGCGTGGCCGCCGACCGCCTCCTGGTCTCGGCCAACGCCCATGTCATCGCGCCCTACCACCAGGTCCTGGACAAGGTCACGGAGCGCTTCTTGGGCCACCGCCGGATCGGCACCACCGGTCGCGGCGTCGGTCCGGCCTACGCCGACAAGGTCAATCGGGTCGGCATCCGGGTGCAGGACCTGCTCGACCCCAAGATTTTGAGCCAGAAGGTCGAAGCCGCCCTGGAGCAGAAGAACCAATTGCTGGTCAAGGTCTACAACCGGCCCGCCATCGACGCCGAGGAGGTCTGCCAGCGGCTGCTGGCCCAGGCCGAGCGGGTGCGCCCGCTGGTGACCGACGTCGCCCGCGTCCTCAACCAGGCCCTCGACGCCGGCCAGGTGGTCTTGTTCGAAGGGGCCCAGGCCCACCACCTGGACGTCGACTTCGGCACCTACCCGTACGTCACCTCGTCCAACCCGGTGGCGGCCGGGGCTTGCATCGGGGCCGGCGTCGGGCCGACCCGGATCGACCGCGTCATCGGTATCGCCAAGGCTTACACCACCCGGGTGGGGGAGGGGCCCTTCCCGGGGGAGTTGCTGGACCAGGTCGGCGAGGGCTTGCGCCAAGCCGGCGGGGAGTACGGCACCACCACCGGCCGGCCCCGCCGTTGCGGTTGGTTCGACGCCCTGGTGGTGGAGCAAGCGGTCAAGGTCAACGCCGTGACCGATCTCTTCCTGACCAAGCTCGACGTCCTGACTGGGTATGACCGGGTGCCGGTGGTGGTGGCCTACGACATCGACGGTCTGCGCCACGACACCATGCCGATGACCCAAACCGAGTTCCACCACGCCCAGCCCGTCTACGAGCAGCTGGAGGGCTGGAGCGAGGACATCTCCGGCTGCCGCCGCTTCGACCAGCTGCCGCCGGCCTGCCAACGTTACGTCCGCCGCCTGGAGGAGCTGACCGGCGCCCGTATCTCCGGCATCGGGGTCGGCCCCGGCCGGGAACAGGTCATCATGTTGCACGACCTATTGGCCTGAGCGGCTAATCCTGACGGCGGCCGCGCCCTTTGGCCCGCCTCCACCGACCCGGCCCCAGCGGAGCGGCCGGGTGTGGACACGCCAGCGGGCGGTTGCGACCACTTTTTCCGCGTGTCGGCGTGTGTGAGGCTCCGTTCTCGGCGTTGGGGGTTGGCGTGATCGAGCGGTACGCGCGGGGAGACTGGCCCAGCCGCCCCTCTTTGGCCGCCCCCGATAGAATCGCTCCGGCGGGCCGGCCGCAGAGGCTCGCCGACGCGATTGAAGCGTTCAGACTCGTCAGAGTCGATATCCAACTGACAGGGATTGGAGCGTTATGCCCAGGTCCACCCACCCCTACTCTGACGGTCGCAGGCCCTTCCGGCTCGCCTCCGCCGCCCGCCGCTGGGTGGACCGACGGGACGGCTCCACCGCCGCCGATCTGGGCCAGGTGGCCGTATGAGGTTGCAAGTCACCTGTGTGGGCTGCCAGGTCAGCACCGTCGCGCGGGCGCTGAGCCGGGTCGAAGCCCCGGCCCAACGCAAGCTGGATCTGATCGAGGACTACAGCTTGAAGTTCCAGACCGGGGGCGACGTCTGTCTGACCATCAACGACTTCTATCGCCGGGCCAAGGTCGCCGTCGGCTCATTCGACCCCTTGGCCCAGGACAAGGCGGAGCAGAACGCGGTCGCCCTCCAGGCCCTGCCCTTGGCCCGCGCCATCCTGGACGAGCAGCCCGACCGGTTGGCCACCGCCATCAGACTGGCCGTCATCGGCAACATGATCGATTTCGCCTTCGGCGACCACTTCGACGTTGAGACGGCCGTCCGCGGCCTGTTGGACCTGGAGTTCGCGATCGATGACTACGACGCCTTCCGGGACCGGCTGGCCCAGGCCAGCTCGCTGACGCTGTCCTGTGACAACGCCGGCGAGGTCATCTTCGACGGCGTCCTGGTCGAGGAGATCGCCCGCTTCCGGGCCGAGCGCGGCTTGCCGCCGCTCGACATCGCCGTCATCGTCAAATCCGGCCCCGTCATCAACGACGCCATGCGGGCCGACGCCGAGCTGGCCGGTTTGGACCGCTTCGCCACCATCGTCGAGTCCGGCACCGACGGCATCGGCCTGCCGCCGACCGAGATCGACCCGGCCGTGCACGATCTCTTGGTCCGATCGGACCTGATCCTGGCCAAGGGCATGGCCAATTTCGAGTCGACCTTCGACTACCCGGTCTTCGCCCAGCACACCTTCTATCTCTTCAAGGCCAAGTGCCTGCCGGTGGCCCAGGTCGCCCAAGCCCCAGTCGGCGGCATGGTCCTCGCCGACGGCGCCACCCGCTCGCCCGCCTGGGCCGACCCAGCCTGAGCGACCCCGTCGGCGGTCGCCGCACCGAACGGCGCGTGGGCCGATCCCGTACCGAAGAACTCTCAAATTAAGTCCGTCGACCTATTGCGGTGATCATTTGATCATAGTATGATCAGAAGTGCATCCTCGGTCGAAGGTCCTTGCCGCGACCGGAGCCCGGGGATCACCCTCCGCCCTGGGGGCATCCGTTGATAGCGGCCCGCAGCCGCCTGACAGAGACGTCACGACATTCCAAGATGGGAGCAACGCAAATGGGCAAATACGTTATCGGAATCGATTCCGGCACTTCGGTGGTCAAATCAGTCCTATTCGATCTCAGCGGCAATGAGCTGTTCGTGTCAGCCCGCCCGACACCGGTCTTCGAGCCCAAGTTCGGCTGGTCCGAGTTCGACCTGGAGACTGACTGGGTCGAGGTCGCCGCTGGTCTCAAGGCCTTGATCGCCCAAGCCCAGATCGACCCGGGGGAGGTCGTCGGCATCGGTATCACCGGCAAATGCGGTGGCTGTTCCTTCCTCGATCAGGACCTGAAGCCGTTCCGCCACGGCATCCTTTGGAACGACGCCCGCTGCGCCGACCTGATGGACGAGTGGATCGCCAACGGCAAGATGGCCGCCGTCTTCAAGGAGACCGCCAACTGGCTGATGACGGCCAACTACGGCCTCATGCTGCCCTGGCTGAAAGCCAACGAGCCGGAGACCTTGGCCCGCTCGGTCCACTTCGTCACCTCGAACATGTACATCGCCTACAAGCTGACCGGCAATCTGACGGCCAACGGCTCCGACTACTTCGGCGTCGTCGGCGGTGACAGCCATGTCAGCCTCAAGGCCCTGGAACTGTGCGGCGTGCCGGAGTTCTACGACCGCTTCGTGCCCCAGACCGAGCCCCAACAGCCGGTCGGCGTCGTCACCGCCGCCGCGGCCGAGGCGACCGGGCTCAAAGCTGGCATCCCCGTCACCTCGGTCGGCTGGGACGTCACCGGCTGCGCCGCCGGCGTGGGCGACATCCATGACGGCCAGGTCAACATCATCCTGGGCACCTCCGGCGTCACCACCATGGTGCTGCCGAACTTCCCCAACGGCGACCCCATGCTGGGTTCGACCTCGACCTGCAACGTGCCCGGCAAGTGGCTGCAGATGATCGCTCCGCTGACCGGCACGCCGAACTCGGACTGGTTCGTCAACAATTTCACCTACGAGGACAAGGTCAAGGCCAAAGAGCAGGGCATCTCCGTCTACCAGTTGTTCGACCAAGAGGTCGAGCGGGTCGGGCCCGGCAGCTACGGCGTCATCTACCATCCGTACATGAACGCCGCCGGCGAACGCGCGCCCTTCACCGACACGGCCGCCCGGGGCAACTTCTTCGGTCTGTCCACCCGGGCCAACCGTTACGCCATGCTGCGGGCCGTCTATGAGGGCATGGCTTTCTCCAACAAGCACTGCGTCGACGAGTACGCCCTCGCCCCGGTCGACATCCGGCTGTCCGGCGGCGGCGCCAAGTCGCCGGTCTGGTGCCAGATCTTCGCCGACATCTTCAATCTGCCGGTCTCCCTGGTCTCCGGCACCGAGTACGGCGCCAAGGGCGGGGCCTGGATGGCGGCCCTGTCGGCCGGCTGCTTCGCCTCCCAGGAGGAGGCCGTGGCCAGCTTCTGCCAGGTCGACAAGGTCTACCAGCCGATTCCTGAGAACGTGGCCGTGTACCAAGAGCTGTACCCGGTCTACACGGCCATTCCGTACGCCCTGATGGACGCCTGGCACGCCCGTTCGGCCGCGCTCAAGCGGCTGGGCATCGAAGGTTAGACCAGCGCGGACCAGCCATCTGATCGACTGGTCCAAGCCATCGAGCTGGACCAGTCGATCAGGCCGAACCAAGCGGATCAACCGAACCAATCAACCGAGAGGGTAGCCCGACCATGTCACCGAGTCCGTCTTTCCGAGGTGTCACCACCGAGTTGTTGACCCCCTTCAACGCCGACGGATCGATCGCCTTCGATCTGTTGCGCGGCGAAGTCGAGCGACAAGTCGCCGCTGGCGTGGCCGGGCTGTTCACCAACGGCCTGGCCAGCGAGTCATTGTCCCTGGACGCCGCCGAGCGCGTCGCCACGACCGCCTGTGTGGTCGAGGCGGCGCGCGGCCGGGTCCCGGTGATGGCCAACGTGGTGGCCAGCAGCCTGCCCGAAGCCGAGCGGGTCCTGCGCGGCTACGAGGCCTTGGGCGTCGACGCGGTCTGCCTGCAGGCCCCGTACGTCTACGCCGTGCCGCAGCCGGCCCTGTTGGCCTATCTCGACCGGCTGGCCCAGGCGACCGAGCTGCCCTGTGGCTTCTACAACGCGCCCCAGACCGGCAACACGGCCAGCCCGGAGACGGTCTACCGGCTGTTCGCCGGCAATCCGAATGTGCATTATTACAAGGAGTCGACCATCGACTTCCTGCACATCCAGACCACCTTGCGGTTGATCTCAGGTCCCGAGGTCGAGTTCCTCAACGGCACCGACGCCACCACCGTCTCGGTCCTCAAACTGGGCGGCCAGGGCGTCGTGTCGCTGATCTCGGCCGTCTTCCCCGAAGCCGTCCTGGCCCTGACCGCAGCGGCCCAGGCCGGGGACTGGGAAGCGGCCCAGGCGGCCCAGGACCGGGTCCTGCGCATCCGCCAGGCCCTCAAGACCGGGCCCTTCGACGCCGGCTACAAGTTCGCCGCCGGGCTGGTCGGCTGCCCGCTGGGGGCCATGAGACCGCCCTTGGCCGAGTTGAGCCCAGCCGAGGCCGCCACCATCGAGCGCGACCTGAGAGCCCTCGGGCTGGTCGGCTGAACTGCCAGCCGACCCCGATCCAAGAAGCCATCCAAGTCAAGGAGATGCCATGAATCTGACTCGGTCCCAACTGGCCGGTCTGATGGACCACACACTGCTCAAGGCGGTCGCCACCCCGAGCGACATCGCTCAAATCTGCCAGGAGGCGATTGACATCCAGGCCGCCTCGGTCTGCGTCAATCCGGTCAACGTGCCCCAGGTCGCCCAGCTGCTCAAGGGCACAGGCGTCAAGGTCTGCACCGTCATCGGCTTCCCGCTGGGGGCCAACGCCAGCGCCACCAAGGCCTACGAGACCAAGCGGGCCATCGCCGACGGGGCCGAGGAAGTCGACATGGTCATCAACCTGGGGGCCCTCAAGGCCGGCCAGGACGAGACCGTCTACCAAGACATCGCAGCCGTGGTGGAAGCCGCCGCCGGCGTCTTGGTCAAAGTCATCATCGAGACCAGCTATCTGACCGACCCGGAGAAGGTGCGGGCCTGCCAGGCGGCGGCCCGGGCCGGGGCCGATTTCGTCAAGACCTCGACCGGCTTCGGCGGCGGCGGGGCCACACCGGCCGACGTCGCTCTGATGAAGCGGTCCATCCCCGCCGGCATGAAGGTCAAAGCCTCCGGCGGGATGCGGACCTGGGCCGACGTCGAACCCAATCTGGCCGCTGGGGCCGACCGTCTCGGCCTGTCCGCCAGTCTGGCCGTCCTGGCCGGGGCCGACCTGCCCGACTAGAAGCCAAGATCTAAGGAAAGGGGGCCATCGTGCCCGAGAAGTCAACCAAACCCGTCATCGCCGTGTCCGGCGGCGGCCAAGGCATCGGCCGGGGCATCCTGCTCTACTTCGCCGAGCGCGGCTACGACGTCGCCATCGTCGACGTCGACCAAGATCAGATGGCGGTCACCGCGGCCGACTGCGAGGCCCTCGGGGCCGAGGTCCTAGCCCTGGTCTGCGACGTCACCCAGTCCAACCAGGTCGACGCCGCCTACGCCCAGTTGGCCGAGCACTACGGCCGCCTCGACGTCCAAGTCAACAACGCCGGCATCCTGCGTCGGCAACGTATCATGGACTCGACCGACGAGGTGACCCAGGCCGTCATCGGCGTCAACGTCTTCGGCGTCATCCACACCTCCCGGGCCGCCATGCGCATCATGGTGCCGCAGGGCTCCGGCAACATCATCACCGCCCACTCCCTGCTGGGCGACCGCATGCCGGACGCCGGCTTGGGCGTCTACTCCGCCACCAAGGCCTTCGTGGCCAGCTTGACCAGGGTGATGGCCGCCGAGTGCGCGCCCTACGGCATCCGCGTCAACGGTTACGCCCCGTCGGTGACAGACTCGGCCATGGTCCACCACATCATCGAGGAACGGCCGGTGGCCAAGCTGGACCAGATCTCGATGCGCGAGTTCGGCCGCCCGGAGCAGGTCGGCAAGATCTGCTGGTTCCTGTGTTCCGACCTGGCCGAGTACACCACCGGCGCGTCGATCCCGACCGACGGCGGCTCCTGGCTGGTCCAGCGGCCCTTCTTGCCCTGGGAGGCCGCCGGCAAGATCGAACCTCGGCAGCGGTAGGCGAAGATTAACCATGCCTTATGTACATGTGCGCGTCGGCCGCCCGCTGACCGATCAGGAACGCGACGCCCTGGGAGACCGAGTGGGCCGGCTGATCGAAGTCATCCCGGACAAGTCGTTCGTCAAGACCATGATCGACATCGACGACGATTGCCGGATCTATCGCGGTGGACGACGGACCGCTTGCGCCTTCATCGAGACCCAGCTGCGTCGGCCCAACGAGACCGAGGCCAAGCGTGATTACGCCGAAGGTTTGTTCACGGTCTGCCAGGACGTCCTGGGGTTGTCGAACGATCAGGTCTACCTCACCGTCGTCGAGGTCGACCATTGGGGCTCGTCCGGGCGGTACCGCTAGGGGAGACAACTCACTAGGGGCGTCGAGGCCAGGCGGCGGTCTAGCGGTCTCCGGCGGGCCGGTGGCGTTCGAGCCAGCGGGCGGGGGGAAGAACTAGGTCGGAACGGTCGCGGGTCTCTCCCGCGGCCCAAACATGAGAGCATGTCTGCGTGTATGTCAGTTTGGCCCGGATCGCCCATATGTATTACGAGGAGGAGCTGACCCAGCGGGAGATCGCCGACCGCCTCGACATCTCGCGTATCCGAGTCTCACGGGCTCTCCAGCAGGCCCGGGCCTCTGGCGTGGTGACGATCTCGATCCGTTACGCCGGGGTCTTCGTGGAGGAGGAGTCCGCGCTCAGGGCCATGTTCCCCGGCGTCCAGTTCATCATCGCCGACGCCCTCGACGGGACTGGCCCGCAGGTCCGTGACGCCGTCGCCACGACGGCCGCCGACTACCTGGCCACGGTGCTGCGGCCCGACCACAAGGTCGCCGTCGGTTGGGGCGAGACGATGCACCTCCTGGCCAGCAAGACGACCAGTCGCTGCGCCGAGGCCGAGTTCATCCCGCTGATCGGCGGTCAGGGGGCCGCCGCCCTCGACGTCCACGCCACCCTGATCGCCCACGCCATGGCCCAGGGGTCCGGCGGGCGGGCCCTGCCCCTGCTGGCGCCGGCCGTGGCCCAGTCGGTCGAGCAACACGACATGATCGTCCAGGACCCCGGCATCCGCGCCACCCTCGACGCCGCCCGGCGGGCCGACTTCGCCGTCTACTCCGTCCAGGCCCCCCTGTCGCCCGACGCCACCTTCGGCCGGGCCGGTTATTTCACCAGCGGCGACTTGGAGCTGTTGCGCCACGACGGCGTCCTGTCCGACCTGGTCTCGATCTGCTACCTCGACCAACGGGCCCGTCCCACCGCCGACTCCCTCTCCCAGCGCGCCGTCGCCCTGCCCCGGGACGAGCTGCGGGCCATCCCGACCAAGGTCATCGTGGGCGGTGGCTTGAGCAAGGCCGAGGCCCTCAGAATCGCCATCTGGGCCGGTTACGCCGATGTCGTCATCACCGATCATCTGGTGGCCCGGCATCTGATGGCCGAGCGGAAAGCGCCGCCGGCCGCCGACTGAAGCCGCCTCGCGCCCTCTTCGACCCGGCCCCGCCCGGACCCGTGCCTTCGGCCGTAGGCCGGCCCGGACCAGCACACCGGCTGACCCCACTAGGCTGGCGGCGTGACTGATCTGACTGTCCTGGTGGTCGGCTCGGGCGGGCGTGAGCACGCTTTGGCCTCGGCCCTGGCCCGCGATCCCAAGGTCGCCCGCGTCCACGTCGGTCCGGGCAATCCCGGCACTTGGCGGCTGAGCCAGCGTTACGGGCTGAGGCCCGGTGACCCGGTCTGGGACCAGTTGGTCGGGCTCGATCCCCTGGACGGCGCCGCCGTCGTGGCGCTGGCCCGCCAGCTGGGCGCCGGTCTGGTCGTGGTCGGACCCGAGGCCCCACTGGTGGCAGGGGTGGCGGACCAGGTCCGTCAGGCCGGTCTGGCTTGTTTCGGACCGTCCGCCGAGGCCGCCCGGTTGGAGGGGTCGAAACAATTCGCCAAGCAGATCATGGCGGCGGCGGGAGTGCCGACGGCCCGCTCCTATTACTGCGTCGACCAGGCTGAGGCGGCCCAAGCCCTGGACCTATTCGGTCCCCCCTACGTGGTCAAGAACGACGGTCTGGCCTCCGGCAAGGGCGTGGTGGTGACCTCGGACCGCAGCCAGGCCCTGGCCCACGCCGCCGTCTGCGGCCAGGTCGTGATCGAGGAGTACCTGGACGGGCCCGAGGTCTCCCTCTTCGCCATCTCGGACGGCCGTCAGGCCCTGCCCTTGATCCCGGCCCAGGACTTCAAACGGGTCCAGGACGGCGACGCCGGCCCCAACACCGGCGGCATGGGCGCCTACGCCCCCCTGCCCTGGGCCCCGCCCGACTTGGTCGCCGTCACCATGTCGCGGGTGATCGAGCCCACCATCGCGGAATTGGCCAACCGGGGCACGCCCTTCGCCGGGCTGCTCTACGCCGGCTTGGCCTTGACCAGCCGGGGCCTGCGCGTGGTCGAGTTCAACGCCCGCTTCGGCGACCCCGAGACGCAAGCCATCCTGCCCCTGCTGCGGACCGGCCTGGGCCAGCTCCTCCTGGCCGCCGCCGAAGGACGCTTGGACCGCTTCGGCCCCCTCAGCTGGGCCGAAGGCGCCAGCTTGACCGTCGTCCTGGCCGCCCAAGGCTACCCGGGCCGGCCGGCCTCGGGCGGGCTGATCGCCGGTCCAGCCCTGACCCAGCCCCCGCCCGGAGTCGAGATCATCCAGGCCGGCACCGCCCTCGACCGGGACGGTCGCCTGGTGGCGGCCGGCGGTCGCGTGCTCGACGTGGTGGCGCGGGGGGCCGACCTGGCCGGAGCCCGGGCGGCGGCCTACGCCGCCATCGCCGGATTGGACGCCCCCAGCCTGTTCTGTCGCTCGGACATCGCCCTACGCGCCGCTCAAGGCCTGATCGGCCCGGTTCGTCCGGTCGGCCCAGTCGACCCAGCCAGTCCGGTCGGCCCAACTGACCTGGGGGAGGACCGCCCATGACCGTGCCCGACGTCCTGGCCACCCGCTACGCCTCCGCCGCCATGTGCCAGCTGTGGTCGCCCGAGCACAAGATCACAGCCGAGCGGCGGCTTTGGATCGCCGTCTTAGAGGCCCAGCGCGACCTCGACGTCGACTTCGGCGGCGACGACCCGGACGCCGTCATCGCGGCTTATCGAGCCCAGGTCGACCAAGTCGATCTGGCCTCCATCCAGGCCCGTGAGTACGTCACCCGGCACGACGTCAAGGCCCGCATCGAGGAGTTCAACGCCCTGGCCGGCCACGAGCACATCCACAAGGGCATGACCTCGCGCGACCTGACCGAGAACGTCGAGCAGGCCCAGATCCTGGCCAGTCTCAAGCTGGTCCGCTCGCGCGCCGTCACCCTGGTCGCCCGGCTGTCCGAACTGGCCTGCCGCTACGGCGAGCAGGCCCTGACCGGCCGCTCGCACAATGTGGCGGCCCAGGTCACCACCTTGGGCAAGCGTTTCGCCAGCGTGGCCGACGAACTCTTGCAGGCCATCGCCCGGCTGGACGCTCTGATCGTCCGCTACCCCATGCGCGGGATCAAGGGCCCGATGGGCACCAGCCAGGACATGCTCGACCTGTTGGGCGGCGACTTAGACAAGTTGGCCGAGTTGGAGCGCCGGGTGGCCGAGCATCTCGGCTTCGCTCGGACCTTGATCTCGACCGGCCAGGTCTACCCCCGGTCGTTGGATTACGAGGTCGTCACCGGGCTGGTCCAGCTAGCCGCCGCCCCGGCCAACTTGGCCACCACCATCCGGCTGATGGCCGGCCACGAGCTGGTCACCGAGGGCTTCAAACCGGGCCAAGTCGGCTCCTCCGCCATGCCCCACAAGATGAACACCCGTAGTTGTGAGAGGGTCAACGGGCTGACCGTGGTCCTGCGCGGCTACTCCGCCATGCTCGGCGAATTGGCCGGCGACCAGTGGAACGAGGGCGACGTGTCCTGTTCCGTGGTCCGCCGGGTCGCCCTGCCGGACGCCTTCTTCGCCTTCGACGGCCTGGTCGAGACCTTCTTGACCGTGTTGGACGGTTTCGGCGCCTATCCGGGCGTGATCGCGGCCGAACTCGACCGCTACCTGCCCTTCCTCACCACCACCAAGGTCCTGATGGCGGCCGTCCGCCAAGGCCTGGGCCGGGAGCAGGCCCACGAGATCATCAAGACCCACGCCGTGGCCGCCGCCTTGCGGATGCGTCAGACCGGCGGGTCCAACACGCTGTTGGACGACCTGGCCTCAGACCCCCGCCTCGGCCTGACCCGTCAGCGATTGGACCGGATCGTGGCCGCCCCGATCGAGCTCAGCGGCGCCGCTCGCGACCAAGTCATGGCCCTGGCCCAGCGAGTCGCCCAATTGCTCGAGTCCGACCCGACCGCCCAGTCCTACCAGCCCGGCGCCGTGCTCTGAGGCGCCCCTCCACTCGTCGCACAGACGTAGCCCGCTCCACCACCGCTCAATCACGTCTGCCCCGTCGCCGACAGAGCAGTTGCGACGCTCGACACGCTGTTAATAGCGTCGCAACAGCTCGATCGCGGCCGTCGCCGTCGCCGACCGGACGGTTACGACGACTGGCCCCGGCTGTACCCGACGCTACGGCGCACGCACCGCCGTAGATGCGGTTGGAACAGTCGATCGTGGCCGTCACCGTTGGCGAGCAGCGGGTGGACGACCGCTGGCCTCAGCGTTGGTACAGGGCGGTCAGACGGGCCCGGGCGATGGTCGAGAACAGAGCTGTGAAGGCGGCGGTGGTGCAGGTGGCGGCCGGGGTCAGGCCGAGGCTGGGCCCGGCCAGGGCGTGGACGGCGAAGATGTAGCGGTGGGGGCGGTCGCCGGGTGGGGGAGCGGCCCCGAGATAGCCCGGGTCGCCGCTGTCGTTGCGCAACGCGAAGGCCCCATCGGGCAGGTTGGCGTGGCCGGGTTGGCCCACCCCCCGAGGCAAGCAGGTCACGGTGGCGGGCAGGTCTACTACGGTCCAGTGCCAGTAGCCGGCCGGGGTCGGCGCGTCGGGGTCGAAGCAGTTGACTAGGAAAGACTTGGTGTCGGCCGGGAAGCCGGACCACTTCAGGGCCGGCGACAGATTGGCCCCGGCCGCCACATGGTCGTCGGGCAAGCCGACACCGTCGCTGATGTCGACGCTGGTCAAGATGAACGAGGGGACGTCGGGCAGCAAGTCGTAGGGGTCGGGGGCGACGGTGCGCGCTTTGAGATCCATGGTGTCTCCTTCCACCACTTAGGCCGGGCCGGTGGCATCGCTGCCACCCGACGGCCGCTACTCCCAGTCTCGCGCCGATCGTCGGTCGGGTCCAGTGTCCTTGGGGTCAGTCCTACCGAGGATCCTTTTCTCGAGTGGTCCTCTCACCACTCCAGTCCGGCGGCACGGCGCTAGAGAGGGCCGGGAACACGGTCCGCTTCTTTTGGAGTTTCGGCCCGGTGCCCCGATGCGGTCGCGGCCCAAAGGTGGGGGATCGCCCGGCCCGATGCACTAGGTTCGGCCCATGACCTCACTGGTTTGGGCGCGTCAGCGGGCCAGCCGACTGGTCGACCAGCACCTCGGCGGCGACTGGAGCTTCGATTTCGACCACGCTCGGGCCCGGGTCGGTTGCTGCCACTTCCAGACCCGTCGTATCACCGTCTCCCGTCACCTGACTCCCCAACTGTCGCAGCAGGAGCTGGAGCAGGCCGTCCTGCACGAGATCGCCCACGCCCTGGTCGGGGCCGAGGCCGGCCACGGCCCGGCTTGGCGCCAGATCGCCGGCCGGCTCGGCTACACCGGCCGGCGCACCATCGACCTGCCTGCGGCTAGGCGACAGGCCCGCTGGCGGGCCGTCTGTCCGCGCGGCCACGAGTTGTTACGCCACCGCCGCCCGCCGGACGGCGCCTGCTGCGGGGCCTGCGCCCGTCAAGGCGAGCGCCATCGGTTGGTCTGGCAGGATCGCCGGGCCTGACGCCCCATTGGCCGGTCGCCCCGTTGGCCGCAGCTGCTCGATCGACCTCGTCTCTGCCGCCGATCGAGCGATCGCGTCCACCGAAACGCCGGAGCGACGTACGCGACCGCCCGATCGCCCCACCTCCGCCGTCGGTTGAGCAATTGCGTCCACCGACATCCACCGACACCGCCGGAGCGCACACTTGACCGACCTCCGTACTGGAACCGTCGGCGGACGTGCGGGTGAGTCGGCCCCGGTCCCTCTGTTGCGCTCAATCGCCAAGACGTAGGCTGGAGGCAGGCCAGGGCGCGCGGGCTTCAGTGCGGTCGGCGCCGGATTGGGACTCGTCGTCAGGCCAACCGGCGCTCAGTGCGCGGTCGCGCGGGATCGGCCGTCTGAGGGCCGTCTAGATCGCCCACCGTCCAGTCGAACCGGGGTCCGTCCGCTGGTGATTCGCCCGCCCGGCCCCGCTTGGCGGCGGCTCCCGAACCGTCGCCCGATCCAACCCACTCACTACCAAACCAAATATTGATCACAAGTCAGACTGGACTACACGTTCAGTCGGTCTACAATCTAGACTGACCGGTGAAAGACAACGAAGTCGGCCGAGACCATTGATCAGTCCATTCGGCGGACACATGGTCCGATTGGAGTCCCATGAGCGCAAGTTCACAAAAAGTCGTGGCGTTATTCGCCACCTGCATCTCCGACCTGATGTACCCCAACACACCCAAGGCGGTGGTGGCCCTGCTGGAGCGGCTGGGCTGCCGGGTGGAGTTCCCCACGGCTCAGACCTGCTGCGGCCAGATGTTCACCAACACTGGCTACTACCCCGAGGCCTTGGGCTCGGTCCGGGCCTACGTCCGGGCCTTCAGCAAGTACGAGCACATCGTGGCCCCCTCCGGCTCTTGCGTCGGGTCGGTCCGCGAGCAGCACCCGATGCTGGCCGCTAGCTCCCGCGACAAAGGCCTGCAGCGCGCGGTCGAAGAGGTCGTGGCCCGGACTTGGGACATCACCGAGTTCCTGACCGACGTGCTCCAGGTCGAGGACGTCGGGGCCTACTTCCCGCACAAGGTGACCTATCACCCGACCTGTCACTCGGTCCGAGTGGCCAAGGTCGGCGACCGGCCCTACCGGCTCTTGAACAAGGTCCGGGGTCTGACCCTGCTCCCCTTGGAGGACTCCGACCAGTGCTGCGGCTTCGGCGGCACCTTCTCGATCAAGAACCCGGACATGTCGACCGCCATGGCCACGGCCAAGGCGCGCCACGTCGCCAACTCCGGCGCCGAGTACCTCGTGACGGCCGACAACGCCTGTCTGATGAACATCGGCGGCGTGCTGAGCCGGGGACGCAGCGGCGTCAAGACCATCCACCTGGCCGAGATCCTGGCCACGACCGAGCCTGAGGAGTGACCATGACGACCACCGCTCTGCCCCATCCGACCCGTCGTCTGACGCCGGCCCCACCGCCCGGCGATCTGCTCGACACCCCCAAATTCCCCAAGTCGGTCAAACGCTATCTAGGCAACTCCCAGCTACGGGCCAACCTCCGTCACGCCACTGGCACGATCCGGGCCAAACGGGCCCGGGTGACGGCGGAACTGTCCAATTGGGAGCAGTTGCGTCAAGCCGGCGAGGCCATCAAGAACCGCACCGCCCGCCACCTCGACGTCTACCTGGAACAGCTGGAGGCCAATCTGATCGCCAACGGGGCCCAGGTCCACTGGGCCTCGACGGCGGCCGAGGCCAACCGCATCGTGGTCGACCTGGTCAAGGCCAAGGGCGTCTCCGAAGTGGTCAAGGTCAAGTCGATGGTGACCCAGGAGATCGAGCTGAACGAGGCCCTGGAGGCCGCCGGCGTCGCCGCCTGGGAGACCGACCTGGCCGAGTTGATCGTCCAGTTGGGCCATGACCGGCCCAGCCACATCCTGGTTCCGGCCATCCACCGCAACCGTTCCGAGGTGCGCGAGATCTTCCTCCAGGAGATGAAGTTGTACGGTCGGGCCGCGCCCAAGGACTTGAGCGACAATCCACCCGATCTGGCCGGGGCCGCCCGGGCCCATCTGCGCGAGAAGTTCATGCGGGCCAAGGTCGGCATCTCCGGGGCCAACTTCATGGTGGCCGACAGCGGCACCTTGGTGGTGGTCGAGTCCGAGGGCAACGGCCGGATGTGCCTGACCCTGCCCGAGACCCTGATCTCGGTCGTGGGCATCGAGAAGACGGTGCCGACGCTGGAGGACCTGGAGGTCTTCTTGCAGTTGTTGCCGCGCTCCTCGACCGGCGAGCGGATGAATCCGTACACCTCGATGTGGACCGGCGTCACGCCCGGCGACGGCCCGCAGGAGGTCCACGTCGTCCTGGTCGACAACGGTCGCACCAAGGTGCTGGCCGATCCGATCGGCCGGCAGGCCCTGCGCTGCATCCGCTGCTCCGCCTGCATGAACATCTGCCCGGTCTACGAGCGCGTCGGCGGCCACGCCTACGGCTCGGTCTATCCCGGCCCCATCGGCGCCATTCTGACGCCGCAGTTGCGCGGCACCGCCTCCGCCATCGACCAGTCCCTGCCTTACGCCTCCAGCCTCTGCGGGGCCTGCGCCGACGTCTGCCCGGTCCGCATCCCGATCCCGGAGTTGCTGGTCCACATGCGCCACCGCGTGGTCGAGGAGCGCAAGCGCAAGCATCCCGGCCTGGAGCGCACCATCATGAAGGTGGGCGGCTGGATCATGGGCCGGGGCTCCCGCTTCGGCGCCGTCGAGAAGTTGGCCGGCAAGGCGCGCGGCATCCTGCGCAAGGACAAGCTCGGGCCGATGCCCTGGCCGGCCTCGCCTTGGACCAACGCCCGCGACCTGCCCTTGCCGCCGGCGCAGTCCTTCCGTGACTGGTGGAAGTCCGGCCAGGCCGACAACCCCTTCGTTTCCAGCCAGCCCGCCGAGGAGGCCCGACCGTGAGCAAGTCAGACATTCTGGCCCGGATCCGTAACAGCCTGATCGACGTCACCCAAGACGATCCAGTCTTGGATGTGCCGGTGGACTGGCAGTACGGTCAGGCCACCGCCGTGGCCGAGCCGATCGAATTGTTCATCGAGCGCGTCATCGACTACAAGGCCACCGTCGTCAGGGCCGCCAGCGAGAAGGACGTGCCGCGTCTAGTGGCCGAGGGGTTGGCCCAGGCCCAGGCCACCAGTCTGGTGGTGCCGGCCGGCGTCGACCCGGCTTGGGTGGCTCAGGCCGCCCAGGCCGGCGTCGAATTGGTCCAAGACGATCCGCCGCTGTCGCATCAGCGCCTGAACGAGATCTCGGCTGTCATCACGGCCTCCGTCGTCGGCATGGCCGAGACCGGCACCATCGCCCTCGACCACCGGGGGGACCAGGGCCGGCGCGAGCTGTCCCTGGTGCCGGACATGCACGTCTGCGTCATTCGGACCGACCAGATCGTGACCGACGTGCCTCAGGCCATGGCTCGTCTGGCCCCCTCGCTGCGCCAACACCAGCCGGTGACTTGGATCTCCGGGCCCTCGGCCACCAGCGACATCGAGTTGAGCCGGGTCGAAGGCGTGCACGGTCCCAGGACCCTGCACGTCATCGTGGTCGGCTGAGCGTCGGCCCGACTGTCTAAGGCCCCGGTCCGCCACGCGCCCAACGCCGACGCTGGCGGGCCGGGCCGGCCGCCGTAGACTACCTCCGTGATCTCGACTGCTGCGCTGCCGCTCATCCATGAAGGCAAGGTCCGTCGCCTCTACGCCCTGCCCGACCCCAATCAGGTCCTGATCGTCGCCACCGACGCCATCTCGGCCTTCGATCAGGTGCTGTCGACGCCGATCCCGGACAAGGGCGCCGTCTTGACCCAGCTGTCGCTGTGGTGGTCGGAACAGCTGGTGGACATCTGCCCCAGCCATGTCATCTCGACGGAGGTGCCGCCCGACGTGGTGGGCCGGGCGGTGGTCTGCGAACGGCTGGAGATGATTCCGGTCGAGTGCGTCGCCCGGGGTTACATCACCGGTTCCGGTTGGGCTGAGTATCAAACCACGGGCCGGGTCACCGGCATCGAATTGCCGCCCGGGCTGCGCCACGCCGACCGCTTGCCGGAGCCCATCTTCACCCCCGCCCACAAGGCCCCGTTGGGCCAGCACGACGAGAACATCAGCTTCGATCGGTTGGTCGAGTTGGTCGGTCCAGAGCTGGCCGGGCGGCTGCGCGACCTGACGCTGGCCCTTTTCGCCCGCGGCTCCCGTATCGCGGCCGAGCGCGGCGTCATCCTGGCCGACACCAAGTTCGAGTTCGGGCGCCGCCCCAACGGCGACATCGTCTTGGCCGACGAGGTCCTGACCCCCGACTCGTCCCGTTTCTGGGACGCCGCCCAGTACCAACCCGGCGCCCAGATCCCCAGTTTCGACAAGCAGTACGTGCGTGACTGGCTGGCCTACGACTCCGGCTGGGACCGCTCCTCCGATCAGCCCGCGCCGCCGCTGCCCCGGATGGTGGTGCAAGCCACCCGGGACCGCTACCTGGAGGCGTACACCCGTCTGACCGGCCGGGGCTTCAGCCCGCCCAAGTCGACCGCCGTCTTGGCCCAACCGGTCCCGTTGGCCCAGGCCCGCCCCCGCAGCCGTTTCGTGGTCGACGTCATGCCCAAGCCGGAGATCTTGGACCCGCAGGGCAAGGCCATCACCGGCGCCTTGGCCCGCATGGGCCATCATGGCTTCTCCGTCCGCCAGGGCAAGCGTTTCGAGATCGAGGCCTTGGCCGAGGCCAGCGACGATGTGCTGGCCCAGGTCAGCAGCTTCGCCGAAGCCCTGTTGGCCAATACGGTGATCGAGAATTTCACCGTCACGGCGGTCGAACCCGCTCCCGCCCCGATCCCGGCCGGCCCGGCGCCGGCCCGGTTGGCTCTGCCGCCGGCTCCGGCCCCATCGGCGCCGACCTTCGGCGCGGTCGCCGCCCCAGTCCCGCCGCCGGCCCCGTCGTTGGTGGACCCTGCTTCGGGTCAGGTGGTCGAGTCGCCAGCGAGCCCAGTCTGGAATGCGCCGGTCGCCACTCCGGTCGCTCCAGAGCCGGGCCCAGCCTTCTTCGCGCCGGCTCCAGCGCCGGCCGCCGCCGCTCCGTTCGTTCCGGCCCCGGCGGCCAGTCCGGTCCCACCCGTCTTGGACGGGGGCGCCTTGTCCGCCCTGTCCGAGGACTTGGCCGAGGCCTTGCGCGCGCTCAAAGCCACCGCCGACGCCATGGTCTCCCTGGCCGGCGCCCAAGAGCCGGCCCCAGCCCCAGCGCCCGCCCAGGTTCCGCCGCCGGCCGCCCCAGCCGCTCCAGTCTGGGCTGCGGCGGTGCCGCCTGCGGTCGCCCCGTTCCCACCGGCCGCTCCCGTCGTAGCGCCGCCGGCCGACTCGGTCGTACCACCGCCGGCCGACCCGCCGGTCGCCCCGGTCGTACCGCCGCCGGCCGCGCCTGACGCCGCCGGGTCCGGTCAGGGGGTCTGAGCCATGCGCGTCGGAGTGGTGACCTTCCCCGGTTCGCTCGACGACGTCGACGCCACCCGGGCGGTCCGCCTCTGCGGCGGCCAGCCGGTCGCCCTGTGGCACGCCAGCGACACGGTCAGCGACGTCGACGCCGTCATCTTGCCCGGCGGCTTCTCCTACGGCGACTACCTGCGCGGTGGCGCCATCGCCCGTTTCTCGCCGGTCATGACTGAGATCATCCGCCTGGCCGGGCTCGGTCTGCCGGTCCTGGGCATCTGCAACGGCTTCCAGGTCCTGTGCGAGGCCCATCTGTTGCCCGGCGTCTTGACCCGTAACGCCCAGCGCACCTTCATCTGCCGGGACCAGACGCTCAAGGTCTGCTCCACCGACACGGTCTGGACCAATGACTTCAGCCGCGACGAGGAGATCGAGATCGTGGTCAAACACGGCGAGGGCAATTACACCGCCGACGCCGACACCATCGCCCGGCTGAACGACGAGGACCGTGTCGTCTTCCGTTACGTCGGCAACCCCAACGGTTCGGCCGACGACATCGCCGGGGTGACCAATCGACGCGGCAACGTGGTCGGCCTGATGCCTCACCCAGAGCACAACGTCGACCCCTTGACCAGCGACTCGACCGACGGGCGGCGTTTCTTCGTCTCCGTGGAGCGTTTCTTGAGCGTCGCCATGACCGCCTGACGGCCCCTGGCCGAGCCAGCCCTGTACAGTGTCAGTCGTGGCAGACACGGTGACTCACGCTCAAGTGACTCCGAGCACCTCCCAGCCTTGGGCGGAGTTGGGCCTCAAGGTCGACGAGTACGAAAGCATTCGAGCCATTCTGCGGCGGCGGCCGACCGCCTGTGAACTGGCCATGTACTCAGTCATGTGGTCGGAGCACTGCTCGTACAAGTCCTCCAAGCTCCACCTCAAGCGCTTCTCCGAGCTGCCCCAGACCACCCCCCGCGGTCCGCTCCTGGCCGGCATCGGCGAGAACGCCGGCGTGGTCGACATCGGCCACGGCTGGGCCGTCACCTTCAAGATCGAGTCCCACAACCATCCTTCTTACGTCGAGCCCTACCAGGGGGCGGCCACCGGCGTCGGCGGCATCGTACGGGACATCCTGGCCATGGGCGCCCGGCCGGTCGCGGTGATGGACTCGCTCCGTTTCGGCCCCATCGACGCGCCTGACACCGCCCGCGTCCTGCCCGGCGTGGTGGCCGGCGTCGGTGGTTACGGCAACTGTCTCGGCCTGCCCAACTTGGGCGGCGAAGTCGTCTTCGACCGTTCCTACGCCGGCAACCCGCTGGTCAATGCCCTCTGCGTCGGCGTCATGCGCCACGACGACATCCACCTGGCCCACGCCAGCGGAGTGGGCAACAAGGTCATCTTGTACGGCGCCACTACCGGCGGCGACGGCATCGGCGGGGCCTCTGTCTTGGCCTCCGAGACCTTCGAGGCCAGCGGGCCGACCAAGCGGCCCTCGGTCCAGGTCGGCGACCCCTTCATGGAGAAGCTGCTGATCGAGTGCACCCTGGAGCTGTTCGCGGCCGGGCTCATCACCGGCATCCAGGACTTCGGCGCCGCCGGTTTGAGCTGCGCCACCTCGGAGCTGGCCAGCGCCGGCTCCGGGGGTATGCACGTCGACCTCGACGCCGTGCCCCTGCGCGACCCCACTCTGGCGCCGGAAGAGATCCTGATGAGTGAGTCGCAGGAGCGCATGATGGCGGTGGTGCGCCCGCAGGATGTGACCATGTTCATGGCCATCTGCGCCAAGTGGGACGTGCTGGCCACCGTCGTGGGCGAAGTCATCGAAGGCGACCGGCTGCTGATCGACTGGCAGGGCGAGCGGGTGGTCGACGTCGACCCCAGGACGGTGGCCCACGAGGGGCCGACCTACGATCGTCCGATCGCCCGTCCGCTCTGGATCGACCAGGTGCGGGCGGACCGGGCCGAGGAACTGCCTAGGCCCGACAGCGGTCCCCAGCTGGCCGACCAATTGATGCGCCTGCTCGGTTCGCCCAATCTGTGCGACGTCTCCTGGGTGACCGATCAGTACGACCGTTTCGTACGGGGCGACTCGGTCTTGGCCCAACCCGAGAACGCCGGCATGTTGCGGATCGACCCGGACAGCGGCCTGGGCATCGCCTTGTCGACCGATTGCAACGCCCGCTTCGCCTTCCTCGATCCCTACCGGGGGGCGCAGCTGTCCCTGTTGGAGGCTTACCGCAACGTCGCCATCACCGGGGCCGAGCCGGTGGCGGTGACCGACTGCCTCAATTTCGGCTCGCCCGAGGACCCCGAAGTGATGTGGCAGTTCGTGGAGGCCATCCGGGGCTTGGTGGACGGTTGCCGCGCCCTCGGCACACCCGTCACTGGTGGCAATGTGTCCTTCTATAACAAGACTGGCGAGCAGGCCATCATGCCCACGCCGACCATCGGCATGCTAGGCGTGATTGACAATGTGGCCTGGCGTATCAAGTCTGGTTTTGTCAGCCCCGGTGACGCCGTCTACCTGCTCGGGCGCACTCGCGAGGAGTTGTCCGGTTCGGCTTGGGCCGAGGTCATCCACGGCCACCTGGGCGGTGAGCCGCCAGCCGTCGACCTGGAGCAGCACCGCCGCTTGGCCAGCTTCTTCGTCGCCGCCGCCCGCCAGCGCTTGGTGGTGTCGGCCCACGACCTGTCCGACGGCGGCCTGGCCATCGCCTTGGCCGAGTCCTGCCTGCGCCACGGCCTGGGCGTCGAGATCGCCCTGCCCGGCGACGCCTTCCTCAACCTCTTCTCCGAGACCTCCGGCCGGGTCCTGGTCTCGGTCAAGCCCAGCAATGAGTTCGAGCTGATCAAGTTGGCCAACGAGCACGATCTCAAGCTGTCCCGCCTGGGCCAGGTCAGCCAGTCCGAGCAATTGACCGTCGAGGGCCAGTTCTCCCTCCGCCTGCCCGCCCTGCGCCGTAACTGGCAGTCCCCGATCCCGACCGCCCTAGGTCTGACCCCCCCGACCGCCTGACCCGTTCGTCTCCCCGCCATTAGGCTGACCCCAGTAGGTCGGAACTCGTCGTTCGCGTCTGACTCGCCGCCGACCGGTGACTTACGGTCCGCGACACGCCGCAGGGCCAGTCGCAACCGTCGCTCGGCGACCAAGCGATTGGTCCTATGACACTGCGTAGCGGGTCCGCTCGACCTCATCCGCCCAGGCCGCGTCGCGCGGCCACCCATCCAGCGCGTCCGCCGCGCTGGACAAAGTGTACGGACGCACCGGGCGAACTTCGGCCACCGCTTTACCGCCGCGCATGATGGTGAACGACTCTTGACGCTCTACGGCATCCAGCAGCTGCGAGAAGGATCGCGCCGCTTTGGTCGCCGTGATGATATTCATGACGGCAGGGTATCGAATGAATCAGATTTAACTATGGGCCTGGCACAAGGCAGATCGTTCCCCGACCTGTGTCTCATTACGGGGCTCCGCCCCGCTCCCCGGCCCGGACGCTCTGCGGGCGGCCGGACTGGAAGATGTCTGCCGTGGCTCCCTGCGGGTACGGGAACCGTGCCCGACTGATCCGGAACAGTCACCTTCGGCTTCCCAACCGTGGCTTGGGCCGGGTACGGCCGGGCTCAGTGGTCGTATCAGTCCGGTCGGTGGGGGAGGGTTATGCGATTGGACAGTTACGACGGTTTCGCCCGGCGTGTCGAGTGCCGGAAGTCTCCTCTCGGTTGCGGGGTGGACGCGACCGACGGGTTTCGTGCGATGGATGGTAAATGGAGTGAGCCGATGGGGTGTTTGAGACGGGCCAGCGTCGATATGCTCGTCGCCATGACTGAATCTCAGGGTCCAATGGCGGACCGCCCCACCGCGTCGACGGCTTCAGCGGCGGCCGTTCCCGAGCCGGCTTGGGCGCAGGAGATAATCGACGATCTGACCCGCTTGGTGGCGGTGCCCTCGATCGGGGCCCAGGCCGAGCACGCCGACGACTTGGCCCGCTCGGCCTCTCTAGTGGCCGAGCTGCTGAGCCAGGCCGGCTGCCCCGAGGTCCAGGTCTTGGACGATTGCTCGGCCCCGGCCGTGCTGGGCCGCTACCCGGCCCCGCCGGGGGCGCCGACGGTCTGCCTCTACGCCCACCACGACGTCCAACCGGTCGACCTGGCCGACTGGCGTACCCCGCCTTTCCAGCTGACTCGGGTGGGGGAGCGCTTGTACGGGCGCGGCGCCGCCGACGACAAGGGCGGCTTGGCCGCCCACCTGGCTTGTCTGCGCCGGCTGGGGCCGAACCCGCCGGTCGGGTTGACCGTGTTCATCGAGGGCGAGGAGGAGGTCGGCTCGCCCCACGTCGACCAGTTCCTGGCCCGCTACCGGGAACAACTGCGGGCGGATGTCTACGTCATCGCCGACGCCGACAACTGGGACGTCGGCTACCCGGCCCTGACCACCTCTCTGCGCGGGGTCTGCCTGGCCTTGGTCGAGGTCGCCACCTTGGACCACGCCGTCCACTCGGGCCAATTCGGCGGCGTCCTGCCAGACGCCCTGACCACCCTCTGCCACCTGCTGGCCAGCTTGCACGCCCCGGACGGGTCGGTCGCCGTGGCCGGGCTGGAAGCTCGGACCAGCTTCGCCGTCGACTACCCGGACGACCGCTTCCGGACCGAGGCCGGCCTCCTGCCCGGCGTGGCCTACCTGGGCCAGGGCTCCTTGGCCGACCGGCTCTGGGCCGGGCCGGCCATCACCGTCATCGCCTTAGACGCGCCCAGCCTGGAGCAGGCCTCCAACACCCTGCTGCCCCGCGCCCGCGCCCTGGTCTCCCTGCGCGTGCCGCCCGGCCTCAAGGCGGATCAAGCCCTGGCCCAGTTGACCGACCACCTCCAGACCCACGCCCCCTGGGGCGCCCAGGTCCAAGTCACCCCCGCCGCCGCTGGCGACCCGGCCCAGATCGCGGTCGACGGCCCCTTCGCCCAAACCGCCCTGGCGGCCTGGGGCGAGGCCTTCGGCCAGACCCCGGCCCTGATCGGCCAAGGCGGCTCCATCCCCTTGGTCAACCAACTGTCGAGCGTCTACCCCGAGGCCAGCCTGATCGTCAGCGCCGTGGGCGACCCCGACTCCCGCATGCACGGGGCCAACGAGTCCGTCCATTTCGGCGACCTGATCCGCTCGGTCGAGGCCGAGGTCGCCTTCATCCGACGGCTAGGCGACGCCGCCCAGGGGTAGTCCGCCAGATCGGGCTCCACGGCGTATCCATTGTCCGGCGAGTGATGATCAAGAGGAGCTGAGAGGTGGCGAGGGCATGTCGAGAGTTCGAATCGCTGTACTACTGTCGTTGGCTGTCGCTGCGCTGTTCGGGGCGGGAGCCTGCGCGGCCAGCCCAGAATCGGCGTCCGTTAGCACTGAGGAAACTACGGCCTGGCAGCGGGGTACGGTCGGCGAAAGCGTTGTCGAGTTGGCGGTCCTTCAAGCCCTCAAAGACGAGTACGCCAAGGGTGCCGCCTGGGACACGCAGTCGAACACGGTGACCGTGACTGTGTTCGCGGACGGGGACACGCTGTCGGCTGAGCGGCTGCGCGATTACGAGAGCCGAGCCGCCGCTGTCGTCAATGGCGCCGCAGTGGTCGTACGGGTTGACCCGGGAGCTCCACCCACGTTGGCCGACTCGTGAACTCTGAGGCCCAGGTCCCGCTCGGCGAGCTATGAAGCTGGGTCTGTCCACTATGGCGACCTGATCCGCTCGGTCGAGGCCGAGGTCGCCTTCATCCGCCGCCTGGGCGACAGCGCTCAGAGGTAGAGTTCGCCTGATCTTGATACCGGCGGTCGCCCTACCGGGGCCGGGTAGACTGACGCCGTGCTGCGTGGCGATGGCAGGTTGACGGCTGAATTCGACCCACTGGAGAAGGCGCCGCGTGACCAATGCGGTGTCTTCGGCGTTTGGGCCCCCGGTGAAGATGTCGCTAAGTTGACTTATTTTGGGCTCTATGCCCTCCAACACCGGGGTCAGGAGTCGGCCGGCATCGCGGCCTCCAACGGTCAGAACATCCGTGTGATCAAAGACATGGGCCTGGTCTCGCAGGTCTTCGACGAGAACGCGCTGTCCTCCCTGCCGGGCGATCTGGCCATCGGCCACACCCGCTACTCCACCACCGGGGCGTCCTGCTGGGACAACGCCCAACCGACTTACCGCGCGATCGGCCAGGGTGGCTTGGCCCTGGCCCACAACGGCAATCTGACCAACACCGACGAGCTGGCCGAACGTTTGCGCCGGCGCAACCCCAGCGAGCCCATTCCGACCAAACGGAGCCTCGACTCGACCAATGACACCTCCTTGATCACCGCCCTCTTGGCCACCGACCCCAGGCCGCTGCGGGAGGCCGCCCTCGACCTCCTGCCCACCCTGCGCGGGGCCTACTGCCTGGTCTTCATGACCGAGACCGCCCTCTACGCCGCCCGCGACCCTCAGGGCGTCCACCCCTTGGCGCTGGGCCGGCTGGAGTCGGGCTGGGTGGTGGCCAGTGAGTCCTGCGCCCTCGACATCGTCGGCGCCACCATGGTGCGCGAGATCGAGCCGGGCGAGTTCTTGACCATCGACGCGGCCGGACCGCAGTCGGTCCGTTTCGCCCCCGCCCGGCCCAAGGGCTGCCTCTTCGAGTACGTCTACCTGGCCCGCCCCGACTCCACCATCGCGGACCGGCGCATCCAGTCGGTCCGGCTCCAGATCGGCCGCACTCTGGCCGCCGAACATCCGGTCGAGGCCGACCTGGTCATTCCGGTGCCGGAGTCCGGCACGCCGGCGGCGGTCGGTTACGCCGAGGCCTCCGGCATTCCCTTCGGTCTCGGTCTGGTCAAAAACTCCTACGTCGGACGCACCTTCATCGAGCCCTCCCAGACCATCCGTCAGCTCGGCATCCGACTCAAGCTCAACCCCCTGCGCGACGTCATCGCCGGCCGTCGTCTGGTGGTGGTGGACGACTCGATCGTGCGCGGCAACACTCAGCGCGCCCTGATCCGGATGTTGCGCGAGGCTGGCGCGGCCGAGATCCACGTCCGCATCTCCTCGCCCCCGGTCAACTGGCCCTGTTTCTACGGCATCGACTTCGCCACCCGGTCCGAGTTGATCGCCCCCGGCATGTCGGTGGCGGACATCTGCCGCTCGATCGGGGCCGACTCGTTGGGCTACATCTCCCTGGACGGCCTGGTGGCCTCCACCGCAGTCCCGGCCGACCACCTCTGCCGGGCCTGTTTCGACGGCGTCTACCCGATCCGGGTGCCGGAGAGCAGCGCCCAGCGGATGGGCCTGACCCAGCCGGCCGAAGAGGCGGACGACCCCGTCTGGCAAGACTTGGTGGCCCGGGCCGGCTGACTCGGCCCGGCTGGCGCGGGTCGCGCCGGCGGCGCGGAGCTGTGACCCGCTGGGACGACACGGACTCCACTCCGGTGGATGACACGGGTCGCGACGATGGCGTGGAGCCGTAGGCTGGGACCGTACTTGTGGTCGGCCCAGTCCTTAGGGGAGAGCCGCAGCCGAGAAGAGGAGACAGCCCAGTGAGCCAGTCCGCCTACGCCCGCGCCGGCGTCGACATCGCCGCCGGCGACCGTGCCGTCGAACTGATGCGCCAGGCCGTCGCCAGCAGCCGTCGGCCCGAGGTGATGGGTGGTTTGGGCGGCTTCGCCGGCCTCTTCGACGCCTCGGCCTTGAAGGCGTACCGTCGACCGGTCCTGGCCACTTCGACCGACGGCGTCGGCACCAAGGTGGCCATCGCGGCCGCCCTCGGCGTCTACGACACCATCGGCTACGACCTGATCGGCATGTTGGTCGACGACCTGGTGGTGGTGGGGGCCGAACCGCTCTTCGTGACCGACTACATCGCCTGCGGGCGGGTGGTGCCAGAGCGAGTGGCGGCGATCGTGTCCGGCGTGGCCGCCGCCTGCGCCGAGGCCGGCGCCGCCCTCCTGGGCGGGGAGACGGCCGAGCACCCCGGCTTGCTGGGGCCGGACGAGTTCGACCTGGCCGGCGCCACCACCGGCGTGGTCGAGGCTGACGCCTGCCTGGGCCCGCAGCTGGTGCGGGCCGGCGACCGCGTCTTGGCCCTGGCCTCCTCTGGTTTGCACGCCAACGGCTATTCGCTGGTCCGCCACGTTTTGTTGGACCAGGCCGGTTGGTCCCTGGAGCGTCAGACGCCCGAGTTGGGGCGCAGCTTGGGCGAGGAGTTGCTGACGCCGACCCGGGTCTACGCCCGTCCCCTGCTCGAAGCCCTGGCCGCCGCCGAGGTGCACGCCCTCAGCCACATCACCGGCGGTGGCCTGGCCGGCAACCTGGCCCGGGTCGTGCCGGAGGGGCTCAAGGCCGTCGTCGACCGGTCGACCTGGACCCCGCCGGCCATCTTCGAGCTGGTGCGCCAGGTCGGCCAGCTCAGCCAAGCCGACGTCGAAGCCGCCCTCAACATGGGCGTCGGCATGGTCGCGATCTTGCCCGAGGCCTCCCTGGCTCCGGTCCAATCCGTCCTAGCCAGTCACGCTGTGGTCAGCTGGTCGCTGGGTCAGATCGAGGCCGCCGACGACGCCGGCGGGTCCGTCGCCCTGGTCGGGCGCCATCCGGCCACTTGAGCCGCACAGCCCAACCGGTGGCGCCTTTTGGCGCACACGACCGCCTCCGGTAATCTTGGGGGCACGACAGATCTCATCCATTGAACGCCGCGGTCCACCGCCGGCTACGAGCAGCGAGGGGGCTGACCCTATGGGGCGCGGCCGAGCGAAAGCAAAGCAGACTAGAGTCGCTCGCGACTTGAAGTACAGGTCAGTCTCCACCGATTTCGCATCCTTGGAAGCTGAACTGCGCGGATCCTCCGGGCTGGACGACATTCCGCCGGCTTACGCCGATCTGGCTGAGGCTTACCTCGAAGAAGACGTGGACGAGTCTGACGATCTCTCCGACGAGGTGGAGGCGAACGATGACGGCGAATCGCGGCCTGTCACATAAGGCAGTCGATCTCATCAGTAAGTGGCGTTCTGTCCTGTCTGGTTCCCAGGACGAGATCGTGGCTCCCCCAGAACCGTCTCAGGCGTCGGCTCAGTCTCTCCAGCCGGCCTTCTGGTCCGACCAGTGGGCCCCGGACGTCTACCTTGAGGGCTACGAGACCCTGACCTGGCATATGCCTGACCGCCCCCACCTGCCGGAGGAGGGCGACGGCTATCTCAAAGCCACCTTGGTCAGGCCCCGGCCGGATCAGTCCACCCGTGCCATCCTGCACATCCACGGCTGGAATGAGTATTTCTTCGAGGACCATCTGGCGCGGGTCTGGCAAGGCTTGGGCTATGACTTCTACGCCCTCGACCTGCACCGTTACGGCCGCAGCCTGCAGCCGGGCGAGCTGTTCGGGTACACCGACTCCATCACCGGCTACTTCGAGGAGATCGACGCCGCCGTCGACTTGATCAAGCGGACCCACTCCCAGATCGTCCTGAGCGGGCACTCGACCGGCGGATTGACCTGCGCCATGTGGGCCGACGCCCGCCCCGGCCAATTGGTCGGCTTGGTCTTGAACTCGCCCTGGCTCGATCTGCAGGGCTCCTTCTTGACCCGTCTGCTGACGCCGCCGATCGTCAAGGGCTTGTCCACCAAGGCCCCCACCATGGAGCTGCCCAAGGCCGAGTCCGACCTCTACATCCGTTCCCTGCACCAGGCCTTCGGCGGCGAGTGGAACTTCGACCTGGCTCTCAAAAAGCCGTCCAGCAGTCCGATCCGCCCCGGCTGGCTGGCCGCCGTGGTGCGGGCCCAGGACCGGATCGCCGACCGGCTCGACATCGACGTGCCAATCCTGCTGGCCCTGTCCGCCCGTAGCTCCGCGCCCAAGCAATTCGAGGACGAGGACGTCAGACGGACCGACCTCGCGCTCGACGTCGAACTGGTGGCGGCCCGCGCCCCCAAACTGGGCTGGCACGTCAGCCTGGTGCGGTTGGAGGGCGCTCTGCACGACATCGCTCTGTCGGCCGAGCCGGTCCGCCGTCGCTTCTTCGACGAGATCCGGCGCTGGGACCTGGCCTATGTCAGCGGCCCCAAAGCTCACTGAGACCGAGGTCCACTGAGGCCGCGAACAGGCTGAGCGGTCGTCGCTGGGGCCGTTCCGACTGACCTGCGCTGACCCAGCCGGGCCGATCGCTCCGCTTCCGTCAGTCTCGTCGTGGCGAACCGGGGGCCGATGACATAGACTGGCCGAGCACGTTCACAACGTCATGTCCCCATCGTCTAGGGGCCTAGGACACCGCCCTTTCACGGCGGCAGCACGGGTTCGAATCCCGTTGGGGATGCGAGGTGGACCGAGCGGGTGACGGGCCTGGGGCTCATCACCTAGTCGGCTCCGCGTCAGAACTAGCTCTCAGCCGTCCGCTGGGATATAGTTCATCGGGCTGGTCCGCCAGTCTCAAGGTCCTAGCACCTAGGGCCCCGTAGCGCAGTTGGTTAGCGCGTCGGCCTGTCACGCCGAAGGTCGCGGGTTCAAGTCCCGTCGGGGTCGCCGAGAGCATCACCCGGCCAGGTAGCTCAGTAGGTAGTAGCGCATCCCTGAAAAGGATGAGGTCGCCGGTTCGACCCCGGCCCTGGCCACGAACGAGGCCGAGCTGTGTCCGCTTTCAGCGGACCGCGCTCGTTCGTCCTTCATTCCTTGGGAGCCAAGCCCCCAATCCCCCTTGCCGTGGTTGGGTTCGTCTACCGGGTGCGTTTGCTGGGATGGGACTTTTTGCGGGTTCCGTTCGTTCGCTTCGGCCTGTTCGCCTGTGCTCGGGTCTTGAGATTCTCCAGACAGGGTCTGGAGAATCTCCCCTGATGCTTGATTAACTAAGATTGGCGTATTCTATAAAGTCATTGTTCATTTTAGTCGCGCCCCAAAGCGGGCGGTCAAATTTGCTGGCGTATGTTCCAGCAGAGCTATATAGCCGTAGACGGCTTGCTTCTGGCCCGACCGCCCTAAGTGTCATTCCTCCGGGGTGATGATCGTGGCTAGTGAGCGGGCTTGGAGAGCGGCTGCGAAGTTGTCCGTCGGGGGCGGGTTCCACCAGTGGTCCGAGGGCGGGCGGCTGATGTTGACGGCGCTGGAACTCGCATTGGAGCACGCAATACGACCGGTGTCTGAGGTGATTAGACCACGATCTCGTAGGGGCTTGCCTGCGTATGCCTGACTGGTGTCCTGGCGTCGGGAAAGGGGCGACCGCCCCGGGGGTGGGCCGGGGCGGTCGCTGTGGTTGGGAATGAACGTCGGTTACGGGTTCACGCTGATGTGGACGTGGTCGATGTGGTTCTCGGTGTCGGAGCCGCGGTCGGCCATCCAACGCCAGCCCTCTCTGCTACGGGCCACGGACCAGATGTGTTGATTGAAGATGACGTAGTTGATGTTCAAGGAGACCGCTCGCTCCACGAAGAAGGCCGCGATCTGCTCACCCAAGGCCCGGTTGTTGCGGTAGTCGGGCAACATGATGTCGACCGCCCGGCCCATGTCGTGGTCGCCCACGCCGGTCCGGTAGGCCTGGCCGTAGTAGGTGTAGATCTGGGGGAAGTTGGCTTGGGACAACCTCACCACTTCGGTCGCGTACGGGGTCAGACCCTGCAGGCCGACCGAGCCGCCGGTGTTGACCAAGGTCGGTTTGGTCTCGGACAGGTAGTCGCCGGAGACCCAGCGCGTGGTCCCGCCGTAGATGATCTGGTACCAGCCGCTCTCGGTCACCCCGGTGATGTCGACCGCCGTGCCGCCGTTGATCAGGCCCACCTTGGTGCTGGAGACCGAGGGCTGGGTACGGACGTTGAGGTTGGTCGTGGTGTAGAGCTGGCCCACCGCCACGGCCCCGGAGCCGCCGCCGGGAGCGGGCGCCGTGACTTCGGCCAAGTACTTGGCGTTGACCCAGCGGATCTCGTCGTGCCAGACGATTTGGGCCACGCCGTTCTCCTCCAGGCCGGTGATGTCGACGATGGTGCCGGTCGGGATGTCGCCGTAGTCGTAGAAGTCAGCCGCCGAGGAGCTACGCAGCATCAGCGCGGTGGTGGCGCGGCGCTGACCCACCACGGCGGGCAGAGCCGGGGTCTCGGGGGTCGGCTCAGTCGTCTCCGGGGGAGTCTCCGGATCGGGCTCCGTCGGCGTCGGCTCGGTCGTCGGCGGCGTCTCAGGCGGTGTGGTCTCGGTCGGCGGGGTCTCAACCGGCGGGTCCACCGGCGGTGGCGTCTCGGCCGGGGGAGCCGGCGGCTGAGTCGGTTCAGTCGGTTGGGCCGGATCAGTGGGCTGGGTCGGTTCAGTGGGCTGGGCGGGTTCGGTCGGTTGGGCCGGTTGAGTGGGCTCGGTCGGCTGGGCCGACGACTCCAACTTGATCCAGGAGGTCGAGACCCAACGTTGGGTCGATCCCCAGACGATCTGGGAGAAGCCGTTCGAAGTCACGCCGGTCAAGGTCACAGCGGCCCCGTAGGGCAGCACTTCGACCCGGCTGTGGCTGGTCGAGGGGCCGACGCGAACGTTCAGAGCGGCCGTCGTGCGGGCCTGGCCGGTCGGGCCGCTGCCCAGCGACGGGTTGGCCCCGGAGGAGGTGAAGTACTGGCTGGAGACGTAGCCGGGGCGGCCGTGATAGTCGACTGGGGTCCACCCGTCGACCGAGGGGCCGGTCGCGTCGATGGTCCAGCCCCAGGCCACGTAGCCGATGATGGCCCGCGCGGTCGAGGGGCCGGAGCGGACGTTGACTGTGGTGGTGGCCCGGATCGGTTCGGCGGCCTGGGCGTTCGCACCCATGACGAGGCCGTCGAGTCCTTGGGCGGCCAGCACCAGGCTGGCCACTGCGGCCACCATGGTGGCGACCCGTTTGGTCTGTTTCACGACGAAACCTTCCTGCTGTTGTGGTGGCGTCACGGGACACCTCGGCCCGCCCCGTCTCAATTGGGCGGCGGCGCCGATTCAAAATGCTTCAGTCGTGACCGAACTTACGACTCCCCGATCGGACTGGACAAGGCCTGGAGTTGTCCAGGAATGCGACACGCCGAGTGCGGGAAGCGAATTGCACGAGTGTGATTATGTGGCCGCTACGATGGCTCGCATGGCTGTCGATATCTCCGATGATGAATTCGAGGACTTAGTCGCTGAAGCCCTCGACTCAATTCCTCCGAGTTTCTGGGAGAGGGTCGATAATTTGGTCGTCCTGATCGAACCTGAGGCTCCCGAGTCCGACCCCGACCTGCTCGGTCTGTACGACGGAATCTCCTTGTCAGAGCGAGATACGTCGTACGGCATGGTGCTGCCGGACCGGGTCCTGGTGTTCCGTGAGTCGCTGAAGCGATTCTCTCAAAATCGGGCCGACTTAGCCGAGCAAGTGGCGATCACGGTGGTGCATGAGATAGGCCATTTCTTCGGCTTCGAAGACGACGATCTAGATGAATTGGGTTGGGGCTGAAGCGGGACCGGCCTGGGCCACCCGAACCAGTTTCTCAACCCTGACGTGAGGGTTCAGTCCGAGGCCGCTATCGCGCCGTCGATAATCGCCCAACTCTGGGCTTGGGCCGACACCCAGACCGCCGGTCGACCCAATGAATCCGGTCCCAACCAGCCGGCCCGCAACTGGCTGGTCTCGACCACGCTGGCGCCGACCGCCATGGCCGCCACCGCCCGGGCGCTGGGGCCAGGGCAGCGCACGGCCAGACAGTCCAACCGGCCGGACAGGGCATTGACCGACAGGGTGTCGAGGCTGGCTGGGTCGAAGCCATCGGCCACCACCACCAGCCCGCAGTCCAGACGGCGAGCCTCTTCGATCGGGGCCAGCAGCTCCCGGAAGGAGCCGATCCGTTCGGCCACCAGCACCAGCGGCCGCCACAGCACCGCCCAGCGGGTATCCGGATCGGTCACGAAACGGTCCCTGGCCCAACCGCCCTCCAAACTGGTGGACTTCGCGATGGCCTGTTCCAACCGTTGACGCTGGTCTGGGGTCAGCGGCTGGCCGGCCCGGGCCTGGTCGAAAGCGTGGGTTGGCACGTAATGGGGTTTGCCTCGGTCTGGCTCCAGCCCTGGCACCACCCGCTCCGGCGGTTCGGCCAAGGCCGCCCGCCGCCGTAAACGATTGGTCCGGTCGACCCAGGCCCCGCCCAGCAGCGCCACCAGGGCGAGAAGGGCGACCCCCCCTAGCACCGACCAATCCATGTCCCACAGTCTGCCAGCCCCAGATCACGCTCTCGTGGCTTGGGCGGGCCGGGAGCCTCCTCAGGCGAGCGCGGCGATCACGCCATCGACGAAGTCGGGGCGCCACCAGCCACCGCCCGCCCCGTGCGCGGCAGGGGGATTGGTGAACTCGACCAGACCCTCTAGTCCCATACTCACAGGGCAGTTACGACGTTTTAGTCTTTGTGGTGGTCGACGGGTCGTGACCCGGGTTACGACTGACGCCTGTGGGCTGTCTTCAGCGTGATTTGTCCGGCTCGTCGTCCGTCGGGCCCTGGCCCGGCGGGCATGACCTCATAGGAGCTTGTCCATAAGACCCGAAAACGTCTTGTCTGCCCGCCGAGCCGGGGTGTCACCCTTC
>JAISCA010000040.1 GCA_031265875.1 Propionibacteriaceae bacterium
TCGACGGGTTCACCGTGGCGGAAGCGTTCGGCTTGGGGTCCGATGAATTTGGGTCCGGGGAAGGCCGTGGTGACGGCGGCGACGGGGCATTGGGTCTCGCAGATGGTGCATTTGACGCAATGGTCCAGGCTGGCCCTAGCCAACTCGTGACCGGCGAACTCAAGCGCGCTGTTAGACATCACTGACCTTTCAGGATCGCGTCGGTGGCGGCCATGGCCGAGCCCAGGGCGATGCCCTCGCCCGACTTCTCCGACCAGCGGGTGGCGCCGGCCAGGACGCCGCCGGCGGCGTGCAGATTGTGGTAGACCACCTGACCGGCCTCGTCCAACACCCGCATGGCGGAGTCGACGCCGACCCCGACCTTGAACAAGAGCTGGTCTTGCCAGTAGTCGCCGGTGATGAGGTCGTCGGCCTCGCCGCCGCGCAGGGGCAGACCGAAGACAGTCTCACTCAGTTGGCCGTACGAGTCCAGGTGCAGGGCGCCGGACTCGAAACCGCCGGGAGCGTGGATGAAATGGTCCGCGTCATAGCGCTGGTCATGGCCGGCCTGACGCAGGACGACGCCTTGGAGCTGCCAACCCTGGCTGATCACCCCGATCACATTGGAGCCCAGGACCAGTCGCACGCCGGCCGCCTTGGCCAAGGCGATGAGGGCTTGGTTCAATCTCATACCAGGCACCGAGGGCGGGGCCAAGGCGATCTCGAAGACGGGCCGTCCCAGTCGCCGCTCCAGGTCGCGCCAGGCCTCCAGGCCGTCGCCGCCGTTCAAACCGAGCATGGCGGGCAGGCCGATGGCCTCCTCGTCGCCCACCACGGCGGCCACGGCCTGGGCGAACTGGGCCCGGAAATCGGCCTGGTCCAAGCTGCGGGCGTAAGTCAGGGCCGAGCAGTCGGCTTCGCCCGGCCGGGCCGGCAGGTCGATCCGATAGGGCCGGGCCGTGATCGCCCCGCCGCCCGGGGCCGGCGTGCGGCCGATGTTGGCGGCGCACAGCTCGGGGTAGAAGTCCTTCAGTTGGCGCGGCCCGACGATGGCCCAGGTCCGCCCGCCGCTGGCCGCGCCTCCCGCCATCGAGGGCTGATAGAGGCAGGTCGGGCGCAGGGCGCCGACGGCCGTGGGGAAGCAGAGATTACGCTCCGGGTCGCCGGTCAACAGCCCCGGCAGGGCCTGGGTCAGCCAGCTCAAGCCGGCCTTGACCTGGTCGGCTCCGATGGCGGCGTAGGGGTGGTGGGGGTCGGTCTTGATCAGAGCGGCCAAGGTCTTGAACGGCCGGTCCACCCGCTCGGAGGCGTAACCCAGCACGTCGACCGTGCCCTGGGACAATTGCAGCCCGCCCAAGCCCTTGCTCAAGAGGGTGACGCTCTGGCCGGCCTGGGCCAGCCGGATGGCCGAGACCAGCCCGCTGAGGCCGGCTCCGATGACGATGGTGTCGGTCATCACACGACCTCCTGAGTCTGAGCCGGCAGATGATCGACGTCGAGGATGCCTTGCAGAATCCAGTCGTCGAGGACGGTCTGACGGACTTGGTCGCCGTGCAGGATGGGCCAGAGGCCGATCCAGCGGTTGGCCAGGAAGAGCCTAAGCAGGCCAGTCGCCCGCTCGATGTCGATCTTGCCTTCGGCGAAGGCCAGGCCGGCCGCCCGGGCGGAGCAGAAACCGCCCTGGCAAGGCCCCATGCCCAAGCGGGATTGGCGTCTGAGGTCGTCCAGGGTGGCGTGGGGGAACTCGGTCAGTAAATCCACGAACTGTCGACGTCCCAACAACTCACACTCACAGATGGTTTGGTCCGACAATCGGTCGGTCTCGCGCTCGGCCAAACGGTGGGTGATCTGGTAGTTGTGGGCGTCCTCCTGACCGGGGCAGGCCTCCTGAGCCGTCCGGCAGGGATGGTGGCTGCCGAGTTTGTCCTCCATGGCGTCGACGATGTGCTCGGCCATCAGCCGGTAGGTGGTGAACTTGCCGCCGCCGATGGTCAACATGCCGCTCAGGCCGTCGCGGTCCTGGTGGTCCATGATCGACATGCCGCGCGACATGTGACGGGTGTCGGAGGAGGCCACGCGGTCGTCCTTGATCAGAGGCCTAGCCCCGGCCCAGGCGTGCACCGCCCGGGCTTGACGGAAGCCAGGCACCAGCGACTCGCCGGCGTCGAGCAGTTGCTGGACCTCGCGTCTCGGGATCTCCAGATGGTCGGGGTCGTCCACCTTGATGTCGGTGGTGCCGATGATGCAGACGGTGTGGTCGGGCACGATGATGTCGCCGTCGGCCGGCTTGGCGCAGCGGTTGACGACCATGTTGACCAGCCGGTGGCTCATCGCCACCATGACGCCGCGGCCGGGCACCACTTCGACGGGGTGGCAGCCGGCCAAGGCGGCCACCTGCCCGGCCCAAGGCCCGGCGCAGTTGAGCAGGAAGCCGCACTCGATGGCCAATTCCTCACCGGTCTTGAGGTCCTGAGCCAAGACTCCCTTGACGGACTGGCCGTCGCGCTCGATGGCCGTGACCTTGGTGTAAGGCAGGATCTGGGCCCCGTACTGACGGGCCGAGGCGACCGCGCTCCAGACGATCTGCCAACCGTCGATGGTGCCGTCCTGAACCCGGAAGGCCCGTTTCAAACCGGGGTGGATGCGAGGCTCCAAAGCCAGGGCCTGTCCCGGCGTGATCTCTTCGACCGGCATCTTGGCCTCGGCCGCGCCGGCTAAGAACTTGTCCCCGAAGCCCGGATCGTCCTCCGGGCCGACGATGAACAGGCCGCCGGTCCGTTCCACCGCGTGGGCTTGGATCCGGGTGACGATGGCGTTCTCACTGGCGCACTCGGCTCCCGAGCCGGGATCGGCCACGACATAGCGCCCACCGGAGTGGAGCAAGCCGTGGAACCGTCCGCTGGTGCCTTGAGCCAGATCGGCCCGGTCGAGCAGAATCGCCCGGTAGCCACGCATGGCCAGGTCCCGGACGACTCCGGCTCCGGTCGAGCCCCCACCGATCACCACGACATCGGCGCTCAACTTCCTCATCGAAGCTCCCTTGGTTGGTCGTAGACGCTTCTTACGTTAGTCAATCGCCGTCGCCGCCACGCGGTGGCCCCATGCCGCTTTGTCCGAGTTGTCGATCAGAGCCTGGGCATACGTTCATGGACGCGTCTGAATGAGCCAATCGACGCGGGGTCGGCGCGACGGTGGTCTGCACATCCGTCCAGAGGTCTAGTCGAAGCGGAGATCAGGTTGTACCCTGCCTCGGCTCGCTCCCGCGGCCGGTGGCGTCGCCGCCAGGGTCGAACCGGTGGCCACGGCCCGGCCAACTTCCGGCGGGGGCACTAGGCCAGCGCGACGGTGGCGGTCAGTTCGCCCGCACCCTCTTGCCAGGCGAAGTCGCCCACCAGATGAGCCACCGCTTTGAGGTCGGCCTGGGCCAGGCGCAGGGCGCTCAGGCTGGCGGCCGGGCCGCTGAAGACGATCTCAGCCACCTCGGCCTTCATCGAGACCTTGGCCTTGGTCTTGGCCCCCCGGATGGCCACCAGGGCGGCCGAGACCTGCTCCAGCACGGCCGGCTGGCCGGTCCGGCCGGCCACCTCGCTGGCCTCGGGCCACTGGGCCAGGTGGATCGAACCGTTCCGCCACCAACTCCAAGCCTCCTCGGTCACGAAGGGGCAGAAGGGGGCGAAGAGGCGCAGGAAGACGCCCAGGGCCAGGCCCAGGGCGGCCTGGGCCGACTGGGCCAAGGCGGCGCCCTGGCCGCCGTAAGCGCGATCCTTGACCAACTCGACGTAATCGTCGCAGAAGGTCCAGAAGAAGCGCTCGGTGGCCTCGAGGGCGTCGGTGTACTCGAAGGCCTCGAAGGCGGCCGTGGCCTGATCGACCACTCGGCCCAGATCGTCCAGCATGGCCTGGTCGACCGGCTCGGTCACCTGGGCCAGGCTCCAGCTGGCCGGATCGAGGCCGGGGAAGCCCAAGATGAACTTGCTGGCGTTGAGGATCTTGGTGGCCAGGCGCCGGCCCACCTTCATCTGACCCTCGTCGAAGGGCGAGTCGGCGCCGGGCCGAGCCATGGCGGCCCGCCAGCGCACGGCGTCGGAGCCGAAGCGCTCCAGCACGTCGTCCGGCACCACCACATTGCCCTGTGACTTGTTCATCTTCTTGCGCTCTGGGTCGAGCACGAAACCGGACAGGGCGGCCCTGGCCCAAGGCGCCTGGTGGTGCTCCAGATGGGAGCGCACGACGCGGGAGAAGAGCCAGGTCCGGATGATGTCGTGGGCCTGCGGGGCCAAGTCCATCGGGAAGGTCAGATCGAACAGCTCCGGGTCGCGTTCCCAGCCGCAGGCGATCTGCGGGGTCAGGGAACTGGTGGCCCAGGTGTCCATGACGTCCTGGTCGGCCGTGAAGCCGCCCGGCTGGTCACGCTGGGCCTCCTCGAAGCCGGGGGCCGGGTCGCGCATCGGGTCGATCGGCAGGGCCGACTCGTCCGGGGTGATGGGGTGCGCCCAATCCGGTTCGCCCTGCTGGTCCAGCCCGTACCAGACCGGGAAGGGCACGCCGAAGAAGCGCTGGCGCGAGATCAGCCAGTCGCCGCTGACTCCGGCCACCCAGTCGTCGAAGCGGTGCTTCATATAATCGGGCACCCAGGCCATCTCGGCCCCGCGGGCCAGCAGGGCCGCCTTGAGGGCGTCGTCCCGGCCACCGTTGCTGATATACCACTGGCGGGAGGACACGATCTCGAGCGGCTTGTCGCCCTTCTCGTAGAAATTGGCCTTGCGCATGGTCGGCGTCGGCTCGCCGTCCAGGTCACCGCCCTGCCGCAGCAACTCGACCATGGCCTGTCGGGCCGAGAAGGCGGTCTTGCCGGCCAGCTCGGCGTACGGGGCCGGGTCGGCCAGCCAGTCCGGGGCCTCGGCTTGGAGGCGGCCGTTGCGGGTCACCACCGTGCGAGTGGGCAGGTCCAGCTCGCGCCACCACTGCACGTCGGTCAAGTCACCGAAGGTGCAGCACATGGCGATGCCGGCGCCCTTGTCCGGTTCGGCCTTGTGGTGGGCCAGGATCGGCACCTCGACGCCGAAGACGGGCGAGCGCACGGTGGTGCCGAAGAGGGGCTGGTAGCGCTCGTCGGCCGGATGGGCGATCAGGGCGCAGACCGACACGATCAGTTCCGGACGGGTCGTCTCGACGTACAACGGGCTGCCGTCAGGCCGATGGAAGGCGATCCGGTGGTAGAAACCGGGGTAGTCCCGGTCCTGCAATTCGGCTTGGGCTACGGCGGTGTCGAAGGTGACGTCCCACAGGGTGGGGGCGTAGGCCAGATAAGCCTCGCCCCGGGCCAGATTGCGCAGGAAGGCGCGCTGGGCCACCGCCGTCGAGTCAGGCGAGATGGTCGAGTACAAGGTGCGCCAGTCCACCGACAGGCCGAGTTGGCGCCACAGCGCCTCGAAGGCTCGCTCGTCCACTGAGGTCAGCTTCAGGCACAGCTCGATGAAATTGTCCCGGCTGATCGGCAGCGGCCGCTTCGGGTCCGGCTGGGCCGGGGGCTCGAAGTCGGGGTCGTAAGCCACGGTGGCGTCGCAGCGGACGCCGTAATAGTTCTGGACCCGCCGCTCGGTCGGCAGACCGTTGTCGTCCCAGCCCATGGGGTAGAAGACGTGCCGGCCGCGCATGCGTTGATACCGCGCCACCAGGTCGGTGTGGGTGTAGGAGAAGACGTGGCCGACGTGGAGGGAGCCCGACACCGTGGGCGGGGGAGTGTCGATCGAGAAGACCTCGGCCCGACTGCTGGGGCGGACGAAGTCATAGGTCCCCTGGTCGCGCCAGCGGCTGGACCACTTGGCTTCCAGGCCCTCCAAGGCGGGTCGCTCCGGGACGCCGGACCCGAGGCCGGAGCGGGGGGCGGGGACGGGAGTCGCTGAAGTCATGGAGTGCATCTTACTGTTCCGCTGCGACAGCCGTTTCTGATCCGGCCGGCCGCTCCGAGCCCGCTGTCAGACCTCTATGCTAATGTGATAGCACATATTTTCTGAGCCTAGGAGCAGACCCCATGACAGTCGCGCCCCACTCCCAGCGGTCCTGGAGCCCAGCATGACCGGCCTCGGCCAGCCCGTGGTCCACATCGAGGACTTCCGGATGGATTTCGGCGACCAGGCCGTCATCAAAGGTTTGTCCTTCGACGTGGAGGCCGGCGAGACCTTCGGCTTCCTCGGCTCCAACGGCTCCGGCAAGACCACCACCATCCGGGCCCTGCTCGGCATCTACCTGCCCACGGCCGGTGTCCTCCACGTCGACGGGCGCCCCTTCAAGCCCAGCCAGTCCGGCGAGCTGGGCTACCTGCCGGAGGAACGCGGGCTGTACAAGAAGGAGCCCGTCCTGCGCACCATGGTCTACTTCGGCCGGCTCAAGGGCATGTCGGCCGCCGCCGCCAAGCGCTGGTCGCTGGCCTACCTGGAGCGGGTCGGCCTACAGGACAAGGCCAACGTCCGGCTGGACAAGCTGTCCGGCGGCCAACAGCAGAAGGTCCAACTCGGCGTCACCATCATGAACCAGCCCCGGCTGCTCATCCTGGACGAGCCGACCAAGGGCTTCGACCCAGTCAACCGGCGTCTCCTGCTGGACCTGATCGACGAACAGAAACAGGCCGGGGCCACCGTCGTCATGGTGACCCACCAGATGGAGGAGGTCGAGCGCCTGTGCGACCGCGTCATCCTGCTCAAGGACGGCGTGGCCCGGGCTTACGGCAGCGTGGCCGAGGTCCAGGAGGAATTCGGCGGCACCACCGTCAAGGTGACTTACCAGGGCCAGCTGCCCGACTTGCCCGATTGCCGGCAGGTGGCGGCCGACGAGGCCGGCCACGTCGAGTTGAGCGTGCCCAAAGGGCTGGACCTGTCCGACCTGTTGGGTCGCTTGGTCTCGTCCGGTGTGGCCGTGACCGCTTTCACACCCAGCCGCCGGTCCTTGGACTCGATCTTCGTCGAGGTCTACGGCAGCGCCGCCCAGGAGGACTGACCATGGCCAAATCCAACATCGCCACCGTGGCCGGCTTCGAGATCAATCGCCATCTGCGCCGTAAGAGCCTGTGGATCTTCACCCTGCTGGTGCCGATCGCCATCATCGCCATCGGGCTGATCTCGGGCCTCAGCTCGGCCGCCGCCGATAGCACCATCGCCGAGCAGCAGAACGAGCAGTTCAGTTTCGAGTACGTCGACGCCTCCGGCTTGATCGACCAGACCATCGCCGCCCAATTGGGCGGTCAGGTGGCCAGCGACCCGGCCAGCGGGCTGGAGGACGTCAAGAGCGGGAGGATCGAGGCCTTCTTCAACTACCCGGCCGACCCCTCCCAGCAAGCCATCGAGGTGGCCGGGGCCGACGTCGGCATCGTCGAGAACGGCCGTTACGCCTCCGTCGCCCGCAGCCTGCTGCAGGCCTCGGTGGCGGCTGAGCTGAACGATCCGATGACGCTGGCCATCGTGGCCGGGGAGACCCCGGTCACCACCACGGCCTATCGCGACGGCCAGGCCACCGACGGTCTGGGCCGGGTGGTGGCCCCGATACTGTACCTAGTGATCTTCTTCATGGCCTTGGTCATGCTAGGCAACCAGATGTTGTCGGCCACCTTGGAGGAGAAGGAGAACCGGGTCTCGGAGATGATCCTCACCACCATCGACGCCACCAGTCTGCTGATCGGCAAGGTGGTCGGTGTGGTGGTGGTCGGCCTGGCCCAGATGCTGACCCTGTTGCTGCCTTCGCTGGGCGCGTTGTTCTTCTTCCGGGAGAACCTCGACCTGGCCGGCCTCGATCTCAGTCAGCTCAGCTTCCAGCCGCGGCCCATGATCTTGGGGCTGTTGTTGCTGGGCGGCGGACTGGCTTTGTACACGGCCTGCCTGGTCACCATCGGCGCCATCATGCCGACGGCCCAGGACGCCGGGCCGGCCTTCAGCGCCGTCATCCTGCTCTGCGTCATGCCGTTGTACGCGATCGTCTGGGTGGCCACCAACCCGGATTCGGCCGCCGTCATCGCCCTCACCCTGTTCCCCTTGTCGGCCCCCATCACGGCCATGATGCGCAACGCCTTGGGCGTCCTGCCGCTGTGGCAGGCCGTGGTGGCGCTGATCGAGTTGTACGGTCTGGCCGCGCTCGTCCTCGCCCTCGGCACCCGTCTCTTCCGTTACGGCTCGATCGCCTACGCCGGTCGCGTCAATTTGAAGGCGGCCCTGACCCGCCGTCAAGCCTGAGACCCAGTCTGACCGGGCAGTCTGACCGGTTCGGTCTGGTCAGCCGGTGAAATCTGTCCCTACTGTTCCGGCAGTCCGACCAGGGCGCGGGCGGCGTCCTCGTCCAGCTGGCCGGTCTCCGTCCGTATCTGCGCGGTGATGTCCTGGCCGTCCAAGAGGAAGACGGGCCAGTCGACGATCTGCCGACCGCTGGCCCGGGCGGCCTGATCGACCTGGTCGACGAAGGCGGCGGTGGCGTCGGTGTCATAACAGGTCTGGTAGGCGGACACGGCGGCGTCGCTGGCGCTGATGATATTGACGATCTCACGCAGGTTCTGACTGTTCAACTCGTATTGGTGGTAGTAGAGCAGGCGCATGAAGAAGCCGTAGTCCAGAGTCGAGTCGGCGCAGGCCGCCGCGATGGCGCTCCGGCGGGCGATGGCTTGGGCGGCTGGATCCCCCTCCGGCCCATTGATGTCGCGGATCTCGACCTGGACGCCGACGCCGCTGGCGTCCAGCGTGACGGACTCGTAGAACTCGATCATGGGATCCACGCAACCGACGCAGGAGTAGTCGCTGTATATGACCACTTCATGGCTGGGCTGGCTGACCTGGTTGACGTAGATGCCCAGGTCGCCGGCGCTGGCGTGGGGCGGGTGACTGAAATCAGGTTTTATGAAGCCCAAGAGTTGGTAGACCAAGCAAGCCAGAGCGATGGCGCCGACGATCAGGCCCCAGCCGGCCCCAGTGCGCCGACGGCGCCGCCGGGTCTGCTCAGCCTTGACCTGGCGGCTGGTCTGGGCCGGGCGGTGTTGGCGGGACATGGCCGGTCAGATGCCCAGCAGTTGCTTGAGCTTGTTGGCCGGGCTGGTGGCGGTCGTGATCTCAGCCGTGACGTCCTCGCCGTTGAGCCAGATCCGAGGCGTGCCCGTGATGCCGGCCTTGGCGGCGGCCTCGTCCACGTCGCGGGTGAAGCGACCGGTCGACTGGTTGTCGTAACAGGTTTGGAAACGAGTCAACTGGTCTCCGCTCAAGCCCACCTCGGTCGGGATCTGGACGCGCAGCAGATCGTCTGTGTAGCCGTCGCCCTCGACGGCCGGCTGGTTGGCGTAGATGGCGCTGTAGAAGGGGTAGTAGACCCCGACCGTGTCAGCGCAGGCGGCGGCCAGGGTGGCCCGGGTCGAGGAACGCAGATTGGGTGAGCCGACTTGGCTGTTGGCGTAATCCAACATGATCAGGGTGTGGAACTCGATGCGCACCCGGCCGGAGTCGACGGCCTGCTGTAGCACCGTCGCGATGGCGTCGTGCACGCTCTTGCAGCCCGGGCACTGGAAGTCGGAGTAGATCACCAGCAGCGGTGTCGACTCGTCCGTCACCGTCGGGGTGATGGTGATGCCGTCGCGCGCGGCGGTGGCATTGGGCGGCACCTCGTCGCCGCCGGGGCGATTGGTCGAGTTGATCCCCCAGACCGCCAGCGAGACGACCAAGGCGACGCCCAGCACGCCGGCCAGGACGGCGATCAGACGGTTACGGCGCTGCCGCTGGGCCAAGGCTTGGCGCTGGGCTTCCAACTGCTCCCGGCGGCTGACGCGGGCGGCGCCGGCGGAACCGTGGGAGGTCTGAGACTTGCGTTTGGACGAGGCCATCGGACGGACACCTAACTGTGCGAAGGTTCGGCACCGATTATGTCAGGTGGGCTGGCCGGTCACCAGCGCGCCCGTCAGCCGTTGGCTTGGTCGATGGCCGTCCGCAGCGTGTTCGGGTCGTTGGGGTCGAGGTCGAGCGTCTGCCCGTCCAGGACGTAGGACGGGGTGCCTCTGACACCGGCCTCGATGGCCCGCTGGTAGACCGTCTGGACGAACTCCAAGGTGGCGCGGGAGTCGTAGCACTGCTGGAAGCTGGCCAGAGCCTCACCGCTCAGACCGAGCTGGCCGGGGATCGTCGAGCGCAACAGGTCGTCGCTGTAGCCGTCGCCCTCGGTGGCCGGCTGATTGGCGTAGATGGCCTCGTAGAAGGGGTAGTAGACGCCGAAGAAGTCGGAACAGGCGGCGGCCACGGCGGCCCGGGTGGAGGCGTCGTTGCCGAGGTTGCCGTCCAGGAAGGTCATGGTGTGGATCTCGAGCCGCAGGCGGCCGGCCGCCACTGCTTCGGAGATGACCGGGGTGAAGACCTGATCGAAGATCTTGCACCAAGGGCACTGGTAATCCTGGTAGATGATCAGGAGCGGAGCCTGGGGCGGCGCGTCCGGGGTGGCCAGGACGCCCGAGTAGTCGGCGTTGGCGTGCGGTGGGGCCACCGCCGGTTGGGCCGGGACGGCTGGAGCGGTCTCCGTCGGGTCCTGGGTGGCCGAAGCGGTGGGATCGTTGGACAGGTCGGCCTGGCCGTTCGACTGGCCGCTCAGGCGGGGCCATAGGGCGAAGACGACGATCAGACCGATGGCGGCCAGGGCGGTGACGACGGCCACGATGGTGGTGCGGCGGGCTTGTCCGGCGGCGTCGGGGCCAGGGGTGGCGGTCGGGGGTTGAACGGTCACAATCATTCCTCGCAATCGACGACGGGCTCCGAACCGGCCGATCCGGAGCGGCCGGTTCGGGGACCAGTCTTCCAGATCGGCCCAAAGCTTTTTCGCTGGCGCTCCGTCGGCCCAACTAGCGGGAGCGCGGCCTAGTCCGCTTCAGGGCGGTCCAGGGGCGGGAAGAGCCAGGCGTCCAAGCTGACCAGGCGGCCGGGCCGCCAGACCAGCCAAGCGGCGGTCAGGAGCAAGCCGAGGTCACGGGCCAAGTCGAGGGGGTACTGCTTGATGGCCTGTTCAGCCGCGATCTCGCCGCCGCCGCCGAAACAACCGCAGTCGATGGAGATGCCACGGGCCCAGACGCTGGCCAGCCCGATCATGAAAGCCACCATCAAGAGGCCGCCGATCAGGGCGGTCCAGCGGGTGAAGAGGCCGATCACGATGGCGCACCCGACCAACAACTCGGCCACCGGCAGGACGTAACCGACTAGGCGGGTCAAGCCGAAGGGCAGGAGCTGGAAGGCCCGCACCGCCGTCACCGAGGTCTCCAGATCGGCCACCTTGGAGGCCCCGGCCCAGAGCAAGACGATGCCCAGGATCAAACGGCAGGCCAGGCTGACCCAGTTCAAGGGGTCGCGCCAAAGGCTGACCGGACGGATGGCAGGCATGGCGTCATCATACTGGCCGGCTCAGGCCGCCGATCGGAGCGGCCAAGCCATATGCTGAGGTGCTATGCCAAGCTCTCAGACTCGACTCGACCATGCCGCCGTGGTGGCCGAATTGGACCGCCGCTGGCCCGAACAGCAGGTGGCCAAGGGCACGGCCCGGATCGCCGCCCTGCTCGATCTCTTGGGCCAGCCCCAACGGAGCGCGCCCATGATCCACCTGACCGGCACCAACGGCAAAGGTTCGACCGCCATCATGATCGACGCCTTGCTGCGGGCCGAGGGCTTGCGCACCGGACGTTTCAGCTCCCCCCACTTGGTCGACCCGACCGAACGGGTGGCGGTGGACGGCCGGCCGATCGACCCGGCCACCTTCGATCGGGCCTGGGCCGAGTTGGCCGGCCCAGTCGAACTGATCGACGCCGCCCGCGTCGACGGCCACCGTCTGACCTACTTCGAGATCATGACCGCCTTGGCCCACGTCGTCTTCGCCGACGCCCCGGTCGACGTCCTGGTGATCGAGGTCGGTCTGGGCGGCGGTTGGGACGCCACCAACGTGGCTGACGCGGCGGTCGCCGTGGTGACGCCGATCGACTTCGACCACACCGACCTGCTGGGCGACAGCCTGGCTGAGATAGCGGCCGAGAAGGCCGGCGTCATCAAGCCTGGCTCCTACGCCGTGCTGGCTAGACAAGCCCCCCAAGCGGCGGCTGTGTTGGAGCGGCGCTGCGCCGAGGTCGGCGCTCAGGCTCTACGGCAAGGCGTCGACTTCGATCTCTTGGAGCGGCGCCTGGCGGTCGGCGGGCAGGCCATCCGTTGGAGCGGGGCGGCCGGCGCGATCGGTCCGCTCAGTCTGCCTTTGCACGGCGCGGCCATGGCCCAGAACGCGGCTGTCGCCCTGGCCGCGGTCGAGGCCTTCCACGGTCTGCGCCCGCTGGAGGAGGCCGTGGCGGAAGCGGGGTTGGCCGACGTCGTGGCGCCGGCCCGGACCGAGGTGGTGCGGCGGGGCCCCACCGTCGTGCTCGACACCTGTCACAACCCGGCGGCGGTCCAGGCCACCTTGGCGGCGGTCGAGGAGGCTTTCGACTTCTCGCCCTTGATCGTGGTCTGGGGCACCATGGCGGACAAAGACATCGACACCGTTCTGGAGCTGTTGGACAGCTCCGTGGCGGTCCTGGTGGCGACTCAGGCCGACGCCGCCCGGGCTCTGCCGGCCGAGCGCTTGGGCCAGTTGGCGGAGTCCGTGCTGGGCGCGGAGCGAGTCATCGTGCGGCCTCAGTTGGCCGACGCCTTGGACCAAGCGGTCGAATTGGCCGACCGAGCCGGGCCGACGGCTGGCGTCTTGGTGGCCGGGTCCTTCCGCTTGGCCGGGCAAGCCCGCCAATTGCTGGTCTAGACCCCAAATCTCCTTCTTCCGCTTCACCGGGCGCGATCTGGCGTTCTCGATAATCCGGGGGCTGAGCCGGACTCGGCTCATTCCTCAGCGGCGCAGAGGTCCAGCGCTCTAGCGCAGGATGGCTGGGACCGGTGACAAGGCGGCGTTCAGGCAGCAGACTAGTCGGAGCGAATCTCCTCGTCCTCAGGTTCGCCTCGACTCAGCGCCGGCCTCGACCGGGCGCGGCGGCCCGGCCCGACCGGTCCTTGAGGACGCGGACGGAGCGGAAGCGAACGGAGGCTGGACGTGACGGTGAGACGGACTTCGGATTGGCTCAGGGCTGGGCTGTGTCTAGGCCTAGCGGTGGCCGGGTCGGCCGGCCTGGTGGCCTGCCAGCCGGAGGAGCCAGCCGATCAGCCGTCGCATTCGCCCCAGCCCAGTTTGGGCGGCGTCATTGGAGTCGGCCTAGCGGAGGACATCGGACCGCTCGACCCGACCGTGGCGTCGACCAGGGGGGCGGCTGAGATCTTGCCGCACTTCTGCGAGTCGCTCTACGCCGAGGACGCCGAGGGCCAGATCGTGCCCCGGCTGGCGACCAGGGAGCCCCAGGTCGACAGCCGCCAGGACGTCACCTGGGTAGAGATCGAGTTGCGCACCGACGCCCACTTCGCCGACGGCTCCAGCTTCGACGCCGCCGCCGTCAAAGCCACCCTGGAGCGCTACCTCAGCTTCCCCGGTTCGCCGCGCGCCGCCGCCCTGGCCGGGGTCAGCGAGATACGGGTGCTGGAGGACGACGTGGTGGCCCTGCTCCTGCCCGGACAGAGCTACGACCTGGAGGACGACTTCGCCCAGCGCTTGACCGGTTTCGCCGGCGCCGTCTTAGCGCCGGCCCAGGTGGCCACAGCCGGCGATCAGGCGATTCCCCGGCCGATCTGCGTCGCCCCCTTCCAGATCGACCGTTCGGAAGCGGACGGCTCGGTCGTGCTGGTGCGCGACCCCTCCTACTACGGAGCTGATCAGGTCAATTTGGACGGGTTGGTCTATCGGTCGTACGACGACGCCGAGCGGCGCGACCAGGCCTTGATCGCAGGGGAGATCGATCTAGCCGTCCACCTGCTGCCGCAGGATCTGACGGTCCTCAACCAGCAGCCGGGGATCGAGGTCGACCGGGCCCCCGGCCGGGAACTGCTCAATCTGACGATCAACCTGGTCCACCCGGAGTCGCCTTTGGCCGACAGCGGGGAATTGCGTCGCGCCTTCCTAGCCGCGATCAGCCGCGACGGCGTCAACCGGACCGTCTACGGCAGTCAGTTCGCGACGGCTTGCAGTTTCGTGCCGTCACGTTCGTCGGCCGCCACCGAACTGACCCGGACCTGCCGCAGCGACGATCTGCTCCAAGCCCAAGCTCTGGTGGCGGCGTCCGGTTGGACACCGCCGATCCGGCTCAGTTTGACCGTGGCCCAAACCCCGGATCAGATCCAAGCCGGTCAGGTCATCCGCCAGCTGGTGGCTGGGGCCGGTTTCGACCTCGAAGTGATCGAGGCGACACCCTTGGAGCAGGCCACCCTTGGCCTAAGCGGCGACTTCATGGTCCTGCTGCAGCGTTACGACCAGTCGGACGACCCGGCTCAGATCTTCCGTCAGCTCTATCTGGCCGGCGGCTCGGCCAACCTGGGCGGCTTGAACGACCCGGTTTTAGCTGACCTGGCCGAACCGCTCGGCCAAGCCAGCGACGGACGGCGTCAGGGCCGTGTGCTGGACCAAGTGGTGACACGGCTGGACGAATTGGCCCCTGGCATGACCCTGGTCTGGATCGACCGTCTGACGGCCCAGCGGGACGATGTCACCGGTGTCGTCCTGGGCCCGACCGGTGGAGCCATCCTGACCGGCGCCGCCCGTCTGATCTGACGGGCCGCTCGGCTCGACTCGGGCGTCGTTACATCCGACCGGCTGCGGGCCTCAGCGGACCGGGGCCGACGGTCGATCGCTCGAGCGGAGTCGTCCGACGGGTCTGCCAGACTGGGAAGCATGTCTGATCCCCACAGTCCCACGGGCGAGCCGATCCCTTGGTCTCGGCCCGAGCCAGTCACACCGCCTCGGGTCGGGCCGGCGCCCGCCGCGCCGGCTCAGAGTCAGCCCTGGCCCGGCCCAGCGGGCGGTCCTCCCCTCGGCTATCCGGTCGCTCCACCGGCGGCTACCGCTCCGGGTTGGTCGGTCCCGCCCCCGTGGCTCCAACCCGGGCCGCCGCCTCAGCCAGTCCTCTTGCCGGTCGTTCCGACTGGCTATCACCGCTTCTACCGGGTGCCGGGCCGGGCCTGGTGGTGCTCTCCGCTGGTTGTCGCCGGTTTCGTTGTCAGCTGGTTGATGGCCTCTGCGGTGGCCATGGTCGTGGCCTTGGCGGCCGGGGTCGACTTGGGGCTGTCTCCCGGTGGGGCCTGGGACGTCCCCACCACGGTGGGCATGTTCCTGCTCAACAACGTCCTCCTGGCCCTCGGTCTGCCCTTGCTCTTCCTGTTCAGCTGGTTGGTCTACCGCCAAGGCTGGGGCTGGCTGACTTCGGTGGTGGGACGGATGCGCTGGCGTTGGTTGGCTGGCACGGCCGGGCTGGCTCTCGTCCTGCTGTCGGCGCAGTGGCTCTTAGACACTTCGATCAGCGGCTTGCCCGAGCTGGCGGTCGGGCCGGACAGCACGGTCTTGCTCGTCGGCATCCTATTGACGACGCCGCTGCAGGCCGCCGCCGAGGAGTATTTCGCCCGTGGTCTGCTGTCGCGGGCGGTGGCCGCCATCTTCCCCTCCCTGCGGCTGGGGCTGGTGCTGGCCTGGCTGGTGTCGTCCTTGGCTTTCGTCGCTCTGCACATGGCCGAGGACGTCTGGCTCAACCTCTATTACTTCGGCGTCGCCACCGGTCTGTGGTGGGTGACCCATCGCAGCGGTGGGCTGGAGGCCGCCGTGGCGTACCACATCTGCAACAACTTGATCAGCGAGGCAGTGCTGCCCTGGTCCAGCCTGGGGGATGTCTTCGCACGCGGCCAAGGAACCGGATCGCCTTGGACCTTGTTGCCTCTGCTGGCCTTGGCCGTATACGTGGCACTGGTGGAATTAGGCGTCCGTCGCTTCAAGTTGACCCGGACGGCCGCTCCGGGGGCGGCCCAAGCGACCGCTCTCCGACCGGCTCCGACCGGACCCGGCTGGTGGGGTCCCGGCTGGCCGGGGGCCGGTCCGTATGGTCCTGGTCCGGGCCCCGCTTCTCCTATCCCTGGCCATCCGGGTTCCAGTTTCACCGGCCCCAACCATCCCGGGGCCGGTCTGCCCAGTTCCGGCTGGGCCGGCGGTCCTCCCCCGGGTGGCTCAGGCGCGGGTCCGCACCGCCAGCTTGACCAATCCGATCAGCGGTGGCCGGACGCTCAACTCGGTCACGCCGGCTTCGACCAGACGAGCGGTCAGTTCGGGCCGGCTGGCGATGTCGCCGCAGACGGCCACCGGGCGACCTGAGAAGGCTTGGGCGGCCAGATCGATCAGGTCCCAAACGGCTGGCTGATCGGCCTGGGCCAGGTGCCCGACGGCGCCATTGCCCCGGTCGGCCGCCATGGTGTACTGAGCCAGATCATTGCTGCCGATGCTGATGAAGTCGACCAAGTCGGCGAAGTCAGCCGCCCGCACGGCGGCGGCGGGGGTCTCCACCATCATGCCGACGGTGACCTGACCACCGCTCTCGGCCCGGGCTTGGCGCAGGATCTGACTGGCCCAGCGAATCTCCTCCGGGTCGACGATCATCGGGAACATCACCCGGACGGGAGTGCGGCGGCTGGCCAGGACGACCGCTTTGAGCTGCTCGCGCAGAAGATCGGGCAGTCGCCGCATGGCCCGGATACCGCGCTCGCCCAGCATCGGGTTGGGTTCGGCGGCCTGACTCAGGAAGGCCAAGGCCTTGTCGCCGCCGGGGTCCCAGGTCCGGATCGTGATCATGCGGCCCTCCAGGGCTTGGCCGATGGCCCGATAGACGTCGGCCTGCTCGGCGGCCGAGGGAGCGTGGTCCCAGTCCGCGAACAGGACTTCGGTGCGGACCAAGCCGGATCCGTCGGCGCCGTTGGCCTGAGCCGTCTTGGCGTCGGTCAAGGAGGCGATGTTGGCTTCGACCAAGACGCGCCGGCCGGACCTGGTCACAGCCGGCTGGTGGCACAATTCGGCCGCCAGGGTGGCCTCGTTGCGCCGCTCGACCGATAGGCGGTCGATCTCGGCCAGTTGGGCCATGGTCGGGTTGATCCAGAGGACCTGGCCGACCGGGTCGAGGCCGACCACGGTGTGGTCGGGGACGTCGGCCGCCTCGGCTTGGCCCGTCACCACCGGCAAGCCTCGGGCGCCGGCCACGATGACGCCGTGGCCGGTGGCGCCGCCGGTGCAGGTCACGACGCCCAGACAACGGGTCGGATCGAGCGAGGCGGCGGTCAAGGGATCGAGCTCATCCACGACCAGGATGCCCTCGACGCCGGAGAGGTCGATCCGGGCGCCGACCAATTCAGCGGTGATCTGTCGGGCCAGGCTGCGCACGTCCTGGGCCCGCTCCCTCAAGTAGGGGTCGTCCAAGGCGCTCAGCTCGGCCGCCACGGCGGCCAGGTCGCCGGACACGGCGGCCACCGCCGAGGCCCCGCCGGCCACGCCCGCCCGCAAGTCGGCCAAGAGGTCGGGATCCTCCAACATGATGGCCTGGGCGGCGAAGATGCCGCCCTGGGGGCCGGAGGCGTCGGCCCGGGTTTGGAGCCGTTCCGTCACCTGGGCGATGGCCTGGTCCAGGCGGGTCCGTTCAGTCAGCGGATCGCCCGGCTGATACTCGGACAGGTCGATCGTGGTGGCCAGATGGATGATCGGCCCGACCACGATCTGGCGGCCGGTCTGGGTCGGCGCGATCGGCTCGTCGGCGGCCTCGGCCAAGACCGGCTCGCTGTCGCCGGCGTCCTCGCCGAAGTTCGTCGCGGCCAATTCCTGGAGCCGCTCCCGGGCGGCCTGGCGGTCGGGGCCGGTGATACGGGCGGACAGGGTGTCGCCCCGGCCCAGCCCCAGGGTGGTCACGCCGGCCAGGCTGGTGGCCGGGGCGGGGCCCTTGTGACGGGTCAGGTTAGTCAATTGAATGTTGGCGTCGAAGCCACGCAACCCGGCCACCAGGGCGGCGGCCGGCCGGGCGTGCAGTCCATGCGGATTGTCGATCACGGTCTCGAAGGTCACAGCCGGGCCGTCCTCGCCCGGCTGGCTCTGGGCCGGAGCGGGGCCGACGGAGCCGTCCGACTCCAGGTGCTCCAGTTTGGCCGCCAGGCCGGCTTTGGCTTCGGCCGCCACCGTGGTCAGGTCGGCCCCCGTGCTGGCCGTCACGGTGGCCGCGATCAGACCTTCGACGAAAGGGGCGGGGCAGATGACGGTGCGTTGGCTGACGCCGGGATCGACCCATTCCAGAGCCATCTCGCTGGACAGCACGGCGGAGCCCAAGTCGACCAGGACCAAGACACCGTCGGGGGAGTCAGCCTCGGCGATGGCGTCGGCGATGGCCATGGCGTCGGTGCCGAAGGCTGTGGTCTCGTCCAAGCCGGCCGCGATTTTGATCGTGGGCCGGGCCTCCGGCGGCGCCATCTCGGCGGCTAACTCAACCGCCGCCGTGGCCAAGGCGCGACTGTGTGAGACGACGACGATGCCGATCATTGAGTGGCGCCCCTCCTCGGTCAACAGATGCCTGCCCCGGCACGATACCGTGACGATACCGTGCCAGGGCCGACACCGACAGGTTGAGTCTCAGACCAAGGTCCGGTTGGCGGCCTCCAACAGCATGGTCAAGCTGGTGGCGCCAGGGTCCTGATGGCCGGCGCTGCGCTCGCCCAAATAGGACGCCCGTCCCTTCCGCGCCACCAATGGAATGGTGGCGTCGCGGCCGGCCGCGCAAGCCTCGACGGCGGCCCGCAGAGCGCTCGCGACGCCCTCAGAGGCGGCTTTGTCGTAGGCCTCCACGGCTGGGACCAGGGCGTCGACCATGGTTTTGTCACCCAAGATGGCTTTGCCTCGGCTTTGGATTCCGTCCAGTCCGGCCCGCAACGCGGCGCCCAATCCGGCGGCGTCGTCTAGAGCCGGCCAAGCCCCGGCCAGACGCAGGAAAAAAGTTCCGTACAGAGGACCTGAAGCTCCACCAACGGTCGAGACTAAGGTCATGCCGGCCTTCTTCAACATCTCCGCCGGGCTGGCGAAGTCGGACTGGTCGAGCTGCGCCACCTTCTGCATGCCACGGTCCATGTTGGAGCCGTGGTCGGCGTCGCCGATCTGACGGTCCAAGTCGGTCAACAGATCGACGTTGGTGTGGACCTGGTCGGCGAAGTCAGCCAACCAGGCGGCCACTCCTGCGAGGTCGAGCCCCATGTCACTTCCCCCAGCGCAGGCCAGGGGTGACGACCGGGGCGTCCCAATACTTGATCATCTCGTCGTCGGCCTTCAACAGCGTGACCGAGCAGCCGGCCATCTCCAAGCTGGTGATGTAATTGCCGACCAGGTTGCGCACGATCCGCACGCCGTTGGCCTCGAGGATCTTGGCCACCTCGGCGTAGAGGATGAACAGCTCGATCAGCGGGGTGCCGCCCATCGAGTTGACGAAGGCGATGACCTCGGAGCCCCGGTAGTCGAGGTCTTCCAGGATCGGGTCGACCAGTAGCTGGGCGGCCTCGGCGGCGGTGGGCAAGGGACGCCGTTCGCGGCCCGGCTCGCCGTGGATGCCGATGCCGAGTTCGATCTCGTCCTCGCCCAGCTCGAAGGTCGGCTGACCGGCCGCCGGCACCGTGCAACTGGTCAGGGCCAGGCCCATCGAGCGGCCGTTGGCGTTGACCCGCTGGGCCAGGGCCAAGACGGCGTCGAGGTCGGCCTTGGCCTCGGCCGCCGCGCCGACGATCTTCTCCATCAGCACGGTCAGGCCGACGCCGCGCCGACCAGCCGTGTAGAGGGAGTCTTGGACGGCCACGTCGTCGTCGACGACGATGGTCTCCACCCGCACGCCCAGATCGGCGGCGGCCATCTCGGCGGCCATCTCGAAGTTCATGATGTCGCCGGTGTAGTTCTTGACGATATGGAGGACGCCGGCCCCGCCGTCGACGGTGGAGGTGGCGGCCAGCATCTGGTCCGGCGTGGGAGAGGTGAAGACCTCGCCACAGCAGGCGGCGTCGAGCATGCCGAGGCCGACGAAGCCGCCGTGCATCGGCTCGTGGCCGGAGCCGCCGCCAGAGATGACGCCCACCTTGCCGTCGACGGGAGCGTCGAGGCGGTAGACGACCTTGTTCTCATGATCAACTCGGACGAGGTCGCTGTGGGCGGCCTCAAAGCCGACTAGTGAATCTTTGACGACGTCGTTGACGTCATTGATCAGTTTCTTCATATCTGGAGTCTGTCACGGCCCGCCTGGATTCGTCAGCCCTGGGCCTGGTGAATCCCAGGCCGCTGAGCATTTGTTCACCATCCTGGCCGGATTCAGGTCATCTGACACCGGTCTGACGGTCGCCGCCAGTCTCGCCGCGACCTCGGTCTGGCTCCGGTCGGCTTGCCAGAGTCGATAATCTGGCCTGCGATGACCGAACCGATCGACGCCGGCGTGCCTTCGCTGTACTCACGCTTGGAGCCTCTGCTGGCTCAGGTGACCCGACCCATCCAATACGTCGGCGGCGAGCAGAACTCGATTCTGAAGCCTTGGGCCGCCGCCGAGGCGCGCTGGTGCCTGATGTACCCAGACGCCTACGAGGTCGGACAGCCCAACCAAGGCTTGGCCGTCTTATACGAGGTGCTGAACCAGCGCGACTGGATCCTGGCCGAACGCTCCTTCGCGGTCTGGCCCGATCTGGCCCGTCTGATGCGTCGCCACGGTCTGCCCCAGTTCACCTTGGAAGGCCATCGGCCGGTCCGCGCCTTCGATTTCATCGGGGTGTCCTTGTCGACCGAATTGGGTTACACCAACCTGTTGGAGGCCCTCGATCTGGCCGGTCTGCCGCTGAGGGCGGCGGACCGTTCGGTCGACGACCCCGTGGTGGTGGTGGGCGGTCACGTCGCCAGCAACCCGGAGCCGATGGCCGATTTCATCGACGCCGCCGTCTTAGGCGACGGCGAACAGGCCGTGTTGGATCTGTCCGCTTGGCTGCGCCAGTGGAAGGCGGCCGGTCGTCCGGGTGGACGGGACGGCCTGCTGGAGCGTTTCGCCGCCAGCGGCCAGGTCTACGTGCCCCGCTTCTACTCCGTCAGCTACGCCCCCGCCGGGCCCATCGTGGCGGTCGCGCCGAACCGGCCGGGCGTGCCCGAGCGGGTGCGCAAGTACGTCCTGGACGACTTGGACGATTGGCCCCATCCGGTCCGGCCCTTGGTGCCCCTGGCTGAGACCGTGCATGAGCGCTACTCGGTCGAGATCTTCCGAGGTTGCACCAGGGGCTGCCGTTTCTGTCAGGCCGGCATGATCACCCGGCCGGTGCGTGAGCGCAGCCTGGACCGGATCGGTCTCCTGGTGGAGCGAGGTCTGGCCGCCACCGGCCTGGATGAGGTCGGTCTGCTCAGTCTGTCCAGCGCCGATCACAGCGAGATCGCCGCCTTGACCCAGGAGCTGGCCGACCGTTACGAGGGCAGCCAGGTGTCCTTGTCGTTGCCCTCGACCAGGGTGGACGCCTTCAACCTGGAACTGGCTGAGCAACTGTCCCGGAACGGGCGTCGCACCGGTTTGACCTTCGCCCCCGAGGGTGGCTCCGAGCGGATGCGCCGGGTCATCAATAAGAATGTCTCGGCCGACGATCTGATCGCCACCGTCTCGGCCGCCTTCCAGGCCGGCTGGCGCCAAGTCAAGCTCTATTTCATGTGCGGTTTGCCCACCGAGACCGACGACGACGTCTTGGCCATCGCCGACCTGGCCAGCCGGGTGATCGAGGTCGGTCGCCGGGTGTCGGGCCGGCGCGACATCGGCTGCACCCTGTCGGTCGGAGCCTTCGTGCCCAAACCGCAGACCCCCTTCCAATGGGCCGCTCAAGCCGACCCTCAGATCGTCGACCATCGGCTCCGGCTGCTGCGCGACGCCATTCGCTCGGACCGTCGCCACGGCCGCGCCATCAGCCTGCGCTATCACGACGGCCGGCCCGGCCTGATCGAGGGTCTGCTGGCGCGCGGCGACCGTCGGGTGGGCCAGGTCGTCGAAGCGGTCTGGCGTGACGGCGGCGTCTTCGACGGCTGGAGCGAGCACTTCTCCTTCGAGCGTTGGGCCGACCAGGCCGAGCGCGTCTTGGCCCGCTGGGGGATCGATTTGGACTGGTTCACCACTCGACCGCGCGACCAAGGAGAGGTCCTGCCTTGGGACCATCTCGACGTCGGCTTGGACCAAGATTGGCTGTGGCAGGACTGGCAGGACGCCTTGGACTCGCAGGTGGTGGGCGACTGTCGCTGGGCCGGTTGCTCCGACTGCGGCGTCTGTCCCGAGTTGGCCACCCAGATCGAGATCGGCCCGACCGGTCGCCATCTCATTCCTTTGACCGTGGGGTCGAAGCCGCCAGCGGCGGTGCGGTCCGATGGCTAGGGCGCAACCACCCCAGCAGCCGCCGCCGGTCCAACGCCTGCTGCTGCGTTACGCCAAACGGGGCCGGTTGCGCTTCGCCTCCCACCGCGACTTCGCCCGCGCCTTCGAACGGGCCCTGCGCCGGGCCGGCCTGCCCATGGCCTATTCCTCCGGTTTCACTCCCCATCCCCGCATCTCCTACGCCAATCCGGCCGCCACCGGGGCCGAGAGCGAAGCCGAGTACCTCGAGCTGGGCCTGGCCCAGGTGACGGACCCGGCGGTGGTCCGAACCGAGTTGGATCAGGCCCTGCCCGACGGGTTCGACGTCTTGCGGGTGGTCGAGCGGGTGGCCGGACCGTTGGCCGAGCGGCTGCAGGCCTCGCTCTGGAGCGTCGACCTGAGCGCTTGGCCCAGCCCAGCCCGGCTCAGCGCGGTCGAACGCTTCGAAGCGGCCGAACAGGTTTGGGTCAGCCGGCTGACCAAGCACGGCCAGCGCGACTTCGACGCCCGTTCGGCCATGGTCTCCTGGAGTTGGCGGGAGGCCGACTGGCAGGTGGTGCTGCGCCACCAGGTCCCCTTGGTCCGGCCGGACGATCTGGTGTCCGCTCTGGTCCAGATCGAGCCGTCCGGTCAGACGCCGCTGCCGCCCCGGCTGCTGCGTTTGGCCCAGGGGCCGCTGCTGGGCCGAACGGTGGGCGATCCCTTGGCCCCAGAGGACCCGCCGTGTGAGTCGATGACGGCAGCTGGGGCCGAGTATGGAATAATGAGGGCCAGGTCAGAGACGCAACCAGCGCCTCTGCTCGGCTAGAGCACATAGTCCGTCTGACCGCGACCTTCTGTTCAGAATGACCGCGGCGATGATTGATCGCCTGGCCGAGTGACCGCCAGGCTTTGTGCGCGAGTGGGTTCCCCCGCCGCCACTGCGAGACCGGCCCATGGCCGGTTGAATGGGAGCAGAAGATGCCCGACGATGATAATCAAGTTGTAGCCGGCTTGTCCGCCGACGCCGTTGCGCCAGTCGCCCGCCGGAAGCGGACCAGCGATAAAGCTGAGACCGTCACCGCCGACGCCGCGGCGCCGGCGGCCGAGACGGCAGTCAGCCGGCCCCGGGTCCGGCGGCGGACGAGCGCGGCGGACCCGGCGGATCAGCCCAGCCCCACCGGAACGGTCGATTCCACCGACTCGACCAAGACTTCCAGCCCGGACGCTCCGGCGGCCGAGCCCTCGCCCCGGAGCCGGGTCCGCCGCACCGCTTCGGCCAAGGCCGAGGCCAGCGCCGACGCTCTGATCCCAGAACCGTCGACCGACACCGCCGGTCCGACGCGGAAGCGCGCCCGCGCGGCCGCCGAGGCTGTGGCCGAGGCCGATCCGCCCAAGGCCACCAAGGCCGCCAAAGCGGCTAAGACCGCCAAGGCCGCTGCGCCGGCCCAGTCTGAAGTCGCCTCGACCGATCCGGACGGTCCCAGCGCCGACACTCCGGTCGCCGACCAGCCGGTCAAGCGGCGGGTCAGCCGGGCCCGCTCCGAAGCGGTCGAGGAGACGGTGGAGGACGCGGCCGTCCAGCCGGTCCGTCGTCGGCGCCGGACTGCGCTCGAGTCCCCCCAGCCGACGGTCGACGGCGGCGACCTGGCCGGCCAGCCGGCTCTGGTGGTGGAGACGACCGACCAGCCCGACCAGACCGCTGCGGCCAGCCCCTCGGCCCCGGTCAAGACCAAACGTGTCCGGGGCAAGAAGGACGTCGCGTCGTCGTCCGCGCCGCTGGAGGAGGTTCCCGCTCCCGACCCGGCCGGGTCGGAGGCGGCGGCCGAACCTGTCTCGGGACGCCGCTCGCGCCGCCGTCTGACGCGTGACGAGAGCGCCGCCCCAGCGCTGGCCGAGGCTGTCGACGCCCTCGACGCCGAGGCGGACGCCTCCGCCGATCCCATTGGCGACGCCCTCAACGAGTTGACTAAGAACCGGGATCGGACCACGCGGAGCCGGCGGACGCGCTCGGCGGAGGCCTTGGACGACTTGGCCGCCGCCATCGCCGGCGATGCCGAGGCGGAGGTTTCGGCCGACAGCCCAGACGAGGCCGAAGTCGACGGGGAGGCCGAGGGCGAGACCGGCGACGGATCGCGTCGGCGCCGGCGCCGGCGGGGCGGCCGGCGTCACCGCCGGGGCCAAGAGGCCGGCGAGGGCGAGGACGATTCCGACGAGCCCGAAGAGGCCGCCCCGGCCGACGGCGAGGGCGACTCCAAGCGCCGCCGCCGGCGCCGCCGGCGGCGGGGCGAGGAAGTCAGCGAGGCCGAGGACGACCCCAAGGACGTCGTGGTCAGGGTGCGCGAGCCCAGGTCGGCCCGGAAAGACCGCGAAGGCGTGTCTGGCATCGAGGGCTCGACCCGGTTGGAGGCCAAGCGGCAACGCCGCCGGGAGGGGCGGGCCGCCAGTCGACGGCGCGCTCCCATCTTGAGCGAGGCCGAGTTCCTGGCCCGGCGTGAGTCGGTGCGGCGGACCATGCTGATCCGTCAGGCCGAGCACTACTCCCAGATCGCCGTGCTGGAGGACGAAGTCCTAGTCGAGCACTATGTCGACCGGGCCGAGGCGACTTCCCTGATCGGCAACGTCTACCTGGGCCGGGTGCAGAATGTGCTGCCCAGCATGGAGGCCGCCTTCATCGACATCGGGCGAGGCCGGAACGCCGTTCTCTTCGCCGGCGAGGTCGACTGGGACGGCCTCGGCGCCCAGGGCGGCGAGCGCAAGGTGGAGCAGGTCCTGAGTTCGGGCCAGACCATCTTGGTTCAGGTGACGAAGGATCCGGTGGGAGCCAAGGGCGCCCGCTTGACCTCGCACATCTCGATCCCGGGCCGTTATGTGGTCTACGCCCCCGGCGGCCATCTGTCGGGCATCTCGCGTAAGTTGGCCGACGCGGAGCGCAGCCGGTTGAAGTCGATTCTGGACGACGTCGTCGGCCACGAGGCCTCGGTCATCATCCGGACGGCGGCCGAGGGGGCCACGCCAGAGGAGCTGATCCACGACACCAACCGGCTCAAGGCCCAGTGGGAGGTGATCGGCAAGAAGGCCGCCAAGGGCCAGGCGCCGCAGCTGTTGTACAGCGAGCCCGACCTGAGCATGAGGATAGTGCGCGACCTCTTCACCGAGGACTTCACCGAATTGGTGGTGGACGGCAACGGCTCGCCCAACGACGCCTTCGACACGGTCGAGGCCTACGTCCAGCACGTCGCTCCCGGTCTGCTCGACCGGCTCAAGCGCTGGGATCGGTCCGAGGGCGACCTCTTCGCCCAGTTCCGTATCGACGAGCAGATCGCCAAGGCGCTCGACCGCAAGGTCCATCTGCCTTCAGGCGGCACCTTGATCATCGACCGGACCGAGGCCATGACGGTGATCGACGTCAACACCGGCAAATTCGTCGGCTCGGGCGGCACCCTGGAAGCGACCGTGACGGCGAACAACCTGGAGGCGGCCGAGGAGATCGTGCGTCAACTGCGTCTGCGCGACATCGGCGGCATCATCGTGGTCGACTTCATCGACATGGTGCTGCCGAGCAATCGGGACCTGCTGCTGCGACGCTTGATCGAATGCTTGAGCCGCGACCGCACCCGCCACCAAGTGGCCGAGGTGACCTCGCTGGGGCTGGTCCAGATGACCCGGAAGCGAGTCGGCTCCGGCCTGGCCGAGTCCTTCAGCAAGTCCTGCGAGACCTGCTCCGGCCTGGGTTACATCCGGGTCCAAGAGCCGGTCGACCATCAGGTCTCGCCGGACGGCGGCGAGCGCGGACACCGGCATCGGCGGGGGCGCGACTGAGAGCGTTTGCCGCTGATGACGGCATCGCCTAAGATAGGCCGTCGGTGCTTGGCGCGTTCTGGCGCGCCGCCCATCGGTGTTCCACGGCTCGCTGATTCGACGGTCGGGCCTTCAGAGGACAGGTTTTTCGAGACGAAAGTGGGTCAAGCGTGTACGCGGTAGTCCGTAGCGGCGGCCGGCAGCACAAAGTTGCCGAAGGCGACATCGTGGAGATCGACAAGGTCGACGCCGAAGTCGGCGCCGTGCTGCAGCTGACCCCGATCCTGTTGGTCGACGGTGAGACGGTCACGGCCGATGGGGCCAAGTTGTCCGAGGTCTCGGTCACGGCCGAGGTCCTGGCTGAGACCAAGGGTCCGAAGATCCGCATCATCAAGTTCAAGAACAAGTCTGGGTACAAGAAGCGTCAAGGCCATCGCCAGCGCTACACCCAGGTCAAGATCACCGGCATCAAGTGAGGCTTCACCATGGCACATAAGAAAGGCGCCTCGTCCTCCAAGAACGGTCGCGACTCCAACGCTCAGCGGCTCGGGGTCAAGCGCTACGGCGGCGAGCAGGTCCACGCCGGTGACATCATCGTGCGCCAGCACGGCACCCACTTCCATCCCGGCGCCGGCGTCGGCCGGGGCGGCGACGACACGTTGTTCGCCCTCACCGCCGGCCAGGTCCAATTCGGCAGCAAGCGCGGCCGGCGGGTCGTCAACGTCACCGCCGAGTGAACTGGCGGCCCCAGATCGAGATCGTCTGACGGCGGTTCCGCCCGTCGGGCTGTGACGGCTGGGCCGAACCTGTCCGACTGGGCGGTCGCGCGGGCCATCCACCAGATCCGACCATTCGACCAGACGAGGTCCCGCCCATGGCTATTCCCACTTTCGTCGACAGCGTCACCTTGCAGGTCTCAGGCGGTCGGGGCGGCCATGGCTGCGCCTCGGTCAAACGGGAGAAGTTCAAGCCCCTGGGCGGACCGGACGGCGGCGACGGCGGCAACGGCGGCTCGGTCGTGCTGAGGGTCGATCCCAGCCTCACCACTCTGGTCGACTATCACCGTCACTCCCATCGCCAAGCCGGAAACGGTCAGCCGGGCCGGGGCAATTACGCCGACGGCGCGGCCGGGGCCGACATCGTGTTGCCGGTGCCGCCGGGCACGGTGGTGACAGAGGCCGAGACCGGCCAGGTCCTGGGCGATCTGGTCACCCCCGGTCTGGAACTGGTGGTGGCGCCGGGCGGACGCGGCGGTTTGGGCAATGAAGCTTTGGCTAGCGCGGCTCGTAAGGCCCCCGGTTTCGCGTTGCTGGGCGAAGAGGGCGTCAGCCGCACGATCCGGTTGGAGTTGAAGGTCTTAGCCGACATCGGCCTGGTCGGCTTCCCCAGCGCCGGCAAGTCTTCCCTGATCGCCGCCATCTCCCGGGCCCGCCCCCAGATCGCCGACTACCCCTTCACCACCCTGGTCCCCAATCTGGGCGTGGTGGTGGCCGGAGACATCACCTTGACTGTGGCCGACGTGCCCGGTCTGATCGCCGGAGCGGCTCAGGGGCGAGGCTTGGGCCATGATTTCCTGCGTCACATCGAACGCTGTCAGGGCCTGGTCCACGTCATCGACTGCGCCACCTGGGAGCCGGGCCGTGACCCGGTCAGCGACCTCGACGTGATCGAGGCCGAACTGGCCGCCCACGGCGGCTTGGCCGACCGGCCCCGTCTGGTGGCCCTGAACAAGGTCGACATCCCCGACGCCGACGAGCTGGCCCAGCTGGTCCTGCCCGAACTGCGCGACCGGGGACTGGAGGTCTTCTCGGTCTCGACCAAGACCGGGCGGGGCCTGAAAGAGCTGATCTTCGCCATGGCCCGCCTGGTGGCCCAGCGCCGGGCGGCCCAACCGCCGGCGCCGCCGTGCCGTATCGTCTTGACTCCGGCCGCGTCGTCGGACGGTCCCGATTTCACCATCGTCCGGCAGAGCGACCCGGAGACCGCCGGACCGCTCTGGCGGGTACGCGGGGTCAAACCCGAGCGGTGGGTGCGGCAAACCGACTTCGGCAACGCCGAGGCCGTCGGCTACCTGGCCGACCGCCTCAACCGGCTGGGCGTCGAGGACGAGTTGACCCGGCTGGGGGCTAAGGCCGGTGACCCGGTGGCCATCGGCGGCGCCGACGCCGTCGTCTTCGACTTCGCGCCCCAGATCGACATCGGGGCCGAGTTGTTGGCCCGCCGGGGCGAGGACAACCGGCTGCAGGAGCTCCGTCCGGCGGTCCAGCGCCGGCGGCTCCGCGACGCCGAGTACCATGCCATGCGGGCGGCCGAGCGGACCGTCGACATGGCCTTGGACGGTTACCTGGCCGCAGACGATCCGGCCGTAGACGATCCGTTCGCGGACGAGACGGTCTGGGATCGGCCATCCGGTGACGGAGCGGCCGGCGCGGACCGGTCGGCCGTAGCAGCCGAGTCCGATCAGGACGACTGACGGGAAGGGGAGCCATGCGCCAGCGCGTCGCGCGAGCTCGCCGGGTCGTGGTCAAAGTCGGATCCAGTTCACTGACCCGCCCGGACCACCGCATCGACCCGGCCCGTTTGAGCGCTCTGGTGGCCGCGCTGGCGGCGGCTAGGCGATCCGGTCGTGAGGTCCTACTGGTCTCCTCGGGGGCCATCGCGGCCGGTCTGGGGCCGCTCGGACTGCGCCAGCGACCGCGCGACCTGGCCAGTCAGCAGGCCGCCGCCTCGGTCGGTCAAGGCTTGCTGTTGGAACGTTACGCCAGCCTCTTCGCGGAGCACGGCGTCACCGTCGGGCAGGTCCTTCTGACCGTCGACGACACCCGGAGCCAGCGCAGCTACGGCAACGCCCTGCGCACCTTCGACCGTCTGCTCGAACTGGGCGTGGTGCCGATCGTGAACGAGAACGACACCGTCGCCACCCAAGAGATCCGTTTCGGCGACAACGACCGCTTGGCCGCTCTGGTGGCCCAGCTGGTGCGGGCCGACGCTTTGGTCCTGTTGTCCGACGTGGACGGCTTGTACACGATGGACCCGAGATCGCCTGGGGCCCGCCGGATCGAGCAGGTGGACGCCATCGAGGAGCTTCAGGTCGACACCTCGGCTAAAGGCTCCGAGGTCGGCAGCGGCGGTATGACGACCAAGCTGGAGGCGGCCCGGATCGCCTTGACCGCCGGCATCCCGGTGGTCCTGGCCCGAGCCGACCAAGTCGAGTCCGCCCTGGCCGGACAAGTCGTCGGCACCTTCTTCCCGGCCGCCGCCAAACGCCGCTCGGCCCGCTTGAACTGGCTCGCCCACGCCTCGGCCGTGGCCGGCGAGCTGGTGCTGGACGCCGGCGCGGTGCGCGCCGTCACGACCACGGCGGCCTCCCTCCTGCCGGCTGGGATCGTAGCCGTGCGCGGTGACTTCCACACCGGCGACGTGGTCCGACTGGTCGACGCCGAAGGCCGGACCGTGGGCCGGGGCATCGTCAACTACGACGCCGAGGTCATGCCCGAACTGCTCGGTCACGGCACCCGCGAGCTGGCCAGCCGGCTGGGGCCGCAGTACGAGCGCGAGGTCGTCCACCGCGACCAGTTGGTGCTGCGGCGACGGGGCCGGGAGGGGAGTTGACGATGGATCTGACCGTTCTGGGCTGGTTGGCGGCGGCTTCCTCCGCCGCTGTCGCCCTGCCTCAGCTGGTGCGGCTGTGGCGGTCTGGCCTGTCGGCCGGCGTGTCCCTCCTGCTCTGGCAATTGTGCCTGTGCACCTCGATCGGGTGGACCATCCACGGCTTCCACGTGACGCGGGCCAACATGGTCGTACCCAACGTCTTCTGCGCTCTGGTCTCCGGTCTGGTCATGCACGCCGTCGCGACCGACCGCCGGCTGGACTGGTGGCGGGTCTATCCGGCCGCCGCTCTGGCCGGACTGGTCGTCGGGGGGATGGACTGGCTGACGCCGCCGGTCCTCTTCGGCCTGATCATGCTGGTCCCCGCCCTGATCGGCCAACTGTCCCAGGCCCGCGACCTCTGTTCGAGGCCCGACATCCGCGGGGTGTCGGTCGTCTACCTCGGGGTCAACCTCTTGGTCCAGCTGCTCTGGTTCGCCTGGAGCCTGGGCTCCGGGGACCGGGCCATCAGCTGGTGCGCCGCTCTGACCGGGTTGGCCATCACGGGCAATCTGGCCTTGTACTTGGCTCGCCAGTTGGGCTGGCGGAGGACCCAGCCGTCGCCGGCGGGGGGAGTCCCCCTGGAGGAGCCGGAGCCGACCGAGCGGCCGGAACCGTCCCCGCTGGGATGAGTCGGGGACTGGAGTGGGCGGCCGGACGTGGTCGTCCCAGACGGTCGCTGGGAACATGCCCTCGGACACAACTCAAGGTTTCGGGTCAAGCCAGTTACGATGAAGCCTATGGAGGCGACAGGCGCTGAGGCGGGTTTGATTCACGACCCCACCGTCAAACGGTTGCGCCTGGGCGTCATGGGCGGCACCTTCGATCCCATCCACCACGGCCACCTGGTGGCCGCCTCCGAGGTGGCCAACCGCTTCGGGCTGCACGAGGTCGTCTTCGTGCCGACCGGGACGCCCTGGCAGAAGTCCGACCGGCAGGTCTCGGCGCCGGAGGACCGCTACCTGATGACGGTCATCGCCACCGCCTCCAATCCCACTTTCTCGGTTTCCCGGGTCGACATCGAACGCGGCGGCCAGACCTACACGGTCGACACCCTGAGCGATCTGAGAGCGATCCGGGGCGACTGCGATCTTTTCTTCATCACCGGCGCCGACGCCCTGACTCAAATTCAAACTTGGAAGGGCGGCGACCAGATCTTCGGCTTGGCCCACTTCGTCGGCGTCTCTAGGCCCGGCTCGTCGTTGCACGACTCGGCCATCGCCAATCTGCCCAGAGACAAGACGACCTTGCTAGAGGTGCCGGCTTTGGCCATCTCTTCGACCGACTGCAGGCGGCGCGTCGCCCAAGGCCTACCGATCTGGTACCTGGTGCCAGACGGTATCGTCCAATACATCGCCAAGCGGGGGTTGTACCGCGATTGGGAGGAGAACTGAGTGAGTCTAAGGAGACTGAGTGAGCGCTAGTCAGACCGCCATCGACCTGACCGACCTGGCGGCGCGGGCCGCCGCCGACAAATTAGCCGACGACATTCTCGCCATCGACGTCTCGGAACGGCTCGCCATCACCGACGTCTTCCTGATCTTGACCGGCCACAGCGACCGCCAAGTCCTGGCCATCCGAGACGCGGTCGAAGAACGCCTGCTGGCCGCCGGTGTCAAGGCGGTCCGGCGCGAGGGCGACCGCGAGGCCCGCTGGATCCTGCTCGACTTCCTCGACCTGGTGGTACACGTCCAGCAGGCCGATACCCGCCGTCTCTTCGCCCTCGACCGGCTCTGGCACGATTGCCCCACCCTCGATCTCACCCTGCCCCAGGCCCCGGCCGCCCAGGTCACCCCAGTCGTCCAAGTCGCCGTCTGAAGCGGTGACGCGGTCGCCGGGGCGCTCCGCCGGTGGGTCTCCCTCCCGGCTCGACGACGAGCGCGCCGGCGGTCGGACTGAGATTGCCGCAATCGCCAGACTCCGGTAGTCTCTGTTGACGCCGCGACAGCGGCCTGGGGCTATGGCGCAGTTGGTAGCGCGCTTCCATGGCATGGAAGAGGCCACGGGTTCGAATCCCGTTAGCTCCACTCGACAAAAGGATAATTGTGCCTGCTGGAAGCAGGCCTTTTTGTCTCGTCCTTCCGTGTGGGGGACGACCCCCACACCCCCGCCGGGAGGGCTTCGCCTCCCGGGTCACCGCAGTGGCTGATCATGGTTTCAGTGCCATGGATTCGAACCCGTGAGGGCTTGGCCGTCGGGAGAAGGCCCGGTGGGCCTTCGAGCAGGCCAAGGCGCGAGGTTTCCCGGAGGGGAACCGCAGCGTGGCGGATTCGCGAAGCGAATCAGCGTCGAATCCGGGTTATCGGACAGAATGTGTGTCCGGTTCGGGTGTGTCATGAGCGTCCGGCCCAGCCTTTGCGGGGGTGGAGGCCTTCTTCGGCGCTGAGGCCGGTGCCGTATCGGGGTGGGCCGAG
>JAISCA010000043.1 GCA_031265875.1 Propionibacteriaceae bacterium
CTCGGCCCACCCCGATACGGCACCGGCCTCAGCGCCGAAGAAGGCCTCCACCCCCGCAAAGGCTGGGCCGGACGCTCATGACACACCCGAACCGGACACACATTCTGTCCGATAACCCCTATTTTGTGTGTCACCCTACGGGGTCCGGGAGGCGAAGCCACAGGCGGGGGTGTGGGGGTCGTCCCCCACACAGAAGGACGAGACGAGAAAGGCCGGCTCTCAGCCGGCACAATCCACCCTTCTTCGAGTGGAGCTAACGGGACTCGACGCGGTTTCCTCCGGAAACCGCCATCCTCAGCCTTCCCTCCAGTCAGGCCTCGGACCGCTCGCTACGTGAAGGCCAACCATGGCCTTCACGCTTAACGCTCGCGCCCTCCCGGGTCCGAGTCACTGTTTTAGATCTATTTTCTGTGTCACCCTACGGGTGACACAGAAAATAGTGGAGCTAACGGGACTCGAACAGTTGAGCCTGGGGGTCTGGGAATCGTGGTTTGACGGGGGGTTATGCGGTCTGACTAGGTGTTTTGAACCGCAGTGGCTAATCGCATGAGTGTGATTAGATGGGCATAATGTGGCATCCTAGTTGCACGCTAGTTGCACGACACGTCGAAGGGCGGGGTCAGGGAGGGGACGCGACATGGCCGCACGACGTGACTTCGGGAGCCTCAGGAAGCTGCCCTCGGGCCGCTGGCAGGCCCAATTCACCGGTATCGACGGACGCCGCCACAAGGCCCCGGGCACGTTCACTGACAAAGCGTCGGCCGAGGCCTGGCTGAGGAAGCAGCAGCGGGCCATGGATCGGGCCATGGAAGACGGAGAGGCCTGGGAACCCCCAGACCTACCCAAGGCCGAGCCCGCGCCTATGCCTACCTTCGGGGAGTTCGTCGGCTTGTTCCTGGCCGGCCGTCAGCTCCGGCCACGGACCGAGCAGGACTACCGGCGGCTGGCCGCCCGTCATCTGCTGCCCACGTTCGGCCACCTGCCACTTGACGAGGTCACGCCGGCCAGAGTGGCCGCTTGGCACGCGCGGCTGCTGCCGGGCCGTCCGACCGAGCGGGCCCACGCCTACAGCCTCGGGCGGACCGTGATGGTTGAGGCGGTCCGGTTGCAGTTGATCCCGGTCAGCCCTTTCACGATCCGGGGAGCGGGACGGACCAGGCGGCGGCCCGTCATCGATCTGCCCGGTCCGGTGGAGGTCGGGTTGGCCGCTGAGATGATGCCTGAGCGTCTTCGTCTGGCGGTCCTGCTGGCCGCCAGTCTGGGCCTCAGATCGGGGGAGGTCAGGGCGCTGCGCCGGCACGATGTTGACTTCGGCGGGCCGTCTATCAAGGTGGCGCGCGGTGTCACTCAAGTCAACGGGGCGATCATCGTCGGGCCGCCCAAGACAGCCGCCTCGGCCCGTACGGTCCCTATGCCGGGGTGGTTGGCCGAGCGGGTGGCCGAGCATCTGGACGGGCATGTCTGCGGCCGGTCCGACGCTTGGCTGTTCCCCGGCCCGTCGGGCGAGTGGCAGGAAGCCGGCCAGGGCCGGTCTGGGCCGAGGCCGTTGTCTCAGACGGCGTTGAATCGGGCCTGGGTGCGGGCGCGCGGCCTGGCTGGGCTGGATCTCCGGTTCCATGATCTGCGTCATTGGGCGGCCACGATGGCGATCATTGAGGGTGGGGCTTCGGAGCATGAGGCCGGCCAGATGCTGGGGCAGGACGATCCTGGGGTGATCCGCCGGTATGTGGAGCGGACGAAGGATCGGCCGAGGGCGATCGTTGAGGCCATGCCTAGGCCGGGGGTGGCGTGATGGGACGTGAGTTCGATCCTGCCGGGTTCGGCAACCAGGTCGAAAGCAGCTATTTCTTGAAGCGTGTCGCCATTCAGGTGCTGTGCGCACGGTGCGGTAGGCCTGCCTTCTTCTGGGTCGTGAGCGCCGCCCGTGATCGGCTCACCCCCGCGAAGTGGTTGTCACTGTCTTCGGCTAAGCGCAACGGGCAATGGGTTCAGACCGAGCGGTGGGAGTCGGGTGAGCGCTTCCTGTCTCGGATCAGCCTGGGTTCTTTCCCGGAAGAGGCCGCTTTCAGGGCGGAACTGACATTGGCTACCGGTGAGCCGCATGGTCCCGGTTGCCCAGTGGACTGGATTACCCCGCCCATCCTTCGGGACAAGTGGTTGAAAGATGCCCTTAGGGCCGGTCAGGAGAATGAGGAGGCTGTACGCCGGCTGGACACTTACGCGCATGACGGGCCGGACTGGCTTGGCGGGTCGGACGTGTCCGATGGCGAGGCCCGCCGCGCCTGGCGGGCCATCAAGGGCACGCGCTACAGCCCTTGGCTCACAGTGGAATCCATGCCTAGACGCGCGTATGACGCGGCTTGATTACGATCAAGTTCAATCAGCGGGTCTATGATGAGTTTCAATCGGAATAGCAGGTGCCTGAGTTTCCAGAAATCAGGATAGGCCGGGGAGTCCGAATACACCCCTACCGCTGTCAGAGCGCAACCGCGTTCAGCGCGCCCCCTAAGGCCCATAGGCCCCGCCAGTGTCGGACGGCTGGCAGACCCGAAAGGCTCTGCTATGCCCGAATACGGCATCAATCCGTCCAAGTCCACCTACCTGACCATCCCCGCCGCCGCTGAAGACGTTGGGATCTCTCAAGACACCATTCGTCGGCTGATCGCTGACGGGACACTCCCGGCCAAGCGTGTCCGCCGGCTTTGGTTCATCCCACGTGCCGAGCTGGACCGGGTGTTTTCACCCGAGCCCACGGTCAAGCCGGCGAAGTCTAAGAAGTCGAAGCGGTGACCGCCAGGCCACTCGTGGGGGGAGCTGGCCGGCCCGAGCCGCCGGCCGGCGCGCCCCCTCGGAGACGAGACACGACCCGAGGCGGGGAAGGAAGTGCCGGATCTAGATCCGAGCCCGAGCCCGACCCGTGGCCTGACGCTGACCCGTGGCAGGACGCCGCGCCGGCCGGCCCTGACCATCCCGAGGGCGAGCCCGAGCGAGCCCATCGAACGTCATGGCTATGGCAAGGCCAAGACGAGGTCCTAGCGGCGCTCAACCGGACGAAGGAACGGCCCAGGCCGACAGTCGGCCGGCTAACCGACGGGCGCTGCCTGTTCTACAAGGGGCGGCTCAACGGCATCTTCGGGCCGGGGGGCATCGGCAAGACTTGGACGCTGGCGCTGACCTGTGCCCAAGTCCTAGCCGACGGCGACAGCTGCTTCTACTACGACGTTGAGAACACTGTCGATGACATCGTACAGAGGATGGAAGACCTGGGGGCCGACCCGAGGGCGATAGCCGAGCGCTTCCATTACAAGCGCGCGTCATCGGCGCTGCTGAAGGATATGCGGGCGCAGGAAGACCTTCGGGAGAGCGTCGGGCGGACCAGTCCGACTGTCGTCACTCTCGACTCCGTCAACCGTGGTCTGGCGCTGGACCGGCTGGATTCCGACTCGGGGTCTGACGTGACTCCGTGGCTGAACATTTGGGACCAGCTGGCCGTCGATTCGGGTGCCGCCGTAGTCCTCTGCGATCACATAGCGAAGGGGAGGGACGGGACGGACACGCCTATCGGTTCTCAGGGGAAGTTCACAATCGTGCAAGGCGCGCTCTACATGGTGACCGCCGGAGTCCGGTTCAGCGGGGGCCAGGAAGGGCACTCGCGGCTGAGGTGCGTGAAAGACAACGCCGGGGCTTGGACGCCTGACTCTGAGGCGGCCGAGTTGCACGTCAGGCCGTCGGGCGAAGGTCGGGTCGAGTGCTCATTCGAGCCCGCCAGGTCCTGGCCTTCGGCCGCCCCGGCCATGGGGTCTGACGGGCGTCTGAGGGACTTGATTCTTGACTGTCTGAGGGTCAACGGGCCGATGAGCGGGACCGCCATCACCAAGGCCGTCGGGAAGAGCAGGAACGATGTGCTCAGGCTCCTTCCGACCATGAGAGATGATGGCTTTATTGTCAATGCTGGTTCTGAGAGGATGCCTAAGTGGGAGCTTCCAGCGGAAGCTCAACCTGAACTCCCCACTTCAGACCCAACCGGTTCCATACCGGTATCGACCGGTTCCATACCGGTGGGTCTGACCGGTACCGAAACCGGTATCGGAACGGTAACCCCCCCTTTAGGGGGGGTACCGGTCAATACCGGTTCGGACCAGACCGATACCGGCCGAACTGCTGAGGATGACATGACAGACCCCGAGCCCGTATCTCCGGTCGCCCTGGAAGGCCCGATCTGCGAGACCGAGGGATGCAACAAGATTGCCACCAGTGGTTTCCCGCTTTGCATCATGTGCGACTTGCTCAAGCGAGGGGCTGATAAGCGAGCGGCCGAGGCCGAGGCCACAGAAGACGAACCGATCACAGAAGACGAACACGAGAGGAAAGACCATGGGAAAGATCACTGACGGGGGCACGATGACCGAGAGCGGCGTCAGGCGCGGTGGACGCGGCCGGGGCGGCGGCGGGCACGAGGCCTTGGTCCGTTCGGCGCTGGACCGCAAGTTGCGGGGCGAGCCATTGAACCGGGCCGAGCGTCGTCTACTCGCCAGGGCCAAGTCGTCTCTGACGGCTGGCGCTGAGTCGGACGTGATTCAGAGCATCACCAAGGCGGCGATGACTGGCAGGTGGGAGACGAAGCCGATCGGGGTGGGGGGTATCCCCTCCCCCTGGGGCCTGAGGCAGTCAACGGTGGAAGGGCCGATCCCCCCCCTCGGGTAAATCCCAGCGCGGGGCGAGACGAAGGGGCCCGGCCGGTCATGACGACTAGCCGGGCCCCCTCACCCTCCCACGGGGCCTGTTCAGCCCAGGCCGTCAACCTCAGGTTCGGCCGTGGGCCTGGTAGGGACGCCGCTGGCCGTGCCGGCCAGACAGTGGGCCAGGAAGACTTGGGCCGACGGGTACAGGCGTCTGGCGGCGCTGTCGAGCCATGGGAGTCCCTGGGGCGCTTCCGTCGGTGTCGTGCAGACATCGAAGCAGGCGCGGCAGAAGGGGACGCCGGCCGGGGCCATGGGGCCGAGCGGGTGGCCGTCCGGCAACGCTATCCGGCAGGCCGTCCACTGGCCTTGCACGATGTGGAAGCCGTCGGGCAGGAGGGTGAAGCCGTAGTCCCCCCAGCCGCCTGGGGGCGGCCAGCCGGGCTCGCCCCAGTCGTGCACGGCGGCCAGGATGAGATCCAGGTCTTCGGGCACGTCGAACTCGATGGCGGGCATGTCGTCTGGGGTCATGGGGCGGAAGTCAGGCATGGCGCGAACCTACCTGCTCGGTCTGCCAGTCGGCTTGGGCGGCTTCCATCACGGCCACGATCTGGGGCCAGTGGTCGGCCAGGGCCCGGGCGTCTTCGAGGTGGAGGTCTCCGCCCGGCTGGGTTCGGACGCTGAGGGTCGGTGGTTCGTCTGGCCAGGCGCGTGTCCCGTCCCAGGTCCAGCCTTGGCCGACGTCGGCCGCGTCGTCACCCCATTTGGCGTAGGCGGACCGCGTCCAGATGGGCCGGTGGCTGCTGGGTTCCCATTCGGTGGCGTGTGTGGCCCACGCGGGGTCTGGGATTCCCTCCGGGGGCTGGGGGCACTTGTTCCCCCGCCTGGTGGCCTGGGCGGCCTGCCGGGCCCGTTCTGAGGGCCATAGGCGGCCGGTGCTGGTGTCGAGCCACGGGAGGGGCTGATAGTCCTCTGGCGGGCTGATGGGGCGGTCCCATGGGATCGAGCAGGCGCGTTCGCAGTCTCGGCACAGCGGGACGCCGTCGGGCTTGTCGGGGCCGGTCCAGATTTCGACGTCGTCTGGAGTCGGGTCGGGTCGGCAGGCGATCCGCCAGCCCTCGGCCGTGGCATGGCCTATGTGGCAGGCGGGACTGCTGTCGAGGGTGGTGTAGCCGTAGCTGGCGGCGTCGGTGGGCACGGTGGGTAGGGTGATGTCAGCCATGAGGCCTCCTAGGAAGGTGTCTTGGTCAGGCCCTGGCCAGCGCGGCAACGCTGGCCAGGGCCGCTCATTGATCACACTCTGGCGCAGACCCGGCCAACTTGTCAACGTTGAGGGGCGCTGCCACCATGGTGGGATGACCGGAGACGAGACGAGACGACAGGCCGAACTGCTGGCCGCCGTACGCGCGGGCGCCGAGGGCATGGCCGAGGCCGAGCGGGCCCGCGCCACGGCCATCAGGCGCGCGCTGCTGGAGGTGGCCGACACGCGCCGGCGGGCCACGCTGAGACGGGCCGAGGCGATCAGGGCGGCTGACGACGCCGGGATACCGAGGGAAGCGATAGCCGAGGCGGCCGGGTTGAAGTGGCCGATGACCCGGCAACGCTGGTCCAAGGTACGGCAGGGCTGACCCCGGCCCCGAGGGGTTGCGCGAAATCCGACCACATCTGAGGCCAGCCCAGTTCCCCCCTGAGAGCCCCGTAGGCCCCAGACCGGGGGAGGATGCCCAGGAAGGCCCGCCAGGCGCTCACAGGCCAACCTCGGGCTTCCCACGGGCATCCCGGGTCGGAAGCGGCTACCATGGGCACCACGACCCCAGGGTCGGCACCACGGCCCAACGCCGGCGCCACGTGACACTCACGGCAGACAGCTCCCACCGAGCCCACACACCAACCCCCTGAGGGACTCAACGCTTGAGGCCCCACCATGCGCCCAAGGGCGTCCATCTGGCGTACACCCTTCCCACCCCAGCAGTGATGAGGGTCTGAATTCCCTAAGCCTGGCTGAGGATTTTCGGTGACGTCACCGAAAAATCCTTCGTTGTCGCGTGTCTCTCGATATTCCCGGCCCCGGGAATATCGACCCCTGTAACGGAAACCCCGGCTTGACCAGGGGTTATTCGGCGATCACCGCGAAACCCCCCAATCCCAGACCAGCCGAGTTCCGCACAGTTTCCGAGGCCCTAAGACAAACGGTGTCGGATCGGGGTGGGGAGGGGGCCACCCCCTGGGGTCGGCCGGCAGTCCTAGGGCCGCGTCGATTCGTTTCTGACTCGTTTCGGCTTCGGGTTCCTCGGCCTGACCGCTCGCCCCGTGGCCCGGGGATGGCCCGAGGGGGCCGGGCTCGCTCGCTCCGCTCTGGTCTGGGCTTCGGCCGTGTCCGCCATGCTTTCTTTCGTTCGGCCGGTAGGCTCGGTCGTGCCCTGGTGTGCTTGGGTACGCACGCATTAGCAGCTATCTAGTCTGTCGGTCAGGGTTCGTGAAACGCCTAGTCAGGGCACGTTTGGCGCGCGCACCCCCCCAGGCCGTGCCCCAAACGTGCCCCACCGGCGCTGAAAAGCTGGAATCGGCATTGCTTTTCGTCGTGTTTGGGCCCCAGGGAGAGATCGGCGCTTGCGGGGGTGGAAGCGCCCGAGGCGGGGGGAGGGGGCCATGCCCACCTCCCAGGGCCACGGCTCGCCCTCCCCCGCGCCGATCACTCTGTCATTCCTTCCAGCGGGTCTCGCCCTGGCCGTGCCGCTTCGGTTCGGCGCTTCCTGGGCCGGGGGCGGGGCCTGTCTCCGTTCCGATCACGCCGCCGAAAGGGGCTAGAGCGGGCCTTCTAGTTGCACGTTGGTTGCACGCGGCCTTGAGACGAGCCCCCCACTGGGGTTTATTTCACCTAGTGGAGGGCACATTAGTGTTTGTGGAGCTAACGGGACTCGAACCCGTGACCTGTTCGTTGCGAACGAACCGCGCTACCACCTGCGCTATAGCCCCTCAGAGCAGCTATGAGGCTACCACAGGGGACCCGCGACAGCCTCCCGTCAAGCGTGACCAAGTCCGCACCGGACCGCCCTAGCAGGGAGCTCTTAGGCCGCGCCGCTTCGGCTAACCGTCCAGCGACGAGAGGTCGTCTCGGTAGGCTGCCTCCGAATGTATGGCAGCGACCCGGCTGAGGCGGACGGAGAGGGGACGAAGGGTGCGTCTGATCTTGGCCCGGCACGGGCGGACGGCCAGCAACACCGACCATCTGATCGACACCGGGGCGCCGGGGGCCGACTTGGACCGGGTCGGACAAGGCCAAGCCCAGGCGCTGCGGGAGCGGTTGGGCGGGCGGCCGATCACCGCCGTCTACGCCTCCAGCTTGGTCCGTTCCCAGCAGACCGCCCGACCCCTGGCTCAGGCGCTCGGGCTGCCGGTCTCCATCCTGGACGGCCTGCGCGAGGTCTCGGCCGGCCAGTGGGACCAGGTCAAGGTGGACACCCCAGGCCAGCCCAATCCGTACACCACCATGCTGTTGGCTTGGTTGGACGGAGACCGCTCCGCCAGCCTGCCCGGCGGGGAGACGGCGGACCAGTTCATAACCCGCTTCGACGCCGCCTTGGCTACGGTCGAGGCGGCCGACCCAGACCTCGCTCTGATCGTCAGCCATGGCTCCGCCTTGCTGATCTGGTGCTCCGAGCGCGTGGCCGGCTTCGCCGAGCTGTCGCCCGCCCCCTGGTTCGGCCACGTCGGCCACATCGAGGTCGAGGGCTCCCTGGCCGCCGGGCTCCGTCTGGTCGACGCCGCCTCCATCGCTGGTTGGACGCCCGACCCGGCCTAGTGGGCCGTCGCCCACCAGTTTCCAACACCCGACTCGCCAGCGTTTTGGTCGCAACTGCTCAACCGCGCCCGCCCCCACCGCCGATTGACACTCACAGAGCACCTACGACACCCGACACGCCGGAGAAGCGGTCGCAACTGCTCAACCGCGTGACCCACCCCGCCGATCGGACGCTTACGACAATCCGCCAGCGCCGAACCCGGCCCAGAACCCCCATGGAGACGCCGAAAGCGACCTCGGGGACTGAATCGACCGTCCGTCTCGGCCCCGCAGGGGGCTGCGGCAGACATATCTGTCCGGCCGCCCGCCAGGGCGACCGGAGCCAAGAGCACGAAAGGCCACAGACGGCGACGACGACAGCCACACAGCTACGGGGAAGGACCGTGACGACGGATGGAACCCCCAGCCGGTCCGGTCAGGCCAACCGGGCCCGGATCGTCCGTTTGACCGCGTCCAGGTCCGGGTCGGACAGCAGTGGGATCAGGGCCTTGATCTCGGCCACCGGCCGGTCCCACCAGCGGAACTCCTCCAGCAAGCCGATCAGCTCGTCGTCGAAGCGCCGCCGGATCAGCCGGGCCGGCGCGCCCGCCACGACGCTGTACGGAGCGACGTCGGAGCCGACCACCGACTTCAGGCCGATGATGGCGCCGTCGCCGATGTGGACGCCGGGCAGGATCGTGGCGCCCTGGCCGATCCAGACGTCGTTTCCGACGACCGTGTCGCCTTTGATCGGCATGACCGTCATGGCCGGGACCGGCTGCTCCCAGCCGGCCAGGATGTAGAAGGGGAAGGTGCTGACGGCGTTCATCTGATGGTTGACACCGTTCATGACGAACTCGACTCCGGCGGCGATCTGGCAGAACTTCCCGATGATCAACCGGTCGCCGTACTGCTCCGGATAGTGGTGGGTGACCTGGGCCTCGAAGTCCAAGCCGGAGTAGTACGTGAAGTCGCCCACCTCGATGTTGGGGCGCGTGATGGTCGGCTTGACGTAGGTCACGTCGAAGCCCGGCACCGGGAAACGCTTATTGGGGTCTGGAGTGGGCATGACCAAATCCTGGAAAAACTCGATTATCGGGGATCCGAGGATCGGGAAACGCTCATTGGGGTCTGGAGTGGGCATGGCCCCACCCTATCGACCACCGCGTCGACCGCCGCTAGTGCGGCTGAGCGAAGCTCGGCCAGTGACGAAACGCTCGGTCTCAGGATCCCGCCCAGCCGGTGGCGACCGCCACTGGACCCGGCCAGCGAGTCTCCGCCAGGGCTCCCCGTGATAGATCACCCCGGCGGAGACAGTGCTATCACGAGCGCTTGAGCGCCCTTCGCCCCACCGGGCTGACGCCTGACGGAGCGCTCAGGAAGACGGGCCGGACCAACAGTAGGACAAGACCGGCCGCCGTCAGGCCGAGGGCCGGCCAGAGCAAGTCGCTGGTGGCGCCGGCGCCGGTGTCAGGCAGGGGGCCAGGCCCAGGGTCCGGAGCCGGTTGCCGGGTCAGGGCGTAAACCATGACGATCGGGGCGGGGGCGGTCGAGTAGTTGTCGCCGTAGTTGGAGACGTAGATGCGCGTCCCGTCCGAGCTGAAAGCCAGGCCGACCATACGCTCGTCCGGACGGCTCACCTCATAAACCACCTCGCCGATGTTTCCCACCGTGGGGTCGATGACTACGAAGGCCCCGCCACTCGCCAGGTTGAAGGTGACGTAGAGAAGGCCGTCAGTGGACAGATAGGACGTCTGAACGGTGGCGTCAAGCCCGATGACACCGGACGCTGTGACAGTGCCGGCATTGTTATCAAAGACATAGACGTTATAGTCTACCTCAAGAGACGTGAAAATATTGCTCGGTGCGTAAATGTGTTGTGGGGTGACGATGATGTTATGGATCAGTTCCTGAACCTCGCACAGCATCGCGTACTCAAAGTTGAGCGAGCCGTCGGAGCCGACGGAGTAGGCCATGAACAGGCCACGCCCGTCAGTGCCCCCAAACCGCAAATGCGCGCCGACGTAGACGAAGGCCCCATCGGGCGAGACCGCGATCGCCTCCGCGGTCGCCTTCACATACGTGGAAGCCTCGTCTGCGGGGACGAAGGGGCGGGCGTCCTCGGTCAAAGGATACGTACGCATGGAGCTGCCGTCGAGGGGCATCATGATGACGCCCGAGCGACCGTCGTCATCAGCCACGAAAATTGTGTCACCCACAGCCGCTACGCTCTGGTTATAGACATGAGGATCGCCCGCCATGACTTGCAGATCGATGTCATTTATTTCTTGCGCGCCCACAGGCAAGGTGGGATCGAAGATGACCAGGTGCCCCTCAGTGGGGAAAGAAGCGTAAATATAACCATTGTCACCTTGGTACAGGTCGACCACATGGCCGGACAAGAACCAAGGTCGGTCGTCGAACCACTGGCGGTCGATGATATCGCCCGTCGTCAGATCGATGATGAAGATCGAGCCACCCCGGTCAGAGTCGTTCTCCCCCTCGTTGCTGACGTAAAGATAGCGGTCGTCGACCAGCACCATCTCGTCGGGGTCCACCGCGTCCGGACCAAGGTCGATGGTCCCGATCTGCTCGATCGACTCGATCGGCGTGTCAGCCTGGGCCGGAGCCGCCGTCGCCCAAGCCAGTCCCAGCAGCGCCGCCACCAGCGCTACCAGACCCCGCCGGCCGAAGCGCCGCCTCCGTCCGGCCGACCAGCGCCCGTCTGTTCTCATACCATCCATGACATACCTCGATCCTTCATAGACGCTGGCTCCATCGCCACCGCGCTGTCCTAGGGGAACGCCAATCGATCACCTGCTGTCATCAGACGCCGGGAGGAAGGCGGTCACAGCGTGTTCGAGCAGGCGTAGCTCCGTTAGTCACTACGTTGACGGGCGCTCACGCGCCTTTCGCGCAGCCTGACGGAGACTGATCAGAGTGTCCCTAGAGATGATTTGCCGCCCATATTAGGTAATTAGACCACCGAGGTCAACCGTTATTTGACTCGTTGTGAATACCCTGAGGAGCGGCTCCTCGGCCTGTCGGAGCGCCTCACCCGACGTATCGGTCGCGGGCGGATCGAAGTCGTCACTCGCCTCGCCCTCGCACTAGCGGTGAACCGACCCGGCTGGACCAGGTGGATCGGCTAATCGATTGACCCTCTCGGTGGACCAGACTCCGCCCATCACCCGTCCGGATGCTTTCTGCGTAAACGTCAGGAGATCTTCTCACCTGGAAAGGGCAGCCATGATTAACGAACACTACGCCGAGTCGACGGACCGCACCATCGCAACCATTCCTCACCCGCCGGTCGCCTGTCGGCACTTCCGTTTGAAGGGGCTGGTCGGCCGTCATGATCCGGCCAAAGCGGCCAGTTGGGCGGTCGAGAACTTGTACAACGCGGTCTCGGAGTGGCCGACCGACTCGATGCTGGCCCTAATCATCGCCCGCCATAAGAAGGCCATCCGCATCGGCGGTTGGGTCAACGACGCGGCGCCGGCCGACTGGCTGATCGACCTGGCCTACGCGCTGGGACCGATCGCCCAGGTCAGGCCAGCGGAATCCTCGCCCGCGCTCGCCACCCCACTCCTGGAGGTGGTGCCGGCTCGGACCGACCAAGGCGAAGCGCTGGAGGGGTTCGCTGAGCCTGACACGCCTCAATTAAACAACCGTGATTCTGGACGCGACGCCGTGCCCGTGCATAAGAACGATCCCATGTGGGAGTTCCTGTCGGTGCTACGGACGGTGCCCGGCGCCGCCATGGGCGTCTTCGTCTCCCCCGCTTCCGGCCTGGAGCAGCAGATGTCCGACTCATCTTGGCGGGCCGCTTTCCAGGGCAGTTCCAGAGTGGAATGGCAGATGTACCGGGGCACCCCGATCCGCACTCGCGTGATTCTTTACGGTGACTGTCCCGAAATACCCGCCCGTCTGCGCGCGGAGTTGAAGATCATGTCTCAACGGATCGCCTTCTCAGCGCTGACCGGACAAGACCGGCTGGAGTTACGGCAACCGACCGTGGATTCGATCAAGGGTTTCGCTGTGCCGAAACAGGTCTTCCGCGCCTTGGTCCATCTCCCGGCGGCTGGACCGAACCGGCCGGCGCCTGGCTTGAAGGTGCTACCCCCGGAACCACGCCTAGTCCCTTACGACGCCCCGACCCGGCCGGCCCAGGCCTTCCGGTTGGGACGGTGCGTGAACTCGCACGGTCAGCGCCGCCCGGTCTGGATCTCTCCGTCAGACATGTGCCGCCATATGCGTTTCGTCGGCTCCACCGGATCCGGCAAGTCCACTGCGATCCGAGGCTTGCTCGGCCCGATGATCGATGACGGCTACGGAGTTCTGCTGTTGGACCCGCACGGCAGCCTCTGCGCGGATCTGATGGGAGACATCGGCGACCCCGACCGGGCTTTGTACGTCGATTACTCCGACCCCACCGCGACCGTGCCCTTCAACGCCCTACGTGGGAGGACGGCAACCGAGTTCGAGGCCCGCCTCCAAGCCTTCATCAACATCATCATGGACCGGGACTCCGATCAATACACCGGGCCGCGCTGGCGGCGCGCGATCGGCCTGGCCGCCCGTGGCTGTCACAAGCTCTTCGGTGAGCGCTGCTCGTTGGTGGCTGTCTTCTCCGTCCTGGGCAGTCCTGAACTGGCCCAGGCCTTAGCCGACGCGGTCAAGCCCATCGATGAGCCGCTGTCAGGGCAGATCCGTCACGAACTGGCCAACTTGACTGGCTCCAGCAACTCTGACCTGTGGCCGTGGTTGGTCTGCAAGGGCGAAGAGATCCTCGGTTCGGCGGCGCTCGGACGTATCTTGGGCACGGGCGCGCACGCCGTGGATTTGGTCGAAGCCATGGACGACTCCCGCGCCGTCCTAGTCAATCTTGGCTTGGCTGAGTTGGGAGAACGCTCGGCCCAACTCCTGGGTTGTCTGTGGGTGGCGGAACTGCGCCAGGCGATGCTGGAGCGCCAGCGCCGCGACCAGCCCTTCATCATAGCCATCGACGAAGCCCACTTGTTCCAGTACGGCGCCCTGCCTTCACTGCTGGACGAGGCCCGCAAGTTCGGCGTCGGCGTCATCGTCTGCCACCAGCGCCCGGACCAACTCCGCTTCCAGCTCAAGGACGCCCTCTCAGCCAACGCCGGCAGCTACATCCAGCTCCGCACCGGCAATCCGCAGGACGCGGCCCAGGCCTCCAAGATGTTGAACGGTTGGCCGCTCGACGACTTGACGCGCTGCCGCGACCTGACCGGCGTGGCCGTGCTCTCGCGCGACGGGACGCCCTCCGAGCCGTTCTCCATCGAGTTCGACTTCTTCAAGCGGAACGCCGAACGCCTAGCCGACGCCGAACTGCGGCAGTGGCGCACGGAGCGAGTCTCCTCGACCTCACGCCAGGCCCTGGTCGAGCCCTACGCCGACTGGCGGCCGATCAGCCGCGACACCATCGTCCAGGACCTGCGCGAGGCACGCTCCCAGAACCGGGGCCAGCGCATCGCCGAGCTGAAGCAGTCGTACCGCCCCCGCCCTCGGCGGGACGAACCCGGCGCTCACTCCCAGGCGCCCGCCGGGCTGAGCGATGACGCATTGCTATAACGACAACTAACTACTCGAAAGGATGACTCGCCATGATCAAACTCGATAGACAGTTCCTGGCCGACCTCGGCCTGGAGAGCGTCACCACCAGCACACCGGATGCAGATTGCGTATCCATTCATGCTTCATCCCTATCGAGCTAAGGAGGCCCAACCATGAAGCACAGCGCCATCCACCAGATCATCAGCCAAGGCGGCGAAGAGATCCCTGCGGGGACCTTCCACGGCGGCGAAGAGATCCCGGCCGGCACTTTCCACGGCGGCGAAGAGATCCCAGCTGGCACCTTCCACGCTGGTCTCGTCCAATGCCCGAAGTGCAAGCACTGGTTCGCCCGCGACAGCTACCGCTGGCGGACGCACAGCTGCTGAACGCCGCCAGCTCGCCCGCGCCGCTGGCGCGGACCGTCCCACCGGGCGGTCCGCGCCAGTCGGCGGACTAGCGGACTGACAGAGAGGAACGACCTTGAACTCGCCTGTGACCGAAGCCCAAGCCCGCCAGGTCGGCCGTTGGAGACACATCAGATACCGCGCCTGGCCGACCAAACGTGACTACTCGTTCACCTTCGAGCACCTGGAGGGCGGCTGGCGGGTCTACCTCGACAGTTCACCCGACTACCACGGCCGGCCTTCCGGCAGCCTTGAGAGCCACCGGCTCGACATCGGCGGACGACCCTACATCTGCTGGGACCGTACGCTCTCGACCATCTCCGAGGCCCAAGCCGTCGCCGCTCTGTGGGCGGACTCGACCGAGAACTACATCGCGACCGGACGCTTCGAACCAGCCCGGGGCCGGCCCCAGGTCCAAGACCGCACCGTTCTCAACGGCTACCCAGCTTCGTCTAGACCAGCGCCGCCCGCCCCAACCCGACCGGCCCCCGTTCCAGCGCTGCCCGCCCCAGCCCGACCGGCCCCTGTTCCGGCCCCCGTTCCGGCGCCGGCCGACCCGGCCCCACCGCCGCAACCGCGCCAGTCGCTGTGGTCCCGCGTCAAAGACCAACTCTTCGATTACTAGGAGGAACTTCACTATGACCAGCCGTCGTATTCCCTGCCCTTTCTGCCACATCCGCTCTTGGTTCATTCCCGACGCCACAGCGCGGATGAGCGTACGGCCGCAACGGATCACACGCCTGACCCCGGAAGATCTGTCCACTGGCATGTCCTTCGCCATCACCCACGAGGCCTACGACCTGATCGCCCGCACCATCGGCCGACGACCGGCCGAGACCGGCGCCGTGCTGGGCGGCTGCCGAGCCCAGGGACTCGTCACCCACGTCCACCTCGACCACAGCGCCGACGTCAGCGGCGTCACTTACTCACCCGACATCGACGTCGTCAATCGGCTCTTACGTGAGGAATGGGACCCCGCCGGCGTCGACTTCATGGGTTTCGTGCACAGCCATCCCGGCGGCTTCGCCCGACCCTCTCAGGGCGACCAGATTTACGCTGAACGCATCCTGCGGGCTCTGCCGCAGCTGGACCGCCTGGCCCTGCCCATCGTCCAGACCATCCCCGACACCGGAATCTTCCGGATGAAGGGCCACATGGCGGTGCGCACCGGCCAGTCCGAGACTCCGGGCTGGTTGAGTCGGGGCCGCCTGCCCGAGAACGGACGCTCCGTGCGGGTCCTGGAGGCCCCGCTCGTGATCCTCGATCCCGATCAGCTCTACGAGCGTCCGCGGCCGAACCCGTTCCTGGGCCGGGTCACCAACGCTTACGACCCCGCGGTGATGGCGTCCACCCGGATCGTCGCCATCGGCGTAGGCGGTTCCGTCGGCTACCTAGAGACGATGGCGCGCGGCGGCATCGGTCAGTTCGTGCTGATCGACCCGGACGTGATCGAAGCGAAGAACGTCGGCACCCAAGCCGTCGACCCGCTCGACATCGGCCGGCCCAAGGTGGATGCCCTGGCCGACAGGCTGGCCCGGCTCAACCCGAACTGCCACGTTTGGACCATCCCAGCCCGGGAGGACGCCATCGACGATTCTGGCTTCCATCGCTTGCTGCGCGAGCCACTGCCAGGTGGTCCTGAAGCCCTGCCCGCCACCACCCTGCTGTGCGCCTTCACGGACAACTTCCTGGCCCAAGACCGCGTCCAGCGGCTCGGCCTGCATTTCGGCCTGCCCACGCTGGCGGCGGCAGTCTACAAGGAGGGACGCGGCGCCGAGTTGGCCTTCGCGGCCCCCGGCCTGACCCAGGCCTGCATCCGCTGCGCCCAATCGGCCCGCTACCGCTCCGTGCTCAAAGAGGGCACCAGCGGCGAAGAGACCTCCGACGGCACGCCCTTTCTGGCCACCGACCGTCTCAACGCCACCAAGCAGATGGTCACGCTAGGGCTGCTGCACGCCCTCAACCCGATCGCCCAAGCCGACCATCCCGCCACCGTCCGCTGGCGCCGGGTGATGGAGTGTCTGAGGGACCGTAACCTCGACCTCACCCGGCTGGACCCGGACAGCCCCTTGCCCTCGTTCAGGCCGCTCGACGACATCGCGGATGGACGTTGCGTGCTGGACGAGACGGTCTGGACCAAGCCCAGCCCGGACGGGCCGGACTCCCCCGGCGGAGCTTGCCCCGATTGCGGTGGCACAGGCGACCTGACCGACGCTGTCGGCGCCTTCCGCGACACCCGCGCCATGCCCCTGGTCTACGGCCAAGAACGCCGGGGCAGCCGCGCAGTCGCTAAGGCCGCCTGACCCACCCGGGGCGCGACCGGGTGGGAGCGCACTCCCGACCTATCACGCGCGACCGTGATTAAACGCCTGACCCGTCCGGGCCGGCCGAGCGGGAACGCACCGAATCTCTCCCACCCGGCCGCGCGCCGAAACAGAACCGAGACCGAAAGGAACACCCTTGTCTAACTTGACCATCGCCAGCCGCACCAGCCTGGCCGCCCTGGAGGAGCGCTCACGCGCCACCTGCGTCGTCTTCACCGACCATCCGCTGCCCACCGGCGTCCAACCGGCCGCCGGGGACATCGGGTTGGAGAGCGCTGAAACGTCCACCCTGCTGCACGTCAGACGCGGCTTCACCTACGACGGAGACGACGCCGAAGTCAGCCACTGGATCGAGACCGGCACCCGGTCCTTCGCCAGTCTGGCCGACTGCGTCGCCTGGCTACGGGCCAAGCTGCCCGCGCCCGCCCCCGCCCAGCGGGCGCCGCAGTCAGCCCTGGCCGAGCCCAGGATCGCCCGCCTGCCCGTGGACCAAGTCACTGAGCTGGACCAGGTCGACCTCGACTTGCCGCCGGCCCCGACCCCCCAAGATCTGGAGACGATCCTGTCCCAGCAGGTCTTGGGCCAGGACTCCGCCGTACGCGGCCTAGCCGAACTGGCCGCCCACCATGTGGCCAAGCCATACCCACGCCGGCCCGCCTCCGCCCTTCTGATCGGGGCCACGGGCACCGGCAAGACGCTGGCCGCCGAGCAGTTGGCGCTGCATTTGACCAGTTCCACCGGCTCGACTTGGTCCTATGAACGCCTCGATCTGAACGAGTTCTCCGAGAAGCACAGCGCCGCCCGGCTGTTCGGCGCCCCGCCCGGCTACATCGGCTACGACGACGGCCGTGACCTGGCGGCCACGCTACGGGCCAACCCCCGCACCGTGGTGGTGCTCGACGAGATCGACAAAGCCCACCCCCAGCTGTGGCGCTCCCTGATGAATCTGATGGACGCCGGCCGCTTGAGCGGCCAAGCCGGAGACATCGACGCCCGCCAAGCCATCCTGCTGCTGACCTCGAACAAGGACGCCGCCGCCATCCAGCCCCTGGCCGACGCCCCAGACGACCGGCTGCGCGCCTTCCTGCGCGACCACGGCTACCCGCCCGAGATCGTGGGCCGTCTGGGCCGGATCCTGGTCTTCCAACCGCTCACGGCGGACATCACCGCCCGCCTCATCGTCCTGACCGTCCAACGAGTCGTGGAGTCTTGGGGCTTCCAGCTACAGCGCATCGCCCCCGAAGCCGTCACCGCCCTGGCCCACCGCGCTCCCTTGCAGACCGGCGGGCGCGACGTCGAGCACTTCATCGAGCGCGAACTGTCCCCGGGCTTGGCCAGCCTGAACGGAGTCGGATCTGCGGTCAGCGTCGACGAATCCATGCTAATCACGGCCGAGGTACTGGCCGAGTCGCCCATGGACGGCACCGACCAGTTGAATCAACCCGACGAAAGGACAGCACCATGATCCACCAGGAAGACGACTTCACCCTGTACGACCCGTCCCGGACCGCCGGCGTTCAAGACCCTTCCACGTTCGTCACCACGCTGGACGGCGAGTACATCGAGCACGCGCGGCGTGCCGGCGCCCACCGCGACTGGACTGAGGCGAACAAATTCCTCCGCCAGGTGCAAGACATAGCCAGGCGCCAGGACGAACTGATCCGGGCGGCGTACCAGGCGGCGAAGCATCGCGCCTGGCCGTGTGTGAACGACTTCCTAAAGCAGGTCACAGACCAGAACCGCCGCAACCCTGCCCTGATCTGCGTCGCTAACGAGGCAGGAAAGCACCGCGATTGGGGATGGGTGCAGAACTTCCTGAGACAAGTCAAAGCCGACCAAGACAGCCCTAACTAGACAGCCGCGCCGCCACCTCAAACCGTTCCCCATGCGGCCCGTAGAATTCAGCTCCGTCTCGACTGCGTTCTCGTTGCTCGCCAGGAACGTCACAATGCGACTGGCAGGTGAGAGAGCGTCTGTTAGCGGCGACCGTCACCACGCGGAAGGAGGCCCCGAATACTCACGGTGCTGCTCTGTGGCACCGTTGACACTGAGCCTCTCACCCAGGACTTCGCCGACGAAGTACGTGCGTCCGGCAGAGAGTAATAGTTCTACCAGTCCGGCGATATCCAATGTAGTCGACACTATTGTCAAATTCGACCTGCACCAATCGAAACACTTCGACAGTAGGTAGATCAGCCCAGCTCACTACGCATCACAACACTGGCCAACCCTCCCGGAATCGCGGCTTCATCCGAGCGGAATATGCACCATCACAGACGGCGTTGTAGAACGTGCACTACTCTCGCTAAGGGTGATCCTGAGCAGAGTGAAATGACTCCTGACGACGAAGTCCAAGATCAAGGCGTGAGACAGGTAATATTCACACAGACCCATTCCTCGGTCAGTGTTTATTCGGAGAAGTCACAGACCATCGGAACTAAGGGCTTTGTAAAAACTTAGTCGTTAAGCGGCGCTTTACTTGTCTACTGAACCGGGGAGAAGTTGGCATCCATCCAGGCGCTCCCGTGTAATCACCTGCCCCCAAATGTCGACCTCCAAACCACAGCAGTCGAACATGACCGTGGCAAAACCATCACCGGACGATGCGCAAACTAATCTAGGTTGTACAGGATGCCAGCGCGGCTCCCCGGTCAACCTATTTAAGATAACTTGCGCATGACTGTTAACATCGGAAGCCCGTGCGAACCGATTAAAGTAATTGCTTCCCCTTGTATTGGCCACGTTGAAAGCGAGGGACGTGATGATGCCCGGATCCGCGCCAGCGGCCAGTATCCGTCTCAGCCTCTGCTCGTTGGGGGTGGAAGCGTTGGTGAACTCGTAAGCTGCGGCGCAGTAGTTAAAATTCACGGCCCGTTCCGGGAGCATTTGCCCCAGTGGCTGGGATGCTTCGGCCTCAGGATCATCGAACACCCCGTAGCTGTACAACAGCGGGTGACGAATCAATGACTCTGAACGCCAGACCGCGTTGGGGGCGGTCAGACCCCAATACTGGCTAGACGCGGCAACCCTAGCCGCAAAGAGTTGGACATCCTCCGGTATGGGGACGCCCAGGTCATCGCAGCGCTTGAGAGCACCCACAAGCTCTTCTGCTACCCGTTCCTTATATCCTGGTGCGTCGCCCAGCTCCGAAGCTCCGGAACGAAAGTACGCGTCCAACCGCTCGGGGCCTCTGAGCATGGCAAGGAACTGCTGGACGAGGCGGGGCCCACGAGCAGCCCGACGGATTACCCCGAACACATGCTTCCAAAGATCGTGCACTCCGTACTTGGCGCGTCTGATGTCATCCCAAGGTTGGCGGTAGGCGTGGCCTAGTACGTTATAGATGCTCGACATGTCCCAATACGGTGGGAAGGAGTCAATGCCGTCCCAAAGCACTCCAAAACGTCTATCACCGAGAAGAGCGGCTTCGTACTCCTCCCACATCTCCGCCAAGGCGTAGTAACGCCAAAGGTTAGTACGCAGGTGGCCAAGTTCGTAGGCCGCAGGGTCGCCTATACTCAACGTGGTCGACGAACGGCGATAGTGTGCTTCCATGCGGTTCAGGTAGTTCACAAGTCGCCGTCCGCCCTGCCTTCTGTCCACGAAGTAAGCTCCACCAGTTGGCCGATGCGCAAGCCAGTCGGCAACAGACTTGTGGCAGAAAGCCAAGGCCTCGAGTACCATCAACGTATCACTCCATATATCTAGGGATGGCATAGTCGTCTTCGTATACCTAATTTCCTTATCGACGAGTAAACTGCCTGCGCTGTGTCTGAACTCTGACAGGTCATATAAGCTGCGTCTGGCCACCGCCATCAGAAGTCTCTCTGACAGAGCTTCATCGGCCAGCATCAGTTCCAGAAAACTGCGTGCTGTGGACCATGATTCGGGATCTGGGAAAGCACGCATGAACCATTGTCGATAAAGGCCACTAAGCCCTTTGGCTTCATCGCCCGCATCGGACAGTCCGTGAGCAATTACATGCTCGCACATAAGTTTTGCCCACCAGAAGGAGCCTTCTGCGTTCATGGCGAGCTCGTTCAAGGACGAGGTTGGTACAACAGTTCCAGATTCATCAAATGCAGACTTGAAATAGCTCCGGATATCACGAGTGTTCTCTGTGCTGTTCGCATCCAACACGACCGGGTCGAAGCCTTCGAAGAGGCTGACGAGGTCCGGTTCAGGGCGTGATGTGATCAACAGGCCGATCCATGGCGGGAGGTACTTGAGATTCACAGCGAGCATCTCAGATAGATCGTCGTTGGAGCACTCGTCCAGAGCATCGAGAACGATGTAGATACGATCTCGGTCGTGGGCACTGGCCAGTAGGCTAAGTGGTTGAGTGATCAGCCAGGCGAACAGTTCGGACACCCCGGCATGCTGAAGATTAAGACGCTGTCGCGAGATGTCTAGCAAAGCCGCTCGGTAGTCCGGCACTTTGCAGGCAAGCTTGAATGCCATTGTTTTAACCACCTGAGCAGGATCACTGGAAGCGGGTTTGTCCCACTCGCACAGCACCCCACATACGGCGTGCGGATCAGCCGCAAGACGGTCGACGCAGAACGCTGACTTTCCTGCGCCGGGTGTGCCAAACAGCACGAACGCCTTCGAGTCCCGCTGGTTGACGCGCCAGTGCTCCACGGAAGCAGCGAGCCACTCGCGACCAGTGTAGGCGTCGGCCAGAAGGTCCTGCTGCTTCTGATCCAACAAGATCGGATGTAGGTATCCGGTTAGTTCCTCGATCTCACCATGGAACGCGACAGCTTCAGAGCTTTCCACCGCCCCACACAGTTTCTCGAACTGCTCCTTGTACCACGCCTCGAACGCCTCATTACCCTGCGTCTCGACCTCGCGCCACTGGCTCAAGTCGAGCCACTGTACCTCGGTGATAATTGCCGGCGGTTGGACCTCAGCCTCTGGTTCCAGTAGGACGGTCTGAATGTAGCAACCCTTAGCCGCGACCGCGATCCGCAGTTCGTCGCGGCAGGTCCCCGGGTCACGAGTGGAATGCTTCGACAAGAACGCCACCACTCCCGATGATTCCTTAATGCCGTCGTAGATCGCCCGCCGCCAGTGCCTCCCAGCCTTTATCTGCTGTTGATCGATCCACACCTGATGCCCGCGTGCCTCCAGGTCATGGTGGATCCTGGTCACGAGCGGCGCGTTGTCGTCATGGCCGTAAGAAAGAAAAAGCCGCAGCGAGTCAAGCATGACACCTACAATCTAGCTGCCATATTTGCGTACCGCTCTTGCGGCGAGTTCTGATACGAACGCCGAAACTGGCGGTCAGAGCGAGAGCCGATCCTAGAACTTCACAGAATACGAGGCTGTTCTTGACCTGTTGTATGTCGGGGGACTCCCGAGTTGGTCCCGGCAACCGTGCGACATACACGTACCTTCCTGAATTAATTATCAGTAAGACGTTTATCTGAGGGCTATGCGTCGCCGGGGCGTCGACTGTCCACTGCGCCGCGACGCTACCTGACAAAATCCAGTTTCCACCGACAGGACTCCACCCGTTGAGTGGTGCGGCTTGGGCCACCGTCGCCGATCCCAGGAAAATAAACGTGGCTCTTAGCGGGATAAAGAGAACTGAAGCGACGCGACCTCGGGCGGATCCTGGACGTACGCTTACACGATGGCGGAACGATAAACAAGTACAACCGTCACGAAGGACTGCGACACGCATAATTACCTCCTCTTCGCGGCCCGACGGTGTGACCTCCTCCCCGCCGAAAGGACGCAAGCCCAGCCCCTGACAGGAGGAACTTCGACTCAATCCTATGGCCGCTGGAGCGTCGTGATCTCATACCCCTACCATTTACAATTTATAATGTGGACATGTATATGACACCCCCGCTAAACACCACTTAGGCTGGCGGGCGCTTGTACCCGTCGGACAGACCAATGGAGGATGCCGTCTGATGATCATCGACCCTCTAGTCGAGCCGATATGACGACATCTAGGCAGGCGCTCAACGTCCAGATCGACAAGGCCCTGGGCCGGCGCCGGCTGTACTGGTTCGGGACCCGGGGCAGCGACGCGACTTCGCTGGCTGACGTGCCGCAGTTCTCGGGCGCCTTCTCGATCATCGACCGATTGAAGTGGAACTTCGAGTGGTCTGAGGCTTGGGAGGACAGCAGCGACGGGACGCGGATCGATCTGGACGAGTGGGACATCGACGAGCATCCGACGCATCCGGCCACGCGGGATTTGCGGGCGGCGATGTTGACGGCGATGGATTACGACCATGCCATCGTCCCCTACCGCCCGTGCGAATTCCTGTCCGATCTGACCTTCGTGCGCCGCGACCACTGTCTGTACCTGGGCATGTTCGCTGGCCAGCAGCGGGCTTTCGAGCACAAGCCGTGGGTGGAGACCGCCGTCGCGAAGATGGACATGAAGTGGCTGGGTTGGCGCTATCTGGCGGGGCGGGATCGCGCTGTGGCCGAAGCCTGGATCAGACGAGAAGGATCGGTGGTCGTGCGGCCCAGCCGGGGCTCGGGCGGGTTCGGCATGCGCCGGATCGACACGGTGGCGGACTTAGACGCGTTCTGGCCCACGTCCGACGACACTTACGTCAACGTGTCCGCTTACAGACACAACGCTCTGCCCTTGAACATCGGCGCGGTCGTCTGGGACGACGGCGTGACCTTGCATTATCCATCGGTGCAGCTCATCGGCGTCACGGCCTGCACCGCCTGGCCGTTCGGCTACTGCGGTAATGATTTCGGTCTGACCAAGCAACTGCCCGCCGACATCGTGGCTGAGATCGAACGCACCGCGCTGCTGCTGGGCCAGTGGTTGCGGAGTGAGGGTTTCCGCGGCGCCTTCGGAGTGGATTACCTCCTCGACCGCGACGATCTCTTATTCACTGAGATCAACCCCCGCTTCCAGGGCTCCACCCGTCTCTCGGCCCAGATGTCGGCCGGGCGTGGCGAGCCCTGTCTGCTGATCGACCATATCGCCGCCCTGCTCCACCTCCCCACCCCTGCCCGCCCCGGTCTGCGGGAACTCATCATGGACGGGCCCGCCGGCGGTCATGTCGTGTTGCATAACATCGGAGACCGCGCCGTGTATGCGGACACCTCGTCACTGATAGACAAGCTGCGCGACGATCTTAACGACGCCTACGGCCAGCTTGACTTCACTGTCGCCGCCCCCGCAGAACGCCGTGTCGAAGCGGGCGCGACCCTGCTCTCGATGCAGACACGGTCCGGATTGACCACCGACGGCTACCGGTTGAGCGTGATCGCCGAAGACGTGATCAGGACGGCGGTCCGCCGCTCGACGCGATCCATCACGGAAGGAAGTTCACTGAGCGATGGCTAGCAAGCGCGAGATCATGGCCGACGTGCCGCCAGGCATGCGCCCCTTCACCAGCATCAAGGACTACATCGAAAACGTCCGTGGAACCGACTCAGTTCATCAAGACGCGAGCCTTTGCCGGGTGCTGGCCTGGACCAGCGGCTGGCTAGAGAAGACCGCCGGCACCGAGAACAATCCAGGAATACCGATTCCATGGGTCACGCTGGTCCTAGGCTCAGAGGTGTTGGACTCACTACCGCCCAAAGTGCCGCAGGCCTCTTTCATCGCCAATCTTGAAGCGAAGCTCAAATCAGAGCAGACACTCAATAAGCATGGCTTTCCCATCGCCGAGGAAGCCAACGACGTCGCCCAGTTCGCCTGGACTCTGCTCGAGAGCCGTGACTCGATGCGACGGCCGGATGGCCGGAGCCATGGAAGCTCTGACCCCGAAGGCAGCAACAGCGAACCGGTGCTGCCTGACTATGACGACGTCCAACTGAACGTCATAGTGGCCGCGTACGCGGTGACCCGCGCCTACTTCTTTTCCAAGTTGGCGCAGCATGCCCCCATCAACCGGGAAGAGGACCAAGTCTTCGCCATCGCCTTCGGTTTCAAGTGGTCTGGTCCGCTCCAGGGCGCTGATCCGGAGGAGGTGTTCTGGCGTAGGGCCGCCGCCGCCCTGGAGAGTCTGAAGGCATTGACGGAGCACCGCCCGGCCGCGTCCGACATCGGCCTAGATCATCCAGCGAGGGCAACCCGAGTCGATCAGACAGTCATGATCGGACAATTGGCCGATCTCATGCAGAATTCCATTAAAGAACAGGCTTCACTGGCCAATGTGAGTTCTGGATCCTTACTGCTGCTGACAGAAATCGCCTGGCATTACTTGGTCGACACGCTCCGCAAAACGCAGGACCCGAACGCCTACCACGATTGGTCGGAACAACTTATCACCATTGATATGCAACCCGGCCGGGGCACTCAACCCAACCCGAGCCGTGTTCAATTCCTCAACGGGACCGAACCGCTTGGCGTGGCTTACGAGGTCGCCAGCGACGCCATCGAGAGAGAACTCATCAACACTACTGAGTTACGCGACGCCCACCTAGCCAAGATGGGTGAGGCCATCCGCGCGGGACAACTCGATAAATTATCCGGTCATGACCGCGCGTACAAGGTCTACTGCGACCTGCTCCACGCTCAATCCGCTGTGCGTCGGAGAGCCTCTGATATGAAGACCAAACGTAAGATTGGGGATGGGGATCCGCTACCGGACATAACTACGGACTTCAATATACTGCCGAGACAAGGAATCGCGTCACCGAGCAGGAGCGTCCCCCCAGCTCGCCTGCCCCAATCGACTGAGTCTGCCAAGCCGACATCCCCTGACTCCGGTGAGACTTCAACCGAAGACGGCAGCGATGTCCTATCCATGGAAGCGGTGCCATATGCCACGGCCGTCGTCACCACCTTTGACATCGAGCTTGAACTGGCCTTGTGGCATTTCCACCAGGAATCATTTATGGTTATCATCCCCGTCAATGTGGTGCATGAGACCGATACGGTCTACAAGGGTCAGCAAGCCTGGGTCGGCTATGTGGTACATCCCAGAGATGGCGCTGACGCCGTCACGTCGATCACCCAACCCCCAAAAAATAGCTTCTTCCTCGTCGAATCCGGCGAGGGCGAATCTGTTATTGCTGAGACAACATCAAATTCGGATCGTCTTGGTGACACAAATATGCCTATAGTCGTCAAACTGTGCGGCTCTCCGCTCGTCAGTCTTCCGGAATTCCCCCGAGAACTCAGCAGATTGAACCCGGAGGCTAAACTACCCGTCTTCAACGATCTCGACCGAGCCGAGTTCCCTCTCGTGAGTGGATTCTGGGAAGCCAAGGAAGGGGTGAACCCGAAACAACCGAAACTTCGCCACGGATTGGTGCTTGAAGATTTTCAAGCGATGGTAGCCGCCCTTCCTGAAGCGGACGCTACGGCCAAGCTGACTCTCCCGGCTAATCTGAGAGGATCGGTCAGCCCGGGGTATTGGCGATACTGGACCCTGCTCGGCGTCGATATGACTGACTCCGCCTTGCGTTATCGGCTGATCGGACAAATGCTGGGCTCAACCTTCGGGACCGGCGCGCCGCGCCAACAACGGCGGACCGGGGTAGCCATCAACCACGAACGAAGAGTGAACCGCAAAGCGCGCTCGCTGATGCAATGGCGTCAGATCGAAGTGGTACATGACGACGCATTGGCTTTCCGCACTGCTCTCGATCATTACGTTAAACACCTCAATGACGAAAAGTTACTCGACAGAAAAATCGTCTGCGGGGCTGCAGATGGCCAGCCGAGTCCGATTAGGACCTCACAGAAGGATCCTGTAAGTAGACGGACCTGGACCTTCCACGGCGATCCCTGTGATCTTGACAAAGACGAGAGGCATCAGTCATGAACACTGAGACCTGGCAGATGCGCTTGACGGCGCTTGAGGAACGATGCCCCTGGCGGCCTGAGCCGATCATCAGCGCGAGATATCTGATCGGCCGGGACCAAGACGTCGACAACGTGATAAGGCTGATCCAATCCCGACCCGTTCTTGTGCTGCATGGTGAGACTGGGGTAGGCAAAACATCTCTATTCGCCGGTCTAGATCCCAGTCTTCAGGCTAGTTTCCGCGTCATCAAATGCGCGAAGTGGGCCACCGCTCCCTTGGCCGTAGATTCGGATGGCAGCGAAAGACACGCCGGGTATAGTTTCAACCGACTGCTCGCAGCACAGGTCCAAGAGGAACTCGCCCTGACGAAGGATACTGTGGAAAGTTGGCTCGAGTTCGGCTTTACTGACGCGCTCAAGGAAGTCGTGTACCAGGTGGCAGGCAAGATGCCGATTCTGGTTCTCGATCAGTTCGAGGAGTTCCTGCGTGGCGCCACCCGTCACCAAGAGAAGGCCTTCGTCTCGTGGATCGAGGGCGTCAACGGAAATGACGAACCCATCAAGGTGATCCTGTCACTTCGGTCCGAGTACCAGCACCGTCTGATATCAATTCTCAGCAACTTGACCAAGGCTGGAAAGACCGACGCCTACCAGCTATTCCCGCTTGATCAGAAGGAAGACATCGAGACTGTGATCCTTGGGCTAGACGGGGAGAACAGACCAGTCACCGCGTCTGTGGCGCAACGCCTCACTGCGGCCTGGGATCGCTCGCTGGAGTCCCCCAGCCCCTTGGGGTTGCTCCCACTGAAGTCCATGCTCTACTCGCTCTTCTGGCGAGCCAACCCGGACCGCGGGGAGTTGATGCGAAACTCGCCCAACAGCATCACAGACGACACTCTCGACAAACTACTCGAGGACTACCTGTCCGACACTGATGATGCGACGGACGATGACGCGCTGCTGTCAGAACAAGTGCAGCGCGGTGTGTACTACGAATTGGTCAGCGACAAGTTGCAGAACTGTGAGGAGACGACAGGTGGCGACCCCGTCATGGGCGCTTTGGTCCCGCAGATCCTGGACCAGATCTGTGCCATGCGGACGTTCTTGGCCACGGCTAATTTCAAGGAGTACCGCCAACTCGACAGTCTGTTCCGCGACGCCAACCAAGCGACCCTCGATTTCGCGACCGGTGGTCTGGAGCCGAGCGCGGCTGAGCGGATGATCGCAGAAGTTTTCGCGCAGGCGCTGGCTGACGCGGCGACCGGCGACATGCTGGCGGTCATCCGGGCAGGCGCTAACCAGGCCGGGCAGTGGGCGACTGACAAGTTCACCGGGATGCCTGTGTATGGGCTGGATTTCCCGCCCTGGGATAGACGACAGGATCCTGAGGACAAGACCTCCGCGTCATGGCTCGGGCTCACCCCGCGGTCAGCGCTGCTGCATCTCGCCCGCATGTTCGTCATGGCGGCCCAATGGCTGGACGAGTCGCATATCTGCCGAGTCCCGTGGGACGCCGAGGTCCCCAGCATCACCTTGTTCCACGACCAACTGTCGAACGCCCTGCGGGCCTGGGGCAACCGCCACTCCCTCGACAGCCGACGACTGGCGCAGGCCATAGTCACCTCGCCGTTCGCCACCCTCGGCCGCCGCCTCGATCTGGAGACCTTGGATTCGCTCCCCGGTTGCGATGGCGACGGGCACGCGGTCGTGGCCAATGCCCGGTGGACCCGTAACCAGATCATCGGCCAGTTCGCCCGCGTCGCCTTCGTCAACTGTGACTTCCGTAACACTCGCTTCTCCAATTGCCGCTTCGAGGGAGTCGTGTTCGTCAACTGCTCGTTGGACGGAACCCTCTTCGAGGGCTGCACCATCGTCGGATCACCTAATGACAGGCTGGTGCAGGGTAGTGACCTGACCGATGGTCAGTCCAATTTCGACCGCGTCTGGGCCTCGCTCGAGACCACTTTGTCGGCGCCCAAATTCAAAATCCCTGTGCCACCAGAGTTGGCCGACCAGATCATGACTCTGCGCGGTTACAGCCTGTCGGAAGGACGCCTCTGGCTCTACAGCACGGCGTCCGGAGTGGCCGCTCTGCCGCTCAGCGATGAGGACATCTGGCGGGCCGCTGGCGCGATCGCGGAGAGCCTGGCGGAGCTCCCGGACGTGCGCCGAACTGAGATCAGCCAAGACAGACTCCGCGACGGGGCGATCGGCGATATCGTTCTGCCGACCGGCGGCCTGGCCATCGTCGGAGGGCGCGTGTCCTCGCTTATGTTCTCCAAGTGCCTGTTCGAGTTCGCGGAGAACGCCACGCCCCAGACCAATCAGCCCGTCAGCGCTTTGACGCTGGCCTATGTCGGAGGCTCGTCCGTCGACTTCGTGGAACAAGACTCCATGTGGCTGTCGATCTACGGATCCGCCTTGAGAGGACTGTCCTTCTCCCGGCCGGTGGACGCCGATACGGCAGACGCTTCCGCTGAGGGCGACGACACTGGTCGATTCCAGATCGATGTCTCCGAGAGCGCCCTAATTAACACCTGGATAGGCAGTAACATCCGAGGTGAGATCTGGGCCAACCACTCAACTTTGCAAGCGCTCACATCGCTGTCAACCACCGCCGACGGCTTCGTGATCACAGCCAGTCCAGGAGATAACAGTAACCAGCAGTACGTCGCACCACCAGCCCCAGAGAATTACCAAGGAGATGCTTCAGCAGCGCTCATGGTGCGGTGGACGGGTAACATCGAGTACAAGACAAACTACCGGTCACGTCCCGCCCAAGCCGAATACGACGGCATCCTGGCCAAGGACGAATCGTGACAGAGGAAAACGCCCCACTCCTGGACGGCGATCCGAGCGGCACCCGACCGAACCAGTCGGGTGGAGGTGTACCACTCACCGTGTTCATCAGCTACCACAGGGAAGACAGCGAAGATTATGCAGATTTCATACCGCTGCTCGCCAAGAATCTACAGAGCACACTCCGAAATAGGACACCCGCACACGTAATTCTTGACATTAAGCAATATCCCTTATCTAGCGACTTTCAAGCCGATGTGGCCTCAGACCTCCTCAAACAGCCGATATTTTTACCAATTATCACACCTGGATGGGTAGACTCCGATAATTGTCATAAGGAATATCGAGCGTTTCTCGCAGGTTACGAGCTTGATGAGCAAGCCGAGGAAGAGGAATGTGCGCAAACGGCCAACCGCGTACGGGTTCTTGTCTTACATGCCGAGGCCGTGAAAGACCTCCAAAAATACTTTCCCGACGAGCACTCCATTAAGACACTATTCAGAGGAAGCGTCGGGAGCGACCAGTACGTGCCTGATCGTAGTATCGTGCGCATGGCCAAGCGCAAGAAAGGGAGTGACGAGTGGGATGATTGGATTAAGAAACTAGCCAGTGATCTGATCAAGATTCATAGGGACAAACCACCGAATCCGCCTGAACTCCAATCACACAACGGTTATCCAACGAGCGATGATCTCATCGACGCCGTCCCGAAGACTGAACTCGAACCAGGACAGCTGCCGCCATCTCCGAAGGATGTCAGTCCAGCCGCGCCGCCACTTAGCACATTATCCGATGCGATTCAAGACCGATGCTCCGCTCTGAACCTTAATAGCGCCAGTCTGCCCGACTGGCTCGGCGAACTAGATATAGCTCCAGAAACCTGGACCGGGAGCGACTCCCAGACCCTTCTCCTAGACCTCCTATTGACCAGGTCGCACCACGATGCGACCCAGCCGAAGCGATGGTTCGAAGGTGTGCTCCGCGACATGGGCGCCACGGACACCAACGTTAGAAAGGCCGCCAAGAGTGCTAAGTGACCTCACCCCAGCCCAGCGACTCAAGCTCCTCCTGCTCGCCAACGGTCTAGCCGTCTCGCCCGCCGCCCGCCGCTGGATCACCGACGCCGCCCACGGGGCGGGACTCTCATCGGCCGATTACGCGTCCACCTCGGGGCCGATCCTCAAACTCGACGACGACGTCTGGGTCAACGCTCCCGTTCAGGACCACAACGCTTTCGCCGCCCAAGCCACCACTGTCTTGGACCTCGAAGGCGACCGCCTGGTGATCCACGACGGGAATCTGGTGTCACCTGCCTGGTATTGTCTCCAGCCCCAGTACCACGAGCCCAACCATGGCCGTGAGCTGATGAATTTGGTCGTCACCCATGGGGACCGTGTGCGCTTGTCGCCGCTGCGGTCGTGCGCGATGACCTGCACCTTCTGCAACGTGCCTTACGACGACCCGCTCTCGACCTACCAGTTGAAGCCCATCGACGCCTGCGTCGCCGCGTTGCGTGTCGCGGTCGACGATCCGATCCAGCCCGCCCATCACATTCTCATCTCCGGCGGCACGCCGAAGCCCAAGGACGTGGAGAACCATCGCGAGCTGTACCGCAGCGTCATCGAGTCGTTCCCCGGCGTCCCAGTCGACATCATGATGGTCCCGATCCCCGGAGTCATCGATCTGCCCGGGCTCAAAACCGCCGGGCTGAACGACCTGTCGATCAACCTCGAGGTGTACGACCGGGCGCGGCAGCAGGAGGTGGCCCGTCAGAAATACAACTGGGGCCGCGACTACTACCTCGACTTCATCGAACAGGCGGCGGACACGCTTGGCCCCGGCCGCACCCGGTCGATGCTGCTCGTCGGTCTGGAGTCCGTCGAATCGACCCTGGCCGGCGTTGAAGCCATCGCCCAACGCGGCGGCGTCCCCGTCCTCAGCCCCTTCCGCCCCGACCCGGCCACCCCGCTGGGCGACATGGCGCCACCCGGCTTCGACCAGTTGCTCGACGTCTACCAGCGCGCCCAAGAGATCGTGGACAAATACGGCGCCTTCATCGGCCCGTCCTGCCCACCCTGCACTCACAACACGCTCAACTTCGGCACCGGAGCGGACGGAAATGTCACCTACGGTTATCCCCATCCGGCCATGCTCTGATCCGATTTACCTAGACGGCGGTATAGACAGATGTGGACAGATACTTACCCCCTCTAAAATGATTGAGGCTAAGCAAGGAGGCTACCATGACCGCACTCGGTGTCACTGGACACCAGAACATCCCCCTGGCGGCGCGAGAATATGTCGTCGCCGGGATCAGGGACTGTGTCGGCGCCCAACCGGCCCCACTGATCGGCTACAGCAGCCTCGCCGCCGGCGCGGACCAACTGTTCGCCCGTGAGGTCTTAGCCGCCGGTGGCCAGTTGATCGCGATCATCCCTTCCCAGGGCTACGAGGGCGCCTTCGCCGAGGATGGGCTGAGGTCGTACCAGGACCTGCTTGCGAGTTGTACGGAGACGGTCACTCTAGATTTCACCGAGCCCAGCGAGGAGGCCTTCATGGCGGCGGGTGAGGAGGTCATGAGGCGCAGCGACGTGGTCATAGCCGTCTGGGACGGGTTGCCCGCCGCCGGCCTCGGAGGCACCGCGGACGCCGTCGAGTACGCGCGGGGCCTCGGTAAGACTGTCGTCGTGGTGTGGCCGGAAGGAGTACGGAGATGACAACCCATCTGATTATCAGTGAATACAATGACCGAGACATCCTTGAACTGGAAAAAAGACTTAGCTCGGCCAATGACCAAGACATTCTTGAACTGAAAGAAAAACTTAGCTCAACTAGTGATGATTTCACTTTCATCCTGGTGTGTGGTTCCAACCAGGACTACGAAGAGGCCAAGCAGCGGCATATGAGCCAAACAGCGATCCACTTCGTCGACGCTAGTACCGACACAGATGGAATCGTCGGAGACCTCATCGGTTCCATCACCCTGGCCATGCCCGCCACCAGCGCCGACATCATCAAGGATTTGGGGAAATCGGTCACCATCACACTGGAGTTAGGTGAACAACCAGTCAAGTTAGTTGGAATTGGTCGCATCGATTGCCATTTGACCGGTAGTGACTTCGCCGTGCGCGACGCCCTTGCGACGGCCTGCGGTCTTGCTGGCATCAGTGTCTGGGGTCCTCATGGCTTAGCTCATAGACAACGTGGTTCAGCGGCTCTGGCTATGGCCGCCTGGCGCTCAACCCTGGCCGATCCGGCCGACATCCGTCAAAGAGAGTTCAGAACACTGGTTAAGGCCAGTGATCGGACATTGACCACTTTGACTTACGCCCTGCTGGCCAGCGACGCAGTGATACTGGGAGGCGGACATGAGTCGGCTTGCGCCGACCTGCTGGAGAGGGCTGGATACATCGACTACGCCCAAGGCCTTCGTGGGCTGATCGATCATTGGATGCAGCAGAGGCTGTGGCGGGTCAACTATGTGCCCGAGATGGTGCTCCATGACTCCGCCCATTCGGTGGCCGTCGACCGCAACGTAGCTAGTATCTGCGAGCCTTTCTTGCGCACTATCACGCAGAGTGAGAGCCACGACACATCGAAGCGCCTCGACAAGGAAGACCTGCTCATCCTGGCCATCGCGGCCTGGCTGCACGACTGGGGGCACGCCTCCGCTGAATACAGTTCCAACTTCGCTGTCGACGCCATTGATGTCCGCAATTACCATGGGGCGTTCAGCGCCCGGCTCCTTCAGAATTACGAAGATCATTATCACGGGATCAGGGCGCTCGGCAACAACCTGAAAATTACTAATTTAACTAAGCAGGTAGGCCTCATCAGTCGTCATCACCAAGGGTGGACTTCTTGTGATGATACTGTCGATCTAAAAAACTATAAAAACCCGGACGATCCAAGTCGACTCCAACCATCATGTCTGTCCACATGGGAGCCGGAGGAAAGTACAGGCCCCATCGTACGGTCCTTCCATGATGATTTCTTCCGCGTCGAAGGTGGCCCGATCAAACAGGGAGATAATCACTACGACGATCAACAAAAACGCCTGAAAAAAGCCGAGCTTCGACTTGCGATCCTGCGACTAGCTGACGCGTTAGATGTCGGGATACACCGCATTCCAAACTACAGTACTCAAGCGGATGACCGCAGCCAAGTGTTGAAAAATTATCTCCTCCATTTAACTTATCAACTCAATCTCGGGAATAGTGGCCGCAATGTGGTTCTATTCAAGGGGGGAAACCTGATCGATAAGCTCGTAGATGCTTTCGCTAAGGTTGCTGGAACAGTGACCACACTTACAGGTGAACAAAACGAGGACGATTTGACGAAAAAGTTCCGTGCTGCTTTAGCGAATGATTTCACTCGGGATTTAGATCCGTTTCCAAAAGACGATCTCTCAGCTGAGCAGACATACCTGTTTGAATTCATCAAAGATGATGTCAAGAGCGCCGCCAAGTACGTCGAGCATATTATCCATCAAAGCATATACTACGAAGAGCAGTACAAAGTCCGCGCCGTCCTGCCGGTGCCAAAGAAAAGTGAGAGTGGATATCGACTCGAACTCAATGTACTACCGAATGGAGAGTCGGATGAGTGCGATCTGCGTGCCCAGATGCAGGCTTTCGCCCAGCGAGAATGGGGCCAAGAAGTCCAACGTCCCGGACATGCGCATGAACCAGGGAACTCATCGAAAAAGAACATACTAAAATACTTGGAAGAACTGGGAATAGTCATCGACACGAACAGCACAACCAGTTGCGGTAGGATTCAGCTACTGAAAGATATGCCCGTGGTTTTCCTAAAACCGCCCCAGCCCCCCATCACCGGACAGCCGCCTGGTGCACCAAGGCCTGATATCCCACCAGAACCAATGGCAAGCGAGCCAGAAGTCGCCCCGTTCACGGAATTCCCTGACGGCTGGGACGGCTGGACCAGGGTCGAGGACTTGGGCGGTACGGACACATTAGCGACCACTCTTGACCGGGAACGGGTTCTGACCATCGGCGCAGAAGGTCTGGTCCAGATGACGCCCGATATCCCCGGACGCGTTCAGAGCCTTCCTTTGCGGAGATGGAACGACTACCCCACCATGCGACCTTTATGCGTCAGCGAACCCTCCCCCAGTAGCGAACCCTCCCCCAGTTTCGTGGCGGCGACCGACGACGCCTTGCTCTTCTACACCTGGACCAACGACGACTGGAGCGACCCTAAGATCGTGCCCTGCCCCAAAGCGGCTGACATCCGGCGAGCCTTCTGGTGGCCTGGCCCAGGCAAGGCCGATGACCATCTCATCCTGGTCTTGAAGGACGGCCGCCTGAGACAGGGGACTCAACTGGTTCAGTTGACGAAGAAGTACAACGAACTACCGCGGGAAGTGCGAGGCGTCGACGTGCTGCGAGTCGACAAGATCACTTGGTGGGCCTGGAGCGACGAGGACGGCCTGCACGTCCAGAGCGAGAACGCCGACGAACTACCCCCATGGATCGAAGGCCTGCCGAGTGGCGAGATCTTGAACGTCTGGCTCGCCAACCCTGATCCGGACACGATCAGTCTGTACGCGCAATCGGCCCATGGCATCAGACGACGGATCATCCGCGCCGGAGCCAAAGAGTGGAAGAAGACGCTATGACGGAGAGAGCGCAGCGGTCCGCCCTGCTAGTCGGAATCAATGAGTACGACTGTTTTCCTGATCAAGTGGGCGCAGCGGAGGACGCTGGCCAGCTGGCTGAGCGGCTGTCAGACCCGCAAGCGACCTGGCATTGGGGCCTCCCCGGCGGGGAAGCCGGCACGGTCCTGTCTGGTCGCGTCGGCGCAGGGGATTTCAGACACCGCTTGGACGAGGCGATCCAGCGGGCGTCCGGCGGCGACTTCTTCTTCTACTTCGCCGGCCACGGCTTCGCCTTAGGATCTGACGACGTCGTCCTAGCGGATTCGGGCTATGACCCCGACTACAACAAAGACAGAAACAGAATCCGACTGCAGCAGGACATCTTGGACCAGATCAAGAAGGAGCGCGTCAAGCACGCCATCATCTTGCTCGACTGCGCCGGGTCCGAAGTCATCGAGGCGATCCGACCTCCCACCGGCACGGTCCTGGTGGCCTGCCCCGGGCCATCGCGTGAGCATGACAGACACTTCGCTCAAACCTTGTTCAGTGGTCTTGGCGGAAACTACAAGGATGCTCCGCTAGGGCAAGCCTGGGACCTGTCCGGTTCGATCACAGCTCTCTCACTGCTGACCTATGCGGTGAACGCCGTGGCGACTAAGCCAAATTGGAATCCTCTCCTGGTCGGCGCGATCAGCGACCAAACTGAGATACGGACCGTCGACATCATCGACCCGGACCAGATGAGGGCCATTTGGCCGCTCATTCGGTCGGAGGGGACCGATCTGGTGATCGACGTGTTCCCGGACATGGAGTATGACAAAGGTATTGACGACCTAGATTACTTGATCACTCGGCTCGGCTGGGACGCCCAGATCGTCAGCGAAGCCGTCCAGCGCGTCAAAACTAAAGGACATTCCTTCAGTTTCCGCAGCCGACCGCCGGGCTACGACCTAGCGACTCGGAAAGAGCAGCACCCGCGCGAAAATCAAATGGAATGCCTCAAAGCCATGAGGAAGCAGAAATTAGCAGAAGTGGTGACACCTGACAGCGATCTGTTCTGGGCCTGTCTCAACTGGGGTAAAGTACGCTTGACCGAGGCCGGACGCGATTGGTACCGGCACATCGAGGCCAGCAAGACGGCGGGGGCTTGAATCGCTCGCGCTAAGCGGTTCCATCGCTGATTCGGCGCAGGCTCACCGCCAGACCCGCCTCCAGCCTCTGCCCCACAGGGACGTCGAGACGACAGAACGTAGGATTGCAGCGTGGAGACTCCGCTCCCGCCCTTCGCGGCCTATCGTGGGCCTGAGCCGTATGCGTTTGTGTCTTATGCGCGACGCGACGCCCCCGTCGTCTACGACCTGCTGAGCCGTCTACACCGTGACGGATACCGCATCTGGTACGACGAGGGGATCGAGTCCGGTGGGGATTTCACCGACGAGATCGCTGCGGCCATCGACAATTGTTCCCTCTTCGTGGTGTTCGTGTCCGCCGTGTCAGTGGCCAGGCGAATGGTCCGTGATGAGACCAGGCATGCGTACATCCACGACAAGCCCATCCTGCCGATCTACGTGGAGGAGACCGCGCCGCCCTCCGGCGTGGAACTGATCATCGGTTCAGCCCAGGCGATCATGCTTCACAGAAAGACCGCAGCGGCGGTTTTAGCCGACGTCAGTACGGTTCTCGACAGCCATGGAGCTGGGAGGGTGACCGGAATCGGGCTTGACACCAAGGTCGACTTGTCTCTCCCCGTGGCTGCGCGGACAGAGCTTCCGGCCGAGACAACCTCGTGGCGGCGCAGTCGCGGAAGGAAGGCCCTCTCGGTCTCTGAGGCATTCACTGATCGAGTCCCCGAGTCGGCGGCACTGCTCGGGTCATTCGACCGGCAACTGGCGCGCCTGCGAGGAGTTGAGCCTATTGAGGAAGGAGTCTTCCCGAACGTGCTAGTCTTCCACGGCGGCGGAGGGGTCGGCAAGACGGGTCTCTCTCGGCGTCTGCAGTTGTGGGCGACCGGTCAACTGTCAGACGATGGCGAGTGGGGCCCGTGGCCGCGCGATCCTGTGACAGCCGTCCGGTGGGACTTCAACAATTCCGACGGCAACGTCAACATTGTGACCCTCATGGAGGCCCTCCGTGCTGGCGTCGCGCATCACGCCTACCCAGCCTTCGATTTGGCTCTGGCCGCCTACTTCGAGGCCGTCCGGCCCGGGAGTGAGACCGGCGAACTGAGCGTCAAGGGGAAGGTTGCGGACGACCTCCTCCGGTCGCTTCAGCGAATCGCCTCCGACCTCCAACTCTCTATTCCCCGAGCCCTCGTGTCTCGGGATGTCCGCTCGGTCCGGGACGGCGTCCTCGCTGCGGCCGGTCACTGGCCACTCCTCGACCGTCACGACGGCCTCGCTGCCACCCTCGAACGATGCCAGGACCTCTCGCCGGGCTCGGCAGACGCTGTCGAGGTGGCTGCCGAGGTCGCGTCCGTGCTCACCCAGGAGATCCTCGGGGTCACGCCGGCCGCCCGCCCGGCCCTAATTATCTTTGTGGACCATTTCGAGCGACTTCAGCGCGCCGACGTGACGGCCGCTGAAGAGGCCATCGTTTCGCTCGTCATCAGCCTGCCGACGGTCCTATTCGTCGTCACGGGCCGAGACAACCTCAACTGGCACGAGCCCCACCGGACCTACCTCGAAGCCGCAGGCGCCCGCGCCTGGCCAGGACTCGTCCCCGGCGCCACCAACGACCCACGCCAGCACGTCCTCGACCGGCTGAGTCGCCAGGACACCCGCCGCCTCTACACGGCCCACCGGGATACCCACCGCTGGCACATGTCCGACGAGTTGATCGACCACCTCGTCGTCCGTTCCGACGGCCTGCCGCTCCACGTCGACGCCGTCCTCAAGCTGGCCAAGAACCTCGAAGACCATGAACCAGGTCGGACCTTCAGGGAAGCCGACCTCGACCGAGAGCTGCCCGAGGTTGTCACCGCCATAATGAAGACTCTGAGCGACCACGAACGCGACGCGTTCCGGGCCATGTGCGTGCTCCCGTTCTTCGATATCCAACTCGCCGCCGCCGTCGCTCGACCGGCGGCCGAGCGATCTGTCGACGCCGAGGGCGCGGTCCATCGGGCCGTCAAGCGAGCATTGGTGGAGTCGAATGCCGACAGGCTGTACCCCTATCGGGTACACGACGAGATCCGCGAACTGGTCAGACGCGACAGGGCGACAGAAGGGCACTGGGGCGAGGGGGACTGGAAGGCGGCAGCAGAGCGAGGAATCGAAGAAGCGCAGCGACGAATTACTATTGCTCACACCGACGCCTCGGATGACGAGGAGAGCCACTCTCTTGCACTGGCCATCCGCCTGGCGTACGACTGGGGGCTCCTGGACACAGACCTGAAGAAGGCCGTGGACCGGTCCCCCACTATCGGCGGATTGGCACACCTGATTCCGGTCATCGCCGGCAACGAGCCTGATACGCCTCTCGTCACACTCATGCGGTTCATCCACGCGATGGCCCTGCCCTACGAAGCCTCGATCGCGGCGCTGCGGTCGGTGTGCAGCGCTGGCATGCCCGTATCGGGCACAGCCACCCTGTGGCTCACTTATCGCCTTCGCGTGGTTGCGCGATACGACGACGCTCTGTCCTGTCTGGAAGGCTTCATAGCCGATCCTCCACAGGGATCGTCTGTTGGCTACGCCCACCACCAGTACGCCATGACTCTGCGACTGGCCCGTCGATTCAGCGATGCCCTTGAATACGAGGAAGAGCACCGACCCGATCTGTTGCCCAGACTCCAAGGGTTCGTCGAGCGCGACCAGGGCTTGCTGTCGCAAGACCCTGGGGTCGAGCGCGCTTATCTTGATAGACAGGGGTCAAGCCGGTATCGCTTCGAGTTGCGAGTGCAGGACATTGTGCGTAGGTCTCGGCAAGGGGCTGCCAGCCTCAAGGAGGTCCTGCAGTGTCTGGAGGAAGCGAGTGCGAGACGGTTGCAGCCCGAGCGGACGAGATGTCTGAGAGTTCTGGGGTATCTGAGCTTGAACCAGACGGACGCGTTCCTTGACACCATCCGACGGGCCCGGGAGCACGTCTCTGCGCACGGGCACGGCAACACACTGGTTCCTGAACTGTTGGCCCTGCGGGCGCTACTCACCAGGAATCCGGCCGATGCGCAAGCGGCTCGGGACTCCGTCATGGGGCCTTCTTTGCGTGGTTCCGCCTGGATTGCCACCGAGGTGTTCCTGGACGAACTCGGCTACCCCCTCCCATCTATCCCGACCCAGTGGACCATCCCGTACGAAGAAGTCCGCCGCAACTGGCTCAACATCGCCGACGGCATCATCGAACACGCCAAGGCGGCGACGAGCCCGTAGGTGTTCTCGATTCTGGCCTCCCTCATGCCGCAGACCTCGGGCCGGTGACCGTCAGAAGTTCGGTCGTCCACCTTCCAGACACTGTGGCAAGGACACGGCTCGCTCTGTCGACCTACGTGATGCCAGATCGTGCGCGGACGATCATTTTTACTGTGGGGACGTAGACCGCGACAGCCCTGATAGCCGAGCGGGCGGCGAGGCCGCGCCGTGTCGCCCTCCCGTCAGACCCGATGACGCCGCCTCTACGCGGCCCGACCGGGCCGTGGATGCGGTTTGCGTTTATAGAGGTGATCCGTCCAGAACAATACCACAACCTTAAGAAAGGAGGTCTCCCATGGAGAACACCTTCAATCCCTACACCCGACGAGTCCTGTCGGAGGGCCGCTTCCCCTTCTCGGTTCCCAAAGAGACGCTGACCGCCCGCGACGAACGGGCGATCCAACGCGCCGCCAAAGCGGAGAGAGCCCGTCTGTTGCGACTCGACCCAGGAGAGATGACCCCGGTCATGCGCCTATATCAGGACACCTGCCAAGCTGGACAAATTGAGGTTCACCGCCAGCGGGTGGAGCATGTGCGGAACGTCATCGAGCGGCGCACGCGCGCTGAAGCAATCTTCGACCGGGATCCTGTGCCGCCAGAGCCGGAGATCGCCCCCGTTCCGCCGGCGTCAGGTCTGGATCGTCAGGTCTGGCTCGCCGACAAGCGTCGCGCCATCCGAGCCCAGTCGGAGCTGAACCGCCGGGAGGAGGAGATTTACGAGGCCAGGATCATCATCGAGGTCTGTGGCACCGACCTCGAAGCCATCGACTACTTAGCCAGCTTCGCGCTTGGTCAATGGGCATCCCACTATAAAGTCCTCTTCCAACTCCACATGCACGCCGCCATCGGCCGCAATAACGAGAATCCGACGCTCCGTCATCTTGAATTCAACGCCTACCAACCACTCGACACCGGCCTCGAACCGCTCTCACTCGAGGCGTCGGGACCCAAAGCGACCCGGGCCTTGGAAGCCAATCGGGTCGATCCCGAGTGACCGGCACGACCAATTGACATCAGCACGGATCCGCTCGACCCATCGAACGACCCCACAATCCCATAAGCACACCAGAAAGAGACAACCATGACCACTAATTACCCCGTTCCCCGTGTGACGATCACCGATCCCGCCTTGGATCGGCCGGCGGGCCCGCCCAGCGAAGACCCGGTCGACCACGCCACCATGCTGAGGTACGCCGAACAGCAAGCCGCCCGTGACAAAGACACCATCGATGATATCTACGTCAGATACCAAGAGGGGCGTGCTTATCCAGGAGAGGAAGAAGCGGCCCGCCGTCTGGAGCGTGAGACCCATGAGGCCCGCCAGGGACTGTCCGATGCCAAGAGCCTCGGTGAAGCGCTTAAGAAGACCGCCTCGGTCTCCCTGACCGTGAATGGGAAAGGGGTCCAGAAGGACCTTGGCACCACTGTCGCCATCGAAAAGAAGACTGTCAAAGAGGTCGCCGCGCAGTTGGTGGGGACCTTGGCCGAGCGGGACTCGCTGACTAAAACCCTCGTAGGCCAGACTCCCGCCTCCGACGGGATCATGTGGACCGGATCGGTCCCACCCAAACCAAGTCCCGACACGACCAAACGACAGATTCATTGGTCGGCGGCCAACCTCAAAGCCAAGGCCCTGATCTGGGGGCCGATCATTGGCCTGGGCTCAGCGGAAGGGGCCATCGTGATCGGCACGATTAAGGATTACCTGCGCACGGACAATTACCTCATGGTCATCGGCTTCGGCCTCGCCATCTTGGTCGGTCTGATCGGCCTGCCCGGCTTCCTCGGCCAAGTGCTGGCCAAGTGCTTCCATCGCGGCTTCGCGATGGTCAAAGAACTGACGACCCTGATCGCATGGGGTCTAGTCTGGTTGCTAGCAGTCGGAAGTACGGTTTTCTTCCGAGTCAGCGCCGACCGAGACAAGGCGATCCGGGTGGCCGCGGAAGCCAAACAGGTGCCACTCGACCAGGTCGACGCGGCCGCCGTGTACAACATTCCGGCCCATATCGCCGTCTGGAGCGCAGCGGTCATTCTGATCGGCGCGATCGTCATCATCGCCAAAGTGATGTTCTACAACCCTGTGGTCACCGATGTCATCAAGACTGACCTCCACCTGGTGGATCTCTACCGCAGCCGCTTCCTCCACGCCTCGATCCTGGAACAGGGCAAGGCCCTGATCAAAGCCCGGGTCGCCGCCGCCGACGCCGTCGTCGCGCAATGGGACCACTACATCGACGACACCCTACCCGCTCATAAGAAAGAGTTCTGCGTCCATTACCGGAACTGGCTGGCTCGCTACATGGGCGATCCGAACATCACCAACGGTCTCTTCGACTCGGAGGTCTGACATGCCGCGCTGGATCAGCTGGTTCTGGGGCCGCCCCGGGCGCGTCCCTAATTACAGCGCCTGCCGCACCTGCGGCAAACCGCTCGCACTGTGCGGCGTCTGTCACGGTGACTGGCGCCGCGACGCCTGCCGGGCCTGCCAACTGGGGCTTCAGTGTCCCAGCCTCGACCACGCCAATAACTGGATTTGATTAGGAGCCTCCTCATGGAACACACACTCAATCGACTAATCGCGCTCCTGGCCGGAGCTCTTGGGAGCATCGCCGCCCTCTCCGGTTGCTCCCAGCCGCCTTCTCCGCCTCCCAGGCCGATCTGCCTCGGCATCGTGGCCGGCAATCGATCGAACAGCGCGGGGGTGACCGGTCCCATGGTGGCGCCGCTCCTGCCCGATCCTCTGCCGGTGGGCAGTGTCATCGTGGTCACGGGCGTCTCCGGATCAGCCAACGGCGACCCCCTCTTGACCGGCGTCGTCGAGGAGATCGACAACTCATACGATCAGAAGGATGCGCAGCTCAACACGCGCAATAGCGTGATCGAAGCTGTCTCCACCGCTCAAGCGACCAAGCCGGAGGCCGATGTGCTCGGAGCCATCGAGTCCACCGCCGCCAAACTCCGCGCCGCCGGTCTGAGCTGCGCCATACATGTGTACGACTCGGGCTTGCAGAGCATTGGCCTGCTCGAGTTCCAGCAAAACCTCTTAGCGCTGGATCTTCGAACTGTCATCGACCTGATCCCCACCGCTCAGACACTGCGAAACACCAAGGTCGTCTTCGAGACCCTCGGCGCCGTTCAAGACCCGCAACCGGCTCTGGACGCCACCTCGCTGGAAAAGCTATCCGCCATCTGGCAAGGCGTCATCGCCGCCCGTGGCGGAGTCATGGGCCAACCCGACTCTGTGACCGCTCACCGGCCCGCCGAGCCGATCCCCGGCCTGCCGCCGGTCACCGTCGTGCCCGTCCCGAAGCGCACGATCGACTTCGGCGATCTCAAACCAAGTTGCACACTGACGTCCACCTCGTGGGCGATGCCGGCCAACGCCTTATTCGACGGGGACGAACACGTCCTCAAGGATGATGCCAAGACGCTCCTCGACCAGGCCATCCAAGTCCTGCGCCAACATCCGGAGGCCGGCGTCGAGATCATCGGCCACACGGCCTCAGTCGGCACCGCGCCCTCAGGCCTGGAGTTATCGCAAGACCGCGCCGACGCGGTGGCGGATTACCTGAGCGGCGAAGGCGTCGACCGGTCGAAGATCACCGCCCGCGGCGTGGGCGACACGGAACCGTCCTGCCAAGACTGGGATCCGACCACGAGCACGCAGATCGAAGCCTGCGCCGCCACAGAACGAAACGTCACCCTAGTCGCCACCGGCGTCGTCCTCTGTGACGCCTAGCCCACCCATGAGAAGCGAGGCTCACTAACAGAATCAGCCGTCCCGAACCGGCGGCGAACGTCAAACCCCATCCCAGAACAATCCGAGAAAGGACCTTCATGAGGAAGTACAAGACCTACCCAGAACCAGCGGGCCACCAGTCCTGGCTCCACCGAACCCGAAACTGGCTGATCGTAGGAGCCTCGATCATCATCGGCTGCCTCCTCATCGCCTGGCAGCCCTGGACCACGGCTCAACCATCCAGCCCAGTCACCATCGAGACGACCGTCACAGCGACCCCGACACCGAACGGTCCGACGTCACCCGCCCCGGAGACCACAGCCACAGCTCCCACGCCCGAGGCGTCCGACCCGACCACCGCCCCAACATCCGAGAGCGCCTCCTTCGTCATGCCCGACTTAGTCGGACAGAACCTGCAAGACGCCCAAGACACCCTGCAAAACCTAGGCAGCTACCTCCTGGACCAGGAAGACGCCACCGGGAAAGGCCGGCCCCAGATCATGGACCGCAACTGGCAAGTGTGCTCACAACACCCAGCGGCGGGCACACGAGTCCAAGTGAAAGACATGGTGACCCTCCGGGCCGTCAAGAACAGTGAGACCTGCCCCTAGGCGCGCCATAATTGTCGCGCGCCATGGGCCAACCCAACTCTGGTGACCCCATACCTTGTCGCGGTGGGTCTCGTTCTTCTGGGAGTTGACGGGTCGGCGGTTATCCTCGTGAGCCAACGCCGATAGCCTCACGGGCGTTGATTCAGAAGATGCGTGGGCGAAGTCTGCAACTCTGCGGTCTTCGCCCACGCGCTTTGCCGTGCTTCACGAACCCTCGGTCGACTGCCTACTGGGATCTCGCCGGGCTCCGAGAATGACCTGGACAGTCATGGGCATCATCTGCGCCATCATGAACATGCAGATGACTCCGGTTGTGGCAATGCCGACGGAGCTCTCACGAGACTGCAACTCATACAACGCCTTAAGTTGAGTGCAGAGCCCACTATTGGCCTTGATCAAAGTTGTGTCTTTCATGATCTTCAGTGTCGTGTTGAGGTCGATGGCGTCCCTGCGTAGTCCTGACTTGCACTCGGGGTCAGGCTGAGGAGGATTCGTGCCCAGCAGACTCCCGCACAGTCGGATCTCCGCTGGCAATCGGGCAGCTTCGATGGAATCTTGATCGGCCTGGGGCAAAGCCGCCTGAGCTGCGTCCCGGACCGTTTCAGCTCTGTCGACGTCCGCCTGCGCTTGTTGGAGCGTCATGGTCGCGGCCTCGTATTGGCGCTCCAGTTCCTGATAAACCGGACCGTAGTCCGGAACGGAACTCGCTTTCCCTTGGCAGGAGGGCTCTGAGCCTCGGCCTTCACGTTCGCACACCATGAGCAGGTACGCCGCCTCCGCACCCGCCTGTGCCTCGTCGCGACGGGAGACAGCCACGTCCAGCGATGCTTGGGCCGCCGCGAGACCCGAATCGCTTGCGGCAGAACGCAGAACGGCCTCCTCTTCCACAATCTGTGCCTGGGTCTCGGCTAGTTGCATGGCCACTGGGCTGTTGGCCGCTTCCTCCAATACCGTGCTGATGGCTTGATCCTGATCCCGCTTCACCTGAACAGAGATCTCGCCGTGAAAAATCTGAAGAGTGAGCGGGGTCGTCACGACCGTACCCACTGCCGCAGCTAACCACAAGCACAAGAACAGTCGCTGGACTCGTCTGGGACCTATGCTACGCGTCACAGCGGCGCCGAGTGCTCGGTACAAGCCTATGACAATGATCCCTGCCACCAGTCCGAAGAAAACGGAGAGGATCGCTTCGGCGGGGCTAAGGGGATCGGCAAGTTCTCCGCTGTGCGAGGTCACCACTGGCAGAAGCAGACTAATCGACACAGCAGTGACGAAGCCGCTCACCAACGCAACCAAGTTCTGAGGCGTGACCCAGGCAGGGAGAGAGGCACCTTCGGGTCTTTGCACTCGGATGGTTCGGAGGTCTTGGGCGATGTCCTTGCGGGCCTGCGAGATGAGGTCCTGAGTAGACGTGCATGTTCGAACGGTGAAACCGTTTTTGCGTAGGTCGGAGAGTTGCTGTGTCAGTTGATCGGACACGCTCTCGCCGTCCGTCTTTTGGAGACAATAGACACGGATAGGTTTACCGGCGCGGTGAGCGAGGTGAATCTCCGCAATGGTGCCTGACGCATAGGTCTCACCGCCGGGGCGAGGGTCGGTCCACGGCGTGCCTACATGACCAAGAAACACGGCGACGACAATGTCAGCGTCTCTGAGACGTGTGTCATTGATCCCGGACTGAGCTCCGTAGGGGTGCCAGCCCGGTATGGGATCCTCCATCCAGTTCCGACAAGAGACACGGACGCCATGGTTCAGCTCGCGGACGATGCGGGCATAGTCACCGCTGTCGATGTCCTTCTGCAAGTCCATGACGTAGTCGTGAGCGTCCAGCGGGCTCGAAAGCAGAACGGAGACCTCTCTCACATCACGCGCCATGTGCGAAGCCTATCCGTCTACCGGACTCTGCCACCGTCGCCCGAGATGCTCGCACCACATCGACGAGCCGCATTCCTCCAGTTCTATGAGGGTCGGCTCAACTGATTCAATGACTTCACGACAACCCACCTCGTCGCCCTAGCGTTGCTCTGCGTTGGCATACCCCTTCTGCACGCGGCACTTGCTCAGCTTTCTCTTTTGGCGCAGATCCGGTCCAGTCCCAGGTAAAGCGCGGTAAGAGAAGACTTGACAGGTGGAAACATAAGAGTATCGCCCTTCTCAGGTTCGACCGGAATACGTCCTACAGATGCGTCACCCGCACAAGGACCGAGGAGTGGATGCGGCTCAACCCAAACTCACCATAGTTTTGACTTGCTCCCTACAGGCCGCAGCCTCCCTTGCTGCATCTGCGGCTCCATCGGGGTCGCTAGTCGCGAGTAATCTCGTTAAGTTATCGAGCGCCACCCCGAGATTGCTGATTACACTGACAACGCCAGGCTGTAGATCACGAAGCTCGCGCCAGAGCACCACGGACTCGGCCATGAGTGTCGCCGCTTGGTCAGCCCGGCCTAAGGCGAGGGCGCACTCTCCTGTGTTATTCAACAGCGCAGCGAGATCTGTGAGGGGGCTGACTCGGTCCTGCGCTGACCCTTCGGCTTGTGCCTGTGAAATCGCCAGAGCCTCCTCGTAGTATGGCCACGCCACGTCCGAGTTGCCCTCGTTAACTTCAAGATCTCCCAGACGACTCAACCAAGCGATCAGGCTATGGTTCGCCTCTTGGGCGTCTGGCGACATCCGTTTGAATACACGAGCGATTTCAAGAGCTTCGATGAAGCACGCTCTTGCTCGCGTCTTATCGGACTCCACGAGCGTGTCCCCCAGCGACCCAAGAGCCATCCCATAGCGTTCGAGAGGTCCGGGCGAGTCGGGAGACGCTTCGTGAATGCCACGTCTTATCGACACCGCCTCTTCACAACTGGCTTGTGCGTCGGAGACACGCCCCATCCCCAGCCACACGGCCGCCAGCCAGGTCAGGATGTGAGCAACGAGTTCCGCGCTGGCTGGTGACCGAGGTCGCTCCGCCCAGAGCGCGCGTGCCCTCAGCAATGCTTCCTCGTACCGCCTCTGCGCTTCATCCAATTCACCAACGGACTCGTGGCAGCCACCCAAGTCAACTAGTGACGCCACAAGATTGTGCTGATGCTCCCAGTATTGCGGATGAGCCAGAGCGGTCCGCTCGGCATGCTCAAGCGCCAGTCGCCAGTACTTCATCGCTTCATTAACGTCCCCACGTTCGTTCGCAAAGTAGGCGAGTTGGCCCAATACGCCTGAGATATTATTGTCATTGTCTTCCAGCCTGTCTTCGTGTTCGAGGCGCAGATCGAGGGCCTCTCGCGAACACGATTCAGCGGTCGACATATCGCCCAGAGACCAAGTGATTTCCGACAACATACACAGACACGAGGCGAGCTGCCTAGTGGACTCAATACCCAGATCGCCAACGGAGTTCATCGCGGCGACTTCACGAGCAGTATCGACGGACTGCACGGCAGTGCTGAGAGCCATCTGGAGATCACCTGATGCCCAGTAGTACTTGGCCATGGACTCTTGCGCCCACGCGACTGAAGTCGATGCCTCACCATTAGCTTGGCGCATCGCCAAGGCCAGCACAGCCTCGAGCCAAGGAAGCCTCACTGTGCGGGCGAGAGCGTCAACATCCACATCGCTGACCGATTCGAGCAGGGCGCGCATTCCGGCATCGGTTAGAGAGCCTCCGGGCATGGAGTTGAGCCAGTCGACTCCACGGCTCCCAACGCTGAGCATCGCCTCTCGAACAAGGGCCTCCATTCTTGCATCAGCCAAGTTGAGGGCTTGCTCCAGCGCAAGTGCCACAGCAGGAACATCATTCGGAAGAGAACTGTGCATGACATGCCACACGACATCCATGGCGTCATCGGAGTCAACCACTCCGCGGCGGACGAAGTACTCAGCGAGAACATTGTGGCCGTCGCCTGGGGCCAGCCGAGTGGCCGCTGTTTTGAGTATTTGATGGGTGAAAGTGAGGCGGCCGTTACTACCCCGGCCGCGTACTTGACCACCCAGAGCCCGTCGGGTCTGGGCGGCGATCCAGTGACCATCTTGCACGTCCGCCGCAAGTCCCGCCAGATCTGACACTGTCAACCCCGAACGAGCTAAAGCCAGCAGCCCGACAAGCCGTGATGATTGAGGCCCAACACGCGCGGTCGACCAGTCCAAGAACCGCTGAGCCAGTTCAGTCACGCTATCGGGAAGGCACCGCGCTCGCCTCAGTAACAGTTCGGTAATGATTGTTGACTTATTGCTGAGATCTCCCATGGAACTGAAGTCATCCGCATCCAGAGCGGTCACCCAATCGACAGCAAGCCGGATCCAGAGTGGAATATGTTCTTCAAGGCCCAGGGCTTCGACAGTAGATCTAGGAAGGCTCCGCTTCGTTCGTCCCGGCCGACCTTCCGCGTCGACGAAGCCCGAGAACGATGCCCAGGCAGATGCCGCTTCCTTAGCGTTTTCACCCGACAGCGGCCCGATCTCCACGGGCGCGCACCCGTGGACCGCCAGAGCATCTGCATCTTCCGGCCTGGTTGTCGTGACTAAGACAGCAACATCTCGCGGCAAACAAGTGATAGGCCAGAGACGTCCAGCGCGTGCGGGCTGAGCAATATGGTCAAAGGCATCCACCACAATTATCAAACGATTCTTAAGTGACTCCGATAGATCCACTATCAGTTCTGACCACCATTGGGCCATGAGTTCTTCATAATTGCCGTTGGGCGTGCTGATGTCGCGACCCAAATACTCGGAGACGCCACGCGACAGAACCCGCACAACATCCACAGGCGTTCGAATGTCATAAGTGGATCCGACCAAACACGACAGCACGACTGCCCCGGCGTCCCGTACTCGTTTCTCCACAGCGACCAAGACCGTGGACTTACCCACCCCGGACTCGCCCAGGATCGTCACTCTGCCGCGACCCTCGTCCAGGAGAGCGTCGGAGACATCATTAATCGTGGGCTCGCGGCCGACGGAGATGGCGTGGTCCTCGCGGAACAGGTCGTCTGCGGCAGAGACGCCGGGGCTCCTCATTGAACCCAGGCTGGTGGCTCTATCAATTACTCGAGGAAGCAGGTATCGAACCGCAAACTCCTCGAAGGTACTGGTCGCCTCTGAGCCCGGTTGCGCCGTGACACCGTCAGCACCCAGTGAATCCTGCGGCGTCGTCACATCATGCACAACCCGCAAGTCGACGGCAGCGCCGTCTGCCTGGACAACGTAAGCCGCCGTACGTATGGCCTTGTTCCTACGTGAAGCCTCCTCGATCTGTTGACGGAACCTCAAAACAGCTGAGCCATCAGGGTCACTCCAACCCTCGGGAACGGTGCCTGCTATCGAACGAATGAAGACTGTGGGATCACCAATTCGCGCAGAGTCCCACAAGAAGCCTCGGCTAAACTCAACAGCAGTGACAGATAGACCATCCAGGCGTTCGTCGTCTGGAACGCCTGACTGGGCCGCAACCCAGCGCACGTGAGCAGCATCTGGAATCGTACCGTATCGGTTGCCCACCAGCCCAAGGAATAATGGTTGTGCTCTATCGATCTCTGTCAGGCAGACGTCCATGATTCGGCGCTGAGCTTCGTCCTCATCGTCGTAAGACGTATCAACTCCCCAGCGAAGGTCCACTATATCCACGCGGCAACCGTACTCCGACGCAGCTTCATTTAGACGAGCCCGAACGGGGCCAGACAAAATATCACGTTCCAGGTGAAAGTCCCGAAAGGTAGAGGATACGAATATGGGAATTGTCGGCAAGGCACCTCCAGGGGTGTTCGTAGTGGGATATAACAGTCCCTAGACTACTGCCTTGAATCACCATCGGTTTGATGAAGGGTCTGACTCCGCGAAAGGATCAGGCCATGCCAGCACAGAGGAAGTAGCCTCATGAAGTAAGGGAGCGCCTAACTCCTGCCATTGCCCTTAGTGCCCAGTTTCGGTGATCGCATCGCGTCGAGGATCTCCCTGGCCTCGGGCGGCACGAAAGGCGGCAGCGTCAACCGCCGCCGCCCACCTCGACCACTGCGGACCGGACCTGCCGCAACGCCGTCACCAGCCGTTTGATCAACACGCCCGCCACGTCCTGTAAATGACGGGACACCGCCAGAGCCGCGAACACGATGATGCGCTTGCTATTGTCGCTCTAGCGCATTCTGTCGAACCATGTACAGCAGCTGTTCCACTTTCGCCATGCTCGACCTAAACTCGGCGCGTTCACCGCGTGCCGCGAGAGTGGTAGCACCATCATCTATCACCTTTTGATAGCGGCTAATGGATAGACGATACGACTCTATACTGTCTACTTCACCCAGTGACATCGTGTGCCTACCCGCCTCCAAGATCTGCCTCAGCGCGTTCAGCTCGCGCGTGAGAACGGGCAAGCTGTGGTAGCCGACGGGTGATTCGGATGACAGGAGGTGCTCGATCTCTAGCCGCTGCTTCTTCAAATTGGCCACGGCGTCCCTTGCCTCAGCGGCTCTTGAAGCGGCTCTTGCCGCCTCTTTCTCCAAGCATTCTGCCGTCTTCTCCGCCTTAACGATTGCCGGCTTGGCTCCTATACCAAAGAGTCCCTTCGTCGGCTCTTGAACTACCTGGATAGCTATATCACTTTGGTTAACGACACCCAACGCTCGCAGAGCTTGCTGAATGGCTCCTTGGATAGTTGCTCCTTGTGCGGTTGCACTGTTCACTCCTAAACTCCATTCCGCTGGGCCTCTTCGGGCCCGCTTGATTGATGCTCGATTGCCGACAGCCTATCCGTAATGCCCACCGCCTTCCTTCACCCCCAGTAGCGGTTATCCTCGGTCCCCAATCTGCATCTCGCGTGCTCATCGGGCTCCCTGGCCTCTCTGCGCCCGAACAACTTGTCGCGCAGCGCTCTGCGGTTTCGCGCGTCGAAGTCGCGGGCTGCCTGGCCAAATTGTTACCTGACCCACAGCTGCCCCTGCTCTATGAGATTCAGCGCGGTCACGCGAAGGCCTGGTACTTGGCGCGCCACCGCCTCGGCAGACCGACAGCGGCTGGTCATATCTCAGACACTACGATTGCCTCACGAAGCTGCGCACGCAGCAGTTCCGCGTGAGAATAAGACAGGCCGATCCAGTTCCCCTCGGGCGTTCCCTCCCCCTGCCCGGACAGGACCTTCGCAAGTTCGCTCCACTTGCATGCTAGTTCCCGCGCCTGGACCTTTTGGTCATCGGTCCAGTCCCAGGATTGCTCCAACTGGGTGATGACCGGATGCTCGGCCAGCAGTTTCGCGAGTTCGTATAAAAACTGCTCATGCTGCGGCGCGCGGGCACCTCTATGGATCCGCTCAATCAACGCGGCCTTGCCCAAGGAATCAGGGAGCCTCGCGGCACGGGCCAAGTGCTCGCTGCTCCACACCACTCCACGAGCGAGTTCGTGTCCTTTGGAAACGTCATCAAGGTATCCGAGCAGGGTCCGGTCGTCCATCGTGCTGAACCTCTCTGTTCGATGCAGGGCTTCCGCCTCATCCGCAGTGATGCTACCGGAGCCGGGGTCGCTGGGAAAGGCCCCGATACCAGGCAAAGCGGCGTGCTGCGGCGATGGCGTACTGGACGCCGTTGGCCACGCCCAACCACAGGGACGCCGCCCAGAACAATCCGGGGGCAGCCCCGCTCAGCGCGGTGAGGCCGAGCAAGACCACAGAGACGGCGTAGGCGATGGGCCAGCCGCGCCCGCCCGGCTCGAACTCGGCCTGGATGACCGATACGACTGCGCCGGCCAACGCGCCAGCCATCCAGAGGAAGTCCCAGAAGCCGAAGCCGTTGCGCATGCAAACGACCCAGAACAGCCCGCACAGGCTGAGGGCGATCAGTCCGGCTCCCCAGAGCCGGAAGCCGAAGTCCTCGTGCCAGGCCCGCCGGACGGCGTCGACGGGAGCCGCCGTACGGAAGATGGCAGCGGTGGGGGAAGCGGCCCCCGTGCGGAAGGTGGCCGGCACGGCTGAGGCGGCCGGGGCGAAGTCTCCCAGCACCGAGCGGTCCTGGACAGCCGGCCGGTTGGGCGGCGCCTCGAAGCGGCCAGTGGCGATGTAGTGCTCGGTGCAGTCGGCCCACAGGGCGGCCACGCCTTGGGCGGCCGAGATAGTCGGCAGGGAGTTGGTCCAACAGATGTAGGGGCGGCGGCCCAGGCCGAGACGGTGGGTCTCGACGCTGCCCGCAGGACGACCCCTGTAGTTGGGCGAATTGTTGATATAGACCCGCCAGCCGCCACCTTCGTATTTGAACGTGAACGAATAATCCCGACGAGTCGGCCAGGCGCAGTATTTGATATCGCGCCACTCGCCCTTTTGACGGGCTTGCGCCTCATTGATGGACGTGGGCATGTCAACTCCTCTTCGAGTCGGTGTTCGGGGGCTTTGCCAGCAGGCGGCTACGAGTCAATACGACCGGTGAAAAGCGGAACCGTCGGTGATGAACCGGCCAAGGCCTGGGCCGCCCGGCGGCGGGGACGAAGTGACCCAATGGTCACACCAACCCCTTACGCAATCAGCATCCAGAGCTAGTACGCTTTGACGCGGCGGCGACGACGAAGGAGTCCTCCATGAGCAGCGAGCCATTCACGCCGGCCCAGGTCCCCCAGCTGACCGGTGATGACTGCCGCCAGTTGCTGGCGGAGGCCGCCGCCGCGCTGGTGTCACGGGAGATCGAGGGCACGGTCACGGCCACGGCGTCGGCGCTGGGGCGGCCCGAATGGCTGCCCTGCCAAAGCCGCCGGGGGCCGTCGTACCAGTGGGTCGCTCCCCTGGATGTCACGTTCATGTCCGAGGGCGTTCAGACCACGGCCCGGCTCGATTGGCCCGTGCCCTGGGAGCGTGAGGACGGCAGCGTCTGTCTGACGGTCACCGGCGAAGAACCGGTGCGGCCCGGCCGCCACGCCGGCCTCTACATCGGCGCTCCGCTGGCCGTGGGGCAAGGGGTCCGGCTGCGACCCGGTTTGCACGTCATCCCCCGTCCGACGCCGAGCGGCGGCTGGAAGCTCGACCTGGTGGTGGCGTCGCGGCTGGGGATGGACGTATACGGCGGCGCGGACAAAGACTCCACCTGGGAGAGGCTGTCCTGGGCCGTGCTAGGGAAGCTGCCGGGCCGATACGTCGACGACGCCCTGCGGGCGGAGATGTCAGCCTCGCTCGGGCTCGAGCCCGACACTCAAGACCGCGACTTGATCGCCAATCTGCTCCGAGCCATCTCGGTTCTGCCTGAGCATCGCGCCAGTCCCAAAGCCTTGACCTTCGTCCAGGAATCCTGCGCCGGGATCGAGCCCCGGGTGGTCGATCCCCTGTCGGAGCCCCGCCGGACGGCGGCCTCCCGTAACCGGCTGTTCGGCGGGGACGAGGCCATGGCTGAGCTGGTTTACGCCCGCCTGGCTAAGAGCACCACCCAAGTCTCGGCCCAGACAGACGGCCTGAAGGCCTGGCTGGAGGACGTCTCAAGCCGGCTGTCCCGGGCCACCGAGGCGGCTTCGGCCGCCCTGGCCTCCGGTCGAGCCGGTGTGGTCTCCGTCGTCGGCCGGGTCGACGAGGGCATGACGTTGACGCGGGTGGAGCAGGCCGCGCGGACCTGTTTCATCGGTTTCCGGGGGGTGGGCCGGATTCGAGGCCGGGCCGACCTGCGCGACTTGGAGCCGGGCTGGCGCGGCGCCTTGTGCCCGGTTCAAACGCCGGAGTCGAAGGACACCGGCCTGGTGCGCTACTCCACCGTCGGCGCCCGGGACGACGCGCCGCTCGAGCTGAGTGACTGGTTCGACCTGTCGGCCAGCGCGGCGCTGATCCCCTTCATCAACCACGACGACCCGGCCCGGGCCTCCATCGGCTCGAAGAACTTGAAGCAAGCGGTTCCGGTGGATGGGCGCCAGCCGCCGCTGGTGGCGACCGGCTGGGAACAGGTCCTGGGATCGGCGGAAGGCGTCGCCCGGGCCCCGGAAGCCGGCCGGGTCTCAGCGATCGAGCCGGGCTTCATCATGATAGAGACCAATCGCCGCTCGCTCACAGTGGCCACGGACGCCCCCTGGCAGCGGCGATCGCAGGTCGACAACGAATGGTTCGTCGACGTCGAGGTCGGCGACCAGGTGCGGGCCGGACAGATCCTGGCCCACGCGCCCGATGTCAAGGTGCTGGATGAGGCTAAGACGAAGGCCGAGTTATGTCTCGGCGTCAACGCCTTGGTGGCCCTGACGCCCTGGCATGGCCTGAACTACGAGGACGGCATCGTGGTCAGCCAGTCGTTCGCCGACCGCATGGGGTCGACCCACATCGTCCGGATCGATGAGCCGAGAGCGGCTGAGGATTCAGTCACCTGGTTGATCAATCCCCGATCGAAGGAGCCCGTCCCCGTTGAGGCCGGTGAGGCCATCCTGCTCGTCACCCGGCCGGGTGGACGTACGGACACAGTCCGCTCGCCTGTGACCGGACAGCTAATGGAAGCCTTCCTCGACAACACCAATGGCTTCGTCTCGGCGCTGATCCAGGTGCGCCGGCCCCTGGCAGTGGGTGACAAGCTGTCCAACCGCCACCAGGGCAAGGGCGTGGTCAGCGCCATCCTGCCGGACGACCAGATGCCTCGCTTGCCCGAGAACGTCCTGGGCGGCCGGGCGGTCGAGGTCATCCTCAATCCCGTGGGCGTGCTGCGCCGGCTCAACATCGGCCAGCTCTGGGAGATGCACGTCGGGCTGGAAGCCCTCTTGACCGACGGCCAGCCGCGCCGGGTCTCACGGGTCGTCGAGGCTCCGGCGGCGCTGGGCCAGGCTCTAGCCCAGCTGGGGGCGCCACGCGGTCGGATGAAGCTGACCTTGCCGGACGGCAGGCTCTTGGGCGGCGCGGACGGCGTCGTCGTCGGGCCGCAATACATCATGAAACTGAACCATCTGGCCGCCGCCAAACTGTCGGTCCGGGACGGGCAGCCGTCCAAGTCCCCGGTCACCGCTCAACCCAGCCAAAGCCGCCGCTTCCAGCACGACCACTGGGTCGGCTCGGCCCAACGGCTCGGCGAGATGGAGGTCTGGGCGCTGGAGGCGGCCGGCGCCCAGGAAGTCTTAGCCGACGCCTTCCAAGTCCGTTCCGCGCCCCGGGACTGGGCCAAGGGCAAGCCCCGCGCCTCGCTGCGCAGCGTCCAAGCCCACCTGGCGGTCGGCGGCCTGAAACTGGCCGTCAACGACACCGGCCTCCGCGCTCTCCAGGACGTCTCCGCCTCTGAAGTGCGGGCGCTGACCCCGCTGTGGCGAGAAATCTACTACCCCAAGCTACCCCACTGGCGGGAGTTGGGCCGCTGGGACAGGCCCGCCTCGCAGTCCGACCTGGCGGCGCTGAGGGCAGCCTTCGGAGCCAAAGTAGGTGACTCGAATGAACCGGTCTACGCCGGCGGCGACCCGTTGTACCGATCCGACGAGCATGGCCGCGCCGGCAGCCCCAAGTCGGAGCGAGTGCTCTACGCTATCCCGTTGCCGCGCTCCATGCCTCATCCTTGGAGCACTAAGAAGGGACCGACCCTCCCGCCGCTGACCGCCGTCCCGGTTCTGCCGCCCGCCTTCCGCGTGGCCACACCGATCCGGCGCGGCTTAGACCGGGCCTACCAAGACCTGGCCTGGCTGCTTGTCGAGTACGACCGGGTGGTTAAAGCTGGCCCCAAGAACCAGCTCTGGCCGCTGTGGAGCCGCATCCAGGACCGGGTCAAGGCGATCCTCGGCGCCTGGCCGAAGCCGGAGCCGGACAGTGTCTTGGCCCGCCTGTCCGGCAAACGTGGCCTGCTGAGCCGTTACCTGCTAGGGCAGTCGGTCACTCACTCGGGCCGGGCCGTCATCGTGCCCGACCTGAATTTGCAGCCAGATCAGGTCGGATTGCCGCGCTTGCTAGCCCTGGGCCTCGGCCTCAACGGTCTCGACCCGGACGACGACGTGGTGATCGTGAACCGGCAGCCGTCGCTGCATCCTTACAACCTGGTGGCGCTGCGGGCCAAGCTGATCGACGACGACGCCATCCATCTGCATCCGCTTTGCCTGGGCGGCCTGGCGGGCGACTTCGACGGCGACACGGTGGCCGTGCATCGTCCGGTCACGCCCGCGGCCCGGCGAGACGCCTGGGAGAAGCTGTCTCCCGCCAGCCGGATCAGGTCGTCGGCCAACGGCGGCGTCTTGGCCAAGATGGATCTCGACATCGCCCTCGGTCTCTACCGGGCCAGCCGGTCCGGCTCCCTGCCCGCCGCCCTAGCCAGCACTGGTCTGGTCCTGGACTCCGACCATCTACCTCAGGCGGTCAGCGACCTGGTCTCGTCAACGTCCGATCCGAACGAAGCCCTGCGCCTTTTGGACGAGGTCGAACGAGCCGGTTTAGACGCTGCCGTGGGCTGGTCCATCGGGGCGCTGGATCTGCTAGCCGACGGGGAGCGAGGCCACCTGGCGGCCGCGCTGGCGGCAGGCGTGGCCGGCGGCGAGAAAGCCGTCAAGCAACTCTTGCGGGCGAGAGGCGGGCTGAATGAACACTCGGGGCATCCGAACTCGGTGGTACCAAACGTCGCTGGCTGTTATCTGACCGGCCTGAGCAGCGATGACTATTTCAACACCGCCCCTGTGGCCTTGGCCGAATTGGCCCACAAGAAGTTGACCACGCCTCGGGCGGGCCAGTTGACGAAGGAACTGGTGGCGATAGCCGACGCGGTCGTGATCTCTCAGACTCATTGCGAAACCGACGCGCCGGTGCGCTCCCCCTTGACCTGCTCGTCCGAGGCAGGCGTCTGCCAGGCCTGTTACGGAGCCGACCCTGGATCGGGCGCCCCGCCTCAGGTCGGGAGCCGGATCGGTCTGCTAGCCGCGACCGTGATCGGAGAACGGTCGACCCAAGATGCCATGAAGGCATTCCAGGGCGGTGGCGGACGGGGCGAAGCGCTCGGCAACGCTCTGGACGACCTCTACGCCATCTTCGGACTGGGGCGTTCCGTCGCCCTCGACCTCGCTCGGGACGATCAGCCCGGCCGACCGCTCAAGCTGAGCGAGTTCCTGGCCGCCCAAGGCGACCTGGGCGACCCGCGCCAGCGAGCCCAAGCTCTCCAGCCCCTAGTCGACCTGGCGGTGGCCAAACTGGGCGGCCAGGTGGCGGCGGTCCATGTGCAAGTGATCCTCAAACAACTGGTCGACGCCTTCATATTGCAACGCCCCACACCGCCCAAGGGCTATTCAGACCACCCCACGGTCACGCTGGAACCGACCGGCGACACGTTCGCGGTCAAACGATCGAAGGCCGACCGGGTCGATCCCGAGTTGGAGCCGTTCATCGCCTCAGTCATCGCCCTGTTGACGAAGTGGTCGCCCATCGTCCTGCCTCCCGAATCGGGCCACCGTCTCGTGGCGGTCAGGCTCAAGCCGATGGCCAGCCGTTGGGGCAGTCACAGCCGGAAAACCCAGAGATTGAGTCTGAACCTGAAGCTAGCCGGCCGGGATCCGAGACTGTTGGAGTGTCTCATCGTCCACGAGCTGACCCACTTCTACGGCCAGGGCCATGGCCCCGACTGGCAGGCGCGCATGAACGCCCACCTGCCCGGCTGGCGGCTCCGGGAATTGGAGCTGCGACCAGGCGACCTGGCGACTTTCGCCCAGCGCCGGGAACGATCCGCCTTCGAGACGGCCACCACCCGCGGCGATGTGTCAACGCTGACAGACACGGGCGAACCGGGCGTCGGAGGCCTGCGAACCAAACTTGTGGTGGGAGGACTGTCATGACCGCCGTTGGAACGACCGGCCCAGGACTACGGCGGGAACCTACGGTGACGGTGGGGCCGGACCCCAAGGCTCGTAAGAAGGGCCGCTTCAACGCCACGACCCGGTTCGCCATCGCCACCGCTGAGCGACACTTGGACGTCGACGCTGAGACGCCGTGGGAACTCGATCCCCCCGAATTCGATGACGCCCCCCGCGACGAAGACGTGCCTCCCGATTATCACGACGACGAGGACGACGGACTCTACGACGATGGACGCGACTTGCGCGCCCCCACGTCCTCCTGGATACCTTGGGTGCGATTGTCGATCTTCTGGCGCGACGGCCGATTGGACTACAGGACCGAACTGCCGGACACGGATAGTCCCGGCGTCGGCCGATCTCAGTTTTATCTGAGGCGGAACTGGACGACGACCGCCCAGACGCTCATCAGCACTCAGGAGGAGGCGCTCCGCCGCACCACGCCGCTAGCCGCGCTCCACGCCCTCGGTCCGTACGCGATGAAGGACCTGGAACAATCAGACGGCCAAGGCACTCGCGACCGCAGGGTCGTCATCCGCACCCCCTTCGGCCTAGCGCCCCTTTGGTTCTTCGCCCAGGGCAGAAGCGACGGCTTGTTTAACGATCTTGAGCGCATCGGCCGAGCCGTCATGAAGAGTCGTCCGAAGAGCCTGTCCAAGGAAATGATCACAGAGACGGTCCGTCACCCATCGCTGCTGCCGGACACGATCATACGTGTCCGCGGTAAGACACTGATAGCGCTGTCCCAGCATCCAGATGTCCTGGCCAAGCACCGCAGCCTATGGCCGTTGACAACGCCACGCGACTTGCTGGACGATCTCGGCCTTGAAAGCGACGAATCTCGCCTGGGCCGGGCCGGAGATGTCGCCGTCCTGGCGTTGGCCGGCGCCTTCGACCCGCCTGATCTACTGCTCGCAGCGTCGGCCCGGCGCGAACCGAAGAGGGAGATTGAATCATGAGTCGCTGCGTCATCGTGGGGGCGGTCCCCGAGGCTGTCATCGAACTGGCCGAACAGGAGTGTGCCACCACCGTCCGACGAGCGCTGGACCAGTCGCCCCAGGTCGACGGCTCCCATCTCATCCTCCACGTCCCGACCGACGCCGACCCAATCCAGTGCCAAGACTGGCTCGACGCCGCTGCGGACGAGAACGCCCGGGTCGGCCTGACCAGCGCCGCCGGCTTGACCGCCGAGGTGACGGATCTGCTGTTCTACGAAGGCGTCGTCTACGTCATGCGCCTGCTCAACGACGGCGACCGCGCCGTGCCCGAAGCCGTCGAACAACTGCTCAGACAGGACCCTTACAAAGAGCGCCCCAAGGACGACGACATCCCCCTGGGCCGGTTCTTCACCTGGACCTCCGACCCGGTTCAGTACCGCATCCAACGCCAACTCTCACTGTCCAGTGAGACTATGGAAGCTTTCCTGCGTCAGTTGCGGGACGCCGTGCTGGCCATGCAGACCAAGTTCCCGCCGGCCGTGCAGAAGCTCAAGCGGACCCCGCCCTGGGATCCATCGGGCGGAATGACCGACAGCGACAAGCTGCCCGCCGGGGTCCCTTCGCTGCGTGACGTGTACAGGCTGCACGAGACCCCAAAGGCCCGCGCGCTGCTCCACCCCGGATCGGGAGACGACAGCACGCCTCTCAGTGAGTGGAGCGTGCCAAAACTGCTGATCCGGGGCGAGTCGGGCTCGGGCAAGACCTTGGTGGCCGAGATCGTCCGAGACCGGATCGCCCGGGGCCTGGGTATGAGCCGGAACAGTTTCCCTTATGTGACGGTTAACTGCGCCGCCTTGACCGCCCACATTCTCACGCATGAGTTATTCGGCACGGCCGGAGGCATGTTCAACGACATCAAAGATCCGGTGGTCGGCCTGTTGGCCAAAGCGGCCTACGGCGTGGCCTTCCTCGACGAGATCGGCGACTTGGACCTGTCCGCTCAACGCGGCATGCTGGTCTATCTCCAAGACGGCGTCATCCGCCCCTTCGGCATCGACCCATTCCCCGGCTTCGTCCGCGTCATCGCCGCTACCAACCGCGACGTGCCCCTGATGATCGAGCGCCAACAGTTCCGCAACGATCTGAACGCCCGCTTCGACTTCCAGATCGAGATCCCGTCCCTGCGGGAGCGGGAGGAGTCCGAACGAGAGCGGCTGATCGACTTCGCCGCCCTCAACCCGCAATACAACCCAGAGCTGTATGTCAACCACATCAGCCGCAATGCCTTGGACAACCTATCGAAGCGGGATTACAGCAACGGCAACTTCCGCGAGATGGAGACGGTCGTCCACACCGCCATCGCCAAAGCTCGTCGCCGCGGCGCCAAGTGCATCCGCAGCAAAGACCTGCCCGATCCGGCCGAGCCGCTGACGGTGCGGGAAAGCGACGCCGCCATCATCGACCTGAAAGCGCCCCCGCCTGGCGCCACTATCGACGTCACCAGCCGAGGCGACATCGTGCGCGCCGCCGCCTTCTCAAATTCACCTTTGCTGCGGACCCCGGACGGGAGCGAATACGTCATAACCCGCGAGTGCGTGTTCAGACACCAGCCCGCGCCTGCGCCCGAACAGTCCTAGCTTCACTAGGCGCCTGGAACTCCTACGAATGAACCGAGTTCGGTTTCTCGGGGTCCCCCGAAAAGTACCGGAGCGGAGCGCAGCAGAGGGAGGACGTCCGCCAAGGCGGCTGTCGATGGGGATGCCTGCCCAGGCGCAGGGCGCTAATTCTGCTCGGTCGACTCCTCGATAGCGACCGACTTGGCTTCCGCCCGCGTCATTTTGTCGGCCCGGGAAAGGTGAGGCGAGGCGGCGCTGCTGCGGCGTAGTTCCTGCACCGCGCGGACCCGTTCCGGGTCGGCCACGGCCCACGGCCGGGGAACCTTCGTCGTCTTCTTCTTGGGCATGTCTCCTCCGGCGTCAGTATGCCTCATGTCACCCCAGGCCACTCACACCCGGCTTCACAGCCCACCGGATGCTTTCTGCGTAGTGCTGGTCACAGCCAAACCTGTGTCCGCTGGCCCCTGACGAGGCGACGGACCATGAATGAAAATGAAAGGGACCGCCATGTCCACCGAACTCATCACCGCCCCCAGCCCGGCGACCATGCCCAAGCGCCTCCATCTCAGCCTCGTGTCAGAAGTGTCGAAAGGGTCGGTCCCGGCCCGCCAACGTCCGCTCAAGGCGGTGGCGCCGAGGCATCAGGTCCGGCTGCACCCCAAGGGCTGCTGCTGCAATTACCACAATCCGAACGGACCTTGGAGCATCCCACTGTCCCTGAACAATAAGACGGCGCTGCTGTCGAAGCGTCCGAAGTTAGTGGTCTGGGACGTCGAGAACTGGCAAGGCAATCCGAGAGTCTCCCCGCTCAATGTGGCCAGGGACTTCCGCTTCTGCCGCTCGGTCCTGGGACTGACCCGACAGGACTACGTCATCTTCGGCATGTCCCACTTCACGGCCAAGCGCTGCTCGTTCGCGCTGCCGACCAACCAATCGGCCCTGGTGATCGGCAGCGGTCCCGACGGGGCCGACAAGGCCCTAATCGAAGCGGCCGACCTGCCACGCCTGTCCCAGCACTACGGCACCCTCGTGGTGGTCAGCAATGACCACATCTTCACCGACCTGGCCCGGCGGGCCAAAACCTTCGGCTTGACGACATGGCACGTCTCGACGGATCAATCGGAGTGGGGCTGCGACACCCGCGCCGCCTACGACGGTTGGACCCACATCAAGCTCAACGCGGTCCGTGAGCGGGCCAAGGCTCAGGCTCAAGAGCGAGCCGAGCGTCGCCGCGCGGCGGCGGCGACGAAGTAGCCAGCCAAAGCGCCGTCATAGAACGCTCCATGAGCTCGTAGCGGTCTAAGTGACGTGGAGCACGGCACCCGTCACTCGGCCGGGCAGACGCAGAACTGGTTTCCGTCCGGATCGGCCAGGACCGTCCAGGCGAAACCTTCCACCTCGTGCTGGGCGACGAGCTCGGCCCCGGCGGCCAGGAACTTGGCCACTTCCGATTCCACGTCTGTGGTCGTGCAATCAAGATGGAGCCGGTTCTTGCCTGGCGTCGGCTCCGGCACGCGCTGGAGGCACAGGTTGACGCCGGACTCGGTGGAGACGAACACGACGCCGCCCAGATCGGCGGCTATCTGGCCATCGATCTGATCGGCCCACCACTGCGCCAGCCGTTGGGGGTCGAGCGTGTCCATGGTGACTCCGCTTATCTTCACGCTCATCTCAGTGCCTTTCAGACGGGGTGGATGCCTATCAAAGATAGTTTGTTCGCATATCTAGCACCACCTTATCCAGGCCCGCCGTCGAACAGTCAGCGACCAAGACGACAGAGCCCGCGAAGATCACGCTACCCGCCCGGTCGGATCCCCGCGATCCTGCTGGCCAAGCTCGCCCTCGACCGGAGCCTCCAAGGCCACGGTCTGGGCGGCGACCACTCCCACCGCCTCACCCGTCGGCTCGCCACCATCCGTTCCGACTTCGAAGCCGCCGGCTGGTGATGGCTTCCCACTAGGAAGACGGTCGCCGTCGCGGATCGGGATCAATCGCGCGGTGGGAGTTGCCGGGTGAGGAACTCGGTCACGGCGGGGTTGACTCCGGCGGCGTCGTGGGCGACGCCTGGCACGATCTCCAATTCGACTGGCATCGCTAACGTTCGCAGTTCGGCGGCTAGCCGGCTGGCCCTTTCCAATCGGGTGGCGCCGGCACGTCGCTCTCTCTCATCGGTGGCCACCGCGGCCAGCAGAGCCGCCGCGGAGTCGTCGGCTCCGACGACGACTTGGACTGGGAGTCGTCGTAACTGGTCGAAGTCGATGTGACAGCCGAATCGGTCAGCCACGTCAGCGATCCCATACGGCCATGGTTCGGCGTCCGGCAAGGTGACTCGGCCGGGAGCGCCCACCGAGACGGCCCGTAGCCGATCCGGATGCAGATAGCTGAAACGGTGGGTGAACTGGCCGCCACCGGAGAAACCAGCCAGCAGAAAACGCTCCCCAGCCAGATTCCAACGCTGTCGCGCCTCAGCCACCATGCTCAACAGGATCAGGTCGAAACGGATACCGTTGAAGTCGATCAGCTTGTAGTTATGCAGATCGTTGGGATCGCCGATACCACCGGGGAACAGCGGGGTCAGCACGGCGACGCCATGCTCATCGGCCCACTCCACGAATGAATCCCGGGTGCGTTCCACTCGTCGCCCGGTGCCGTGCGTCGCCACCAACAGCGGCAGTGGCGCGGACGCCGTGCGATAACCATCAGGGATATACATGGCGTAGCAGAAGCGCGGATCGGCCTGGGCCACGAAGAAAGGAGTGCGACCGGTCAGAAAACCCCAAGCCGGGTGATCATCCGGCAGGCCGCGGGTCGATAGTAGTCGAGTCTCCACAATGTCCTCCTGAACAGGTCGAGCCACTAGTGACCCGCGCCGGGACCATCCTCCGCCACGGCGCCGCCAGCCGCAGGCTGGCCCGCCGCCGACGGCTCCACTGACGACAGATCGTCGTCCGACTCGGACGCGAACTGGCTCGGATTCACCTCGCTGCGGACGATCATCATCAAAACCAGCCCGATGACGCACAGCACGGCCGCCCAAGCCATCAGGTAACGCCAGTCGGTCAGATCGACCAGCAATCCGATGGCAGCCGGTCCCAGCGAGGCCCCGATCGAGGCGGCCACACCGTACAAGCCGGTGTAGGCCCCGACCACAGCCGCGCTGGGAGCGAGATTCCACATGATGACGACGCCGTTGATGGAAAAGGCCGCATAGCCGATCGCGGCGATGCTCACCCCGACAGATGCTCACCCCGACAATGGTGACCAGGAATGAGGGCACGGCGAACGCCACCAAACAGCCCAGCACGAATACGACCAAACCGATCCGGGTGACCAAACGCCGGCCCAGCCGGTCGGAATAGAGCGCGATCGGGATGGCCACGATGATGAAGGCGACGCCGGATGGCAGGGTGAGCATGCCCGCTCGGCCCCGGGTGACGCCTAAGACCGTCATCGCGTATGGGGTCATCTGCGATCGCATAGCCGCCCAAGTGCCGGCGATGGCGAAGATCGCCAGCAGCATGATCAAGCGGCTGCGGTCACGGGCGCGGACCATATCGGAGATGACGGCCCGGAAGGTCCACTTCGTCTTGGTGGGGTCTTTCTCCTCAGCCAAAACGCGTTTATAACCCGGTAGAGAGGTCTCTTTGATGGTGAGCGCGACGATGAGGAAGACGACCACCATCAGCACAGCGGGAATGGCGAAGGCCAATTTTAGGTTGTCGTCCACGACCAACATGCTGATCAACGAACCGACGATGATGGTGAGGCTGGCCGCCACCTTGGCGATGGCATTCGCCGTGCTGCGCTTATTGGCCGGTTGCGAATCCGGGATCAGCGCTTCAGTGACGTTTTTGAAGCAGTTGGCGATGAAGGAGAAAGTCAACACGCAGGCGATCAGCGTGGCCAGGGTCGTCATATACGGGATGAGGATGAAAAAGACTGCGGCTATCGGCGCGCCGACGATGAGATAGGGCACCCTCCTCCCCCAACGAGTCCGGGTGCGGTCGGAGAGATGCCCGATGACCGGTCGCAAAACGATCCCCAGCACATTGTCCAGCCCCATCAGCAAGCCGATCAAGGCGGCGCTGGTGGTGTACTGGGCGATGCTGGCCGGCACTTGGATGTCATAGAAATTCCAGACGCATTCCTGCGCGAAGACTGCCAGCGCGACCAGCAGAGCCGCCCGGACATTGAGTTTGCTCTTGACGCTAAGTGTGTGATCATTACGTGATTCACTCTTCTTGCCGCTCATCAGTCCCCTTCGCCTGATTGCTATTTGCTACAGCATACTAATAGGTCTGGAAGGCCCCGTCAAACGAGAGCGATCAGCCGATCGAAGCAGACTCGACCAGGCCGGCCAGCAGCCGTCAGTGGCGGGCTGAAAAGACAGCGTCGAATCGTTGGACGCCCGACCGCTCGAAGCCAACGCCTTGGCCGCGGGCTGGGAAATCGGTCAAATAGTTCGGCGAATGTCCAGATGCGACGAATTGACGTGGCGGCGCGTGATCGCCGCGGCGGCGTCCTCGTCGTGGTCGCGGATCGCGTTGAGCAGATCACGATGCTCCCAATAGCGCCGCAGCAAACTCTCCTTCGATTGCTGAGTCAATCTCTCGACCGCCTGATGACGCTGCGACGAGTTGAACGCCTTCGCCTGGCCGAGGATCCGGTCCAAGACATCGTTGGCGGCGATGAGCTCCACTTCCGCATGGAAACGACGGATTTCAGCCAAAGCGCGCTTGAGCAAGCGCTCATCCAGAGCGTCGCCGGCGTCCGAGGCGGCGCTGAGCGCTTTGACGTCCTGATCCACCCGGTCGAGCATGGCGCTCAAGGCAGCGATGTCAGCGGCTGACGCCTTGCGGGCGGCGAAGCGCGTCACCAGCACCCGCAATTCGACCTCGATCTCATCGATCTCCGCCAACATTTCCTGAGGCTTAGCCACCACCCGCAGCGTGCGCGGGCCGACCCGCTCGATCTGACCGTCATGGACCAGCCGGAGCAAGGCCTCCCGCACCGGAGTGGGGCTGACCCCCAACGACTCAGCCAGGCCACGCTCAGTGACCTTCTGCCCCGCTGCCAACTCACCCGAAATGATCGCCTGCTGGATCGAAGCGTAGGCCTGATCATTGAGTGTCACCTGATTAAGATTCCGCAGCGCCGAACGAGCCATGCCAGCAGCGTACCGAATTGCCAACGATCTCCCGGCCGAGATGGCGCCCGACCTGGCTGCGCTGACGCTCTCCAACGGCGACGGCCGGGATCGGACGCCGGGACTTCACAGACGGCGGCGCCACCAGTCGAGGATGGCCTCGAAGCGCTGGCGGCGGTGCCAGGGGCGGCCGGAGCGGCTCAGTTCGTGGGTCTCGCCTGGGAATAGGAGCAATTCGGCCTCGACGCCGGCCAGCTTGAGCTCCGTGTAGTAGCGCAGACCCTGGCTGACTGGGCAGCGCAGGTCCCGCTCGGAGTGGATCACCAAGGTCGGGGTCGTCACCCGGGAGGCCAGCGGCGTGGGTGATTGGGCGTCGACCTGGGCCGGGTCGCGGCCGTGTTGCTCGGCCACGAAGAACCAGCCGATGTCGGAGGCGCCGACGGCCGAGCGCGGGTCGAGGTAGCCGCGCTCGACGATGGCGGCCCGGAAACGGTCCGTCTGGCCGATCAACCAGGCCGTCAGGTAGCCACCGTACGACCCGCCCTGGACGCCGGTCCGCTCGGCGTCCAGGCCCGGGACCGTGGCCAGGGCGTGGTCGAGGAAGGCCAGCACGTCCGTGGCGTCGACCGTGCCGTAGGCGTGGTGGATGGCCTGGCCCCAAGCGGCGCCATAGGAGGCGGAGCCGCGCGGGTTGGACATGACCACGGCGTAGCCGGCGGCGGCGTAGACCTGGGCCTCGTCGAAGAAGGCGTCGGAGTAGGCCGAGTAGGGGCCGCCGTGGATCGTCAGCAGGACCGGGTGGGGACCGGGGCCGGGCGGGACCAAGACCCAACCCTGGACCTGGGCGCCGTCGGGACTGGTGGCGACGAGTTCCTGAGGGACGATGGGCTCGGCCACCTCCAGAAGGGCGGCGGAGAAGCCGGTCAAGACCGTGGGATCGTCGCCCAGGGTGGCGACCTCGGCGGGCAGCCGAGGGGTCGATATGGCCGCCACGACCCGCTGGCCGTCGCCGGCCAGCGACTGGACCGTGGCGCCGGGCGGGAGGCCGAGGCCGGTCGTGCTCCCGTCGGCCTGGACTCGGACCGGCCGGCCCAGGCCGCGCTCGTAGACGAGGCCGAGGACATGGTCCGTGGCTCCGCCGTCGGGGCAGAGGCCGAGGAACTGGGTCGTGGCCGGATCGGCCAGGCGCTGGGGCGGGCCACCGGCCAAAGGGACGCGGTAGGGGACCTCGTTGGCGGCCGTGAAAGCGACGCCGCTGGGGCCCAGATCCTGGGCCAGGAACCAGACGGCGTCCCCGCTCAGGACCGGGTGGCTGGCCGCCAGGACGTGGGCCGGGTCGCGCGGGTAGAGCGGGGTGGGCTCGGCGCCGTCGAGCCAGACGCGGTAGACGTCCTCGCCCAGGTCGCTGTCGTGACCCTGGTGGCGCGGGGCGACGACCAGGACCACCTCCCCGGCCGCCCTGAGGTGGTGGTGGTCGGCGTCGCCCCCGGTCAGCTGGACCGGTTCGGGCAAACCGGCGGGCTGAGCCCGCTGCTCGACGCTCAGACCCTGGGCCGCCCGGCCGACGGGTTGGACGGGCGGTTCGCCGGCCGGGTCTAAGACGTCGACTAAGAAGACGTGGACGCGCTTGTCGGCCGTGAAGCCCACGCCATTGAGCTGGAATTGGAAGTCCGTGATGTGGCGCGGATCCTCGGCGGCGGCGTCGACGCCTTCCAGAGTGCCGTGGCGGCCAGACGCAGGGACCGGTGAGGTGAAGACGAGACGGCGCGAGTCACCCAGCCAAGCGAACTCTTCAACGCCCAGCTTGCGGTCGGTGAAGGTGGCCGGCTCGCCGCCGTCCGCCGCCACGACGGCGAGTTGGGACGTCCCACCGGGGGCCTGGCGGAGGAAGGCGATGAGGCGGCCGTCAGGCGAGATCTGAGGGTCGCTGTCGTGGAAGCCGCGCGTGATCCGGCGGGGAACGCCGCCGTCCAGCGGGACGCGCCAGAGTTGGCCGACGTAGGCGTCGGCGGCGAAGTCGGGCCGGGTGGCCGCGACGACGGCCCAGCCGTCCGGGTGGAGGCTGGGACGGGAGAGCGTGTGGAGACGGTCGAGCTGGTCGGAGCGCATGGGCCAATCCTGTCAGGTCGGGACGACAGCGCCGTCCCAGGGAGCGGTCTGCCCGTGGCTCGGAGCGGGCGGTCAGGCCGTGGGCGGCCCGCTCTCACGTCTCAGTCGTCCAGCGCTCGATCAGGGCGGCGGTGGCGGCCGGCTGACGGGTGGGGAACAAATGGTCGCCGGGGAAGTCGGCCACGGTCGCGCCCAGGCGGTGGGCCAAGGGGACGTGGTAGGGCTCGGCCTGGCTGGAGTGGACGGCTAGGACGGGCGGGGCCGGCCGGCCGCCGTCCTTCTCCCGGGCCGCCAGCAGCTGACGGACGCGGACCTCTTGGCGGAAGCGGTCGAAGCACTGGTCCCAGACCGCGATCAACCCGGCCGAGCCGCCCCAGACACGGTCGACCGTGGCCCGGTCCAACTGGTCGGGATCTCGGGTGAACAGCCGCCAAAAGGTCCGACGGCCGAGCCGGCCGAGACGCCGGGCCAACCAGGGCCACGAGCCCGCGACCTTGAGCAGGCGCCTGACGGCGCGATGGCCGAGCGTCCCGGGCAAAGGCTGTTGGACCTTCTCCCAGGGATCGGTCGGGTCGAGCAGGACGACGCGGGAGACCTCGTCCGGGAAGGTCAGCCACCACTCCAGAGCGGCCATGCCGCCGGCCGAATGGCCGATCAGAGCGAGCTCGCCCCAGTCGCCCTGGGCCTGGAACCAGTCGCGCGCCTGGGCGGACGGCGCGGTCAGCGGTACTTGGTAGGCGTCGAGGACGCGGGCCTCGCCCGGCAGGAGCGCCGCCAAGTCGGCGAAGTCCTCCGGTGGCATCGTCAAGCCGGGCAGGATGGCCCACACCGCGCTATCCCCGTTTCAGATCGCGGGCGACCAGGTCGGCCACGGACCAGCCGATCGTGGCCTCGGTCTCCAGCGTCGACACGGCCGACTCGAAGTCGTTGACCTGGTAGACGCCCCGGGCCAGCCGGAAGGGGTGGAACGACGGATCGGGGGTCAACACGGGGTAGGCCTGCCAGAGGTGGTGGTGGACGGCTGCGACCCGGCGGAAGAAACGGCCCAGGAAGTCGTCGCTCAGCTCTTCGGCGGAGAAGAACTTCCAGATCGGCTGGGCCAACGCCTGGGAGTGGCCGATCTGAGCGAAGGCCTTGAAGCCGATGTCCGGGTCGGCGGTCGTGAGCACATCGCCGGGAGTCGGGCCGCCGCCGAAGAAGGCCGGCTCGGCCTCCCCCGCCACGACCGTGACGTGGACGTCCTGGTAGCGGCGTCCCGTCGCGGTCGGGAGCGGGCCGTCCGGCGTGGTGATCTCGATCCCCGCCAATTCGAGCGGGGCCGCCAAGACGACGGCGTCGACGGTCAGGCAGGTCTCGCCCGCGGTCACTGTGACGCCGCTGTCGTCCGAGCGGACGGCGGTCACAGCCAGCGGGACTCGGATGTCGGCCCCGATCCGGTCGAGAGCCTGGGCGAAGAGGGTGGCGTTGCCCTCCGTCGAGGCCACCAGCGAGCCGCCGGCCAGCCCGGCCCCGGCCAGGCCGACCAGTCCGGCCAGCGCGACGATGTCGGAGGTCTGGTTGTACATGTCGCGCAGGACGCCGGTGACGAACTGGCCGACCAACTTGTCCGAGATACCGTGGCGGCGAGCCAAGTCAGTCAATGATATTTTGACGAACTGATCGAGGCCGGTCGCCCGGATCAACTCGTCGGGGGTCTCGAAGACCCGGCCGGCCTCCTGCAGGGCGTAGACCGAGTTCCAGGCCGCCTTGGCTCGCTGGGCCAGACGCCGCAGTTTGAGCAGGTTGAACGGACCGTAGCGGCGGACCAAGCCGAGCGGGAGGCCGAGGCCCGAGTCAGGGACGCGCAGGAGGAAGCCGTGGCCGTCCCAGAGCGCGATCGAGCCGTCGCCGGCTGGGATCTCCACTCGCCTCGGCGCCAGGGGCAGACCGACGGCGGCGGCCAGTTCGACGATCCGACGGTTGTCGGTGTGGATGAGAGTGCCGCCGAGTTCGACCCGCTCGCCGGCGAACTCGATGTGGCGGGCCCGACCGCCGACCTGGTCGCACTCGAAGACGTGGAGCCGGGCGGTGTCGCCCAACAAGGCGCGCAGTCGCCAGGCGGTCAGCGTGCCGGCGGCGCCGGAGCCGACGATGGCGATGTCAGTGGACATGGGTCTCCTCCTCGGATTCAGCTAAGTCTCCCGCGTCGGTGGTAGGCGGCGGAAGGGGGCGGCGGGCGGCTTGGAGGACGATCCCGGCGCCGACAGAGCTGGCGACGGCGATGGCGAAGACCGTGAGGTAGCCGCTGAGGGCGGCGGCCGGGCCGGTCGATTGGCCGACCGTGCCCAGGACGACGGCGAAGGTGGCCGAGCCGAGGGCGATGCCGACGACCTGGAAGAGCGAGATGAGGCCGACCAAGCGGGCGGTTTGGCCGGGTGGAGCGGCGTTGGCGGCGGCGGCCGGCAGCCAGGCCGAGAGTATCCCCGCGCCGACCCCGCCGATGGCGACGGCCACGTAGGCCTGCCACATCTGGCTGTGGAAGAAGAGGAAGACGACGAACTGGCCGGCGTGGATGAAAGGGGCCACCCGGAGCAGGGTCAGCTTGTCGATGCGGCGGCCGGCGGCGGTCAGGACGGCGGCCGTGACCGAGATGGACCCGATCATGACGGCCATGACGATGGAGATGTCGCCCGAGTCGGCGGCCAGCCCGAAGCCGGCCCGGGCCGGGTCCGTGCTGGCGAAGGTGACCAGCGGGATCTGGGTGGCGTTGAAGCCGACGCCGAGCAGGAGGGCGGCCACCTGGTAGGGCCAGACCTGGCGGGTGGCCAGCAGGTGGAAGTCGAGGGCGGGGTCGGCCGTGCGCCGCTCGTGACGGACGAAGGGCCATAGCCCGGCCAGGGCGACGGCCATGACGGCCCAGCCGGCCGGGTGGGCCGGTCCGGCCAGTTTGACGACGCTGAGCCCGCCGACCAGGAGGACCAACAGGCCGATCAGAGCGAGCAGGCCGGCCAGATCGCGCTGTTGGGAGGCGACCGGCTTGGTCCGAGGGACGAGGGCGAGAACGACGGGGACACCGAGGGAGACCCAAGCCGCTGGGATGACGAGGGCGAGCCTAAGAGCGTCCGTGAACGGCTGATGGTCGGCCGGGTCTAGGCCCTGGTCGAGGGCGGTTTGGAGGGCGTCCCAGCCGCCCGACGACTCGAAGAAGAGCCCGCCGAACATGGCCGAGCCGGCCGAGCCGACCATGAAGGCCAAGACCAACGCGGCCGAGGCGGATGAGACCCGTTCGTCGGCGTCGGGGCGTTCGGCCACGCGGTCGCGGATGACGGCGAGCTCCAGCGCGGTCCAGACCGAGTTGAAGGCGATCAGGGAGAAAGCCAGGATGAGCGGGACGAAACCGCCCCCGGCGACGACCCACCAGGCCGCCAGCGCCGTGATCGTGACCGAGACCAAGAGGGCCCGCTTATGGCCGAAGCGGTCGCCCAGGCGGGTCATGACCGGGATCATGATCGCCCCGAACAAGGTCTGAGCGGCCTCGATCCAGTTCCAATCCGAATCGTGCAGCCCGACCGACCGGGCCAGAGGCACGGTCAGCGGCGTGTAGTAAGCGCTCAGGACGCCGTTGACGAACTCGAGCAGGACGACGCCGAGCAGGACCCGCTGGGCCAGGTTCGTAGTCACCGCAACTCCTCACCGAGGTCGTCGTGGGGTCAGTATACGTATACATAAGTATGCATTCAACCGACAACACCGAAACGGCCTCGCCCTCGACCTCAGTCGAGGCGCCTCCGTCCCGATGGCCCGTCATTGAGGACAGGTCGGACCATGGGCCTACGAGTCACTGCCAGTCTTCCAGGAGCAGCCCGGGGACCCGGGCGAACTCTTTCGTGTTGTGCGTCACCAGGACGCCGCCCGCCGCCAGGACTGTGGCCGCGACGATCAGATCGTTCGGCCCGATCAGTTCGCCCCGTTTCCGCAAGGTGGCCCGAACCACCGCGTAGTGGGGGGCGGCGGCGCTGCCGAACGGCTCGACAGTGAAAGGACCGAGGAAAGCCCTGACGGCGGCGGCCGTGGCGTCGGGATCAGCGCTGAGGCGAGCGCCCAGCAACAATTCAGCTTCTACGATGGAGGGAACCGCCAGCCGGGACGGCGGCTCGGCCAGCAGGCGGTCGCGCAGGGCCTCGGACTTCCCGCGTAGGAACACGACGCAGGCGTTCGTGTCCAAGTAGAACATCACAGATCGGCCCTGGCCGTGTCGTCCGCGAAGGCAGGGCCGTCCGGCCGAACGAACGACTCATCGCCGACCGCGCCGAAGGAAGCCACGAAGCCGGCGGGCCACTCGCTAGCGACCGCCCGCTTGAGCACACCGTTGACATACCGCGACAGCGACAGCTCCTGCTCGCGGGCGCGGCCAGCCGACTGATCGAGAACGACTTCCTCCAGATAAAGGGACACCTGAGGCATATGACACCTCCAATTCAACACTTATAACAGCTACTATAACAGTCGGCTTCGCCATTCGAAGAACTCATCTGTAACCATCCCAAGTCGTAACCATCGCCTCCACCGCGCTTGAACGTATGTAACCATTCGCCTGATCGGGCCGCGTCGCGCGACCGAGCAGTTACAACCATCATTTTGACGTGTCGGCGGGCCCAGCTGCCCGTTCGGCGACGGTGGTGATCGCGGCCGAGCGCTTACGGACAAATGCGCCGGACCATTAGCCCAACCCGCACCCGCCAGGCCACCCCCGACCAACTACGGACCCGACCGCGCGGGGGTGTGGGGGTCGCCCCCACACGGAAGGACGAGACAAAAAAGGCCTGCTTCCAGCAGACACAACCATCCTTTTGTCGAGTGGATTCGAGAGTTATCGGACAGAATGTGTGTCCGGTTGAGGGATGTATGACCTAGCCAGGGGCTGAAAATTGGGGTCTGTCATGCCCTCAAGCTCATAGCTATGGGAGATCCTGGCAATCGGGCGTC
>JAISCA010000049.1 GCA_031265875.1 Propionibacteriaceae bacterium
TCACGTGTTACTCACCCGTTCGCCACTCGTGTACTCCGAAGAGCCTTACCGTTCGACTTGCATGTGTTAAGCACGCCGCCAGCGTTCGTCCTGAGCCAGGATCAAACTCTCCGTTGAAATCTATCGGACCGGACGAGCCGGATTCCGTTCAACTTTGAGGTGATTTCCTGACAGGATCCATTGCTGGATCTATCAATTAATCAAAGGAACCGCATGAGTGTGATGAATCACTCTCATGACGGGGCACTAACTTAAATATAAAATAGTGCATTATTTGGCATTGACTTTAAGCACGCTGTTGAATTCTCAAGGTTCGGATGCGGTCCTCATTTTGGCCTTTCGGCCGCCATTCGGCGCAACTCGGGAAACATTACCCGAATGTCTCTTACGAGTCAAATCGGCGGCGTGTCCCCCGCCCTCCCGATTCCTACCCGTCTGGGCTGTTCGGCTCAGTCGGTTCGGGATCGCTCCGGAGGGGCCCTTCGACTTGGTCCTGGGCCGATCGCTGGGTCCCCGAGGGGCCTATTTCGCTCTCAGTCCTATGGTCCGGTCGTCGGAAGGCTCGGCCTAAGTTACTCGGCCGGGCCAGGTCCGTCAAATCGTCCTCGTGTCGCCGCTCAGACCCGCTCGGCTCGCACCAGGCCGACCGTCTTGCGGCCCCGGCGCAGCACCGTGAAACCGCCGGGCAGGATGTCAGCCGGGCCGATGACGGCTTCGATCCGACTCAGACGAGCGTTGTTGAGATAGGCCCCGCCTTCCTCGATGGCGCGACGGGCGGCCGACTTCGAGGCCACCACACCGGCCGCCACCAAGGCGTCGACCACCGGCAGGCCGTCCAAGCCCGGCACCGTCTGGGCCGACAGCTCTTGGGCCACCGCGGTCAAGACCGCCTCCGAGAGCTGTCTCAGATCGGCCCCGCCGAATAGGGCCATAGCCGCTCTGGTGGCGGCCTCACGCTCGGCTGGGGAGTGGACCAGGTCGGTCAGGTCGTCGGCTAGGACGCGCTGAGCGGCCCTCAGCTGGGGCTGCTCAGCGGTCTGACGCTCCAGCTCGGCGATCTCCTCGGGGCCGCGCCCGGTGAAGAGCTTGACGTAGCTCACCACCATCTCGTCCTCGGCGTTGAGGAAGAACTGATGGAAGGCGTAGGGCGAGGTCATGGCCGGATCGAGCCAGACCGTCCCGCTCTCGGTCTTGCCATACTTCGACCCGTCGGCCTTGGTCACCAAGGGGGTGGCCAAAGCGTGGACGTGGTCGCCGGTGACCCGTCGGATCAGATCCGCGCCGGCCGTTATATTGCCCCACTGGTCGGAGCCACCGGTCTGCAACCGGACGCCGTGGCGGCGGTGCAATTGGAGATAGTCGAAGCTCTGCAGCAGGACGTACGAGAACTCGGTGTACGAGATGCCCGACTCCAGACGGTTGCGCACCACGTCGCGGGCCAACATGCGCGAGACCGAGAAGTGCTTGCCCACGTCACGCAGGAAGTCAAGCAGGGAGACGTCCTTGGTCCAGTCGTAGTTGTTGACCACCTGGCCGGAGGCGCCGCCTTCGAAGTCGATGAAGCGGCTGACCTGGCCCCGGATGCGCTCGACCCAGGCGTCGACCACCTCTTTGGGGTTGAGGTTGCGCTCCGAGGTCTGACGGGGGTCGCCGATCAAGCCGGTCGAGCCGCCCACCAACAGGAAGGGACGGTGCCCGGCCACTTGCAGCCGACGGGCCAGGATGAGCTGCAACAGATTGCCCATATGCAAGCTGGGGGCGGTCGGATCGAAGCCGACGTAGAAGCTGAGCTGACCATGGTCGAGGTCGGCTTGGAGGGCGTCGGGGTCGGTGGCGTGGGCGATCAGTCCCCGCCAGCGCAGATCGTCGAACAGTGCAGTCACGGTAGACCACCCTACCGATCGCTGCCGCGGCGCCCCGGGCGCGCGTCCGGCCCGGACGACCCTCCCAGCCGCCAGGGCGGCGAAACCCGAGCCGCCCGGACGGTGGGCCGCTCCGGCGCCCCACTCGGGCTGAGCCCCAGAGGCGGCGAAGCCTCAGCCCCGACCGAGCCTGGGACTCCCAGTGTCCTGCGCCGGAAGTTCGGTGCGATAGAAGGGAGCGTCAGACAGGGCGGCTGGCCAGGCGCAGGACACTAGGGCCGGATCTGTCCTTGCCCCCAGACGATCCACTTGGTGCAGGTCAACTCGGTCAAGCCCATCGGACCGCGCGCGTGCAGGCGTTGGGTCGAGATGCCGACTTCGGCCCCGAGGCCGAATTGGCCGCCGTCGGTGAAACGGGTCGAGGCGTTGACCATGACAGCGGCCGAGTCGACTTCGTCGACGAAGCGCTGGGCCGCCACCAGGTCGGACGTCACGATGGCCTCGGTGTGCCCGGAGGACCAGGCTCGGATGTGCTCCAGCGCCTCCGTCAACGAGTCGACCACCCGCACGGCGATCTCCAGACCGAGGTATTCGGTGGCCCAGTCCGTCTCAGTCGCCGCCAGCACCGCGACGCCGGGTGGAGCGGCGGCTTGGACGCGGGCGTCGCCGTGCACGACCACGCCAGCGGCGGCCAGGGCGGCCAGGGCGCGGGGCAGGAAGTCATCGGCTCTGGCGGCGTGGACCAACAGGGTCTCGGCCGCGTTGCAGACCGAGACCCGTTGGGTCTTAGCGTTGAGCAAGATGGCCAGAGCCATCTCCAGCTCGGCGCTGGCGTCGACGTAGACGTGGACGTTCCCCACCCCGGTCTCGATCACTGGCACGGTGGCCTGTTCCACCACGGCCGCGATCAAGTCGGCGCCGCCCCGGGGGATGACCACGTCGACCAGTCCCCGGGCCCGCATCAAAGCCACCGCGCCGGGCCGGCCCCAAGGATCGATCGACTGCACCAGATCGGGCGGCCAACCTGATTCGGACAAGCTGCGGCGTAAGGCCGTGACGATGGCGGCGTTGCTGTGCTGAGCCGCCTGGCCGCCGCGCAGCAGACAGGCGTTGCCACTCTTGAGGGCCAACCCGGCGGCGTCCACCGTGACATTGGGACGGGCCTCGTAGATCAGGCCGACCACGCCCAGCGGCACCCGGACCTGACGCAGCCTGAGCCCGTTGGGCAGGGTCGAACCGCGCACCACCTGGCCCACCGGATCGGGCAGGTCGATCAGAGCGCGCAAGCCTTCGGCGCAGTCCGCCAGTCGCCGCTCGGTCAGTTCCAAACGGTCGAGCAAGCCGTCCGACCAGCCGGCCTTCAGGGCGGCGGCCAGATCGCAGGCGTTGGCCCGCAGGATGTCCGGGGCCGCCTGCCCCAAGGCGTCGGCCCAAGCCGCCAGGACGGCGTCTTTACGGCTGCGGCTGGCGTTGGCCCAGAGCCGGGCGGCGGCCCGGCTGCGGCGGGCGGCTTGGGCCACGGCCAGGGCTGGATCGTCGGCCCCGGCCGACTGTCCGAGATCCGCCTCGGTCCTCTCGCTCGATTCGGCCTCCCCCGTCGCCGAGCTGACCGGCGGGTCTTGTTGAATCAACATGTTGTCAGCTTAACTCGGACCGGCGACCGCGGCCGGCAATCCGGCCGGACCTCCCATGGGAGCCAGCCCGTGGCGGAGAAAGGCCTGACGCGACCCTGTCCACTGCGACCGGACGACTCGGTCCGGCCAGTCTCCCGCCCAGTCCGGCCGGACCGTCTACACGCCGCTCCAGCGGAACGGTGGCCCGCCCCAGCCAACGCTGAGGACCGCTCAGACTTGGTCCAGGGCTTGGTCCAATTCGACCAGTTGCCGGCGGACTTGGACCTCGGCCGTGCCGCCCCGGGCGGAGCGGGCGGCCAGCGATCCGGCCACGGACAAGACCTGGCGCACCTCGGGCGTCAATTCCGGGGCCAAGGCGGCCAGTTCGGCGTCGCTCAGATCCTCCAAGCCGACGCCACGGGCCTCGCAGTGGCGCACGGCCTGGCCGGCGATCTGATGGGCCCGGGCGAAGGGCAGACGGCGGCGCACCAGCCAATCGGCCAGATCGGTGGCCAAAGAGAAGCCCTGGCCGGCCAGGGACTCCAAGCGCCGGCGGTCGAAGACCAGCGTCTGGACCAGCCCGGCCATGGCCGGCAGCAAGAGGTGGAGCTGGTCGAGGGAGTCGAACAGCGGCTCCTTGTCCTCCTGCAGATCACGGTTGTAGGCCAGAGGCAGACCCTTGAGGGTGGACATCAGCCCGGCCAGGTTGCCCACCAGGCGGCCAGCCTTGCCCCGGGCCAGCTCCGCCACGTCGGGGTTCTTTTTCTGCGGCATGATGCTCGACCCGGTCGACCAAGCGTCGTCCAAGCGCACGTAACCGAATTCATACGTGCTCCAGATGATGATCTCCTCGGCCAGGCGGGAGAGGTCGAGGCCGATCTGGGCCAGCACCCAACAGGCCTCCGTCACCAGGTCGCGGGCGGCCGTGCCATCGATCGAGTTGGGCGTCGAACCAGCGAAGCCGAGTTCATGGGCCACCAGTTCGGGGTCGAGGCCGAGCGAGCCGCCGGCCAGGGCGGCCGAACCGTAGGGCGACCAGGCCAAGCGCCGGCCCAGGTCGCTCAGACGTTCCAGATCGCGCACCAGGGGCCAGGCGTGGGCCAGCAGGTGGTGCGACAACAGCACCGGCTGAGCGTGCTGGAGGTGGGTCCGCCCCGGCATGGCGACGCCCAAGTGGGCCTCGGCCTGCCCCCGCAGAGCGGCCACCAAGGCGCGGACCTCGAGGCCGATCTGGGCCGTCTGATCGCGCAGGTAGAGCCGGATCAAGGTGGCGATCTGATCGTTACGGCTCCGGCCGGCCCGCAGCCGGCCAGCCAGCTCCGGGCCCAAGGCCTCGGTCAGACCGCGCTCCAAGGCGCCATGCACATCCTCGTCGCTGGGGGCGGGCCGGAAGGAGCCATCGGCCACCTGGGCGGCCAAGCGGTCCAAACCGGCGGCCAGCGCCTGGTGCTCGGCCTCGGTCAGCAGGTCAGCCCGTCGGAGGGCCTTGGCGTGGGCCCGCGAGCCGGCCAAGTCGTACGGCGCCAGCCGCCAGTCGAAGTCGGTCGACTGGGAGAGGGCGAACATGAGTTGGGCCGGGCGGTCGGCGAAACGGCCGCCCCAGAGCACTCCTGCGGTCATGAATCTCGGTGTCCTTGTCCTTCGAGTCGGTGATTGGGATCGTACTGCGGTCCGCTCGTCCGGTCCGACCGGACTCGACCGGTCAGCGCCGAGCGTATTCCAGCAACCGTTCAGCCACGGCGGCCCCGCCGCTGGGGTCACGGGTGACCACCAGCACGGTGTCGTCCCCCGCCACGCAACCTAGGACCTGGCTCAGATCGGCCCGGTCGATGGCGCTGGCGAAGTATTGGGCGGCGCCGGGCGGCGTGCGCAGGACGACCAGGTTGGCCGAGGCTTCCCCCGCCAGCAGCAGCTCCTGGCAGAGCCGGGCCAGGCGGGCCTGGTCGGACGGGCCGGCGGCAGTCTCATCCAAGATGGCGTAGACCGGGGTGCCGTCCGGGCCCCGCACCTTGACCGCCCCCAACTCGACCAGGTCACGGCTGAGAGTGGATTGGGTCGTCTCGCAGCCGGCCTGGGCCAGCAGCCGGCCCAATTGGGCCTGGCTGGCGACCTGGCCGGAACCGACCAGGGCGGCCACCATGGCCCGGCGGGCGGCCTTAGAGGCCCCGCCCTCCGGCTTGTCCGCCGCCCCGCTCGAACGCTCCGGCTCGACCACGAAGCGAGACGATTCCCCGATCTGCGACCTCGCCTGAGACCCGGTCGAGAGCTCCGGCTCGGCGGGCTGGGCGGACGCGCCTAGGGCCGGCCGGCTCATGAGCGCTGGGCCTGGTCCCACAGGCCGGGCCAGGCGTCCAAGAAGGGAGCCAACTGGTCCGGCTGGATGATCAAAGGCGGCACCAGACGGATGACGTCGGGCCTCGGCGCGTTGACGATATGGCCGGCCGCCAGGGCGGCGGCGGCCAGTCCCGCCGCTGCCTCCCGCTCCAACCGGACCCCCAGGAAGAGGCCCCGGCCCCGCACCTCGACCACACCGGGGGCCTGAGCCAAGCGCTGGGCCAACCAAGCCCCGGTGGCCTGGATCTGAGGCAGCAGCGGCTCGATCAGTTCGAGCACGGTCAAGCCGACCCGGCAAGCCAGCGCGTTGCCGCCGAAGGTGGTGCCGTGTTGACCGGGCTGGAACAGGTCGGCGGCCGGTCCGGCGGCCAGACAGGCCCCGATCGGGAAACCGTTGCCGAGAGCCTTGGCCAAGGTCACGATGTCGGCCTGGACCCCCTCGGCGCTGTGGGCCAGCCAAGCGCCGGTCCGGCCCACGCCGGACTGGACCTCGTCCAGCCAGAGCAGGGCGCCGTGCTGGTCGGCCAGGCGCCGGGCCTGAGCCAGGTAGCCGGGCGGTGGCACGACCACGCCGTTCTCGCCTTGGATCGGCTCCAACACGATGGCGGCCGTGGTCTGGTCGACCGCGGCGGCCAAGGCGGCGACGTCACCGTAGGGCACGAATTGGACCTGGCCGGGCAGGGGCTCGAAGGGAGCGCGGTATTTTTCGGTCCAGGTCAGGGCCAGGGAGCCCATGCTGCGGCCGTGGAAAGAGCCTTCGGCCGCCACCAGCTTGGTCCGACCGGTCAGACGGGTCAGTTTGAGGGCGGCCTCGTTGGCCTCCGTCCCAGAGTTGGTGAAGAAGACCCGGGCCGGGCCGGGCAACCAACCGGCCAGACGTTCGGCCAAGGCGATCTGGGGCTGGCTGGCGAAGAAGTTGGAGACATGGCCCAAGCGCGCGGCCTGATCGGCCAAGGCGGCCGTCACCTGGGGATGGGCGTGGCCCAAGCCGACCGTGGCGATGCCGGCCAGCAGATCGAGGTAACGCTGACCTCGGTCGTCCCACAGGTAGACTCCCTGACCGCGCACGAAGAGACGGGCCGGCGGGCCGAAGGCGTGGGTCAGAGCGGCCTCGTAGCGTGAGTTCCAAGTCATGGCGTCACCATCGTTCCTATGCCGGTGTTCGTGAACAATTCGAGCAGGACGGCATGGGCGACCCGCCCGTCCGTCACCGTGGCCCGATGCACGCCGCCGCGCACGGCGTCCAAGCAGGCTTCCATCTTGGGCCGCATACCCGCCGTCAGACTGGGCAACAGGGCCGCCACCTGCGCCGCCGCGATCTTCGGCACGATGGCGGTCGAGTGGGGCCAGTCGAGGTACAGACCTTCCACATCGGTCAACATGACCAGGCGATTGGCCCGCAGCTCCATGGCCAAGGCGGCGGCGGCGGTGTCGGCGTTGATGTTGTAGACCGTGCCCTGACCGTCGGCCGCCACACCGGCCACGATCGGGATCCGGCCGGCCTCGATCAGATCCCAGAGAGCGGCCGGGCGCACCTCGGCCACCTCCCCCACCAAGCCCAGGTCGATGTCTTGGCCGTCCACCTCGACGGTGGCCGGTCGGGCCAAGAACAGACCGGCGTCCTCGCCCGACATGCCGACCGCCAAAGGGCCGTGGGCGTTGATCAAATTGACCAGTTCCCGGCCGACCTGCCCCACCAGGACCATCCGGATGATGTCGATCGACTCGGCCGTGGTGACCCGCCGGCCGGCTTTGAACTCGAAGGGGATGGAGAGCCGGTTCATCATGTCGGTGATCTGGGGGCCGCCGCCGTGCACCACCACGACCTTGATGCCGCAACGGCGCAGGAAGACGATGTCGTCGGCGAAGGCCCGCTTCAACTCGTCGTCGATCATGGCGTTGCCGCCGTATTTGACCACGATGGTCTGACCGGCATAACGCTCTACCCAGGGCAGAGCCTCGATCAGGGCCTCGACCCGGCGGACCGTCGACGTCGGCTCCAGGGCGGGCGCAGGACCACCCGGCTGGGACCGCTCCAGTGGGGCCTGACCGGCTAGAGGCTGAGTCGACCCGGTCATGAGGAGTAATCCGCGTTCTCGGAGACGTAACCGTGGGTCAGGTCGTTGGTCCAGACCACGCCCTGGTGCCGGCCGGCGTGCAGGTCGATGTCGACTTGGACCTGACGGCCGGTCAGATCGACCTGGCTGCGGTCGGCTCCCGGGGTGCCTTGACGGAAGACCTCGACGCCGTTGAAGGCGACGTCGATCAAGTCGGGGTCGAAGGCCGCCTGGGTGGTGCCGACGGCGGCCAGGACCCGGCCCCAGTTGGGGTCGGCCCCAGCTATGGCGCACTTGAAGAGATTGGAACGGGCCACCGCCCGCGCCACCTCGACGGCGTCCTCCTCGCTGGCGGCGCCGCTGACTTGGATCGTGATCTCGTGCTCAGCCCCCTCGGCGTCCGCGATCAATTGACGGGCCAAGCTGACGCAGACCGCCGTCAAGGCGTCGCTGAAGTCGTCCAGGTCGGGCCGGGTCCCACTGGCCCCGGAGGCCAACAGCAGAACCGAGTCATTGGTCGACATGCAGCCGTCCGAGTCGGCCCGGTCGAAGCTGACCGAGGTGGCCGCCCACAAGGCCAGCCGCAACTCGTTCGACTCGATGTCGGCGTCGGTCGTCAGCACCACCAGCATGGTGGCCAGACCGGGAGCCAACATGCCCGCGCCCTTGGCCATGCCGCCGATGGTCCAGCCGGCCGGGTCGCGGTGGGCGGCCTGCTTGGTCTTGGTGTCGGTCGTCATGATGGCGTGGGCGGCGTCCGCCCCGCCGCTGGGGGCCAAAGCCTTCAAAGCCAGACCGACGCCTAGTGCGACGGCGGCCATGTCCAAACGCTGGCCGATCAGACCGGTCGAGCAGACCGCCACGTCCGCTTCGGGACAGGCCAACCCCTGGGCCACCAGGCGGGCGGTCTGAGCGGCGTCCTCCCAGCCAGCCGGACCGGTGCAGGCGTTGGCCCCGCCGGAGTTGAGCGCCACGGCCACCAGCCGGCCATCTTTGACGGCCTGCCGGGACCAAGCCACAGGCGCGGCGAAGACTCGGTTGGAGGTGAACAGGCCAGCCGCCTGATGGCGCGGACCGCCGTTCACCACCAGGGCAAGGTCCTTCGCCCCGGTCCGTTTCAGGCCGGCCGCCACCCCGGCGGCCGAGAAGCCCCGGGCAGCGGTCACGCCAGCGGTCAAGTCGAGCGTCATGGCGCCACTCCGATCGAGCTCAGGCCCTGGGTCTCGTCCAGGCCGAGGGCGATGTTCATGCATTGGACGGCCCCGCCGGCCGTGCCCTTGGTCAGATTGTCGATCGCCGCCACCGCCACCAACCGGCCCGCCCGGCGGTCGACCGCGACCTGCAATTGGACATTGTTCGAACCCAGGACGGAAGCGGTCCTAGGCCAGAGTCCCGGCGGCAAGACTTGGACGAAGGGCTCGTCGGCGTAGAAGCGGCGGTACAGCTCTTGGGCCGCTGGAGTGGTCAGGTCAGCCACCGGGATGGCGCAGGTGGCCAGAATGCCTCGGGGCATCGGGGCCAGCAGCGGGGTGAAGCTGAGACTGGGCCGAGCGGCGCCGAGCTGGCGCAGGCCCTGCAAGATCTCCGGGATATGGCGGTGGCTGCCGCCCACCCCGTAGGCCGAGACCGATCCCATCACCTCCGCCCCGAGCAAATCAGGCTTGGGCGCCTTGCCCGCCCCGGACACTCCGGAGGCCGCCACCACCACGACGTCACGGCCGTCGCTCAGTCCCTGGGCCAGGGCCGGGGCCAACGCCAGCAAGGTGGCGGTCGGGTAGCAGCCGGGCTGCGCGATCCGACGGGACTTAGCCAAGACGGCGCGTTGGCCGGGCAGTTCGGGCAGCCCGTAAGGCCAGACGCCGGCGTGGGGGCCGTCGTAGAACTCCGCCCAGTCGTCGGGCTGGCTGAGCCGGAAATCGGCCCCCAGGTCCAGCACCAAGGCCGCCGGATCCAAACGCTGGGCCAAAGCGGCCGAGGCGCCGTGGGGCAGGGCCAAGACGACCACGTCGTGGCCGGCCAGGTTCTCCGGCGTGGTCTCTTGGACCACGCGGTCGGCCAGCGGCGGGCAATGCGGTTGCAGATCGCCCCACCGGCCGCCGGCGTTGCCATGGGCGGTCAAGGCGCCGATCTCGACGGCCGGATGCCCGGCCAACAGACGGACCGCCTCGCCGCCGGCGTAGCCAGTGCAACCGGCCACGGCGACACGTAATCTCATGTGCATGATTATGCGCTTACGTGATTGAGTATGCAAACTCACCGGCCGGTTCGCGACTCGATCCGACGGCGGCGGCGCTCCGACGCCGTCTGGTTCGGCTCAGCCGCGCTGGCGACCCCAGAAACCGTCGGCCTCGAACAGCCGGTCGGCCAATGGCTCCAACTCGGCGGCCTCGGCCAAGAGATCGAGCACGGTGTAGCGGGAACGGATCAGCTGGGCCCGGCTATAGGTGTCGCGGAGGGCGGCCCAGGTCAAGCCGATGTCGCCCGGAGAGGCCGGCGCGCCGACGGTCCGGAGTCTGGTCTGAAGTTCGGCGGCGGGCAGCAATTGGTCGGCCAACCGCTGGCGGAGAGCGGGCCACTGGGCGATCAAGTCGGCCAAACGGGCCTCGACGGCGCCGGCGTCGACGTACTTGGCCTGAGACTGGGCCAAGGCGGCCACGGTCAGATCGGAGGAGGCGAACTTGGTTTCGATCAAAGCGGCCCGCTGCGACCAGCTCGGCCACCGCCGGGCGGCGGCGGCTGGATCGATCTGGGACCAGTCCAGTTCCAGCACCAGCTCGTAGAGGGCGGCCATGGCGATCGAGCCCAGCCCGACTTTGAAACCGTGGGACAGCCGGCGCGGCTTGAGATCGACGCCCAGACCCTCCATCTCCCACAGATGCGCGAAGAGGTGTTCCGAACCGGAGGCCGGCCTAGAGCCGTGGTACGCCTGCATGGCCAGACCGGACATGACCAGGCCCTCGGACAATTCGGCCACCGCCGCCGCCTGACCGGCCTTGACCCCGGCCGGGTCGCTCAAAGCCGAACGCAGGGAGGCCTGGACCAAGCTCCAGACAGTGGCGTCGATCGGTTCGACGCCGAGGGCGTCGGCCAGGATCCAGTCCGCTCCGGCCACCACCTTGCCCAAGAGGTCGCCGTAACCCGACGCGTTCATGACGGACGGGGCCTGGGCCATGATGTCGTAATCGGCCACCGCCAGGAGAGGGGCGGGGCAGTCCAAGGTCTGTTTGTAGCCGTCCCGGCTGATCGAAGCCCCGAAGGCGGTGTAGCCGTCCATCGAGGCGGCCGTGGCGACCACGGCGTAACGGCGGCCCAACTCGTCCGAGGCTCGCTTGACCAAGTCGTTGAGGGTGCCGGAGCCGATGGCCACAGCCACGGCGTCGCCACCGGCCAAGGCTTGGCGAACCAGCTCGACGTTCTCGTAGCGGGCGTACAGCTCCGGCTCGCCGGGCAGGACGAAGGGCTCGGCCTGGGGCACGCCGGCCGCCGTCAAACTGTCCTGAGCGGCCGCTCCGGCCACCTGCCAGGTGCGCTGATCGGCCACCAGCCGGGCCGAAGCGGCCGGGAAACAGCTCGCGAACAGGTCACCGAGCTTCGACAAAGCTCCTGGCTGGGCCAAGACGGCGGCGGTTTGATCGGCCTGCTGGACGGCCTCATCGATCATGGACATAGGAAAACTCTCCTTATCAATCACGGCGACCGGCTCCGCCGCGACATCTCCTATTCTCTCGCGCCGGCCTTGACCGGCCGACGCCGGTCAAACTACGAACCAGCGGTCGGCCAGGTCCCTCAGCCGATCCGGGGCACGGCCCCATGGCGCTCGACCGCCAGGGCCACGGCCCGGTCCCGGGCTTGGGCCGCCTCGGCCTCGGTCAGGGTGCGGTCCGGGGCCCGGAAACGCAAGGCGAAGGCCAGCGACTTCAAGCCCGGCCCGATCTGCTCGCCGGAGTAGACGTCGAACAAGGCCAACGACTCCAATAGCTGACCGGCCCCCTGACGCAGGGTCTGCGCCACCTCGGCCTGAGGCGTGTCCGCCGCCACGATCAAAGCCACGTCCTCCTTGGCCACCGGGAAAGTGGCCAGGATCGGCAGTTGGCCCGGACCGGGAGCCGACTCGATCAGGGCGTCCAGGTCGAGTTCGGCGGCGGCTGTCGGTTGGGGCAGGCCGAAGGCCTCGGCCACGCTGGGATGGATCTCGCCGGCCAGACCGATCACCCGGTCGCCGAGGCGCAATTCGGCGCCACGGCCGGGATGCCAGGGGGCCCGGTCGACGGCCCGCCGGGACAGCTCCGAACCGACGGCGCGGGCGGCGGCCTCGGCGAAGGCGACCGCGTGGACCCAGCTGGCTGGACAGGCCGGACCCGACCAACCGGCCGGCCGCCACTGCCCGGTCACGACGCAAGCCAGATGACGGGGTTGACGGGGCAAGGCCCGGTCGATGGCGGCCAACTCCTGGTCGCTGGGACGGGTCGCCACGGATGGGCTGGGGGCGGACCCAGCCGGCCCGAAGAAGACTAGGCCCTGCTCGTACAAGGCCAGGTCGTCCAGCCCGCGCGAGGTGTTACGGGCCACGGCCGCGAACAGCCCCGGCAGCAAGCTGGTCCGCAGATCCGGGCTGGTGTCGGCCAAGGGGTTGGCCAAGCGGACGGCGGCCCGACGAGGGTCGTCCGCCGCCAAACCGAGTCGGTCCAGATCGGCCGGAGCGCAGAAGGGGAAGGAGATGACCTCGCTGAAACCAGCCGCCGGCAGGACCTGGCCCAGCACCTGACGCAGACGTTGGGCCGGTGTGCGGCCGCGCCCCGGCGGCGCCACCGGCACGACCGGAGGGATGACGTCGAAGCCGATCTTGCGACCCACCTCCTCGACGTAGTCATAGCGGTCGACCAGATCGGGCCGCCAGGTCGGCGGGGTCAAGACGAGGTCGTCGCCGCGCGGTCGCACCGTCACACCGGAGGCCCGCAGGATGGTCTCCACCTGACTGGCGGGCACCGGGTGGCCCAGGACGCGAGTCGGCAGATCCCCCGGCATGGTCCGCTCCGGCCGGTCCGGCGGTCGACCGGCCACGGTCTCATCGGGCGACACCCGGGCGCCGCCCAGTTCGACCAGCAGATCGGCCACCCGGTGGGCGGCGCTGTAGGCGGCGGCCGGATCGACGCCGCGCTCGAAACGCCGGGCGGCCTCCGAGGACAATTTGTGCCGTTTCGAGGTCCGGGCGATGGCGAGGACGTCGAAATTGGCCGCCTCGATCACGATCCGGCTGGTGTCAGGGCCCAACTCGGTCGACTGGCCGCCCATCACTCCGGCCAAGCCGATGACGCCGGAACCATCGGTGATGACGATGTCCTCTGGGTCCAGCTGGCGGCTGACGCCGTCCAAAGTGACCAGGACCTCGCCGGCGACGGCCTGGCGCACCCGGATGCCACCGTCCAATAGGTCGCCGTCGTAGCCGTGGATGGGCTGGCCGATCTCCAGCATGACGTAGTTGGTGACATCGACGGCCAGGCCCAGCGAACGCAGGCCGGACATGCGCAAGCGGTTGGCCAGCCAGCGCGGGCTGGGACGGTGGGGATCGACGCCCTCGACCGTGACGGCCACGAAGATGGGGCAACCAGCGGTGTCCAACTGGACCGGGCAGCCAGCCTGCCTCGGTTCCGGAGTGGGCCGAGCGGCCGGGTCGCGCCAGGGCGCCTCGAAGGCTTGGGCCAGCTCACGGGCGATGCCTCGGATCGACAGGCAATAGCCCAGATCGGGGGTGACGGCGATGTCCAAGACCTCGTCCACGCTGGCGATCACAGGCAGAGCCGGCTGACCGGGGCGCAGCGGCTGGCCCTGGTCGTCCGACTCCGGCAGCACCATGATGCCGGCGTGGTCTGGGCCCAGTCCCAACTCGTCCTCGGCGCAGATCATGCCATCCGAGATGTGGCCGTAGGTCTTGCGGGCGGCGATGGCGAAACCGCCCGGCAGCGTCGCCCCGGGCAACGCCACCACCACCAACTGGCCCTCGGCCACGTTGGGCGCGCCACAGACGATGCCACGGGATCCGGGCTGACCGGCCGGGGCCGGCTGACTGGCTTGGGCGTTGGCGTCTGGACCGCAGTCGACCCGGCACCAGCGGATGGTCTTACCGTTCTTCTGCGGCTCCTCCAGCACCGACAAGACCCGGCCCACCACCACTGGACCGGTCACTTCGGGGCCGACCCGCTCGACCGTCTCGACTTCGAGGCCGGCCCTGACCAAGGCCTGGTAGATCTGCCGCGAGTCGACCGACGGGTCGAGATCGACCCACTCCCGCAGCCAACCGATCGGAGCCCTCATCGCGCTTCCCCCTTCAAGGCCCGGCTGAAGCGGATGTCGCCTTCGACCATGTCACGCATGTCGGTGGCGGCGTTACGGAACATCAGGGTCCGCTCCACGCCCATGCCGAAGGCGAAGCCGGAGTAAACCTCGGCGTCGACGCCGCAAGCGGCCAGGACGCGGGGGTTGACCACGCCGCAACCGCCCCATTCGATCCAGCCCTCCGAGGCGCAGGTCCGGCAGGGCGCGTCCGGGTCTAAGACCGAGGCCCCGTGGCAGACGAAGCATTCCAGGTCGATCTCGGCGCTGGGCTCGGTGAAGGGGAAGTAGCTGGGACGGATGCGGGTGCTGACGGCGCCGAACATGGCCTGGGCCAGATGGTCGAGGGCGCCTTTGAGATGGCCCATGGTGATGCCCCGGTCCACCACCAAGCCTTCGATCTGATGGAAGACCGGCACATGGGTGGCGTCGAACTCGTCGGCCCGGTAGACCTGGCCGGGACAGACGATGTAGATCGGCAACGGTCTTGACAGCAGGGAGCGGATCTGGACCGGCGAGGTGTGGGTGCGCATGACCAAGTTATGTTCGACCGGGTCCACGAAGAGGGTGTCGCTGGTGGCGCGAGCCGGATGGTGCGGACCCATGTTGAGGGCGTCGAAGTTCATCCAAGCCGCTTCCAGCTCCGGCCCTTCGGCGATCTCCCAGCCCATGGCCACGAAGACGTCGCCCAGTCGTTCCATCAAGGCGCTGATGGGGTGGGGCTGGCCCAGTGGAGCCAGTTCGGCTGGCAAGGTGACGTCGACCCGCTCCGCCGACAGCCGCTGAGCCAGTTCGACCGCCTGTAGCTCGTCCTGCCGTTTAGTCAAGGCTATATTGACTCTACTGCGAGCGGCTCCGACGCGGGCGCCGGCCGCCCGGCGCAGTTCGGGGGCCAGGCCGCCCAAAGCTCGGTTGGCCAAGGCCAGGGGGGACTTGGGACCGTCATGGCTCAGACGGACGGCCTTCAACTCGGCCGTCGACTGGGCCGCCGCGATGGCGGCGGTGGCCTGAGTCGCCCAGCGGTCGATGTCAGCGTCGTCCAGCGCCCCTCGGGGCGGCTGGGAATCCGGGGCGGACAATGCGTCTCCTCTCGCGTGCCGGGGGTCAGTTTAGCCGCGGGACGAGGCGGCGCGCTGAGCCGAGGCCGTGGCGTACAGGCAGACGGCGGCGGCGGCGGCCAGGTTCAAACTCTCCGCCCGCCCCCACATCGGCGCCCGCACCAATTGGTCGCTGGCCCGCCGGGCCGCCTCGGACAACCCTCTAGCCTCGTTGCCCAAGAGCCAGGCCACCGGGCCGGACAAGCCTCCCTCGGCCGCCAACTGGTCCAGGTCCAGGTCGGCGGCGGCGTCGGCCGCCAACAGCTTGAGACCGGCCTGGCGCAACCCGGCCAAGGCCTGATCCAGGCCGACCTGAGCCACCACCGGCAGGTGGAAGACCGAGCCGGCCGAGGCCCGCACCGTCTTGGCGTTGGTGGGATCGACCGATCCCTCGGTCAGGATCACGGCGTCGGCTCCGAAGGCGTCGGCGCAGCGAATGATGGTGCCGACATTGCCGGGGTCGCGGGCCTCGGCGCAGACCACGACTAGCTTGGGGCCGGCGGCCAAGACCTGGCCCAAGTCGCCCGGCCGATGCCAGCAGACCGCCACCAGGCCAGCCGAGTGCACGGTGTCGGCCAAGCCGGCCAACTCGGTCGAACCGATCTGCCACCAGCCTGAGGCCACCAAGTCAGGATGCTGACGGGCGGCCTCGGGCGTGGCCAAGACGGCTTCGACCTGGCCGGCCGCCAAACCCTCGGCGATGGGGCCGGGGCCCTCGGCCAGGAAACGGCCTTGGCTGAGACGCTGTTTACGTAGCCGCAAGCGACGAGCCGACCGGAGCAAACCGCCCGAGGCGGGTCCGATCGGCTCCGGCGCCGAGGCTGGCGGGCCAGCCGGGGCGGTCACGTCAGGCCACTGCGGCGGCTTCGCGGGCCAACTTGACCAAGGTGGTGAAAGTGGCCGGGTCGTGCACCGCCAGATCGGCCAGGATCTTGCGGTCGACTTCGACGCCGGCTCGCTTGAGACCGCTGATGAAGCGGTTGTAGGTCATGCCCTCGGCCCGGGCGGCGGCGTTGATGCGCTGAATCCAGAGCGACCTGAAGTCACCCTTGCGGTCGCGCCGGTCGCGGTAGGCGTAGACCATGGAGTGCAGGAGCTGCTCCTTGGCTTTGCGATAGAGCCGAGAGCGCTGCCCCCGATAACCAGAGGCCAGCTCAAGGACTTCACGGCGCTTCTTGTGGGCGTTGACAGAACGCTTGACACGAGGCATCAGACTTCTCCTTCAGTCAGGTCAGATCACAGGCCGAGCAGTCGGCGGGCGGTGCGGTTGTCAGCCGAACTGAGTTCGGCGTCTGGCATCAGTCGACGCGTGCGACGGGAAGACTTGTGCTCGTTGAGGTGGCGCTTACCTGCCTGTCGATGCACCAATTTGCCGGTGCCCGTGACCTTGAATCGCTTCTTGGCGCCCGAATGGGTCTTCATCTTCGGCATGGCTGCTCCATTCTTCTTCTAGTGTGCGGTCAGGACCTAGGCGCTCAGGCCAGGTCGACGTCGGGATCGAGGTTGTCGGCTGGACCGCGTCGCTTCTTCGGCCCTTCGGCCTGGGCGGCGGCGCGGGACTCAGCCAGGTGCCGCTGTTCGGCCTCTTGGTCGGCGGCGCGGGCGGCGGCCCGGCGGTCCTTCTCGGCTTGGGCCTCGACCCGAGCCTCCGATTTCTTCCTGGTCGGCGCTAGGACCATGATCATGTTGCGGCCGTCCTGGCGCGGAGCGGCCTCGATGACGCCGTCGACCGCCACGTCCTCGGCCAGACGATGCAATAGGTTCAAGCCCAGTTCCGGACGGCTCTGCTCACGGCCCCGGAACATGATCGTGATCTTGACTTTGTCGCCGGCCCGCAAGAAGCGGGTGACATGGCCCTTCTTAGTCTCGTAGTCGTGGGAGTCGATCTTGGGCCGCAGCTTCATCTCCTTGATGACGGTGCTGGTCTGGTTGCGCCGACTCTCGCGCGCCTTCTGGGCGTTCTCATACTTCCACTTGCCGTAATCCATCAGCTTGGCCACCGGGGGACGCGCCATGGGGGCGATCTCGACCAAGTCCAATCCGAGTTCCTGGGCCATCCGTAGGGCCTCTTCAAGGCGTACGATGCCGACCTGGTCGCCGTCCGGGGCGACCAGCCGCACCTCAGCGGTACGGATGCGGTCGTTGATGCGCGGTTCGGTGCTGATGCTTCCTCCTAAACGGGGGCCAAACGGGCTGCGAACCAGGGCCTAGTCCCCCGTCGCGAACAGTTCCTGCACCCAGATCAAGCCAGCCCAAGCTCTCGCCGGGCGGCGATCATGACCTGGCCAGAGGACTGACCGAGGTGGGAGCAGGCTCCACTTCAACGGTTGACTCGAAACGAGTTCACCAGCTGGGTACTTTAACCACGATTGAGGCGAGCGTCAAACGCTGGCGGCTGCGGGGCCGCCGTCTCACAGCCGGCAGGCTGACACGTCGGTCACCAGAATGGCGCGGGCGCCGACGGCCCAGAGCCGGTCCATCAGCCCCTGGTGGCCCCGGCGCGGCACCAGGGCGCGCACGGCGCACCAGCCGGCCTTGGCCAGTGGCGAGACGGTCGGTCCCTCCAAGCCCGGGGCCAAGGCGGCGGCGGCCGGCAGGTCGGCCTCCTCGATGTCGTAGTCGACCAAGACGTAATCGCGCGCCACGATCACACCGGACAACCGCCGCACCAACTGTTCCAGGCCGGATGGCTGGTTGGAGACCTGCCGGATCAGAATGGCCTCGGACTCCAAGATGACCTCGCCGAAGATGGCCAGGCCGGCTTTGCGCAGAGTCGAACCGGTCTCGACCACGTCGGCGATGGCGTCGGCCACGCCCAGGCGGACGGCCGACTCGACCGCGCCGTCCAGATGGATCAGGCGGGCGGTCAAACCCCGCCGGCTCAAGAAGGCCCGCAGCAGACCGGGGTAGCTGGTGGCCACCCGCTTGCCGTTGAGATCGGCCAGGTCCCACTCCCGACCCGCCGGAGCGGCGAAACGAAACTTGGTACGCCCGAAGCCCAGGGGCAGGACCTCGACCGCCTCGGCCTCGGAGTCGAGCAGCATGTCCCGGCCGGTGACGCCGAGATCGAGGGTGCCCTCACCGACGTAGACGGCGATGTCGCGCGGTCGCAGGTAATAGAACTCGACGGCGTTGAGATCGTCCACCAAGACCAGATCTTTCGAGTCCCAGCGTTGACGGTAGCCGGCCGCGGTCAGCATCTGGCTGGCCGCCTCCGACAGGGAGCCCTTGTTGGGCACGGCGATCTTGAGCATGGCGGTGTCGGTCACGAGGGCAGCCTAGCGGGCGACGGCGCCCCGCTGGTCCAGGCTCAGAGGTGGCGGTAGACGTCCTCCAAACTCAAGTCCAGGGCCAGCATCAAGACCTGGGTGTGATACAGCAGTTGTGAAATCTCTTCGGCCGCCTCCTGGCGGGACTGGAACTCCGCCGCCATCCAGCTCTCGGCCGCCTCCTCCACCACCTTCTTGCCGATCTCATGCAGACCGGCCTCCAAGCGAGCGACCGTGCCCGAGCCGGCCGGGCGGGTGCGGGCCAACTCGCTCAATTCGGCGAAGAGGCCCTCGAACGACTTGCTCATGCCGTCGCTCCCGGCTCCCCCGCCGTCGGCTGGCTGGGAGCGGCGGCCGGCAGGGCCTCCGGCCGGTCGGCCATGCCGACCAGCTGGCCGACCGGACCGCCGACCAAACCGAGATCGGCGTACTGCTCCAAGCGCAACCGGGAGTCAGCGATGTCGAGATTGCGCATGGTCAGCTGGCCGATCCGATCGGTCGGCCCGAAAGCGGCGTCGGCCACCTTCTCCATGGACAATTTCTCGGGATGGTAGGACAGGGCCGGGCCGGCGGTGTCCATGATCGAGTAGTCCTCGCCCCGGCGCAGCTTGAGCGTGACCTGCCCGGTCACGGCCGAGGCCACCCAGCGTTGCAAGGATTCCCGCACCATCAGGGCCTGGGGGTCGAACCAGCGACCCTCGTACAACAGCCGGCCCAGCCGACGGCCCTCGTTGTGATAGTTGGCCACGGTGTCCTCGTTGTGGATGGCGTTGACCAAACGCTCGTAAGCGATATGGAGCAGCGCCATGCCGGGCGCCTCGTAGACGCCGCGCGACTTGGCCTCGATGATGCGGTTCTCGATCTGATCGCTCATGCCCAGGCCGTGACGTCCGCCGATGGCGTTGGCTTGACGCACCAGCTCGGCCCGGCTCTCGAAACGGCGCCCGTCGATCGCCACCGGCCAGCCGGTGTCGAACTCGATGGTGACCTCTTCGGTGGCGATGGCGACGGCCGGGTCCCAGAAGCGCAGACCCATGATCGGATCGACCAACTCGATGCCGACGTCCAGCCGCTCCAGATCCTTGGCCTCATGGGTGGCTCCCCAGATGTTGGCGTCGGTCGAGTAGGCCTTCTCCTGGGAGTCGCGGTAAGGCAGGTCGCGCTGGCTGAGCCAGGCCGACATCTCGGCCCGTCCGCCCAGTTCGGCCACGAAACGCTGGTCCAACCAGGGCTTGTAAATCCTCAGCTCCGGATTGGCCAGCAGGCCGTAGCGGTAGAAACGCTCGATGTCGTTGCCCTTATAGGTCGAGCCGTCGCCCCAGATGTGGCAGTCGTCTTCCGCCATCGCCCGCACCAACATGGTGCCGGTGACGGCCCGCCCCAACGGCGTGGTGTTGAAATAGGGCCGGCCGGCGCTGCGGATGTGGAAGGCGCCGCACTGGAGGGCGATCAGACCCTCCTGGGCCAGTGGTTCGACGCAGTCGACCAAGCGGGCCAACTCGGCCCCGTAGAGCCCGGCCCGAGCCGGCACCGAGTCGATCTCGGGCTCGTCGTATTGGCCGATGTCAGCGGTGTAGGCGCAGGGCACGGCGCCGTTCTCACGCATCCATGCCACGGCCACCGAGGTGTCGAGCCCACCGGAGAAGGCCAAACCGACTTTTTCACCACGGGGCAGGTCGAAGAGCACTTTTGACATGGTGGCCATCGTAGTGCTCCGCGGCGGACTCAGTCTCTGACGGGCTTCTTCAGCCGCAGGCCCGGACCGAGGCGGCCAAGAGTTCTTGGGACTGGCTGACGAACTGGTCGACTTGGTTCACCAGCTCGGACAGCCGGGCCTCGTCCGATTCCGCCAGAGCCTCCCGCTGAGACCGCAAATGGTCCAGCATGGCCTCGACCGGAGCGTCCAAACCGGTGGCCCGGGCCGGGGCGGAGAGAGCTTCCAAGTCCTCGATCAGCTGGTCCGTGATCCGCTCCAAAGCGACTCGGTCGCCGTCCGCCACCGCCGCCGCTAGACCAGCCTGTTCCTCGCCCAGAGCGCTGGCCAGCTGATTCCAGCTCCGGCAGTACTCCCGCTTGGAGCGATCCTGCACCACCCCGCTGGCGACCAGGCCGATGAAGACGACGATAGCCAGCAGAGGCACCCCGATGGCGATGCCGAGCACCTTCGGCCAAGCCCGTCCGACCCGCGGGCGGCGAGCGTAACCAGTCACCATCGAAGCGGCCGGACCGGGCGCCGCCGGTTCGTCGGCCGTAGCTCCTGCGGGAGCCGTCTGAGCCTTGGGCTCAGACGTCGTCTCCGTGGAGTCCGTCCGCTCGAGGGTCCCGTCCTGAGCGGTGGCGGGACACTCGACCGGGTTCGACTCGGAATCGGTCATGGGCCGACTGTAGTCCGGCGGGGACGGCCCAACCAAACAGACAGGCGCAGTGAACGGGGCCGATTCCGGCGAGGGACACTAGGCGGCGCGAGCGGCCAGAGCGAAGGAGACGGTCCCAGCGGGGGACACTAGTGTCGTGTTAGGGAGGTGGTTGATAGGCGAGCATGGGTCAGGTGGGGTGTCTGGCCAGGCGGAGGGTCGTCTGAACACTGGACGTGTTCAGACGGGCCCGACAACGCCGCCAGGGACCCCGGCTGACCCAGCGCAGCGTCAGACATTTCCCTAACACGACACTAGAGAGCGACGCCGAGCCAAGCGTCGACGACGCGGGCGACGGCGGCTCTGGCGCCACTGACGTCCGCGCTGGCGGACCGCCCGGCTTCGACCCAGGCGTCGACGGCGGCCAAGGCCCGATCGGCTTTGAGATCGTCCAAAATGGCCTGACGGACGGCTCGCACGGTCTCGTCGGCCGGGGCTGAGCGGACGGCCCGGATGGCTCCCCGCCAGCGCCTCAGACGATCTTCGGCCTCGGCCAAGTCGGACTGCGACCAACTCCAGGCGGCGGCGTAGTGATGGTTCAGCAAGGCCAACCGGATCGCCATCGGATCGGCCCCGGCTTGGCGCAATTGCGAGACCAAGACCAGATTGCCACGCGACTTGCTCATCTTCTGCCCGTCCAGACCGACCATGCCGACGTGCAGGTAGGACCGCGCGAAGGGCTGGCCGGTGGCCCACTGAGCCTCAGCGGCGCACATCTCGTGGTGGGGGAAGACGAGGTCCGAACCGCCGCCTTGGAGATCGAAGGCGGACCCCAAGCGGTTCAAGGCGATGGCAGTGCATTCGACGTGCCAACCCGGCCGCCCGGCCCCCAGAGGCGAGTCCCAACTCGGCTCGCCGGCCCGAGCCAGGCGCCAGATCAGACAGTCCAGCCGATCCCGCTTGCCCGGCCGGCCGGGGTCGCCGCCGCGCTCGGCGAAGACGGCTTCCATCCGCTGGTCGTCCCAGTGCGACAACTGACCGAAACCGGGGGCTTGGCGGCAGGCGAAGTACCAGTCGGGAAACTCCGGGTCGTCCACTTGATAGACCGCGCCCAGCCGGTCCAAGCGGGCGATCAAGTCGGTCACCAGGTCGAGCGACTCGACCACGCCCAGGTAGTGCTGGGGCGGTACCACGCGCAAAGCCGTCATGTCCTGACGGAACAGTTCGATCTGGTCCTGGGCCAGTTCCCGCCAATCCACCCCGCTGGCTTGGGCCCGCTCCAGCAAGGGGTCGTCCACGTCGGTGATGTTCTGGGTGTAGACGACCTCGTGACCGAGTTGACGCCAAGCCCGGTTGACCAAGTCGAAGGTCAGATAGGTGAAGGCGTGCCCCAGATGAGTGGCGTCGTAGGGGGTGATGCCGCAGACGTAGAGCCGAGCCAACGAGCCGTCGCCGACCGGGCCCAACTGCCCGGAGGCGCTGTCGCGCAGGATCAGCCGCCCGGCCGGAGCGGCCTCGGGGGTGGGCAGAGACGGGGCCGGCCATGAACGCATGGGCCCAGCCTAACCGGCTGGCCGACCGGACCGAGGTCGGACCAGTCGGGTCGGACCACCGGTCCGGCCCAGGGCCGACCGCTCGAGCGGTCGTTCAGCCGACTCGCCGCAACCAAGGCGTGGCGACGGCGACGGAGCCTTGGCGATAAGGCTCCAACTCGTCGTCCCAGGCTTGGCCGAGCAGATCGGCGATGGCTTGGATCAAGGCCTCGGGGCGGCCCTGGCTGTCCTGCACGGCCTGCCGCAGGCGCTCCTCCCCCACCACCAGGTCGCCGTTGGGCCCAGTGCTGGAGCTGAACAGACCGAGATCGGGGGTGCGACTGTAGCGCTGTCCCTCGGACCGGACGGTCGGGTCCTCGGTCACTTCGAAGAGCAGGTCCGGGAAGCGATTGAGCAGGGAGGCCAGCCGGGCGGATAGCCCAGCCGGGCCACGCCAGGTCAGCTCGGCCCGCCACCGACCGGGTTGGGCTGGTTGCTCGGACCAACTCAACCGGACGGGGGTGCCCAAGCATGACCCGATAGCCCACTCGACATGCGGTCTGAGGGCGGCAGGCGCGGCATGGATGAAAACCACACCGCCGGTTTTGGCGCTCATTACTGTTCCTCCTCGCTCGGGGTGTCTTCCCCAACAGCCCAGCGAGCCGGAACTGTCCTCAGTCTGCCCCATCGGACGGCGCAATCCAACCCGCCAGGCCGGGTCGGGCCGGCCCATTTCCAACCGGACGGCCTCAGCTATGACATAGGCTCCTGTCATGACGACCGTCGCGCCCCACGGGACCTGGGCCTCCCCCATCGAGGCCGATCTGGTGGCCGGCGGCGCCGTCGGCTTGACCGCCCTGAGCCGTCTGGGGCAGGACCTCCACTGGTTGGTGGCCGACCCCAGCCAAGGCGGCCGGGTCAGTCTCTGGCGACAGTCGGACGGCGGTCCGGCCCGTGACCTCACGCCACAACACAACCTGCGCTCCAGCGTGCATGAGTACGGCGGCGGCGCCGTCGGGCTGGCCGGTGGTCTGATCGTCTTCACCGACCTGGCCTCGGGCCGGGTCCACCTGCTCGAAGCCGGTCGGCCGCCCCGCCCCATCAGCCCGGCCGGAGCGTACCGTTACGCCGGCTTCGCCATCGTGCCGGAGCGCCGCCTGGTGGTCTGCCTGCGCCAAGACTTCGCTGGCTCGACCACTCAGCCCGACGACGCCTTGGTGGTGCTCGACTTGGACGGGACCAACGCCGCCGGCGGGCGGGTCCTGGCCCAAGGGGCGGACTTCTACTACGCCCCTCAGGTCTCGGCCGACGGACGGGTGGTCTGGATGGAGTGGGACCACCCCGAGATGCCGTGGACCCGTACCCGGCTGAGGGCGAGCGATCTGGACGGCGGGCCGAGCTGGGCGGTGGCCGGTGACCAGGACGGCTCCGTGGTCCATCCCTGTTGGGACCGGGACGGCTCGATCGTCTACTTGAGCGACGCTTCCGGCCACTGGAATTTCAAGCGCTGGCGAAACGGTGTCAACCAAGTCTTGCATCAGCACCCGTACGATTTCTGCGGCCCGGCCTGGGTCTTGACGCCACCGCCCTACGCCTTGTTGGAGGACGGCTCGATCGGCTGCTCCTGGCTGGACCAAGGCCGAGCTCAAGTCGGCCGGTTAGGACCGGACGGCCGCTTGGAGCGGTTCGACCTCGACCTCGACCTCGCCTGGGCGGAGCTGGGCCCGGACCAACCCGTCGGCCTGGTCGGGCTGGGCTTCAGCGACCGGCCCAGCGGCTTGTTCCAACTGGACTGGCGCAGCGGCCGCATCCAGCCGGTGGCCCGCAGCGGCCGGGTCGAGCTCGACCCGGCCTGGGTCGCCCACCCGCAAGATTTCAGCTGGAACGGCCCTGACGGAGAGGTCCACGCCTGGTACTACCCGCCCACCAACCCGGACCAGGTCGCCCCGGCCGGCCACCGGCCCCCCGTCATCGTCACCAGCCACGGCGGGCCGACCGCCTACTCGGCGCCGGATTTCTCGCTCAAGCGGCTGTTCTGGACCTCGCGCGGGCTGGGCTTGCTCGACGTCAACTACGGCGGCTCGACCGGGTATGGCCGGGCCTACCGCGAACGGTTGCGCGGACGTTGGGGACTGACCGACGTGGCCGACTGTGTCCAAGGTCCGGTCGAGTTGGCCCGGGCCGGACTGGGCGACCCGGCTCGGTTGGCCATCAGCGGCGGCTCGGCCGGAGGTTTCACCACCTTGGCCGCGCTCTGCCAAAGCGACGTCTTCGCGGCCGGTATCAGTCTCTACGGCATCGGCGACCTGGAGGCGATGGCCCGGGACACGCACAAGTTCGAGTCCCACTACCTGGACTGGCTGGTGGCCCCCTATCCAGCCGGGCGCCAGATCTACCAGGAGCGCTCCCCCATCCATCGGCTGGACCGTTTGAGCTGCCCCATGCTGATCCTGCAAGGGGCGGACGACCTGGTGGTGCCGCCCGATCAGGCCACCGCCATGGCCGAGGCGGTCCGGGCCAAGGGTCTGACGGCCGACCTAGTGATCTACCCCGGCGAGGGCCACGGCTTCCGCCGGGCCGACACCATCCGCGACCAGTATCGGCGGATGGAGGATTTCCTGGGGCGGGTCTTCGGCTACCGGCCGGCCCGACCGATCAGCTAGTGTCCCCCGTCGGAAGTCCGCGGCGGGGCCGGACGGGGCCCGAAGATGGCGGCGCCGAGGCGTAGACAGGTCGAGCCGTGGGCGATGGCCAAGTCGAAGTCGCCGCTCATACCCATCGACAGCTCGTCCCAGCCGCCACCCCAGTCCTGCCGCAAGCGTTCCCGCAAGTCGGCCAGACTGGCGAAACAGGCCGCCACCTGTCGCCGGTCCTCCGAATGGAGGGCCACCGTCATCAAGCCGAGCGGTCGCAGGCTGGTCAGATGCCTCAGCTGGGCCGCCAGCTGAGGGGTCTGGGCCGGTTCGAGGCCGAACTTGGCCGCTTCGCCCGAGGTGTTGACCTCGATCAGAATGTCCAGGCCACGGCCCAGACGCTGGCCTTGGCGGTCCAGGGCTTGGGCCAGTTTAAGCGAGTCGACCGACTGGATCTGATGGGCCAAACGGGCCGCCTGAGCCGCTTTATTGGTCTGCAGGTGACCGATCAAGACCCATTCCAAGTCCTTCAGATCGGCCAATGACTGACTCTTGGCCGCCAGTTCCTGGACCCGGTTCTCCCCCATCCGGCGCAGTCCGGCCGCCTGGGCCCGCCGCACCACGGCCGCCGGTTGGGTCTTCGAGACCGGCAGCAGGGCCACCGTCGACGGGTCCCGCCCCACCGCTTGGCAGGCCGCCGCGATCCGCTCCTCGACTCGCCTCAGCCGGGCCGCCAGATCGTCCGCCGCCCCGGCCGGGTCCAGCCGGTCGGGCTCGGTCATGGCCAGCGCGCCCCCAACGAGATGGCCCCCAGGGCGGCGATCACCCCCAGGACGACGGCGTAACCGACGAAGCGTTCGGTGATCTCGTCCTCGACCTGCTGGTAGCCGACCGAGCGGGAGATGTTGGCGTAGACCTCGCGCAACTCGGACAGACTCTCGGCCTCGTAAGGCTTGCCGCCGCTGATCTGGGCGATGTTGCGCAGCTCGGCCTTGTTCACCGGCACGCGCGAGACCTGTCCGTCTTGGACGATGGTGCCCTCTTGGGTGCCGTAGGCGATGGTGAAGATGGGCACGCCTTGAGCCTTGGCGTCCTCGGCCGCCTTGGCCGACTTACGGCCGGTGTTGGACTCGCCGTCGCTGAGCAAGACGATGGCGGCCGGTGGTGGCTCGTCCGGGTGGTCGGGGTCGGGCGGAATCAGCGCCAGGGCGTCGAGGGCGGTGTAGACGCCCTCGCCGATGGCGGTCGAGGGGGCCAGGCTGAGTTTGTCGATGACGGCCGTGACCGCCCCCCGGTCCGACGTCGGCGGCACCAGCAAGGTGGCGGAGGCGGCGAAGGAGACCAGGGCCACGTTGAAGCCGGCCGGCAAGGTGTTGACGAACTCCTTGGCCGCTTGTTGGGCCGCCTCCATGCGGTTGGGCTTGACGTCGGTGGCCGCCATCGAACGCGACACGTCGATCACCACTAAGACGGTGGCGCGTTCACGCGGCACCTGGACGAAACCGTTGGGAGTGGCCCAGGCCAGGATCAGCGAGGCCAGCGAGGCGATGGCGGCCAAGACCGCGATGTGACGTTTCCAGGCCTGCCGTTTGGGGAAAAGGACCGACAAAGCCGAAGACTGCCGGTTCACCCGGGCCCGTTTGCGCCAAGTCAAACCGAGGTAGACCAAGATCAACAGGGGCAGCGCCCAGAGCGCCCAGAGCCGCTCCGGCCGCATGAAACCGAGTTCGAGTCCAATCATCGCCAGCGCGCTCCCAACATGACCGCGCCGACGGCCGCGATGAGGGCGAAGACGCCGCTCAAGCCAGCCGCCGTGGCGGTGATCTCTTTCTCCGTCTCGACGAAGCCGACCTCGGATTCGATCCGCCGGTAGGCGTCGCGCAATTGGCTGGCGTTGTCAGCCGTGTAGGACTGGCCGTCGGTGGCCTGGGCCAGTTCCCGCATCAGACCGATGTCTGGCGGCACTGGTTGGCGACTACCGTCCAGATCGACGTAGCCATTGTCCGTGCCGAAGGCGATGGTGTAGATCGGAACCTGGCTCTGAGCGCACTGCTGGGCGACCTGGCGCGGGGCTTGGCCGCCGGTGTTGGCGCCGTCCGACAGCAATACGATCATGCCTGGCGCGAGCGACCCGTCGTCACCGGCCGGAGCCTGTTCCAGAGCGCTCAGGGCGGCCTGGAGGGCGTCGCCCACCGAGCTCGACTCCTGCGGCTGCAGACGCTCGATCAAATTGATGACGGCGGCGTGGTCGGTCACCGGCGGCATTCGCACGCTGGGGTTGCCAGACAGCGAGACCAGGGCCACGTTGAACTCGGCCGGCAGCCCGGAGATGAATTCGATGGCCTCAGTCTTGGCCGCCTCCAGCCGGGACGGCTCGACGTCGGTGGCGGTCATCGAGAGGGAGATGTCGACCACCACGACGACGGTGGCGCGCTGCCTGGGCACCTGCTCGACGCCCAGGGGACGGGCCCAGGCCAAGCTCAAGGTGATGAGGGAGAGCAAGGCCAACGCCACCGTGATGTGACGCAGCCACTGCGACTGGCCCGGCATCACGACGGCCAAGATGGAGGTGTTGGTGTAGCGCATGCCCTGCTTGGCCTTGCGCCGGAGCAGGATCACGTAGAGCACGATCAGGACCGGCAGCAGAGCCAAGACCCAGAGCCGCTGCGGATCCATGAAGCCGTTCAGCGGGAAGGCCAGCGGAGTGGTCATCGCGACACCCCCCGCGGCGGCGCGTGCAATTGTCCGGCCACCCGGCGGTAGGCCAACACGAAGCGGGCGATGTCCTGCACCCAATCACGGTCGGTGCGCAACTGGATGTGACCGACTCCGGCCCGCCGCAAGGCCACCCGGATACGCTCGCGTTGAGCCGCGCTGGCGGCGTTCATACGCGCCCTGGCCTCGCCGTCGGAGGTGTTGATGTAACGCTCGAAATCGGTCTCGGGATCCCTGATCAAGATGTCGCCGACATCGGGGAAGTCGACCTCGTGCCGATCCAAGGTCTCGACGCAGATGACCTGGTTGCGCGTCGCCAGCCGCCGCAAGGGCCGCTCCCAGGCCGGTTCGACGTCAGGGTCCAGCTCGGTGTCGCCCGGGGTCAGGAAATCCGACACCACTAGGCGCAGGCCGCGTCGCCGCTGAGAGCGGAACACCTGGTCGATGCCCTCGGACAGGCCCATCGCCCCCCTGGTGTCGTCTGGCACGATCGGCTCGACCAACATAGAACGCAGCAGCGCGTACAAGGCGGTCCGGCCGGACCGAGCCGGGATCCGGCGCAACCCGGACGGGCGCATGACCAAGCCGCCGAAACGATCGCCCATCTTCTGGCTAAGGAAGCCGATGGTGGCGATGGCGGCGATGCCGAGATCCCGCTTGGTCACCCCGCCGGTGCCCCAGTTCATGCTGGGGGTGACGTCGAGCAGGGCCCAGACCTCCAGTTCCCGGTCGGCCACGGTGTCCCTGACGTGAGGCGTGGTGGTGCGAGCCGTCACCGACCAATCCATCCGCCGCACGTCGTCTTGGCCCGGCACGTAGGGGCGGGCGTCGTTGAAGTCAGCCCCCGGTCCAGGCATCAAACCTAGGTGGTCGCCCTGCAGGAAGCCTTCCAGCCGGCGCACGATGGCCAATTCCAGCCGGTGCAGAGCCGCCTCGGGAGCGAGTTGGTTGAGCGGGATGGTGGCCCCGACGGGCTCCGCCACCACCGAGTCGACGGCTGAGGCCAATCCGACCGGAGGAGCGAAACTGGGCTGCGTCATAGTGACCGAGCGGTCCTCAGGGCCGACCGGGCTGGTTCTGCCAGACCGGCGTCGGCGGCGGCACCATGGCCAGGATGCGTTCGATCACCTGGAGCGGGCTGATGTTGTCGGCCACGGCGTCGAAGGTCAGCACCAGACGGTGTCCCATGACGTCCTTGGCCACGGCTTGGACGTCGGTCGGCAGGACGTAGTCACGACCGTGGATCAAAGCCAGCGCCCGAGCCGCGCCGACCAGGCCGAGGGTGGCCCGAGAGGAGCAGCCGATCGAGATCACACTGGCCAGATCGGGCATGCCGAAGTCGGCCGGGTCACGGGTGGCCAGGACCAAGCGGACGACGTACTCGGCCAGAAGATTGTGCACGAAGATGTCCGCCGCTTGGTCTTGCAACTTGAGCACGACCTCGGGCTCCAGCACCCGGTTGGCTTGGGGGGCTTTGACCGACATCCGGCGCAGGATCTCGAATTCTTCGTTGCCTTGGGGGTAGTCCACGTCGACTTTGAGCAGAAAGCGGTCGCGTTGGGCCTCGGGCAGTGGATAGACCCCCTCCGACTCGATCGGGTTCTGGGTCGCGATCACGATGAAGGGCGACTTGGCCGGGTAGGTCGTGCCGCCGATCGAGACCTGCTTCTCGGCCATGATCTCGAGCATGGCGGACTGCACCTTGGCCGGGGCCCGGTTGATCTCGTCGGCCAGCAGGAAGTTGACGAAGACCGGACCCAACTGGGTGTCGAAGGTCTCACGCGAGGCCGAGTAGATCCGGGTGCCGACGATGTCCGAGGGCACCAGGTCGGGCGTGAACTGGATACGGGCGAACTCACCGCCGACGACCGTGGCGAAGGTCCGCACGGCCAGAGTCTTGGCCGTGCCCGGCACGCCTTCCAGCAGACAGTGACCCTTGGCCAGCAGCGCCACCATCAGCTGCTCGACCATGTGCTCCTGGCCCACGATGACCCGTTGAACCTGGCTGATGGCCTCCGAGATGAGACGGGCGGACTGCTGCGCCGCAGAGGCGGGCGCCCCAGGCGGCGGGGATGATACGGTCACGCGGGCTCCTCGACTTGTCCGGCCAACAGACTCATCCACGATACCGCCTTCCCGGCCCGACCCGGTCGGCTGACGCGGCCCGAGCCGCTCTTCGGTCAGCGGTCCGAGCGGCCGGCCGTGACATGCGGCAGACTAGGGGTGGCCCGATCGGTCAGACCTCAGCGGTCGCTCCGAGCTGGTCATAGACTGTCGAGACTGGGCTCAAGACCTGGGCCCCGGACCACGGAAGCTGATGACGACCCCATACGACCCGCCCCGACCCGGCCAACCGGGCCCAATGGAGTCGAGTCCGGCTCCGGCCGGACCGGTCGAGGCCCAGGGACCGGCCTTCCCCCCAGCGACCACTGTCGTCCCTGTCCCATCCGCTTCGTCCGGGGCCGGCGCGCCCGAGGCGTTCGAGCTCTCGCCCCTGGGCCCGCCCGACCCCACCAAAGTGGGTGATTTCTGGCTCGACGCCCGCTTGGTCACGAGCCCATCCGGGGTGGTCTATCTGGCCCATGAGGAGAGCCAGCCGCCGGTCATGGTGCTGCTGCTGTCCCAAGGGGCGGCCGACGACGCCGCCGCCCGCGGTCGCTTGGCCGGCCAGGTCAACCAGATGCACATCGACACCGTGGTGGCGCGCGGCGGCCTGGGCCAGGACAGCGGCCGGCTGTCGGATAAGTTCCGCCGCGAGGAGGACGACCCGCCCAGCGTCGACGGCATCGACCAAGCCCCCTGGGCGGCCCTGCGCTTCGACGGCAGCGGCGCCGCCGTGACCGAGGCCCGACGGCTGCTGGCCGAGATCGATCTGTCCTGGCTAGCCCCTCAGGGCCGACCGGCCGGACCGGATTACCAATTGCCTTGGGTCGATCGCCCCGGCCCCGGCCTGACTCACGTCTGGCCGCTGCCCTGGCCGGGCCGACGGGACCGCGCCGGACGGTTGTCGATCTTGGCCTCTTGGCTGCTGATGCTGCTGTTGGCCGCCGTCGCCCTGCTCATCGCCATTCTCATCTTCAGCCAGGCCCCGCCCCAGCCACCGCCTCCGCCCGTCCCCTCGCAGGGGTCGGGCTCACCGCCGCCGTCCGCTTCGCCTTCGCCCTCCGATGGCAGCCCCAGTCCGTCCGACGGCAGCCCTAGTCCGTCCGACGGCTCCCCCTCGCCCGGGGAGTCCGAGTCGGCTTCCCCCTCGCCCGACCCCAGCGCCACCGCTTCCGAGTCCGGCGGCGGTTCGTCCGGCCCCAGCGCCACCGCTTCCAGCGGCAGCAGCAACAGTCCGCCCTCCAAGCTCTGAAGCGCCGCGCCAGCGCCGACGCCGGAGCCCCGGCGGGGCACTACAATCGAGCCCGGACGAGTCGACCGGGTGACCGCAGGCGTAGCCTGAGGAAAGTCCGGACTCCACAGAGCGAGGTGGTGGGTAACACCCACCTGGGGCGACCCACGGGAAAGTGCCACAGAGAACAGACCGCCCGCGAGGGTAAGGGTGAAACGGTGGTGTAAGAGACCACCAGCGTCCCGGGTGACCGGGACGGCTTGGCAAACCCCACCTGGAGCAAGGCCAAGAAGGTCCGCCCCGGCGGACCGCGTCGGCGTCTAAGGGCTGCTCGCCCGAGCCGACGGGTAGGCCGCAAGCCGGTCCAGCCAGGCCCAGCCTGGCCCAGCCGGCCCAGGCCAGTGGTGACACTGGTCGCAGATGGATGGTCACCGGCCGCAAGGCCACAGAATCCGGCTTACAGGTCGGCTCGTCCACCGTCTTGAGGCGGCGCCCACCCGACCGGGCGCCGCCCATCGACTAGAAGCCCCAAAAAGTGTCCTCCCTCCGCTGCGCTCCGGTCCGGTACTTTTCGGGGACCCCGAGAAACCGAAACTCGGCTCATTCGTCAAAGTTTCAAACACCTAGTGAAGCTAGTCGCGGCCGGCCCAGCGATGGCCCGCCGTCGGTTCAGGCATCCGCTCTCAGAGCCAGGGGCGGACCCTAGAAATAGGGGTGGCCGATGAGGTCGAACAGGACCTGGGGCGGGTCGGTCTTGACCGCCAACAGCCGGACCATGATCTCGCGGCCGGGATCGAGACCGGGCGATTCCAAGGGGACCTCCACGGCCGGATCGGCCAGTTGGACGGTGGCACGACGGCCCCGACTGGCGATCACACTGGCCGGGAAGACCTCGCCCACCCGATCGGCCAGGACCAGGCTCTCGACTAGGTCGATCAGACCGCGCTCGAAGCGGTGCGACCTAGTCTCGGCCGCCGCCATCGTGCGGGGCAGACCGGGCAGGGCGGCCTCGACCCATTGTGGGATCGGCTGGCCGGCGCACAAGCTGAGGCAGACCTCGGTGGCGAAGCGGTCGACTAGACGACGCAGCGGCGCCGTGACGTGGGCGTAGGGCATGGCCAAGGCGGCGTGCTGGGTCTGCGCCGCCGTCTGGGCCAGGCCCACCAGGGCGTAGCCGGCTCCCCGGAAGAGGCTGGCGCAAGCGTTCAGCATGGCCAGGTGATCGGCCCGGCTGGGCTCCAGCGAGCGGACGAACTTGGGGTAGGCCAGTTCGGCCGGCCAAGCCACGCGCAGCCCTGCGGCCACTCGGCGCAGACGGTCGATGTCCTCCGGGGCGGCCGGCGGCAGGGTGCGCAAGATGCCACGGCCGCCTCGCAGCATGATGTCGGCGGCGGCCGATCCGGCCAACAAGGAGATCTGGGCGTTCCAGTCCTCGACCGGGCTGGGGCGGCGGAAGACCAGCCGCCAGCCGCCGTCACCCGGTTGGATCTCCTGTTCTGGAATGTTCAAGCTGACGCCGCCGCGGGCGATCTCCTGGCCTTGGCGCAGCAACCCGACCTCGGGCAAGAGCCGGATCGGCTCGGGCAGCCGGTCGGCCTCCATGTCGGCCGCGGCCTGGGCGTAACTCAACTGCAGCCGGTTACGCACCCAAGCCCGCTCGACCTCGGCCCGCAGCAGGCGGCCCGCGCTGTCCAAGTCGATGGTCCAGAGAGCGGCCGGCCGGGCTTGGCCGTCGGCCAACAAGGAAGCGGCCAACTCGCTCAACGGGGCCGGATGCAAGGGATAGCGCTGCCAAGGCGCGTACAGCGTCAGTCCGCGCTGACGCGACTCCTGATCGATCGCTCCCCCGACCTGGATGAAGCCAGGCAGGTCGGCGATGGCGTAATGGACTCTGAAGCCAGTGCCCAAGCGGGCGATGTGGACGATCTGATCCAGATCGGTCGCGCCGGCCGGATCCAAGCTGACGAAGGCGATGTCGGTGCGATCACGGTAACGACCGCGCGACGGCACTTTGAGGTGGACGGCTTCAGCGGTCGCTTGGGCGGAGAAATCGCCCGTCACCTCCAATTGGCGCAAGAGGTTGGCGAAAGGAGCGGCGATCAAAGGTGGCGGCGCCCCTGAGCCACGCAACTGCGCGAGTGGCATCGGTCTTAGCTTCGCACCAAGATGCGCTGGCACTCGGCGCAGCGCAAGACCTCGTCCGGAGCGGCCGCCTGATAAGAGTCGTAGTCGGCCGTGGTCGCCTCCAGGCCACAGCCGGCGCAGCGACGACCCTTCAGCTCGGCCGCCCCGACGCCGTTGTAGCGGGACCGCAGCTTCTCGTACAGCTCCAGCAAGTCGGCCGGCAAACCCTCGGCCACGGCCTGGCGGCGGCGCCGCAGTTCGGCCATCTCGGCCCGGGCCTGGTCCACCATGACCCCCCGCTCGGCCCGCGCCCGGCTCAATTCGGCCTCGGCCGAGACGGCGGCGGCCTCAGCCTGGGCCAACTCGGCCTCAGCCTGCTCCAAGGCTTCCATAGCCTCCAGCTCGGCGTCCTCCAGGTTGTCGACACGGACCTTCAGATGCTCGATCTCATCCAACAGGCTGGACAGGGCCCTAGCGTCGACCTCGCCCCCGTCGGCCCGCCGCTGGTCGCGCTCCAAACGCTGACGCACCGGCGCCACGTCGGCCTCGGCCTTCTGCCGGGCGGCCTCGGCGTCGCTCAGGCGGGTGCGCCGGTCCACTAGCCGGTCGTTGACCAGAGTCAGATCGCCTGACAATGCGACTATCCGCTGATTGATCGGCAAGTTGGCGACCCGGCGCTCCAACTGGGCGGCGGCCGTGTCCTCGGCTTGAAGTTCAAGCAGCCGTCGTTGGTCCCCGGGGTCAGCCCTCATGACTCCTCCTCGCTCCTGGGCTCATGCTAGTGGATCAACCGTCCTGGGACAGCGGCCCGGCCAGCGCCGCCGCAGCGTCGGCCCCACCCCGGACACTAGACTGACGCTGATTCGCTCGCCCGCAGGAGACACCGTGAACCCAGCCGACTCGGCCCCGCCTCAATTGCCCAACCGCTTGCAGCCTTTCTCCCAGGCCTTCATCGACTTCATACCGACCGGTTGGGCGCCCTATCCGGAGCCCGTCGCCCAGCCTTTGGCGGCCACGGCTTGGACGGCGGCGCGCCGGAGCCGGCTGCGGCAGGAGTTCCCCGGCGAGCGTCTGGTCTTGCCGGCCGGCCAGCCCAAGGTCCGCTCCAACGACACCGACCACCGCTATCGCCCCCATTCCGCCTTCGCCCATCTGAGCGGTCTGGGCACCGACCTGGAGCCGGGCGCGGTGTTGCTGATAGAGCCGGAGGAGGACGACTGCCGGATCTATTTCCATCCCCGGTCGCCCCGCACCGACCCCGAGTTCTACGCTTCCTCCCGCTACGGCGAGATGTGGGTCGGCCCTCGGCCCTCGCTGGAGGAGCTGTCGGCCCTGACCGGTTTGCCGACCCGGGACAGCGCCCGGCTGCCGGACGACTTGGCCGGACCCGGCCCGATCCGCGTCCTGCGCGAGGCCGACCCGGCCGTGACCGAATCGGTCGACCAGGCCCGCGGCGCGGTCGCCTTGGACCGGGACGAAGCCCTGGCGGTGGCCTGCGCCGAAACGCGCCTGATCAAAGACGACTTCGAGATCGCCCAGATGGAGGCCGCCTGCGCCGCCACCGCGACCGGTTTCGAGGCCGTCGTGGAGGCCCTGCCGGAGGCTCTGCGGCGGGGCCGGGGCGAGCGCTGGGTGGAAGGGATCTTCGGTCTGCAGGCCCGCCATCTCGGCAACGCCGTCGGCTATGACTCGATCGTGGCCTCGGGCGACCACGCTTGCACTCTGCACTGGATCCGCAACGACGGCGACCTGGCCGGCTCCGACTTGATGCTGCTGGACGCCGGTGTCGAGCTGGACAGCCTCTACACGGCCGACGTCACCCGCACGCTGCCGCTGGGGGGCCGCTTCAGCCCGGCCCAGCGCGAGGTCTACCTGGCCGTCCTGGAGGCCCAAACGGCTGGCATCGCGGCGGCCCGTCCCGGCGCCCTGTTCTCCGACATCCACGACGCCGCCGTCGCGGTCATCGCCGGCCACCTGGCCGACTGGGGCCTGCTGCCGGTCAGTCTGGACCAGGCCCTGTCGCCGGAAGGCGGCCAGTTCCGGCGCTGGATGGTGCACGGCACCTCGCACCACCTCGGCATCGACGTCCACGACTGCGCCCAGGCCCGGCGTGAGAACTACCGTCAGGGCCGATTGGCCCCCGGCATGGTGGTGACAGTCGAGCCCGGCCTCTATTTCAAGTCGACCGACCTGCTGGCGCCAGATCGTTTCCGGGGCGTCGGCGTCCGCATCGAGGACGACATCCTGATCACGGCCGACGGCAACCGCAACCTGTCCGGCGCCTTGCCCCGCCGTCCGGAGGAGGTCGAGTCCTGGATGGCCGAGGTTTGGCAACGGTGAGACCGCGTCCGCTGGATTACCGACTGCACCGCTATCAACTGGCCAACGGCCTGCGCCTGGTGGTCAACCCCGACCCCTGGACGCCGGCCGTGGCGGTCAGCTTGTGCTACGACGTGGGCAGCGCCCATGAGACGGCCGGCCGAACTGGTTTCGCCCACTTGTTCGAGCACCTGATGTTCTCCGGCTCGGCCCAGGTCGCCTCCGGGGAGCACCTCAGCCAGCTCCAGGCCCTGGGCGGGGAGGCCAACGCCACCACCTCGTTCGACCGCACCGTCTACTTCGAGACCGTGCCGGTCGGCGTCCTGCCACTGGCGCTGTGGCTGGAGGCCGACCGTTTGGGATCGCTCTTGGCAGCGGTCGACCAAGTCGCTCTCGACACCCAGCGCGAGGTGGTCAAGGAGGAGAAGCGTCAGCGCAACGACAATGTCCCCTACGGCGACGCCTTCGCCCAACTGGTCGAGCTGGCCTTCGGCTCCGATCACCCCTACGGTCACCTGCCCATCGGATCCATGGCGGATCTCGACCAGGCCTCGCTGAGAGACATCCACGATTTCTTCCGCGCCCACTACCGGCCCAATAACCTGGTGCTGTCCTTGTCGGGGGCGATCGGTTTCGAGGAGGCGGTCGAATTGGTCGAGACCTATTTCGGCGAGTTGCCGAGCCCGCCGGCCCAGCCCAGGCTCAGTCTGTCCCCCCTGCCACCGCTGAGCGGGCGCCCCCGGCGTGAGCTGAGCGCCGTCGTGCCACTGGACGCGGTCTACTGCTGTTGGCGCGTCCCGCCGCTGGGCCTGCCCGCCCATGACGCCGTCGGCCTGGGCCTGTCCGTCCTGGCCGACGGCTTATCCGCCCGCCTGCACCAGCGACTGGTGCGGACCGACCTGGCCGACGCCAGTGGGGCTTGGGATCTGGGCCTGTCGCGGGGCAACTCTTTGGTGGTGGCCTACGCCACCGCTCGGTCAGGCGTCGACCCGGCTCGGCTGGAGGAGGCCCTGCTGCGGGCTTGGGGCCAGTTCGTGGCCGATGGGCCCAGTCCAGACGAATTGGGCCGGGCCGTCGCTCACACCACGCGAGACTGGTTGACCGCCTTGTCCAGCTTGGGCTCCCGAGCCGACGCCCTGAGCGAGAGCAGTTGGGTCTACGGCGCCCCCGATAATGTCAATACTTGGTTGACTGAAATCGCGAGCATCGCCGAAGCCCAGGTCTGGGCCGCTTGCCGTGACTGGCTGGCCCCTCAGCAGTGCGGCGTCCTGACTTATCGCAAGGCCGTCGCATGAGGCCCCGACCGCTGGTCGGGGCGGCCGCCGGCTGGCACTTCCCCCAGCCCGTGGTCGACCGTCTCGACAACGGTCTGACGGTCTGGTTCTACCATCTGCCCGGCCAATACGTCGTCTCCGCCGCCTTGGTCGTGGATCTGCCCCTGACCGAAGAACCGGTCGAGCTGGAGGGCGTCGCCACGATCTGCCTGCGCGGCTTGGACGAGGGCAGCCTGGCTCACCCCGGACCGTCCTACTCCGCCCAGTTGGAGGCTCTCGGGGCCCAGTTCTCGGGTTGGGCCGGCGACTCCGCCAGCGTCTGCCAGCTAGACCTGCCGGCCCAGTGGTTCGAGGCCGGCTTGGCCTGCTTCGCCGAAGGCGTCACCAGCGCGGCCCTGGCCGACCCGGACGTGGACCGTCTGGTGGCCAACCGGCTGGCCGAACTGGATCAGCTACGGGCCTCCGGCTCGGCTCTGGCCCGATGGGAGCTGCGCGCCTCGGTCCTGGCCGGCCACCAGCGGTCGGCCCGCCTGTTCGGCGGCTCCCATCAGACCGTCAGTCGCTTGACCGGCCAAATCGTGCGCGACTTCCACCGTCAGCGTTACGCCCCCGGCCTGGCCACCCTGATCGTGGCCGGCGATCTCGGGGCCGGCAACGTCTTCCAGGCGGTCGAACGGGCCTTCGGCGGTTGGTCCGCTGCGGTCACGCCGGTCGACCACCAGGCGGTCCGACCCGGGCCCAGCCGCCAACGCCTGATCGACCGGCCGGACGCGGTCCAGGCCAATATCCGTCTGGGCTGCTTCGGGTTGGATCGGACCGATCCGGACTGGCCGGCCTTCCAGGTCGCCTGCACCTTGATGGGCGGTTCCTTCCTCAGCCGGCTCAACCGAGTCCTACGCGAACAGGAGGGCTGGACCTACGACGCCTCCCTGGCCAATCTGTCCTACCGCCACGGCGGACTGGTCAGCTTGTCCACCTCGACCCGGATCGAAACCGTACCCGCTCTGCTCGAACGCGCCCGCGCCATCCTCGACCCGACCGATCAGCCCTTCGAGCAGACCGAGGTGGACGACGCCATCAACTACTTGGTCGGCCTGGCCCCCTTGCGTCACGCCAGCGCCAGCGCCGTGGTCGACCAGGCCGCCGCGCTCGTCGAGTTGGGGCTGGGCCACGAAGCGGCCGACGCCGCCCTCGGCGCCATCGCCCAGGTGACCCGGGCCCAGGCCGAGCAGGCTTGGCGCCAGACCGTCGTCCCAGACCAGCTCAGCTTGGTGGTGGTGGGACCGGCCGATCGGCTGGCCCAGCCCTTGGGTTTGACCCCGGAGCCGCTGCCCGCCCTGTGATCCCCGCCCGGAGCGGGGCCTAGCGAACGGCGCTAGCGCGCCATGGCCTCAGCCGCCCGCTGGACGGCGGCGGCGGCCTGCTGGTTGGCCCGTTGGTAGGCCGCCAAGTCGCCTTGACGCAAAGCCTCCTGGGCGGCTTGGAACTGGGCCTCGGCCTCGGCCAGGGCGGATTGCACGATCTGATCGCGGGTCTGCTCGGTGTCCGGCGTGGTGGGATCGGTCGGATCGGGCGGCGTCACGTCGCCCTCGCCGGTGTCCGCCCCGGCGTCACCGGAGAAGACCTGGTCCAAAGCGCCCTGCAAGGTCTCGGCGATGCCGACGTGGTTGCCGAAGCGGACCACCACGTAACGCAACACCGGGAAGGACCCATTGGTGCCCTCGCGCTGGGTGTAGATGGGTTGGACGTAGAGCAGGCCGCCGCCCAAAGGAATGGTCAAGAGATTGCCGTAAGAGGCCGCCGCCGAGCCCTGGTTGAGGTAGGGCCGCAGCAACGAGGCCACCTGTTCGTTGCCGGTGATGGAGTTGAAGGCCTGGCCTGGACCCTCGATCTGCTGGGTGTCGGACATCCGCAGGACCCGGATCCGGCCGTAGTCCTGGTTGGTGGCCTCGGCCACCACCGACATGTAGGCGGACAGGTTCTCGCGGTTGTTCGGCGTGTAGACCGTGGTGAGGGAGAACAGGGGCGACTCGTCGGCCGGGGCCGTCTGTCCGGCGCTGGTGATCTCGGGCCACTTGATGGACAGGTAGTAGGCCGGCTCCTTGGTCCCGCCTTGGGCCACGCCCCGGACCGGGTCGTTGGGGATGTTCCACAGATCGGACTGTTGGTACCACTGCTGCGGGTCGGTCATGTGGTACCGCCGCAGCACCTGACGCTGGATCTTGAACAGGTCGGACGGATAACGCAGGTGGGCCATCAGTTCGCCTGAGATCTGGGAGCGGTCGGTCACGGTGCCGGGATAGACCTTCATCCAGGTCTTCAACACCGGGTCGTCCGGCTCCCAAGCGTAGAGGGTGACTTGGCCGGTGTAGGCGTCGACCGTGGCCTTGACCGAGTTGCGGATGTAGTTGATCTGATCGGTCGGGCGCAGGGCGGACTGGTTGGCGTTGGTGCGGGTGTCGGAGATGGCCTCGGAGATAGTGGTCCGGTAGGAGTTGGGGTACGAGGCGCTGGTGGTGTAGCAATCCACGATCCAGACGATGCGCCCTGACACGATGGCCGGATAGACGTCGGAGTCGATGGTCAGCCAGGGCGCCACCTGTTGCACCCGTTCCCTCGGCGTACGGTCGTACAGAATACGTGAATTTTCGTTGACGCGATCCGACAGCAATAGGTTCATGCTGGCGAAACGGGTGGCGTAGAGGACCCGGTTGACCAGTCCGCCGATCGGCACGCCGGTCTCACCGTCGTAGGTGTTGTACTGCTCGCCGCCGGACTGGCCGCCGCCGGGAGTGTCGAACTCGATCGCCTCCTGGCCCTCGGTCCGGCCCACCACGGCGTAGGTGTCGGCCAGTTCGCCGAAGTAGATCCGCGGCTGTTCGGCCTTGAGGTCGCCCACGGTCGGGATGTCCCGGGCGATCCAGTCCGGCTCGCCGTCCGATTGACGACGGTTGCCGTAGGCCGCCACCAGGCCATAGCCGTGGGTATAGACGGTATGGATGTTGTTCCAGTCGCTGGAGGGCAGGCCGGACTGGTTCATCTCCCGAGCCGCCACCACGACATCGGTCTCCTTGCCGTTGACGACGTAACGGTCGACGTCCAAGACCGGGGCGAAGGAGTAATAACCGCGGACTTGCTGCAATTGCTCGAAGGTCTGCTGGACCATGGCCGGGTCGATCAGGCGGATGCCCGGCAGGGCTTCCGCGTCCGACTTGAGCTGACCGGCCGCCACCGTCGTGGTGGCGGAATAGTCGGCGATCTCGACCTCTTCGATGCCGTAAGCGGAGCGGGTGGCGGCGATGTTGTACTCGACGTAGGGGCGCTCTTTGTCCGGGCGGGTCGGGTTGACCTGGAAGGACTGCACGAAGGCGGGGTAGACCATGCCGACGATGATCGAGGACACCACCATCAAGACGACCGAGGTGATGGGCAGACGCCAATTCGGCCGCCAGAAGGCGGCGAAGACGAACAATCCGGCGGTCAGCCAGGAGATCACCGCCATGACGGTGTGGGCGCCGATCTGAGCGTGGTCGCCGGTGTAGCTGAGACCGTCCAGGAGATCGCCTGAGACCAGCAGCTCGCCGTAGCGATCGAGCAGCTTCTTGAACCCGTAGACGACGAAGAAGACGGCCGCCAAGAGGGCGACGTGCCGGTGCGCCGCCTTGGTCGAGACCCGTCCGCGCGGCGTCGGCGCGGCCAAGCCGCCTAGCACGAAGTGGCCGAACAAGGCCACGGCGATGGCCAAACCGACCGTCACCAGCAGGAAGGACAGCACCTGGCTGTACCAGGGGTAGTCGAAGACGTAGAAGCTGACGTCGAGCCCGAAGCGGGGGTCGGTCACACCGAAGGGCTCCTGGTTCGCCCAGGCCAGGAAGGTCGGCGCCTGACCGATCCCGCTGGCCCCGCCGAAGAAGGCGAAGAGGACGGCCGGGATCAACACCACCAGACGCTTGTGGCCATCGATGACTTGGCGATAGGCCTCGGCCGGACGGGGCAGCGAACGATCACTCGGCTGCGACTTGACCACCAGCCAGACCGTCAGGCCCACCACCAGCCCCATGACCAAGCCGAAGCCGGCCACCAGAGCGATCTTGGTCAGCAATTGGGTGACGAAGACGCGGTTGTAGCCCAGCGCGTCGAACCAGAGGTGATCGGTCCAGACGGTGGTGAAGGTGACGTAGAGCCAGGCCAACGCGATGACGATGAGCACCGTCGGGATCAACGCCCGGCCGCGCCCCTTCTTAGCTGGATTGGTCGAGACAGTCGCGCTTGCCACCTGTGGCCCTCACTTCACTGATCGAGGTCGTTGGTCGACCTCCACCGACGCTCCTGGCGCCGCGCGCGGCCAACTGGTACGGACCCAAGCCTAGCCCGACTTGGCCAGCCGCGGCCTCAACAGCTCGGCAACGGGGTGCCGGAACCGGGTCGGGTCAAAATCTCCATGACCGTGATGGCGGTCGACAAAGACGTCACCGGCACCAATCTGATGCCATCCGGCGGCGCGGTCAGATCGGCGCAGTTAGTGGCCGGCAGAAGGAAGACCTCGGCCCCTTGGGCCAGAGCGGCGGCCACCTTCTCGTTGACGCCGCCGATGGCGGCGACCCGGCCCCGGGCGTCGATGGCGCCGGTGGCCGCCACCTGTAGACCGCCGGTCAAATCGGGTTCGGTCAAGCGGTCGTAGATGGCCAGGGCCAAAGCCAAACCGGCTGAATTGCCGCCGATGGCGGGATCGATCCGATAGGTCACCTGGGGGGAGAAGAAGAACTCCGAGGCCAAGGTCACGCCGATGGTCGCCACCCGGCCGTCGTTGGACGAGGGCACGGTTTGGATGGTGACGGGCGACTCGATCCGACCGTCCCGTTCGAACGACACCACCACCACGTCGCCGACCGACTTCTGGCGCACCCGATCGATGGCGTCATCCACACTGGCCACAGGCACATTGTCGACGGCCAGGATGATGTCACCGGGCTGCAGGATGCCGTTGCTGGGTCCGGACACCCGCACCCGGGTGACGCGAGGAGCCTCCCGCACGGTCAAGCCGGCCTCGCGCAGAGCCGCCACGGCGGCTTGGGTCTTGGCCTCGTCCATCAGAGCCAGATCCGAAGCGGTGGCTTGCGTGGCGTCCACCCCAGTCGGATAGACGTCGGAACGGAGAAAGACGTCATGGGCGGCGGAGAGGTAGGCCATGATGGCTTGGGGGAAGCGCAGGGAGGCGTCGGCCCGAGTCTGGGAGACCGTCGTCAGCAGGATGGCGCCACTGGCCGGGTAAGTCTGGGCCCCGTCGACCTCGACCACTGGGCCGGAGTCGCTCTCCCCCAGCAAGTCGACGGTCTGGCCGGGCGACCAAGCCACGAATCCGACCGGGGCCAGCATGACGATCAAGACCATGGCGGCGAAGACGGCCAACGCGACGATGGCGGTCTTGGTGTGCCGATTCATGGTCAACCTGTCCGCCGGCCCCGTCCTTGAGGCCAGATCGCCCAGATCGGACCGGCCGGTCAAGAACGAGACTAGCGGAGCCGACCGACTCCAACCGGCCAGCGGCGGCGCGGCGGCCATGACGCGCCTTGACTCAGTGGGCCACAATTGAAGGAAGCCCAGCGCCAGGTGGCTCTGTCCCAGGACAGACTGTCGCAGCGGCGTCGGGCGGGATGACTGGCCCCGCCGAGCCGGCCGCGCTCTGTCCGTGGACGACGTCGGGACGGCCGGCGACACTCGCTCCGGCTCCTCGCAGGCGGGTGGGCCGGCACCGGCTACTTAGGAGAGCGCATGGCCCACGACGACGTCGCACCCGAGCCGACCGACCCGGACGACTGGGCGGACGACCCCAGCGACCCGGAGACGCCAGGGCGATCCGACTCGCCAGCCGAGGGCCTGGCCGAGTTGCTGCGCCAATTAGGCCTGCCGACCGGGAGCGACGCCAACTTGGAGCAGGTGCTGAGCCAGTTGACCAATCAGTTGATGGCCCAAATGCGCCAGGCCGACCGACCCGGGGAAGCGGACTCAGCCACCGTCACCTGGACTGCGGCCAAGCAAGCCGCCCGTCAGCAGATCGCCTCGCTGGGACCCGATCCGGCCCCGGACGGACGCCGCTCGCGCGAGATCGGCGACGCCGTCCACCTGGTCGATCTCTGGCTGGACGACCACACCGCCTTCCCGGCTCTGGCCGCCCCGCCGGTCTGCTGGAGCCGGTCGGATTGGATCGAACGGACCCTGCCGGCTTGGCGGGCCATGATCGAGCCGGTCATCTCGACCATCGCCCAGGGCATGTACGCCGCCATGACCGGCGCGATGTCGCAGGACCATCTAGAGGCGCCCGAATTGGTCCAGTTGCAGTCCGCCCTCCAGCCCATCCTGCGCCAGGCCGCCGACGGCATGTTCGGCGCCCGTCTGGGCCAGGAGCTGGGCCGGGTCGCCACCGAGGTCGTCACCGCCACCGACCTAGGACTGCCTTTGACGGACAAGCCTCAGGTCGCCATCCTGCCCACCAATCTGGCGGCCTTCGCCGACGGCCTCGACCTGAGCGAGACCGACACCCTGCTCTACCACGCCATCCGCGAGGCCGCCCGTCAGCGCCTTTTCGCCGAGGTGGCCTGGATCGGCCCCCAATTGGTGGCCTTGGTCCAGCATTACGCTCGCGAGATCAAGATCGACCCCCAGGCCATGTCCCAGGCCATCGAGGATTCGGCCCCGGACCAGATCACGCTGGAGACCATGAGCCAGTTCGAGCTTCAGCTCAACGCCATCGTCTTCGCCCCGGGCGAAGACCCGGAGCAGGTCGCCATCTTGGAACGGCTGGAGACCCTCTTGGCCTTGGTCGAGGGCTGGGTCGACGAGGTGGTGGCCCAAGCCACCAGCGACTGGATGCCGAGCGCTGGCGCCCTGGCCGAGACCGTGCGCCGCCGCCGGGGGGCCAAGGGCGGCGCGGCCGAGGTCTTCTCGGCCTTGATCGGCCTGACGGTCCAGCCCAGCCGCCTGCGCGAGGCCCAAGCCCTGTGGGCGCGCTTGCGCCAGGACCGGGGCGTGACCGGCCGGGACGAGCTCTGGCGCCATCCCGACGATCTACCCACCGTGGCCGATTTGGCCGACCCGGCCCGCTTCGCCGAACGGATCGGGCGACCGCCGGCCGAGGACGAGTGGGACGCCGAATTGCGTCGCTGGTTGGACCAGCCGGAGGGCCCCTCGACCGACCCGAGAGATCCGAGAGACCCCTCCGACTGATCGAAGAGAGCCGGACCGGCAGTTGACGCCAGACTGAGACGGTCACTAACGTGGGCCAGGCGCAGGGTCCCTCAGGGACGAGCCGCTCGCAGGGGAAGGCAAGCGGTGACGTCCTGAGGGGCCTTGCCTGTGAGTGCGAGGCTGGATTCTCCTCCGGGCGAGTTGGCCTCGTCTCGCACGGCTAGAGTCGTACAGTGGGTACGGCAAATCGGCAGGTGATGAGTTGTGTCACTGAATACCAAGGAGGATCCCGTGTCAGATAAGTACGAGGGCGAGTTCTACTGCGTCAAGTGCAAGGCCAAGAAGACTTCGACTGGAGATATCGTGGTCAACGACAAAGGCACCCGCATGGCCAAGGGCAAGTGCCCGGACTGCGGCACCAACCTGAATCGGATTCTGGGCAAGGCCTGAGTCAAGCGTCGCGAGGGGCGGGTCGCAAGACCCGCCCCTCGCGCTATTCTTAGCCGGCCCCGGCTCTCCCCCGCCTTGACCGGAGCGCTCTCCCGGTGCTGTCTGAACCGGCTCGGTGTTGTCCGTCGTCGCAGCGCTGGTGGATCACTCCCCTGGCTCCCACCGGCTTCCGCCAGATTGGAGCCGTGACTGCGACTGAAGCCTCGACCGCTCGACCCGACCGGCCCCGCCTCTTGTGCGCCGGACCGGTGCTGTGGCGGCGGGTCGGCCAACTCCAACTCGGTTGGGGCGAGACCGCTCTGGTCCTAGACGGAGTGCCGACCGATCTGGCCCAGGCCGTCGCCTTGCTGGACGGACGACACAGCCGGTCCGATCTGGCCCGGGCGATCGGACCGGATTGGGCGGCCTGGTTGATCGACGCCCTGATGGAGCAGAACGTCCTGACCGACGGGCCGGCCCCACCCCCGCCGCCCCTCCGTATCAGTGTGCTGGGCCAAGGCGATTTGGCCCAGGCGGTGACCACCGCCCTGGGCGGCGTGGCCGAGTTGACGACGGTCCAACCCGATCTGGTGGTGTGGGCCGACGCCCGGCTGGAACCGGACCGAGTCGAGCTGGCGGATCTGACCGCCCGGCGATTGCCTCACTTGATCGCCCGGGCCGGCGGCGGCCGGGCCAGCCTGGGGCCGTTCGTCTTACCGGGGACGACCAGTTGCCTGACCTGTCTCGACCTCGGTCGCCGCCAACTCGACCCGGATTGGCCCCTCCTAGCCTTCCAACTGGCCCAACGACCGGCTCGACCGGAGCCGCTCCAACTGGCTTGGGTGTCTGGTTTGGTGGCGGGCGAGGTGAGCCACTGGCGGGCCGGCCGGCTGCCCGAGACCTGCGCCGCCGTGGTCGAGTTGGACCCAGACCGCGGTCAGACCGGTTGGACGCCTTGGCCACCCCACCCGGACTGCCCCTGCCAAGCCCACGCCCACGGCCTGGCCTGGTCGACCAGCCGGGGCGGGGCGCTCTGATCGTGGCGGCGGCTGCGCACCCGGTCGCGGGAGACGGTCGCCGTCACAGCTCTGGGGCCGTCCCAGGATCGGACTCGAGAACGGGCTGACTGGACTGGACCGCAGCCGAGCTGGCTGCCGACGGTCGGCCTCGACGCAGGCGACGCAGAGCGTCCAGGGCCTGGTCTGGGTCAGTGGTGAGCCAGAAGGGTGGCAGGGAACGGGTCAGATAGGGCCCGTAGCGCGCCGTCACCAGCCGGCGGTCCAGGATCGCCACCACCCCCCGGTCGTCCAAGCGGCGGATCAGACGACCCGCTCCTTGAGCCAATAGAAGACCGGCTTGGCCGGCGCAAACCGTCATGAAACCGTTGCCGCCGGAACGGTCCACCGCTCGCTGGCGGGCTTGGATCAGAGGCTCGTCCGGGCGGGGGAAAGGAATGCGGTCGATGATGACCAGCTGGCAAGTCGTCCCGGGCACGTCCAAGCCCTGCCACAAGGCGATGGTGCCGAACAGACTGGTGACGGGCTGATCGATGAACTGGCGCACCAGGTCCGCCAGGTGGCCCTCCCCTTGGCATAGCACCGGCCAATCCGACTCCTGTCGCACCCAAGCGGCGGCGGCCTGAGCCGCCCGGGTGGAGGAGAACAAGCCCAAAGCGTGGCCGCCGGAGGCCTCCAGCAGCCGACCGATCTCCGTCAGCGCCTGCGGCGAGATGCCGTCCCGGCCCGGCGGCGGCAGGTGACGGGCGACGTAGCCGATGCCTTGCCGAGGGTAGTCGAAAGGCGAGCCGACGTCGGCCGCCCACCAAGGCTGGGCCGGGTCGTCCGTCGGCCCGGTCGTCTGATCCGGCTGCGCCTGATCCGCTGGCGGAACGACGGCGCCGCCGGCGCCGCTGGGTTCAGCTGGGTCTTCCTGTTCCGCCGCCCTCAAACCGACCGCCTGGGCCAGAGACTCGAAGCCGCCGCCGACGGTCAAGGTGGCCGAGGTCATGACCACCACGGCGTCGTTCAGCAGACCTCGCCGCAGGCCCTCCGCCACCGACAGCGGAGCCACCACCAATCGTGGACCCAGGCTCTCGCTCAACGCCACCCAGACCACGTCGTCCGCCGCCAGGGCGGCCATCCGCTCGGCCACCTGGCTGACCTCCTGAACGATGTTGGCGGCCTGCCCCCGTTCGGGCTCAGAGCCCCGGCCCAATTGGCCGACCGCCTGCCGGGCGGCCTGACGCAGTTGGGCGCAAGCTTGGGCGATGGCGCCGGCCGGGGCCGTCACCCGGCCCGCCTCAGCCTCGTCCAAGGCCCGTTCCAAGTCCCGGCCGGCTTGGCGCAGATCGTCCAGCGCCTCCTCCGACAACCAGGTGGCGGCCCGGCGGACGATCCGCTCGACCAGGGCCGGGCTGAGCTCCTGGGAGGCCGCCGAAGTCGCCCGACTGGGCAGTTCGTGCGCCTCGTCGATCACCATCAGGTCGTGTCCGGGCAAGCCGACGACGCCGTCGGCCGCTTCGATCGCGACCAGGGCGTGATTGGTCACCACCAAGTCGCTGGCCCGGGCCCGCTCACGGGCGGTTTCGGCGAAACAGTGGGCGATGTGGGGACAGGATTGGGCGCCCGGACATTCCCCGCCCGGCATCGAGACCAGGGACCAGGCTTTGGGCGAATGGCTGGGGGCGTCGTCTCGGTCACCGGGCCGGCCGGCCTCCAACTCGTCCTCGGCCCAGCGCCGCAGGGCCACCACCTCGGCTCCCAAGAGCGAGAGCCGGTCGGCCCCGCCGGCCCGCAAGACCTCGACCAGCTCGGCCCCTTCCACCAGTTCGCCCTGATCGAGGTCGGCGCCGGCCTGGTCGCGCAGACGCAGCAGGCAGGCGTAGTTGGAGCGGCCCTTGAGCAAGCTCCAGCTCAGCTGCCGGCCGGTCACCTGTTCGGTGGCGGCCACGATGGTGGGGATGTCGCGCGTGGCCAATTGGGCCTGTAGAGCCAAGGTGGCGGTGGCCACGACGACGGTGGAGTCCGGTTGAGCCACCAACCAGGCGGCGGCCGGAGCCAAGTAGGCCAGAGACTTGCCGGTGCCAGTGCCGGCTTGGATCAGGGCATGGCGGCCGGCCCCGATGGCGCGGTCGATCAATTCGACCATGGCGGTTTGGCCGGACCGAGTCTGCCCGTCCAAACTGGCCACGGCGGCGGCCAAGATCCGGCCGCTGATCCCCTCTTGGCCTGGCCCAGTCACCGGCCCAGCGTACCGGCCCGGTCTCTCACGGTCTGGCTGGCGCGACCGCCGGCCGGACCTGCCCGCCGTCGGCGGCGGCCGCGATCTGGGCCGCCAGCTCGTCGTCCACCCAAGCCTCGACCTGGCTGCCGGTCGGGCCGTGCTCCAGCGCGATCAACTCGCCCCGCCGGTGGATCTGATCGATCAAGTCGCCTCGGCTATACGGGATCAGCCCCTCGACCCGTTGACGGGGCCGAGGCAGCCCAGCCGCCAGGCGCGCCTTCAACTGGTCCAGGCCGGCGCCGCTCCGGGCCGACACGAAGACGGCCTCGGGCCAGCCCCGACGCAACTGAGTCAACACTTCCGGGTCCGCCCGGTCGATCTTGTTCACCACCAGCAGCTCCGGCCGCTGATCGGCCGCGATGCTGGCCAAGACCTCCCGCACCGCGGCGATCTGGCCCACCGGGTCGGCGTCGGCGCCGTCCACCACATGCAGCAGCAGATCGGCCGCCACCGACTCCTCCAGAGTGGAGCGGAAGGCCTCGACCAGGTCGTGCGGCAGCCGGCGGATGAAGCCGACCGTGTCGGTCAGGGTGAAGACTCGCCCGTCCGCCGTCTGGCTGCGCCGGGTGGTCGGGTCGAGGGTGGCGAAGAGGGCGTCGTCGACCAGGGCCCCGGCCCCGGTCAGCCGATTGAGCAAAGATGATTTGCCAGCGTTGGTGTAGCCGACCAGGGCGACCGAGGGCACTCCCTGGCGCACCCGCTCTTGACGGCGCACCTGGCGGGTGGTCTGACGCCGCTTCAGGCTGGCCTTGAGGTGGGCCACCCGGCTGGCCAAGCGGCGACGGTCGGTCTCCAACTTGGTCTCGCCCGGACCCCGGCCGCCGATGCCGGCCCCGCCGGAGGCCCGCCCGCCGACTTGACGGGACAGGTTCCCGCCCCAGCCGCGCAGACGTTGACGCAGGTACTGCAATTGGGCCAGCTCGACCTGGGTCTGGCCTTCGACGCTCTTGGCGTGCTGAGCGAAAATATCCAAGATCAGAGCGGTCCGGTCGATCACCTTGACCTGCACCCGGTCTTCTAAATTACGCAGCTGGGCCGGACCCAACTCGCCGTCGCAAATGACGGTGTCGGCGGCTTCGGCTAGCACCACCTGGCGCAGTTCCTCGGTCTTGCCCCGGCCGATGAAGGTGGCCGGATCGGGTCGGGCCCGGCGCTGGGCCAGGCCGGCCAGCACCACACAGCCGGCTGTCTCGGCCAGACGCCGCAGCTCGTCCAAGGAGCGGTCGACTTCGGCCTCGGTCTGGCCGGCCGTCCCGATCCCGACTAGCACCACCCGTTCCAAGCGCAACTGGCGATACTCGACCTCGGAGACATCGTCCAGCTCGGTCCCCCAGCCCGCCACCCGGCGCAAGGACAGCCGGTCGGCCAGATCGGCTTGGTCGCCGTCGAAACCAATCTGATCGGCCTCGTCGCAGTCCGCCGCTAGCGATGAGAGCGGGCCCGGCTCAGTCACACGGCACCTGGACCTCTCCGCGGGCCTGGATGACGGCCGGCCCGATCAAGCTGGCCTGGCCGGCTCGGTCGATCCTGACCTCCAGCTGTCCGCCCGGCAGTTCGATCTGACGCCGGCCGGGCCCGCCACCGGTACCGGCCAAGCTGTCGACGGCGATCGCCACCGCTCCGGTGCCGCAAGAGCGGGTCTCGCCCACGCCACGTTCCCAGACCCGGGCCCGCAGCCTCTCGGGCCCCAGTCGAACCACGAACTCCAAGTTGCCGCCATCCGGAAAACGGTCGCTCGGCAAGCGGGGCGTCCGGGTCAGATCGAGTTGGTCCAGCGCCTGGGTCCGATCCAATCGGACCACACAGTGAGGGTTACCGACGTCGACCACTCGTCCGGCCCAGATCCGCCCGGCGGCGCCGATCGGAACCGGCTCCGGCGACCAGACCGGACAGCCCAGTTCGACGCTGATCCGCCCGTCCGGCTCGACCACGGCCCGGCGCGAACCGGCCCGGGTGACGACTTCGACCTGATCGCCTGAGACCCAGCCCTCCTCCAAGAGGTAGCGCACGAAGACTCTCAGCCCGTTGCCGCAGATCTCGGCTAGCGAGCCGTCGGCGTTGCGGTAATCCATGAACCAGAGATCGCCCCGATCCCGCCACTGGGGCAGGCAGTCGGCCGGCGTCACCCGCAGCAAGCCGTCTCCACCGACACCGGCCCGCCGGTGACAGAGCCAACGGACCTGACGCGGGGTCGGATCGAACTGGGCCTGACGGTCGGGCAGGATGACGAAATCGTTCAGGGCGCCATGCCCTTTGGCGAAAGACCAGGATCGCATTCCAGCCATGTTCTCACACTCCGCGGCGGCCTGGGCCCAACCGGTCTTGGAACAGGCTGGCCACGGCGCCCGGATCCAGTGGGCGATCCCCCGTCAGCCACTCGATCCGAGGATCGCGCCGCCACCAGGACAATTGCCGCCGGGCGAAGCGACGGGTCCGGACGATGGTCTGCTGACGCGCCTCCTGATCGCTCAAGCGGCCGGCCAATCGGTCGATGACTTGGCGGTAGCCGATGGCGCGGGCGGCGGTCGGTCCCAGTTCCAGGCCGCGCCGCAGCAGTCCTTCCACCTCGTCCACCAGGCCGTCGCGCCACATCCGGTCGACTCGCTCGGCGATACGGCGGTCCAACTCCGGGCGGGTCAAGTCCAGCCCGATCTGAACCACCGAGTCGAGCGCGTAGGTGAACTCCGGCAGGGTCGACCGGTAGCTCCCCGAGACGGCGATGGCCTCTAAGGCGCGGACCAAGCGCCGACCATTGCCGGGTTGGACGCCGGCCGCCGCCACCGGGTCCAGCTCGACTAAGCGACGGTGCAGAGGGAGAGGACCGAGGGCGGCCAGTTCCGCTTCCAAGCCGGCCCGCACCGCTGGGTCGGCCCCCGGGAAGTCGAAGCGGTCGATCACCGCCCTGAGATACAAGGCCGATCCCCCCACCACGATGGGCCAGACGCCACGGCTCTGGCAATCGGCGATGGCGGCCCTCGCCCAAGCTTGGAACTCTGCCACCGAGGCGGTCTCGGTCACCTCCATGATGTCGATCAGATGGTGACGGACCCGCTGGCGTAGCGCCAGGCTGGGCTTGGCCGTGCCGATGTCCATGCCCCGGTAGACCAGCATCGAATCAGCCGATACGATCTCGGCCGGCTGGCCCTGGTCACGCCAACGGAGAGCCAGTTCGACCGCCAGGTCAGATTTGCCGGCGGCGGTCGGACCGAGCAGGACCAAGACTCCGCTCATGCTTGGCCAGGTTCCCCCGGCCGTGCCCGGCCCGGTCTTCGACCCGGTGGAGCCAGAGCCAGCGGCCCGGCTCCGTCCTCCTGCCAGTTCGCCCAAGCGTCGCCGCCGCTGGTCCGGATCAGACCGGTCAACCCGGTGTCGGCCACCAGATGGTGGGGGGCGGCGTAGGTCACGGTGGCCCAGGCCAGATCGCCGGGACGAGGTCGCTCGGTCCAGCCTTCGGGCAGAGCGACATGGACCAGTCGGTTGTCACGGGCCCGCCCCGACAGACGTTGCGTCAAAGCGTCCTTGCGTCCCTCGCCGACGGCGAACATGACCTCGACCGGACGGCCGACTAGACGTTTGTTCTCCTCCCAGGCGATTTGGTCGACCAGCTCGACCAGGCGTCGATGACGCTCCAAGGCCACGGCCGGCGGCACCTGATCGGGCATGGTGGCGGCCGGCGTGCCGGGCCGGACCGAGTACAAGAAGGTGAAGGCGCCAGCGAAGCGGGCCTGGCGCATCAGGTCCAAGGTGTCGGCGAAGTCGGCTTCGGTCTCGCCCGGAAAACCGACGATGACGTCGGTCGTGATGGCGGCCTCGGGCAGGCGTTGGCGCACCCGGTCGAGGATGCCGAGGAAGCGGTCGCGCCGATAGGAGCGGCGCATCCGGCGCAGGACCCGGTCGCTGCCCGATTGCAAGGGCATGTGCAGGCTGGGCATGACGTTGGCGGTCTCAGCCATGGCGTCCACCACCGAGTCGGTGAAGTCTTTGGGGTGGGGCGAGGTGAAACGGACTCGGCGCAGACCTTCGATCTGACCGCAGGCCCGCAGCAGTTGGGCGAAGGCGTCACGGTCATCAGCCCCGCCCCGGTAAGTGTTGACGTTCTGTCCTAGCAAGGTGATCTCTTGCACGCCGGCGGCCACCAGCAGTTCGATCTCGGCCAGGATGTCGCCCGGGCGACGATCGACGCGCTGCCCGCGCAGAGCCGGCACGATACAGAAGGTGCAAGTGTTGTCACATCCGACCGAGATCACGACCCAGCCGGCGTAGGCCGCCTGGCGACGGGTCGGCAGGGTCGAGGGGAAGCGCTCCAAGGCCTCCACGATCTCGACCTGGGCCACCCGTTCGACCCGCGCCCGCTCCAGCAGGAGAGGCAGACTGGCCAGATTGTGGGTGCCGAAGACGACGTCGACCCAGGGGGCTTTCTCGACCACCTTGTGCTGATCCTTCTGAGCCATGCAGCCGCCGACCGCGATCTGCATGTCCGGACGGGAGGCCTTGACTTGGGCCAACCGGCCCAGATTGCCGTAGAGACGGTTGTCGGCGTTCTCGCGCACGGCGCAGGTGTTGAAAACCACCAGGTCCGCCCCCTGGCCGTCCCGCTCAAGGCAGTAACCGGCTTGTTCTAGCACGCCAGCGATACGCTCCGAGTCGTGGGCGTTCATCTGGCAGCCGTAAGTGATGACCTGATAGGTCCGTGTCTTCTCCATCGCCGTCGATGCTAGTCGCACTGACCCAGCCCAGCCGCCACGGTCTCCGGAGACGGCCAGTTTCGTGTCTCCCGGCCGCCCAGGACGAGCTTTCGACGGGCCGCTGAGACTGGCCGCCCCGGCCGACGGGCCGTTGGGCTCAGGGGCCGCCGAGCTTGAGCCGACGGCCCCGCCGCCACCGGCCCGGCCTCACTCGACCGTCTCGTCGCGCAACTGAAAGACGACTTGGCGCACCAGCGCTGGGCTGAAGCCACGCCGGCTCAACAGACCGGCCAGGCGGCGCTCCCAGACCGGCCGCTCCAGTCCGGACCACCGGCTCAGCCGGCTCCGGGCCAGCTCCAAGGCGACGGTCTGGTCGGACTCCGGCGACTGCTCCAGAACCTGTTCGACGATGTCCGCCGACACACCCTTGGCTCTCAGCTCGCGGCCCAACTGGACCAGTGAGAGGCCCTTACGCTGGCGCCGCTGCTCGACCCAGGCCCGGGCGAAAGCTAGGTCGTCGATCAGTCCGACTGCGGCCAAGCGATCCAAGACGACCGTCACGGCCGGCTCCGGGCAGCCTCGCTGGGCCAAGGCTCGAGCCAGTTCCTGGCGGCTGTGGGCGCGCCCGGCCAAGCGGTCCAAAACTCTCCGTTGGATCGATTCCAGCCCGGCTGGGGACAGCGCGTTAGGCTCCGTCGACGGATCGTCTGGGATCTCTGGCTCCGGCGGCGTCGCCGGCTCCGACCGCCCGGCTGCGATCAGGCGCAACCGGGCTAGCAGAGCGGCCCGTTCCGGGGTCGGCGGCTCAGTCAAAGCCGGCCTCAGAAAGCGACCTCGCCCGTGACGGGATCGACTCCCTCGGGCACTGGGCCGATCCCGACCCGGGCCAGGATCTTCGACTCGATCTCGCGCGCCACCTCGGGGTTGGCTTTGAGATAGTTACGGGCGTTCTCCTTGCCCTGTCCGAGCTGTTCGGTGTCGTAGGTGAACCAAGCGCCGGCCTTGCGAATGATGCCGTGTTCGACCCCGAGATCGATCAAGCTGCCCTCGGCCGAGATGCCCTCCCCGTACAAAATGTCGAACTCGGCCTGCTTGAAGGGCGGCGCGACCTTGTTCTTGACCACCTTGACCCGGGTCCGGTTGCCGACCATGTCGGCGCCGTCTTTGAGGGTCTCGATCCGGCGCACGTCGAGGCGGACCGAGGAGTAGAACTTCAAGGCCCGGCCACCCGTGGTGGTCTCGGGCGAGCCGAACATGACACCGATCTTCTCCCGCAATTGGTTGATGAAGATGGCGGTGGTGCGGGCCCCCGACAGAGCGCCAGTCATCTTGCGCAGCGCCTGGCTCATCAAGCGGGCCTGGAGACCGACGTGCGAGTCACCCATCTCGCCTTCGATCTCGGCCCGTGGCGTCAAAGCCGCCACCGAGTCGATCACGATCAGGGCCAAGGCCCCGGAGCGCACCAAGGTGTCGGCGATCTCAAGGGCCTGCTCGCCGTTGTCGGGCTGGCTGACCAACAGCTGGTCGGTGTCGACGCCCAGCTTCTGGGCGTATTCCGGATCGAGGGCGTGCTCGGCGTCGATGAAGGCGCAGACGCCGCCGGCGGCCTGGGCGTTGGCGATGACGTGCAAGGCGACGGTGGTCTTGCCGCTCGACTCCGGACCGTAGATCTCGACCACCCGGCCCCGGGGCAGACCGCCGATGCCGAGGGCGATGTCGAGGGCGATGGAGCCAGTCGGGATGGCCTCGATCGGGTCGAGCGAACGCTCGCCCAGGCGCATGACCGAACCCTTGCCGTGCTGCTTCTCGATCTGGGCCAGGGCGGCTTCCAAAGCCTTGCCTCGATCTGCGACCGTCATGATGTGTCCTCTCTCATTCGACCGGTTCTAACACCTGGACCATAGGCCAGAGCTATGACAGCGTGTCCATGACGCACAGGCCGGGGCTTGAACCTCCGCCTGGGACGCCACCTGTGAATCTATACGAACGCCTGTTCGAAATGTGGTTCCGAAACGGCGTGTCGGACCGTCAAACCTGGTCGGCCGACAGCTCCAGTTGGCGGCAGACGGCCCGCCAGATCGCCTTGCCCTCCCGCCCCTCGGCCAGGGCTTCGAGCACGGTCCGCCCGTCCAACTCGGTCAAGACGATCTGCTCGGCCCAGGCGCGAGCGTAGCCGGGGCCCAAGCGGGCCTCCAATTCGCTCCACAGAGTGGTCTCACGCACCAGCGGCCTCCGGCGGTCGGACTTCGGCTCAGGCCGCCACTGGGGCCAGAGCGGCCCACTCGGCCGCCCGGTCATGGGCCGCCATGCGCTCCACCACGTCGGCCAAGACGACCGCCAGGGGGATGTCGAGGGCGCCGACGATGGCGGCCAACAACTCCGACGAGGCTTCCTTTTGGCCGCGCTCGATCTCGGATAGATAACCCAGCGAGATGCGAGCGTCATGGGAGACGTCGCGCAGAGTGCGGCCTTGAACGATGCGTCGCGCGCGCAGGCTCTCGCCTAAGACCTCCCGCATCAAGCGGGGCCTCAGCGGAGTGACCTGGGACATGCCGGCCAGTCTACCGCCAAAGCCTCCGTCAGGGCCCGCAAGGCGACCTGAACGACGGCTTGGCGGACCTCCTGCCGCTCGCCCGTCAACCGGCTCAGCCGCGCCCAGCTCCGAACCGGTCCGGCCAGCGCCAACCAGACCGTGCCAGCGGGCTGGCCCTCGGCCGGACCGGGACCGGCCACCCCGGTCACTCCGATGCCCCAGGTGGCCTGGCAGACCCGGCGGGCGGCCTCGGCCATGGCCAGGGCGACCGCTTCCGAGACCACCCCGTGCTCGGCCACCGTGGCGGCCGGGACCTGGGCCAGGCTGGTCTTGAGATCGGTCATATATGTCACCAGAGCGCCTCGGACCACCTGGGAGGCCCCGGCCGGCGCGGTCAGACTGGCGCAGATCAGACCGCCCGTGATGGATTCGCAGGTCGCCACCGTCTGGCCCGACTGAGCCAATTGGGCCACCAAGCGGACCGCCACCGGGTCTGGCCGGACGGCTTCGGCGGGGTCTGACTGAGCGCGGCTCACGCCGGGTCGGCGGTCTGCCGGGCCAGCCAAGACTGACGCAGCTTGTAGGCCTCGCGCAGGTAGTCCAGCCCAGTCAAGACGGTGAGGAGGAAGGCTAGACCCATCAAGACCACGGCCGGCCAGTGCAGCAGGTCGGGCAGAGGGGCCAGATAGGCGAACAGGGCGATGGTCTGAGCCATGGTCTTGGCCTTGCCGCCCCGGTTGGCCGCCATGACGCCGTACTTGATGATGACGAAGCGCAACAAGGTGATACCCCATTCGCGCACCAGGATCACGATCGTCACCCACCAGGGCAGCTCGGCCAAGACGCTCAAGCCGATGAAGGCCATGCCTGTGATGGCCTTGTCCGCGATCGGGTCCCACAACTTGCCGAAGTTGGTCACCAGGTTGTACTTACGGGCGATCTTGCCGTCGGCCAAATCAGTCGCCAGGGCGACCAGGAAGACCAAGGTGGTGGCCCAGCGCCAGGACACCGGTTGGGGGTGGGACAGCAGCATCCAGCCGAAGACGGGCACCATGGCCAGCCTCAGCACGGTCAAAGCGTTGGGCAGGTTGACAACCGGCACGGAGGCCGCTGATGGGGTCGTCATGGCTCGCTCCTGGTTCGGTCAACGTCGCGCCGGACGCCTGTCGAGGTGTCTCTCACAAGCCTGCCACATCTTGCGGCCAGGACCACACACCGGCGACCGCGCGCCCCGCCGGCCACCGGCCGGTCTTGCCTCAGCCCGGCAGCGGGGCCACCGTCAGATCGACGCCCTGGCTGTCCACCACTAGGCCCGTCACCAATTGGCCAGGCGCCAGATCCGACTCCGTCGCCTCCAGCCAGGTCTCGCCGTCCGATTCCGGTCCCTGGTGACGGCAGCGGCCCTGCCAGCGACCGGACTGCCAGCTCTCGACCATCACTTCCACCACTTGGCCGACCCGGCGACTGGCCCGCTCGGCCATGACCACCTCGGCGATGTCGGCCACGGCTGCGACGCGAGCGGCGATCTCGATCTGGTCGAGTCGGTCCGGCAAGTCGGCTCCGGCCGTGCCTTCCTCCTCGGAGTAGCCGAAGACGCCGATGGCGTCGAGTTCGGACGCCCCCAGGAAGTCGATCAACTGCTCGACCTCGGCCGCCGTCTCGCCGGGGAAGCCGACGATGACATTGCTTCTGATGCCAGCCGCGGGAGCGGCCTGGCGGATCCGCTCGATCAGGCCTAAGAAGGACTCGCCGTCGCCGAAGCGCCGCATCCGCCGTAGCAGGGGCCGCGAGGCGTGTTGGAAGGGCAGGTCGAAGTAGTCCACCACTTGGGGCAGGGCGGCCACCCGATCGATCAGGGCGGGCCTCAGCTCGGCCGGTTGCAGATAGGACAACCGGACCCAACCGACCTGGTCGACCGCCGCCAATTGGCCCACCAGGTCCTCCAGAGCGTCCCGGCGGCCCAGATCCTTGCCGTACGAGGTGGTGTTCTCGGACACGCAGTACAACTCCCGTACCCCTTGGCCGACCAGCCAACGGGCCTCGGCCACGATCTCGTCCGGCGGGCGCGACAGGTAGGCTCCCCGGAAGCTGGGGATGGCGCAGAAAGCGCAGCGGCGGTCGCAACCAGAGGCGATCTTGAGGGGCGCGCTGGGCGATTGGCTGAGTCGGCGACGAGGCACGGGCGGCCCCCAGGCTGGAGCCACCTGAGCCAGCTCCGGGACCGGTCCGGCCGGTCGCGAGCGGGCCGGCCGGTCCACCGGCGTGACCGGCAACAGCCGGCGCCGGTCTTGCGGCCGATGGGCCGGGTGGACGCCGCCGGCCAAGACCGAGCGGACGACTTGGGCGATCGAGTCATAGCTGTCGAAACCGACCACGGCGTCGGCTTCAGGCAAGGCCTGAGCCAGTTCCTGGCCGTAGCGTTCGGCCAGACAGCCGGTGGCGATGACGGCCTGGGCCGCCCCGGTCCGCTTGAGGTCGGCCGCCGCCAACAATTGGTCGATCGAGTCTTGTTTGGCCGCTTCGATGAAGCCGCAGGTGTTGACCAGCACGACTTGGGCCGATTCCGGCTGGTCGACCAACTCGAAGCCGGCCTGTTCCAAGCGACCGGCCAGCTCCTCGGCGTCGACGTCGTTGCGGGCGCAGCCCAGCCCGACCAGATGCAGCGCGGTCCGTCCGCTCGTCATCTCATCCAGCCAAAGCGGCGATGACTTGGTCCAGCTCTTCGGCCTTGACCAGGACCTCACGCGGTTTGGAGCCTTCGGAGGGGCCGACCACGCCCCGGCTCTCCAAGATATCCATCAAACGACCGGCCTTGGCGAAGCCGACGCGCAGTTTGCGTTGCAGCATCGAGGTCGAGCCCAATTGCAGATTGATCACCAAACGGGCGGCCTCGATCACCAAATCGAGGTCGTCGCCGATGTCCTCGGCCACCTTGGCCGTGCCCTCGGCCGGGACCGTCACGTCGGCCCGGTAGTCGACCGAGCGCTGGGCCGAGACCGCGTCCACCACGGCCCGGATCTCAGCCTCGGTCACCCAAGCCCCCTGTGCCCGGGTCGGCTTCGAGGCGCCCATGGGCAAGAACAAGCCGTCGCCCTGACCGACCAGTTTCTCCGCTCCGGGCTGGTCCAAGATGACCCTCGAATCGGTCATGGAACTGGTGGCGAAGGACAGCCGGGAGGGGATATTGGCTTTGATCAAGCCGGTCACGACATCGGTCGAGGGCCGCTGGGTGGCCAACACCAGGTGGATGCCGGCCGCCCGGGCCAATTGGGTGACTCGCACGATGGAGTCCTCCACGTCGCGGGGGGCCACCATCATGAGATCGCTCAGCTCGTCCACTATCACCAGTAGGTAGGGATACGGCTCCAGCGTCCGTTCCGAACCGGGCAGGGGCTTGAGGGCGCCCGACCGGACGGCCTTGTTGAAGTCGTCGACGTGACGGAAACCGAAGTCGGCTAAGTCGTCGTAGCGCTGGTCCATCTCCCGCACCACCCAGCCGAGAGCGTCGGCCGCCTTCTTCGGGTTGGTGATGATGGGGGTGACCAGATGCGGGATGCCCTCGTAATGGTTCAGTTCGACTCGCTTGGGGTCGATCAACATCAGACGGACCTCGTCTGGGGTGGCCCTAGTCAGGATCGAGATCACCATCGAGTTGACGAAGCTCGACTTGCCTGAACCGGTCGCTCCCGCCACCAGCAGGTGGGGCATCTTGGCCAGGTTGGCGACCAAGAAACCACCCTCGACGTCTTTGCCCAAGCCGACGGTCAGAGGATGGTGGTCGTTACGGGCCACCGGCGAGCGTAGGACGTCGCCCAGTGAGACGACCTCCTTGTCCTTGTTGGGGATCTCGATGCCGATGGCCGACTTACCCGGAATGGGCGACAGGATACGGACGTCGGGAGAGGCCACAGCGTAAGCGATGTTGCGCGACAGGGCCGTCACCTTCTCGACCTTGACGGCTTGGCCCAGTTCGACCTCGTAACGGGTGACGGTCGGGCCGCGAGTGTACCCGGTCACACTGGCGTCGATCTCGAATTGGCGCAGCACCTCCCGCAGCGAGACCACGATGGCGTCCGAGGCTTGGCTACGGGCCTTCGGCACGCTGCCCGGCTTGAGCAAAGAGAGATCGGGCAGGTCGTAGCCGAGTTCGCCGGACAGGGCCAATTGGTCCGGCGGCGGCGCTGGGGCGCGCCGCCCGGCCGAGCGGGGGCGGGAACGGCTGGTGGCCGTTTCGAAGTCCGCCGGCTCTGGGGCGACCGGCTGGTCCAGCCTGTCCACCGGGTCCGCCGTCGCCGCCTCGTCAGTGTCGTCGGCGGCGGGGTCGGTCAGCAGAGGCGAATCGTAGGCTGGGTCCGAGCCGTACTCGATGTCGGCCGCCCGGCGGCGCCAGAGCAAGACCCGCTCGGACCGGGACAGCAAGGCCGCCAGCACCTCACGAGCCGGTTTGTCGACCACCACCAAGAGCCCGAAACCAGTCAGCAGGAGCAATAGCGGCACCGCCACCCAAACGGTCAGGATGTCCGCGATCAGGGAACTGGACAGGAAGCCGATCAAGCCGCCGGCTTGGCGCACCGCCGTCAGATCGGCTGGTCGCGGCAGGCCGCCGGCGATGTGGATCAAGCCCAAACCACCCAAGACGATGGCGGCCCAGCCCAGGACACGCCGCCCTCGGCCCTCGGCCGGACGGGGACGCCGCAGCGTGCGCCAGGCGCCGAGCGCCAACAGCGCTGGCAAGACGTCCCCGCCGCGTCCGATCAGGGCTTCGACCGCCTGCCGCAAAGCGGTTGGGACCCGGCCGGGCAGGGGGAACCAGCAGGTCGCGGCCAACACGATGGCTCCGGCCAAGGCGGCCAAACCGAGGCCGTCCCGTCGCACCGCCGGGTCGATCTGGCGGGCGGAGCGCCCCACCCCTCGGACCAAGCGGCCGAGACCGTGGGCCAGACCGGACCAGAGCCGGGCCAAACCCCGGCCGAGAGCGGGCAGTAAGCCGGAACGCCGACTGGGCGGTGGGCCCGGACGCCGACTAGGAGTCCGGGAGCCCGAAGCGCGCGATCCGGACCTCGAAGTCGTCGAGGTTGAGTTCCGAGACCGCGCCGGGGAAGCGGTGCGGGTCGCCATGCCAGTGACAGTACGCGACCAGACGACCGGGACCGGCCCTCCCACGCCGAACGGACTGGCTCTGGTCCGGCCGGCTCTAGCTCTCAGGTCACTCCGCCGAGCGGTGTCGGCCGGGCCGAACTACGAACTAGCTTCACTAGGTGTTTGAAACTTCGACGGATGAGCCGAGTTTCGGTTTCTCGGGGTCCCCCAAAAGTACCGGACCGGAGCGCAGCGGAGGGAGGACACTTTTGGGGGCTTCTAGAAGTGACGCCAGCCCTGGGGCCCCGACCAAGGCTGGCCGTCGACCAACACGGTCGGGTCCTGAGACCCGGTCGCCGTCGTGCGTCCGATCACTTCCCAGCCGCCTGGCACCTGCCCGAAGGGGAAAGCGCCGACCAAGGCGTGGTCCTCGCCACCGGACAAGACGAACTCCAAGGGATCACGACCGCTGGCCCCGGCCACCGCCCGCACCGGCTCGGCCACCGTCAAAGCCTCGGAGTCGAGATCGAAGCTGACGCCGGAGGCCCGGGCGACGTGGCCCAGATCGGCCACCAGACCGTCTGACACGTCGATCAAGGCGGTGGCCCCGAACATGGCCGCCTCGGCCCCGGCCCCATAGGGCGGCAGCGGGCATTGATAGGCCTGGACGGCCGCCCGGGGCGAACGGAAGCCTCGGGTCAGGGCGGCCAGGCCAGCCGCCGCCCAGCCCAGTCGTCCCCGCAGGGCCACTAGGTCGCCGACCTGAGCCCCCGACCGCAGGACCGGCGGCTGGCCCCGCGACTCGCCCAACGCTGTCACGGCCAGACTGATCTGGGCGGCGGCGCTGACGTCCCCACCGATCAGTTCGACTCCGGCCCGGGCGCACTCCTGGCGCAGACCGGCCAAGCAGTCGATCGCCCAACTGGCGGGTAGGTCGCCGGGAGCGGCCAAACCGACTAGGACGGCCACCGGATACGCCCCCATGGCCTCGATGTCGGACACCGCCACCGCCACCGCCTTGCGTCCGATCTCGACCGGTCCCGACCAGTCCCGGCGGAAGTGGACCCCTTCGATCAGCCAATCGAGGGCGCTGACGGCCTGGCCGGCGATCTGGCAGACGGCCGCGTCGTCGCCCGGGCCGACCGAGACCGCCGGAGCTTGGACCAGGTCGGCTTGGATGCGCTCGATCAGGCCGAACTCGCCCAGCTCGGCCAATGTCTGACTCATCGCAGCCCCTGCGGCCGCGACAGTGCCTCCTCCAGCAGGCGGGTCACCAGACTGGGGTAATCCAAGCCGCTGGCGGCCCACATGACCGGGAAGAGCGAGGTGGGGGTGAAACCGGGCATGGTGTTGATCTCGTTCAAGAAGACCCCTTGGTCGGTCACGAAGGTGTCGACCCGGGCCAAGCCCTCGACGTCGAGCGCCCGGCAAGCCGCCTGGGCCAGACACTGGACCTCGGCCGTGATGGCCGGGTCGAGCTGGGCCGGCACCACCAGGGCGAGGGGTTGATCGGGCAGATACTTAGCCTCGAAGTCGTAGAAGCGATCCTTGGCCAAGACCTCGATCTCGCCTGGCTCCGAAGCCATCACCTGGCCTTGGGCCCGGTCGACCAAGACGGCGCACTCGACTTCGCGCACAGCGGTGAAACCCTGCTCGACCACCACCTTGGGGTCGAACTGGAGCGCGGTCTCGATGGCTTGGTCCAATTCTTCGGGCCGATCCACCCGCGTGATGCCGATGGACGAGCCGCCCCTGGCCGGCTTGACGAAGAGAGGGTAGGCCAAGTCGGCCAGGCGCTGACGGCAGCGCTCCGGCTTCAGGCGCCACTCCCCTGAGGCCAGACTGCGCCAAGGCCCGACCGGCAGTCCGGCGGCGACCAGCAAACGTTTCATAATTGATTTGTCCATGGCGGCGGCGCTGGACAGGACGCCGGCTCCGACGTAAGGCAGGCCCAACATTTCGAATTGCCCCTGGATGGCGCCGTCCTCGCCGAAAGGGCCGTGCAGGGGGCAGAGCGCCACATCGACCGTGCGTTGGTCGACCAGCCGGTCGCCGACCAGGCGCGCCACCACGACCGACTGACCGCGCCGGTAGATCACGGCGGCGGGCCAGTCGGGATCGACCTGGGGCAGTCGCCGGCCCTCCACCTGGTAAGCCCGGACGGCCTCCTGATCGGCCAACAGCCAGTCCCCGGTCTTCGAGATGCCGAGGCATAAGGCCTCGAAGCGGTCTGGGTCGAGGGCGCCCAGGACGCCTCCGGCGGTCAAACAAGAAATCTCATGCTCAGACGAGACCCCGCCAAAGACTAATAGAACGCACGGTTTGTTCGCCATCGCCGCTCCTTGCCGTCGCAGATTCCTTTCAGCCTAGTGGAACCAGACCCACATCCAGGCCCACCTGACAGGGGCGACAGCGGCGCGCCGGGAGCCTCGACCGAAGCCGTCGCGGCGGCCTCAGTCAGTCGGATCCTCCGCTGCCAGGGGCAAGCGGCGGCGGGCCCGGCGGTCGTAGCGCTGGTCCGGGGCCGGCTCCTGGCGCAAGGTCGCCACCAAGCCGGTGATGGCGTCCATGATACGAGTGGTGGCCAAGGCCAAGGTCTCATGGTCGGGCTGGTCCCGCCGCAGATCGGACAGATCGACCGGATCGCCCAGAGTGGCCTGGAAGGACACCCGTCCGAACTGGGCCCGCCGCAGACGATGGGGCGGATAGACCCGCTGCGAGCCCCACTGACCCATCGGCACGACCGGCGCGCCGGTGGCCAAAGCCAAGCGGGCGGCTCCCGTGCGCCCGGTCATGGGCCACAGGTCCGGGTCCCAGGTCTCGCTGCCCTCGGGATAGACCACGACACAATCGCCCTGTTCCAGGGCCAGGCGTGCCGGTTCCAGCGAGTCGACCGCGCGCAAGGAGCCCCGGTCGACCGGTATGCAACCGGAGGCCTTGAAGATCCAGCGGCTCAGGCGGTGACGGTTCAGCTCGACCTTGGCCATGAAACGGGGCCAGCGACCGGACCAGATCAGATAGTCGCCCACCGCCACCGGGTCGAAGCGGCTGACGTGGTTGGGGCAGACGATGACCGGACCCGAGGCGGGCAACTTGTCCTGATTCAGCCAACGCCGATGGCCGAACAGCCCGAGGCCGAGGTGGACGCCCCAGCCCGACAGCCGGTAGATCGGGTTGACCGGATTGGGGTTGACCGTGGACAAGCGCCAGGCGCGCCGCTTTGGCTGGCTCTCTGTCACCGAACACCCTCCCCTCGGCCGGCGGACGGACCGCCGGGGCATGACCCGCCCACCCTAGTACGTCGACCGCTCGGACGGCTCAGCCAGCGGTCCGGATCGGCCAGGTGGTCGGCTTGAAGCTGGGCCGGGCGGCTTCGAAGGCGGCGATCTCGGCCTCGTGGGCCAAGGTCAGACTGATGTCGTCCAACCCGTTGAGGAGACGGTAACGGGTGTAGTCGTCGATCAAGAAAGGATGGCTGTCGGCCCCGGCGCTGAGCCGACGGGAGGTCAGATCGACGGTGATCTCCAGGCCGGGTCGATCCTCCAGAGCCTGCCACAGGGCTTCCACCACGGCCTCGTCGACCTGGGCGGTCAAGAGGCCGGCCTTGCCCGCGTTGCCCTTGAAGATGTCGCCGAAACGGGGGCTGATCACGGCCTTGAAGCCGTAGTCCTGCAGCGCCCAGACCGCGTGCTCGCGGGAGGAGCCGGTGCCGAAGTCTGGACCCGCCACCAGCACCGTGCCCCGGTCGTAGGGCGGCCGGTTGAGGACGAAGCCCGGGTCCAAGCGCCAAGAATTGAACAGCCCGTCCTCGAAGCCGGTCCGGGTCACCCGCTTGAGGTAGACGGCCGGGATGATTTGGTCGGTGTCGACATTGCTCCGGCGCAGCGGCACGCCGACCCCGGTGTGGGTCTCGAATCTCTCCATGACAGCCTCAACTCGACAGATCGGACGGGGTGGCCAGACGGCCGACCACGGCGGTGGCGGCGGCCACGGCCGGGGAGACCAAGTGGGTGCGCGAGCCCTTGCCCTGGCGGCCTTCGAAGTTACGGTTCGAGGTCGAGGCCGAGCGTTGGCCCGGGCCCAGCGTGTCGGGGTTCATGCCCAGGCACATCGAGCAACCGGCCTCACGCCACTCCGCACCGGCCGCCAAGAAGACCTGGTCCAGGCCCTCGCCGATGGCCTGCGAGCGGACCCTGGCCGAGCCCGGCACCACCAGGAGGCGAACTCCGGAGGCCACCCGGCGACCCTTGATGACACTGGCGGCCAGTCTGAGGTCCTCGATCCGGCCATTGGTGCAAGAGCCCAGGAAGACCGTGTCGACCGTGATCTGGCGCATCGGCGTGCCCGCTTCCAGGGCCATGTAGGTCAGAGCCCGCTCGGCGGCGGCCCGCTCGACCGGGTCGGGGAAAGTGGCTGGGTCGGGCACGGCCTGATCCAAGCCGACCCCCTGGCCCGGGTTGGTGCCCCAGGTCACGAAGGGGGTCAGCTGGCTGGCGTCGATCTCGACCTCGCGGTCGAAGACGGCGTCGGGATCGGACCGCAAGGTCCGCCAATAGGCGCAGGCCTGTTCCCAGTCCTCCCCCTGGGGGGCGTGGGGCCGCCCCCGCAGATAGTCCAAGGTGGTCTGATCGGGCGCCACCAGACCGGCCCGGGCGCCCCATTCGATCGACATATTGCAGATCGTCATGCGCCCTTCCATGGACAGCCGGTCGATGGTGTCGCCCCGGTACTCGGCCACGTAACCGGCCCCGCCGCCGGTGCCGACGCGGGCGATCAGGCTCAAGACGATGTCTTTGGCCGTGACCTCGTCCGGCGTTCGGCCGGTGATGGTGACGGCCATGGTCTTAGGCCGGGCCTGGGGCAGGGTCTGGGTGGCCAGGACGTGCTCGACCTCGGAGGTGCCGATGCCGAAAGCCAAAGCCCCGAAAGCGCCGTGGGTCGAGGTGTGGGAATCGCCGCAGACGATGGTCATACCCGGCTGGGTCAGGCCGAGCTGGGGCCCGACGACGTGGACCACGCCTTGGTCCTTGTCGCCCAAGGAGTGCAGACGGAGACCGAACTCGGCCGCGTTGCGCCGCAAGGTGTCGACCTGCAGGCGCGACACCGGGTCGGCGATGGGGGCCAGGATGTCGATGGTGGGGGTGTTGTGGTCCTCCGTGGCCAAGGTCAGGTCGGGCCGGCGCACCCGGCGGCCAGCCAGGCGGAGACCGTCGAAGGCCTGGGGCGAGGTCACCTCATGGCAGAGCTGGAGGTCGATGTAGAGCAGGTCGGGTTCTCCCGCGTTGGAACGGACGACGTGGTCGTCCCAGATCTTCTGACTCAGTGTCCTTGCCATGGCCCCCTCACAGCCCGATCCCGGTGCGCACCGCACTAACACGAGAATGCCACTAGACTGCCCATATATCAAGACGATAGTATCAGCATATGGACACTTCTTCTGGCGTCGGAGTCCTCGACAAAGCCGCTCTAGTCCTGGGCGCGCTTGAGAACGGCCCCATGACCCTAGCCGGCCTAGTCACTGCGACCGGCCTGGCCCGACCCACCGCCCACCGTCTGGCGGTGGCCTTGGAGTACCACCGACTGGTCGGACGCGACCTCAACGGCTGCTTCGTGCTCGGTCCCCGCTTAGTCGAATTGGCCCAGGCGGCCGGCGAGGACCGCCTGTTGGCGACGGCCGGGCCGATCCTGGCCCGCCTGCGCGACATCACCGGCGAATCGGCCCAGCTCTTCCGCCGCCAGGCCGACGTGCGCATCTGCGTGGCCGCCGCCGAGCGGCCCTCCGGTCTCCGCGACACCGTCCCGGTCGGTTCCCAGTTCACCATGGGGGCCGGCTCGGCGGCCCAGGTCCTGCTGGCCTGGGACGACCCCGAACGCATCCACCGGGGCTTGCAGCGGGCCCATTTCAGCGCCGCCGCCCTGGCCGCCGTGCGCCGCCAGGGCTGGGCCGAGTCGGTCGGCGAACGCGAGGCGGGCGTGGCCTCGATCTCCTCGCCCGTGCGTTCCCCCTCCGGCAAGGTCATCGCCGCCGTCTCGGTGTCCGGGCCGATCGAGCGGCTGACCCGCCAGCCCGGTCGTCTGCACGCTCCGGCCGTGATGGCGGCGGCCGACCGGCTGTCCGAGTTGTTACGCCGGGGCGGCGAGTAGAGCCGTCCGTCCCAGGGCCGGGGCCAGGCCCGGGGGGCCGACCTTTCGGACCGAATCGACCCAAGCTGGGCCAACGCTGCGGCGGACGGCTATCTTAGGTCGTATGAGTCTTGAGAAGGTCTTCTTTGGCTTCTTCGTGCTGTTCGCGGCCACCCTCAATTTTGGTTTTTTCATCGGCGACGTCTCCAACCCCGACCTGCACAGTCCGGTCGAGTTGTACGCCGCCCTCATCGTCTCCTTGGCCGCCACCATCATCAAACTGGGCGACCGCACCCAGATCGGGGCCGTCCACCTGGCCACCTCTCTGGTGGCCGACATCCAACTGATCGCCGCCGCCATCGTCCACGCCTGGGCCAACACGGCCGACCGCGACATGACCGCTGGCATCACCTCGACCGTCGTCTCATTGTCTGGCGGCGCCCTCTTCGCCAACGTCATCTCGGTCGTCTTACTGGTGGTCGAGACCTCCACCTTCAGGCGTCGCTGAGCCCGTGACCGGTCCGTCCGACTCCGCCCGAGGCGCCGTGCCGTCCTGGCGCCACCGGCGTCGGTCGCGCTCTGGGCGTAGCTCCAGGCTGCGCCTAGGCGATGTCGCCACGCCGACCCAGATCCCCAACCAGGCCGTCGTCTTCCTGGTCCTACGCAAGATGCGCGGGCCACTGCTGGCCATCTTGGCCACCATGACCTGCGGCGTGTTGGGACTGTGCCTGATGCCCGGCCTGCCCCAGCCCGACGGCACGGACGGGCGTCTCAACGCTTTCGAGTCCTTCTACTTCATCACCTCGACCGCCACCACCATCGGCTTGGGCGAGCTGCCGCACCCCTTCTCCACCGCCCAACGGATGTGGACCATCGCCTCGATCTACCTCTCCGTGGTGGCTTGGGGCTACTCCCTGGGCCGGCTGCTGTCGCTGGCCCAGGACCCCGGCTTCCAGTCGGTCCGGCGGGCCGCCACCTTCCGCCGCGGCGTCCACCGCCTGAGCGGACCCTTCAGCGTCATCGTCGGTTACGGCTTCATCGGCCGCAGCGTGGCCCGCGCCCTCGACTCCCGGGGCCGCCGCATGGTCGTGGTCGATCAAGACCTGACCCCGATCGAACGGCTCACCACCGACCTGTTGACGACCGACGTGCCGGCCCTGACCGCCGACGCCCGCAATCCCGCCACCCTGGGCATCGCCGGCCTCGACTCCAACCGCTGCGAGGCCGTCTTGGCCCTGACCGGCGACGACCAAGCCAACCTCCAGATCGTCATGACCTGCCGCCTGTTGCGGCCCGATCTGCCGGTGCTGGCCCGGGCCTCGACCCGCCAGATCGCCTCTGCCATGGCCAACTTCGCCCCCCACGCCGCCATCAACGTTTTCGACGATTACGGCCAGTTCCTGCTCCTCAGTTTGCACCGCCCCCACACCTACCGCCTGCTGACCTGGATCATGTCCGAGGCTGGCCAGGAGCTGCCGCCGCTGCCCGCCGCCTTCACCTTGCGCCGCTGGGCGGTGGTGGCGGACGGCCCCTTCGGCGATGACATCACCGAAGATCTGACCGCCTCCGGGCACGAGGTCGCCCGGCTCTGCCCGGACGATAGCTTCGGCGCCGATCTGACCGGTTTCGACGCTCTGGTGGCGGGCGCCGAGTCGGACAGCGTCAATCTGGCCTTGGCCGCTCAAGTCCGCCACAGTTGGCCCGACGTCTTCCTGGCCGTGCGCATCACATCGCACAACCAGATCCCCCTACTGGAAGCCTTCAAGCCCGACTCGGTCTTCTTCCCTCCCGCCCTGGTCGTCCAGCAGGTCATCTCCCGACTGGCCGTGCCCCATTACTGGCGCTTCATATCGACCGTCATGGAAGCGGACGAGACTTGGAGCCGCCACTTGACCGAACAGCTGGTGGCCCGGGTCTCCGACCGTAGCCCGCGGGTACGACAGTTACGCCTGTCGATGGTCCAGACCCCGGCCGTCTGCCGTTGGTTGGAGCACCGCCCGTTGGTCCTGGACGACCTCTTCCGCAGCCCCCAAGACCGCGATTCCCACATCGACGCCCTACCCCTGATGCTGGTCAGAGGCAAACGCTCCATGGTCTTGCCCGACCCTCAGACCGAGCTGAAGCTAGGCGACGAGATCGTCATAGCCGGGCGCGAGCACGCCTACGACGATCAGACCGAGGTGATCTACGACGACTCGACTCTGCACTACGTCGTGACTGGGCGGGACATCCCGACCTCTTGGATCGGCCGCTGGGTCGGCCGCCGCCGGAGCTGGGGCCGCCCCGCCGACCAGACCATAGCCGCCGAGCCGGACCCGGCCGGAGCTGACTCCACCGCCGCTCCGGACTCGGCCGACGATCGACCGGCCGATCAGCAATAAACCATGTGCATGGCCTGACGCACCTCGGTCAAGGTCTGCTCGGCGATCTGATTGGCTCGCTCGTTGCCGTCACGCAGGACCTGGCGCAAGTAGCCGGGGTCTTGGACCAATTCGGCCCGCCGGGCACGATGCTCCGCGAAGCGTTGATTGACGGCGTCGATGACGAGGCGCTTGAGCGCCCCGGCCCCGGCCGAACCGATCTCATCCGCGATCTCGACCGGGTCGCGCTCCAGGCAGAGGGCCGCCAGATAGACCAGGTTGGCCACAGCCGGCCGGTTGACCGGATCGTAGGTGATGTGGCGGTCGGAGTCGGTCACGGCCTTGCGGATCAGTTTGGCCGTGGTGTCGGCGTCCATGGCCAACTCGATGACATTGCCGCGCGACTTGCTCATCTTGGCTCCGTCCAGCCCCAAGATGGTGACGCCGCCGACCGACAGCAGAGCCTCGGCCCGAGGGAAGACCGGCTGCTCGGGGTCGACCCGGCCGTAGTGCTCGTCGAAGCGGCGGGCGATGACGCGGGTCTGCTCCAGATGCGGCAATTGGTCCTTGCCGACCGGCACCAGGTTGGCCTTGCAGAACAGGATGTCGGCCGCTTGATGGACCGGATAGGTCAGCAGCAGACCCGACATCGGCCGTTCTCCCGTGGCTTCGAGCTCGGACTTGACGGTCGGATTGCGGCGCAGCTCGGCGTCGGTCACCAAAGACAGGAAGGGCAGCATCAATTGGTTCAGGGCCGGCACCGCCGAGTGGGTGAAGATCAGCCCGCGCTCGGGGTCGATCCCGGCCGCCAGATAGTCCGTCACCAAGGACAGCACCCGCTCAGCGATCGGTCCGACTCCGTCCCGGTCCGTGATGACTTGGTAATCGGCCACCACGACGATGGTCTCCAAGCCGGACCGTTGCAGCTTGACCCGCTTGGCCAGAGAGCCGAAGTAATGGCCGATGTGGAGGTTGCCGGTCGGCCGGTCGCCGGTCAGAATCCGGAAACGGCTAGGATCGCGCTCGATCTCAGTCTCGATCTGACGGCTGCGCTCGACCGAACGGGCCAGAGAGGCCTCCGAGGTCGACCAGGCCAGGGACTCCCCCACATCGGCCGGTGGCGTCGTGGCGGAAGCCTGGGCGGTGGGGTCGGCGACGGTCATAGTCGTCCCTTCTGCTCGGCGAGGCGTTGTCTCAGGACAGCGTACACAGCTGGATCGGTCCGCTCGACGCCCAAGGGATGGCCGCTCTTGCCCCGGCCGTGGTAGTCGCTGGACCCGGTCACCGCCAGCCCCAGCCGGTCGGCCCAACGGCGCAGTCGGCGGCGCTGATCCGGACTGTGGTCGACGTGATCCACCTCCAGGCCGAATAGGCCGCGCTGAGCCAACTCGGTCAGCCAGTCCAGACCGATCCAAGCTTCGGCCCCGCGGGCGAAGGGATGGGCCATGACGGCGCAACCGCCGGCCGCCCGGATCAGATCGACCGCCTCGGCCGCCGACGGCGTGTGGCGTTCGTCCTGGAGCGGCCCGCCGTCCCGCAGATAACGGGCGAAGGCCTGATCGCGGTCGGCCACGTAGCCCCGTGCCACCATGGCGTCGGCCAGATGGGGCCGGCCGATGGCGTCAGCCGCAGCGGCCTGAGCTGTCACCTCGGCTGGATCGAGGGGCAGGCCGAGCCCGGCCAATTGAGCCAATAGCCGCGGCCAGCGCTCCTGACGGCCCCGCCGGACGCGCTCCAACTCGGCCGTCAGCCCGGGGTCGTCGACCCGACAGCCGTAACCCAAGATATGGACGGGATGGCTGTCGGGACCAGCGGGGCCCCAATGGGCCGACAGCTCCAGCCCGGGCAGAAACTCCAAGCCGACGGCGACGGCCGCCTCGCCGGCCTCGGCCAGACCGGCGAAACTGTCATGATCGGTCAAGGCGATGACGTCCAGGCCTAAGGCCTGGGCTGACTGGACCAACCGCTCGGGCCGGTCGGTGCCATCGGAAGCGGTCGAATGGACGTGCAAGTCAATCCACATCTCAACCTCCGACACCGCCCGCCGGCCGTCCAGCCAGTCTGACTAAGGCCGCTCTGGCCGGTCCAGCGGCCGGGTCCAGCCTGGCAGCGGGGGTGGACGATTCGGGCATCGCCTCATAATGGCACAGCGGTCCAGCCCGCGGCGGCGGACCGTCCAAGCGTGTCGAGAGACCGATCTAAACGACTCAATTGGGAATTCTCGCCCGATCAGCTTGGCCCCGACCTGAGCCATCGGACAAAATGGACCCGTGCGACTGTCATCAAAACTCCGTTTCTTAGATGACGCTGAGCTGGTCTGCGCCATGCTGGTGGCGCCAGACTTCGAGGATCTGATCGCTCAAGAACTGGGAGCGACCGAGCATTCCACCATCACCAGCAGCGATCGAATCGCCACCACCTTCTTGTTGCCCGTCTCCAATCCCGCCATGTCCGCCCTGGTGGGAAACCAGATGCGACTGGTGGCGGATTTCGTCTGGAACGAGCCCCTGGTCGGGGACCATCGCCGCGGCCTGTTGGTCATGACCGTCGAACGTCTGCCCGTCAAATTGACCGGTCAGGTCGAACTGAGCCGGCCCGGTCAGGTCACCGAGGTCAGCTACGACTGCGACCTCGAGGTCAAGATCCCCTTCTTGGGCCGCCGGATCGAACGGGCCGCCGCCGAGACGGTCGCCCAAGTCGTCAACTCCGGGCAACGCTTGGGCCAGACTTGGCTGGCCCAACACGGCGGCTCCGGCCAGGCTCCCGAACAGACTTGAGGCGGCCTGGCCGAGCCGAGGCCTCAGGCCATGTGCGGGTAGGCGATCGTCCTCGGCGGCAGCAGGGCCTCCTTGATCGAGCGCGGGCTAGTCCAGCGCATCATGTTCCAGAGCGAGCCGGCCTTGTCGTTGGTGCCCGAGGCCCTGGCTCCGCCGAAGGGCTGCTGGTTGACGACCGCGCCGGTCGGTTTGTCGTTGATGTAGAAATTGCCGGCGGCCTGACGCAGACGAGTGGTCGCCGTCACGATGGCGGCCCGGTCGGTCGCTAGGACGGCTCCGGTCAGGGCGTAAGGGCTGGTCGAATCGATCAAGTCGATGACGGAGTCCCACTCCGAGTCGGGGTAGACGTAGACCGTCAGCAGCGGCCCGAAGTACTCGGTCGTGAAACCGGCGCTATTGGGATCGGACGACTTCACGATGGTGGGGCGGATGAACCAGCCCGGATCGTCCCAGCACTGTCCGCCGGCCACGATCTCGGCCGTGGGCGAGGCCTTGGCCTCCTCGATGGCGGACGACAGCTTGAGGTAAGCCCGCTGATCGATGACGGCGGAGGTGAAATGGGACAGGTCGCGCACGTCGCCGACGGACAGGCCGTTGGTGACCTCGACCAACTCGTCCACGATCTTCTCCCAGACCGACTTGGCGACATAGGCCCGGGAGGCCGCCGAGCACTTCTGGCCGGAGTACTCGAAGGCGCCCCGGACCAAAGCCGTCACCACGCCAGCCGGGTCGGCCGAGGGATGGACCAAGACGAAGTCCTTGCCGCCGGTCTCGCCCACGATCCTGGGGTAGGTGCGGTAGTGGGCGATATTGGTCCCGACCGTCTGCCAGAGCTGTTGGAAGACCCTAGTCGAGCCGGTGAAATGGATGCCGGCCAAGCGGGGGTCGACCAGGGCGGCCTCGGAGACGACCGCGCCGTGGCCTGGCGTCAAAGCGATGACGCCGGCGGGCAGGCCGGCTTCGATCAGCGTGTCGAGGAAGACCTGGGCGGCGAAATGCTGCGTCACGGCCGGCTTCCACAGCGTGACATTGCCCATGATGGCCGGCGCCGTGGGCAGGTTGCCGGCGATGGAGGTGAAATTGAAGGGGGTGACGGCGTAGACGAAGCCCTCCAGGGGACGGTAGTCGGACCGGTTCCAGGCCCCTGCCACCGACTGGGGCTGGACTTGGTGGATCTGACGGGCGTAGGCCACGTTGAAACGCAGGAAATCGGCCAACTCGGCCACGGCGTCGATCTCGGCTTGTTGGATGGTCTTGCCCTGGCCCAGCATGGTGGCGGCGTTCAGCTTGGCCCGGTGCGGCCCGGCGATGAGATCGGCCGCGCGCAGGAAGATGGCCGCCCGGGAGTCGAAATCGAGCGCGGCCCAGTCCGCGGCGGTGGCGCAGATCTGATCGATGGCGCCTCTAGCGTCGCTCCGGCTGGATTGGGCCACCCGGCCCAACAGGTGGCGCCGGTCGGACGGCATGACGACGTCGAGCCACTCACTGGTGGCCGAAGCGGAGGAATGGGTCGAGCCGATCCACTCGACCGGATCGGCGGCGGCGTAGGCCGCCAATTGGGCCTCCAGCTCGGCCCGTTCCGAAGTCCCAGGGGCGTAACTGAGGACGGGCTCGTTGCGAGGCGTCGGCACTGCGGTGATGGAATCCATGACGGACAATCTAGACCACGAACTATGACGGATCAGCCGAGTCCCGCCTAGGCCAGCGTTCGGACCCCGTCAGGACCGACCACCACGACCAAACCCCGGCTGACCTCGCTGGGGTCGTACCAGAGCAGATCGGCTTGGGCCAGGAAGTCGGTCAGGCCGGGCCGCAGCCAAGCCTGGTCGAAGTCCAGCCCGGCCAGTTCTGGGGCCAAGCCAGACAAGGCTTCGAGCTGGGCCGGATCGTCGGCGTAGACCGCCACCAAGTCGGACCAGGACAGCCGCTCGACCGTGACCTGGCCGCTGTCCGAGGACGGAACCGGTTCAGCGTCGACCGCGGCTGTCACCACCAAGCGCAGACCATGGCGGATCAGACCGTCCAGGGAGGCGAATAGGACGGCCATCCAGTCCGCCTCCTCGTCTTGGCCGGGGCCGAGATCGGTGGCCTGGCGCAGTTCCGGACCATCGGCCCAGCCCAGGCAAGGGCCCAGGGTGTGGCCCTGGGCCAAGCCGAGCAAGTCATCCGGCCGCAAGGCTAGCGCCACTGAATCAGGCACGATCCTCCTTCGCTCGAAGCGGCGGGTTGTGCACAGATTCTGTCACGGATCTGGCGTCAGGACCGGCTGACGGCCAGGCTGGAGCCATGTCCCGGCTCGATCCAGCGCCCCACTGCCAACCGCTCTCCCCCGCCCTCAGACCACCGGTCTGGGCCTGGCGGCAAGACTGGCGACCCCATTTGACCGCCGCCTCGGCCGTTTCCTCCCCGCCCTCCGCCGAGCGGGCCGATCCGGTGGAGCCGGCCCCGGCGGCCCCACCGGCCCGGCTCGGACCCCAGGCCGCCATCGGAGTCCAATTGGCCCGGGCCAGCCTCGAAGTCCTGAACGGCCAGCGGCCCCTGGAGCAATTGGAGGACTGGTTCGACGAGACCGCTCTGGCCGGGCTCAGAGCCCGTATCGGCCCCTGCCGGCGGGCCGGCGGCGTCAAATTGCTCAATCTGAGGGTGCAGACCCCGCACCCGGGCGCCGCCGAGGTCAGTCTGAGCCTGGGCTGGGGCGGCCACCGCTTAGCCGGCCTTCTGGCCGTCAACCGCCGAGGCTCAGGCTGGCTTTGCACCGACTGGCGTCTACTGGGCGGACCGGGAGGCGCGGGTGCGATCCAGCGCGACCGGACCGGCTAGCCATCGCTGACCGGAGCCGGCTGCCAGGCTGCGCCGTCAGCGGCGCTTCTTCTTGCCCTGGTTGCGCCGACCAGCCGCGCCGGGCCGATTGGTGCGCAATTCGGCCGAGTCGGTCTTGGCGGCCGGCTGAGCCACGGGCGCGGCCGGGGCGGCCGGAGCCAGAGCCGGCAAACCGGCCGCGGTCAGTTTCAGCTCCGACCGGGCGGCCGCCGCCTCGGCCGCCAGCGGCGACAGCTGAGGCGCCGAAGTGGTGGCGTCACTGGAGGCGGTCGCAGCGGTGGTGGCGGTGGCCGGGCTCGGGGCCGGGGAGCCCCGCTTGGCCTTGGCCTTGCGCCCCTTGGCGCTGGGCGGGGCCACCGGCGCGGGCTCGGGCGCGCCCGCAGCGGTCTTGACTTGGAGCCGGAAGAGGTAGCCCACGACCTCTTCCATGACCGAGTCCATCATGTTGGCGAACATGGCGGCGCCCTCGCGCTGGTACTCCACCAGCGGATCGCGCGAGGCCATCGAACGCAAGTAGATGCCCTCGCGCAAGTAATCCATCTCGTAGAGGTGCTCGCGCCACTTGCGGTCCAGCACCGTCAGCAAGACCTGACGCTCGACCTTGCGCATCAAGTCCTCGCCCAGCTCCTCCTGGCGCTTGTCGTAGGCGGTTTGGGCGTCCTCCACGAAGTCGGTCACCAACTCCTCGCGCTCCAGTTGACGGTCCTCGTAGTCCTCCAACTTCAGCCCGACTGGGTACAACGTCCGCATGGTGGTCCAAAGCTGGTCGAGTTCCCAATCCTCGATGAAGCCCTCGGTGGCGCCCTCGGCGTACGAGGTCACGACCTTGGTCACGGTGTCGCGCAACTGCTGCGAGACGTCGGCCCCCTCCAGGACCTTGCGCCGATCGCCGTAGACGACGAAGCGCTGCCGGTTCATGACGTCGTCGTAGCGCAGGACGTTCTTGCGGGTCTCGAAGTTCTGAGCCTCGACCTGCTCCTGGGCGTTCTGGATCATGCGGGTGATGCGCTTGTCCTCGATCGGCACGTCGTCGGGCACCTTCAAGGTGCGCATCAGCCAATCCACCATGTCGCCCTTGAACAGTCGCATCAGGTGGTCGCCCAGGGAGAGGTAGAAACGGCTCTCGCCGGGATCGCCTTGACGGCCCGAACGACCGCGCAACTGGTTGTCGATGCGGCGCGACTCATGACGCTCGGAGCCGACCACGTACAGACCGCCGGCCTCGACCACCTGGTCGTGCTCGGCCGCCACTTGGGCCTCGATCTCCTCCACCACCTCGGACCAGGCGGCTTGGTACTCGTCCGGCTCGTTGACCGGGTCCAAACCGCGTTCGCGCAAGACCGCGTCGGCCAAGAACTCAGGGTTGCCGCCCAGAATGATGTCGGTGCCACGGCCGGCCATGTTGGTGGCCACGGTGACGGCGCCCTTGCGCCCGGCCAAGGCCACGATGGCGGCCTCACGGGCGTGCTGCTTGGCGTTCAAGACCTGGTGCGGCACACCGGCCCGCTTCAGCCGCCGGGACAGCTCCTCCGACTTCTCGACCGAGGCGGTGCCGATCAGGACTGGTTGACCGTCTTGGTGGCGTTGGCCGACGTCCTCCACGATGGCGGCGAACTTGGCCTCCTCGGTGCGATAGATGAGGTCGCGCTGGTCGGTCCGGACCATCGGCATGTTGGTCGGAATGGGCAGCACCCTAAGACCGTAGATCTTCTGGAACTCGGATTCCTCGGTCTTGGCCGTGCCGGTCATACCGGACAGCTTCTGATACATCCGGAAGTAGTTCTGCAAGGTGATGGTGGCCAAGGTTTGGAACTCGGCCTTGATCGTCACGCCCTCCTTGGCCTCCAAGGCCTGGTGCAGACCCTCGTTATAGCGCCGGCCCAGCAGGGTGCGTCCGGTGAACTCGTCCACGATCAGGACCTCGCCGTCCGAGACGACGTAGTCCTTGTCGCGGCGGAACAGCTCCTTGGCCTTGATGGCGTTGTTGAGGTACGAGATCAGCGGCGTGTTGACCGACTCGTACAGGTTCTCGATGCCGAGCCGGTCCTCGACCAGGGCGATGCCGGACTCCAAGATCGAGACGGTGCGCTTCTTCTCGTCCACCTCGTAGTCGACCTCGCGGGTCAAGGCCCGAGCGATGCGAGCGAATTCTGGGTACCACTGGGCGTTGTCCTCGGTCGGGCCCGAGATGATGAGCGGGGTCCTAGCCTCGTCGACCAGGATGGAGTCGACCTCGTCCACGATGGCGAAGTGATGGCCGCGCTGGACGCAGTCGGCCAACGTCAATGCCATGTTGTCACGCAGGAAGTCGAAGCCGAATTCGTTGTTGGTGCCGTAGGTGACGTCGGCGGCGTAAGCCGCCCGGCGCTCGGCCGGGGTCTTGTGAGCCAAGATGACGCCGGTCTCCAAGCCCAAGAAATGGTGGATCCGGCCCATCTGTTCGGACTGGAACTGGGCCAGGTAGTCGTTCACGGTCACGACGTGGACGCCTTGGCCGGTCAGACCGTTGAGATAGCTGGGCAGCACCGCCACCAGGGTCTTGCCCTCACCAGTCTTCATCTCGGCGATGGCGCCATTGTGCAGAGCCGCGCCGCCCATCAGCTGGACGTCGAAGTGGCGCTTGCCCAAGACCCGGCGAGTCGCCTCCCGGACGGTGGCGAAAGCCTCCGGCAAAAGGTCGTCCAGGTCAGCCCCATTGTCCAGCCGTTGCCGGAAATCGGCCGTCTGGCCGCTCAACTCGGCGTCGTCCATGGCCAGGTAGTCCTCTTCGATCGAAGAGACCTGGTTGGCCATGGTCGCCAACCGCCTGATCTGCTTGCCCTCACCGAGGTGGAGGATCTTGTCCAACATGCCCACGGGCGACCTACCTTCTTCCGACCGCTGCCAGGGACCCATCTTACGGCGCTGGACCGCCCGGCCCAGCCGTCGGCCCGGCGCGGTCAGCGGATCAGCCGGGCCGACGCCGCCTCGGACCGGCCGGCTCAGTCCGGCTCAGTCCTGGTCGGGTGCGGTCACGGTCAGATGGATGACGCCGTAGTCGTAGGCCTTGCGCCGGTAGGCCACCGAGGGCGCTCCGGTGCTGGCGTCGACGTAGAGGAAGAAATCATGACCGACCAGTTCCATCTCGTCCAGGGCCTGGGCCAGGGTCAACGGGGCCGAGGCGAAGTGCTTCTCCCGCACCACCAACGGGCCGTCGCCCTTCACCTCCAAGCCGGCCATGGTCCTAACCGGCACCCGGCCGGGAGCCGGCGTCGGGTCGGGCAGGATCTCATCGATCACGGGCAGATGGCTGACGGAGCGCAAGTTGTGATGGGAGCGGCGGCGGTCGGCCGCCCTTCTCAGGCGTGACTTGAGCCGGTCGAAGGCCCTCTCAAAGGCCAAGTTCTTGTCTTCGGCGGCCGCCTCGGCCCGGACCACCGGGCCCTTGCCGATCAAGGTGATCTCGACCCGGACGGCCTGATCGGGTTGCCGATGGTGCTCGCTGCCGCTGACTAGGACCTCGACCCTGATCAGACGGTCGACCAGCCGCTCCAGACTCGCCAGCCGCCCCTCGACCATCTCACGATAAGCGTCGTTGACGGCGCAATGACGTCCCTGAACCACAATATCCATGTCGTCCTCCTGCTCGACTGCCGGCATCCCGGAACGGTTGATCGGCTCATCCGCGAGCCGATCAGGGCTAATCGACGCCCTAACTCCACCGTAGCCAACTCCGCTCCCATACGCCCTCGGACGGGCCGAACCATCCGGCCGTCCGTTCGGGCCGGCCCGAACGAGTCGGCTCCTGGGACCTGGGAGCGGCTCGGGGCGGCCCTTGTAGCCGGTTCGTCACAGATGTCGACTAGCTGTAACGCCGGTCAGGCCTAACGGAACAGCCCCGTAACGCCACCCCACCTAAGGCGTAACCGGCCCGCAGCAGACTCCCGGCCATGACAATCCTCGAACTCAACAGTGGCGACACCGCTTGGGTCTTGATCGCGGCCACCTTGGTCTTCGTCATGACCCCCGGTCTCGCCCTCTTCTACGGCGGCATGGTGCGAGCTTTCAGCGTCCTCAACATGATGATGATGAGCTTCTCCGTCATGGCCATAGTGGCCGTCCTGTGGGTGCTGTACGGCTACGGCTTGGCTTTCGGCGAGTCGATCGGCGGCGTCATCGGCAATCCGGCCGGCCTGATCGGTCTGGGCGACGTCTTCGCCCCCGACGCCCAGGGCCAGCCGGTCTTGTACGGTGACAGCCTGCCGGCCATGGCTTTCGTCGCCTTCCAGGCCGCCTTCGCCATCATCACAGTGGCGCTGGTCTCCGGGTCGCTGGCCGACCGCATGAAGTTCGGCGCCTGGATGGTTTTCGTCGTCCTGTGGGCCAGCTTGGTCTACTTCCCAGCCGCCCATTGGGTCTTCTCCTTCGACGGCTGGACGGCCCAGACCGGTGGTTGGATCGCCAATCAGGTGGCCGCCATCGACTACGCCGGTGGCACCGCCATCCACATCAACGCCGGCACAGCCGGTCTGATCGCGGCCATCATATTGGGCAAACGGATCGGCTTCGGCCAGCGGCCCATGCGTCCACACAACATGACCTTGGTCATGCTGGGGGCGGCCCTACTCTGGTTCGGCTGGTTCGGTTTCAACGCCGGCTCCGGTCTGGCCGCCGACGGCGCCGCCGGAACCGTCTGGGTCAACACCTTGGCCGCCACCGGCGCGGCCAGCCTGGCCTGGATCGTGACCGAGCGCCTGCGCGACGGCCACTACACCTCATTGGGCGCGGCCTCCGGGGCCGTGGCCGGTTTGGTCGCCATCACGCCCAGTTGCTCCTCAGTCTCTCCCCTGGGGGCGATCCTGATCGGCTTGGTGGCCGGCTGCCTCTGCGCCATGGCAGTGACGTTGAAGTTCAAGTTCGGTTACGACGACTCCCTCGACGTGGTCGGCGTCCACCTGGTGGGCGGACTGATCGGCACCCTCATGGTCGGCCTCTTGGCCACCGCCCAGGCCCCGGCCGGAATCGACGGTCTGTTCTACGGCGGCGGCCTCGACCAGCTCTGGCGCCAAGCCGTCGGCGCGGTCGCCGTGATGGCCTACTCGGCCGTCGTCACAGCCGCCATCTGCTTCGCGCTCAAGGCCGTCATGACGGTGCGCGTCTCGCCTGCCGCCGAACTGTCCGGCATCGATCTGGAGGAGCACGCCGAGGTCGGCTACGACCTGTCCAACGTCCGCTACACCTCGTACCCCGGCATCAGCCACGCCGTCGTCGTGCCGGCCCTGGCCCCAACCGACGCTGGGACCGCCAGTGGGAAGGAATCGAAATGAGACTCATCACCGCCATCGTCCAGCCGGAGCGGCTAGCGGACGTCCAGATCGCCTTGGCCCAGCACGAGGTGGCCGGGATGACTATCAGCGAATGCACCGGTTACGCCCGCCAGCACGGCCACAACGAGGTCTACCGGGGAGCCGAGTTCACCATCGACTTCGTCCTCAAGGTCAAATTGGAGATCCTCTGCCGGGACGCCGCCTGCGACCGCATCATCGACGTCATCGTCCAGGCCGCCCGCACCGGCCAGGTCGGCGACGGCAAGGTCTGGGTGGTGCCGGTCGAGAGCGCCATCCGCATCCGCACCGGCGAACGGGACGGCGCCGCCGTATAGAAACCCCAAAAAGTGTCCTCCCTGCGCTGCGCTCCGGTCCGGTACTTTTTGGGGACCCCGAGAGACCTAGCCCGCCGGAGAAACCGCAGCCCGACTCATCCGTCGAAGTTTTAGCACTAACCATTCGCTGTCTGGGGCCGGCCCCGCTCTCGGGCCGGCCCCAGGTCGGCCGTGGCGGCCACGGTGGCGGCGCCCCAGACCCGCTGGCCGGCGGCGCGCAGGGCCCGACTGGCCTCGGCCAGGCTGGCCCCGGTCGTGACGATGTCATCCAGTACCAGACAATGACCGCTCAGCCCGCCGGGCCGGGCCCGCCAGGCCTGATCCAGGTTGGCCCGGCGGCGGGCGGCGTCCAAACCGGATTGGTCGGCCACGGCCCGGGTCGGAGTCAAGACCGGGCAGACCCGCGTCCTCAGACCGGCGCCAGCCAAGCGACTGGCCGCCCGCCGGGCCAAGGCCAGACCGAAGTCGAAACCGCGTCGCCGCACGGCGGCGGCGGCCGACGGCACCGGCACCAGGCTGAGCGGCGGCCCCGACCCGGTCAGGTCCAGCTCCACCGCCAGCCCCTGGACGGCCTGGGCCAAGCGCTCCCCCAGCAGGGCGCATAGCTCCTGGCGGCCGCCGTCCTTGGCCGCCACGATGACGGCGGCCAAGGGTCCGGCGTAGAGACCGGCCGACCACAGCGGCAGTCCGGCGCAGGCCAGACGCCAGCCCGGGGCCACCGGGCCGGTGCGAATGGCTTGACGACAGTCCAGACAGAGCCGCCCGGCCGGGCGACCGCAACCAGGGCAGGCCGCGCCCAAGCAGAGGTCGGCGGCGGCGTCGAGGAAAGGGCCGATGAAGCGTCGCACACCTGGGACTATGGGCCTATCGACCCCGGCCCGACGGCCGACTGAGGCGCCTGTGCATAAGCTCCCGCCAGCCTGTGCGTCGATCACCCGGCCTGGACTCCCCCGCCCACCGTCCTCGGTTCAGCCGCTGTAGGCCACCGCCACCAGGCTCTGGCCGATCGACAACCACTGGTGGGTGTCCTGGTAATGCCAAGCCCCCCCTTCCTGGTCCAGCACCACCAGCTGGGTGGTTCCGGAGCGGGAAGCCGTGGCCAGACCGATCAGGGGGGCGTCGCTGGGACGGCCCAGCTCTTGCACGTCGACACCGTCCACGTCGATGAAGTAGGCCTGGCCGATGCCGCTGGGGCGAGCCGCGATGATGGCCAGAGCGGACGAACCGACCCAACTGACGTCGCTGACGGTCAAGGCGTTGGACTCCCAGAGCGGACGGATGGGCCGCCAACTGGCCAAGTCGACCACTTGACCGGACTGGCGGCGGACCTGGAGCAAACCCAGTTCGAGCCGGCCGTCGATCTCCGCCACCACGGCCATTCGCTGACCGTCGGGCGAGAGGCAGAAACTCCGGACCTGCCGGTCGAGCAGGCCGGAGGGACTCAGCGAGCGCACCGTCTCGCCTTGGCTCAAGTGGAGCTGGGTGGAAGCGGGCGAACTGGTCATGGCCCAGAGCTGCCCGTCGCTGCCGAATTGAGGCCGCAACAGACCGCTGCCCTCCATCACTGTCCGATCCGTGCCGGCGTCGACCAACCAGCCCCGAATGACTTGGCCGGCGGTCGCCACCGCCAGCTCTTGGCCGTCCGCCGACAGCGCCAGCCCGGCGCCGGCCTCGATCGCTCCGAAACGGAGGTCGCTCCCGGCGCTGGGCCGGCCTGGCGGCAGCGCCCCTTCCAAAGGGACCACGCCCTGAGCGTCCAACCCGTACAGCAGGGCCATCGAACCGGTCTGGACCGAGTCGTAGGACTCGATGCTACGGATGGTCAAGCGCTCGACGATGGTGCGCTGGGTGGTCTGGCCGACGGTCAAGCTGACCGCCGTGACGCTGGGCATCTGGCGCAAGGTGGCGGCGAACTGGACCGCTAGTAGGGTGGCTTGATCGGTCGACAGCTCCAAGGCGGTGTCGTTCAAACGGATGTCGACCAGACCGCTCCCGTCCAGGCTGGGTGGGCCGTTCAGACGCAGGTCGGGCTGGACCGCGCTGGTGACGATCGGGGCCAGCCAACTGGCCGGACCGGCCAGGACCGCCTCGACGGCGCTGGCCAAACCCCAATCGCCCCGCGGCAGATAGCGCGAGTCCGGCACCAGGACGCTCCAGCTGTGATCGAAGAAATAGGCGTCGACCCTAACGAAGGTGCTGGTGAAGAGATAGTGCGACAAGGCCAGGCCGGCCGGCGGCCGGGCGATCCGCCACTCGCCGGCCTCGTTGCGGACCAGGCCGAAGTCATGCTCCCAGCGCGGGTCGGTCGAGCCGGCGAAAGCGCCGTCGACGTCGAGTCGGCCGATGATGGGCGCCGAGATGGTGACCTGGTTGTCGACCACCCGGGGCACGGCGTCGTCGCCGTAGATCAAGACCTCCGACTCCGGACTCCAGGACTGGGCGGCTTGATCGGTCAGGTAGAGCCGGGCCGTCACATAATCAGGCTCGAAGGTGGCCATGGCCAAGAGGAAACCATCCACGATGTCGGCCACGCTGGCCCCTTGGGGCGGCGGCCCCGGGGCGATGGCGACACCGCTGTCGTTCTGCCCCGAACGGCTGCGCGGCTCGGTCATGACCGGCCCGGTCACCGGGATGGCGGCGCAACCGGTCCAGAGCGACAGCGAGAGCAGAGCCGCCAGCCAGCGCCCGACGCCAGCCCGACCGCTTCTCATGGCGTCTCTCTCTGATCCGGCCCGGCCGACGACGGCGCCCGCAGATCGGCGTCCTCCGGCACCAGGGGCAAGGGCGAGGCCGTCACCGCCTGATTCGGGCGCCTCGGCAAGGTGACGCGGAACTGGGCCCCTTGACTGGGCCGGCCCCAAGCGTGGATCGAACCCCGGTGCAAGTGGACGTCCTCCTGTGAGATGGCCAGGCCCAAACCGGTGCCGCCGATATGACGGGTCCGGGCCGGGTCGGCCCGCCAGAAGCGGCTGAACAGATGCTTGGCCTGATCGGCCGAGAAGCCGACGCCGTGGTCGCGCACGGCGATGGCCACGACCTCGGAGTCGGCCCTGACCGTGACGTCGATGGGCCGGCCTTCGGAATGCTCGATGGCGTTGGACAACAGGTTGCGCACCAAGCGGGCCACCCGCCGCACATCGACCTGGGCCAGGCAGGGCCCGTCGTCGTGATGGAAGACCACGTCGGCCCCGGCCGCCCGGCTGAGCTCGGCCAGGGCTGCGATCTCGCCTGTCACCAATTCGACCAGATCGGCCTCGTCCAAGCTGAGGACGGCCGCGCCGGCGTCGAAGCGGGAGATCTCCAACAGATCGGCCAAGAGAGACTCGAAACGGTCCAGCTCTTGGCGCAGCAGGACGACGGCCCGCTGTTCCATCTGGCCCAGGGTTTGGCGGCCGTCGTACAACAGATCGGCCGCCATCCGCACCGTGGTCAAGGGCGTGCGCAACTCATGCGAGACGTCGGACACGAAACGCTGCTGCAGGCGCGACAGTTCCTCCAATTGCCCGATCCGTAATTGCAACTGGTCGGCCATGTGGTTCATGGACCAGGCCAAGCGGGCCAGGTCGTCGGTCCCCCGCACCGGCATCGGCTGGGTCAACTCGCCCGAGGCCAGCCGTTCGGCGGCCTGACGGGCCACCCGGATCGGCCGCAAGGTCGAGCGGGCCACGACGTAGGCCACCACCGCCATGCCGATGACGACGACGGCGGCGCTCAGTCCCAAAGCGGTGTTGACCACGCGCAGGGTCTGGGCCTCCTGGGTCATGGGGAAGACGAAATAGACCCGCAGCCTGACCTGGCCGGTCTGACCCACCACGGTCGAACCGACCGCCAAGCCGGGCGCCGACTCCGAGCCGTCCAGGTAATGCACCCGCGTCGGCATCGCATGGACTTCGGTCGGATCGGCCTCGACGGCTTCCCGTAAGGCCGCTGGGATCGAGCTGCGGTCGAGTTGGAGTTGGGGCGACAGGGCCGCCACCGGAGTCATGATCCAGATGTAGTAGCGCTGACCGACCAGGCCCCGGGGAATGGCGTCGGCCGCGATCCGGACCACCACGTCGGAAGAGGTCAACTGTTCCACCCGCGACGAGCTGAGGGCCTGCTCGATCTGGTTGAGGGCGGCGTTGGCGTCGGTCAGGGCGGCTCCCTGGGCCCGCGTCACGACGCCGCCGGTGACCGAACGGAGCAGGAAGAGACCGGCCACCAAGATGACGACCAAGGTGCCGGCGATGGCCACGGCGACCACCCTCAGGGTCAGCGAGGAGAGCCACCAACGCAACGGCGAGGCGCCCGCGACCGACCGGTCCGGCATGGCTCAGACGCTCCCACCGGCCCGGTAGCCGACCCCCCGCACCGTCACGACGATCTCGGGATTGTCGGCGTCGCGTTCGATCTTGGCCCGTAGCCGCTGGACGTGGACGTTGACCAGGCGAGTGTCGGCGGCGTGACGATAGCCCCAGACCTGCTGCAAGAGCTGTTCCCGGCTGAAGACGTGGTCGGGCCGACGGGCCAGGGCCAGCAGGAGATCGAACTCCAGCGGCGTCAGATTGATCGGTTGGCCGTCCCGGCGCACCTGATGGGCGCCGGCGGCGATCATGATGTCGCCCACCTTGATGGTCTCGGCCTCGCTGGGGACCGGCCGCCTCAGGCGAGTCTTGATCCGGGCCACCAACTCGCGCGGTTTGAAGGGCTTGGCGATGTAGTCGTCGGCGCCGGCCTCCAAACCGTGCACCACGTCGGCGGTGTCTGACTTAGCCGTCAGCATGACGATGGGCACGCCCGACTCGGCCCTGATGTCCCGGCAGATGTCGACCCCGTCCCGTCCCGGCAACATCAAGTCGAGCAGCACTAAGTCCGGTTGACCGACCCGGAAGGCCTCCAGAGCCTGATCGCCGTGGGCGCACCAGATGGTGTCGTAGCCGCCCCGCTTCAGCACCAATTGCAGCATCTCGGCCAACGAGGCGTCGTCGTCGACGACCAAGACACGGCTGCGTGGGCCGCTCGAATCAGTCACGGTCAGGATCCTTCCGGCGCTGGTGATCGACCCGAGTCTACTGCCCCGGCCCAGACCGGGGTTGACTCAATCTATCTTGCGTCAACCCCGGTCCGGTCGACGGTGGGTCAGGCGGCGGCTTTGAGCCGGCGGCGACGCCAGTCGAGCAGACCGAGACCACCGGCCAAGAGCAGGACGGCCAAGCCGGCCCAGGCCGCCGGCAAGGTCGATCCGCCGCTCGGCACGGGCGGTGGAGGCGGCGGCGGTGGAGGCGGCGGCGTCAGGACGTTCTCCAGCTCGATGGTCAGCCGGTCGCCCGGATCGACCGCGATGGGTTGGTTCAGATCGACCGGTTCGACGGGACCGAACTGGTTGACGGCGGTCATGGCGTAGGACCAGGTGTAGCCGGTGGCCTGACCGGCGCTGGACTCGGTCACGACGCAGTACAAAGCCCGGCTGGACTGGAATTGGAGGCTGGCGCTGGCCTGACCGGGCGGCACTTCGAGGACCTGGTCCACCACCGGGGAGCCGTCGTCGCGATCGGCGCAGCGCACCGCCAACTGGGCCGGGTCGGGCCTGATCGTCTGATCGGCCGTGGTCAGCTTGGTCAGGCTGACCTGAGCCAACCGGACGTAGTGATTGGTGACCTGGTAGACCACGTCTTGGCCGGTTGTGACGACGAAGGATTCACCCAGGTCAGCCGCCGGCCCAGGCTGACCGGCCTGGCTGGCGCTCAGGCTGTACGACCATTCGACATCCTCACCGGCTCCGTTGTCCGGCTCGGTCACCTGGCAGGTCAGATCTCCTGGAGCCGTCAGATCGAGCGAGGCCGAGGTGGCGCCGGCCGGCAAGACCACCTCTTGGTTGATCAGGGCCGTACCGGCGGCGGACTCATAGGAGCACTCGACCACCAGTCGGGCTTGGCCGGGCCGCAGGCTGTCGTCGGCCGTGGCCTGCTTGACCAAGCTGAGGCGGGCCGTCGGCTGCCACTGGTTGACCAGCTCGCAGGCGACCTCGGCCTCATCCACGGTCGGCTCGATGGTGACCGAGCTGGCGGTCTGAGAACCGGGCACGATCACCGTGCCGGGCGAACAGTTCACCTGCTCCAGCCGCCAAGAGCCCGCCGCCGTGGGCGGCGGCAGAGTCTCGGCGATGACGTATTGGTAATGCTGGCCGGCGTCGTAGTCGGTGAAGAGGAAACCATCCGGCCAGGGCAAGCCCTGACCGCTGGGCAGGGCCGGGACCGACAGGTGGGCGGCGTCCAAGCTGGCCTCGGCCCAGTAGACCCGGCCGGTCGGCGTCAGGTCCGAGTTGTCCGTCCCAGCCAACTGGGTCAGGCTGTAGTCGAAGTCGACCTGTCCGCCGGGGAAGGCGTCGGCTGTCAGCCCGGCCGGATCGATGGTCTTGATCAGGTCGATACTGCCGACCGGCTGGAACCGGTTGACCAGGGTGCAGTCGGCGTTGTCTTCCGGCGAGAGCGGCTCGCTGCTGGTGGCGGTCCAGACGTCGGCCGAGACCTGGAGGATCTCCATCGCCACCTGGCGGGTGGCGCCGCCTGAGACCGGGCCGACCTCGCAGCTAGCTTGGACCAGGCTCCACTGGCCATGGGCCAAACCGCTGGAGGCGGTGTCCTCCGTCACCCGCAGGAACCCAGCCGGACCACCGGTCTGACTGCTGTGGGAGGCCACCTGAACCGTCGTGGTCTGGGCCACAGGTAGGTTCAGTACGGCCGTGAAGCCGCCGTCCGAGTAGTCCACGACGAAGTCGAACTCCCCGTCCTCCCCCAGGGCCTGCTTGTGCACCCGCTGGTAAGGCTCCGGCGGAGGCGGCGGCAGGGCGGAGAAGGTGTTGTCGACCACGATGTCGATGTCGTCGCCGGCTAGGACGGTGAAGGGCTGGTCCAGACCCGGTTGGGAGGTCAAGGGCAGGCCGTGGTTGGTCACCGCCATAGTGGGCGGGTCGGCGCTGTAGCCGGCGGCGGCGCCGTCGGCCGGCTCCGTCACCAGACAGGACAGGCTGTCGCCGGGGGCCTGGAAGGACTGGCTGGCGGCGGCCAGGCCGACGGCGACCGTGACCTGACCGGACAGCCGGGTCTGACCGGACTGGCTACAGGTCAGAGCGACCTGGGCGGGCTGGTCGCGCACGGTCGGGTCGGCGCTGGTGTGCTTGGTCAACCGCAGGGCGGCCGGTGGCGGCGGCGCCTGATAGGTGTTGTCGACCTCGAAGGCGACCTGGTCGCCCAGACCGACCGCGAAGTCCTGTCCTAGATCCGGGCTGGGGCTGACGGCCTGGCCGTTCACGGTCAGGCTGGTCTGGTAGCCGGCGGTGACGCCGCTGGCGGCCCCGGTGGCGGTCTCGTCGACCCGGCAGGTCAGCGGCGCGAAGGCCTGGAAACCGGTCGAGGTCGAACCGGCGCCCGGCGGCAGGACCAGATCTTGGCTGAAGGCCTGACCGCTGCCGGACTCGACGCACTGATAGCTCAAGACAGCCGCCCCGGAGCGCAGCGTCAGATCGTCGCTGCCCCGCTTGACGATGGTCAAGCTGCCGCTCGGGGCCTCGACCCAGCGGTTGGTGAAGGTGCAACTGGCCTCAGGCGATCCCGCCGTCAGCTCCAAGGTGACCGCAGGGCCGGAGCGGGCCACGGTCTGGCCGCCCTGGCAGGTCACGTCCGCCACCTGCCAACCGCCCACGAAGGTGGCGGCAGGCAAAGACTCGGTGATGACGTACTGGTAGCGGCTCTGCCCGGTCGTGACCTCGAAACCAGCCGGCCAACTCGCTCCCGGGGTGGCCACCACGCCGCTGTGGGCGGAGGCGTCGACGCTGGCCGCGGCGACGGAGACCTGACCGGTCGGACTGGATTGACCAGCCAGATCGACGGCGTACTGAGTGACCGAATAGGAGAAATCGGCCGGGAAGGCGTCATAGGCCACCAGACCGGCCGGGTCGACCGTCTTGACCAATTGGATCTGACCGGCCGGAGTGAACTGATTGGTCACCAGGCAGTCGGCGGCGTCGCCTAGCCCCAGAGGCTGACTGGTCTGGGCCGTCCACTGGTTAGATCCAGCCGGTCCAGGGCTGACCGTCATGGCTTGCTGCCAGACGCTGCCATCGGGCCGGGTGACCTGGCAGGACCCACCGGTCAAGGTCCAGACGCCGCCGGCGGCGGCCGGGTCCGGGACCGTCTCGGTCAAGCTGATGGAACCGGGCTGGTCGCTCCAGCCCGAGGCCACGGCGACGGCGGCGGCCGGGCCAGCCGTGACGGAGGCCAGGCTGAGCGGGGTCAAACCGGGCAGGTCGAGGTCGTAGGAGAAGACCCCGGAGCCGCCCAAGGCCAGCTTCCTGATCTGGCGCTGCGGCAACTGGTCGAAATCATTGCTGACGGCGAAGACGACGCTTTGGCCGGGGACGACCGTGAAAGCCTGACCCAGTTCGACTGGGGAGACCTGACCGGTCTGGTCGGTCAATTGGGCGCTGACCCTAGGCGCGTAGGCCGGCGCGGCCCCCGAGTCAGGCTCGGTCACCTGACAGGTCAGAGTCTGATCGGACAAGAAGACCTGGCTGGCCGAGGTTTGGCCGGGCGCGACTGTGACGGCGCCGTCGATCAAGGGCAGGTCAGCCGCGTCGACGCAACTGAGCGCCAACTGGGCCGGATCGGGCCGAGCCGTCAGGTCGCCCGTGGTGGCCTTGCTGACGGTGACCTGGGCCGGCGGAGTGTAGCCATTGGTGACCGTGAAAGTGACCTGGTCGCCCAAGGCGACGTCGAAGTCCTCGCCCAAGGCGGGGCTGGGCACGACCGGCTGACCGTTCAAGACCATGTCGACGGTGGCGCTCTGGCCGACCTGGGGACCGGCTCCGGTGGCCGTCTCGGTCACCTGACAGGTCAGGGCGGCGAAGCTCTGGAAGCCGGTCGAGACGCTGGCCTGACCGGCCGGTAGGACCAGGCTCTGGCTGAAGGTGACGGGCTGGCCTTGGACGATCTCGGTGCATTGGTAGTCCAAGATGGCCGAGCCCGGTCGCAAACCGGTGTCGACACTGCCGATCTTGACCAGGCTGAGGCTGGCGACCGGGGCTTCGACCCACTGGTTGGTGAAGGTGCAATCGGTCTCCGGCTGGCTGGCGGTCAGCTCGACCGTCACCGCCGGGCCTGACTGCCAGTCCGTGACCGGCTGCGCGCCGGCACAGCTGACCGCTGAGACATGCCAGGCCCCCAGCACCGTCGGAGCCGGCAGGACCTCGCTGATGACGTACTGGTAACGCCCGCCGCTGGCGGTCGTGACCTCGAAACCGGCCGGCCAACCGCTGTCCGGTTGGACCGGTTGATCGCTCAGATGGTCGGCCGTCATCTCGACGCTGGCGCTGGCCGCTAGGCCGGTGGCGCTGGTCTGCCCCGACCCGTCGACGGCGTACTGAGTCACGTTGTAGCTGAATTGGGCCGGCAGGGCGTCGTCTGGCGCCAGGCCGTCCGGGCTGACGGTCTTGTGCAATTGGATCCGCCCGGCCGGGGTGAACTGGTTGACCAAGAGACAGTCGGCCGCCGCGCCCGCCGGCAGGTCCTGGCTGGTTAGGGCCGTCCACTGGTTGGAACCGGGCCCAGGCGTCAGCGTCAATTCCAGCGCGCTGACGGCGCCGCTAGCGTCGGTCACCTGGCAGGAGGCCGTCTGGGCCGTCCAAACGCCACCGGCCACAGCCGGGTCCGGCACGGTCTCGACGATCTGGAGGGGGCCGGCGGCCTGACTCCAATTCGTCGCCACCAGACCGGTGGCGCCTGAGGCCAGACTCAGGCCAGTCACACTCTGGGCCTGGCTCTGACCGGGCCAAGCGATCTCGAAGTCGAATTGGCCGGCGCCACCCAGGGCTTGCTTCGAGACCTGCCGCCGGGGCAGGTTCTGGAACTGGTTGGCGACGGTGAAGGTCAATTGGTCGCCTCGGGCCACGGCGAAGGCCTGCCCCAAGCTGATCGGCTGGACGCCGCCTGACCCGTCGCGCAACTCGGCGCTGGCGCTGACGGCGTACGCCTGGCCTTGGCCGCCGCTGGCTTCGGTCACGACGCAAGACATCGGTTGATCGGCCTGGAACAGGTGCTGGTCCTGGGACAGCCCCGGGGCCACCTCGACCGTGCCGTCGACCAGAGTCTGACCGTCTCCATCTTGGCAATCGACATTCAAGATGGCCCGTTCCGGCCGGATCGTCTGGTCGGCGCTGGTCAGCTTGACCACCGTCACCTGGGCCGGTGGCGGCGGCGTGTAGTAGTTGTTCAGTTCGACCCTGATGTCATCGCCTTGGCTGACCGGGAAGTCCCAGTTGAGGTCGAGCGACGCTCCCGGCAGACCGTGGTTGGTCAAGGCCAAGCGATAGTCCCAGGTCACGCCGCTGGCCGGATCGGCCCCATTGTTCGATTGCAATTCCTGGACCTGGCAGATCAGATCGGTCACGCTGGTGAAGCTGATCGAAGCGCTGTCCCGCCCTTCCGGCAGGACCAACTCCCGCCGGGTGGCAGCCCCGGAGGCGGCGTCCCGACAGACCAAGTCGACCAGGGCCGGATTCGGCCGCAGAGCCAGATCCAAGGTGGCGGTCTTGACCAGGCTGAGGCTGGCGGCCGGCACCCAGCGATTGACGAACTGGCAGTCGGCCACCGGGGTGGCGGCGCTCAATTCGATGACGGCGGTGGCGCCCGTGACCGAGCTGAGAACGGCGCCCGGCTGGCAGGTCACAGCCTCGACCTGCCAGGCCCCGGCCGCGGTCGGAGCCGGCAGGCTCTCGCTGATCTGGTACTGGTAAGTCGTGGTCTGATCGGAGACTGGGAAACCCTCCGGCCAGGGCAGGCCGCTGGCGCCGGGTTGGATCGGCACAGCGGTCAAGCCCAGGCTGGGATCGGGCAGCGCCACCTGGCCGGAGTAGATCCGCCCGGTCGGAGCCAGGGCGCCGCCGCGGGGACCGGACAATTGGGTGATGCTGTAGTCGAACTGGGCCGGCAATCCGGCCGCCGGATCGGGCCCGGTCTGATCGGCCGTCTTGGTCAAATTGATCCGGCCGGCCGGCGTGAAGGTGTTGACCAGAGTGCAATCAGCTTGCTCGGTCGGAGCCAACTGATCTGGGCTGGTGGCGCTCCAGTGCCTGAGGTCGGCTGAATCTTGCTCGATGGTCAAGTCCACGGTCCAGCTGGAGCCGCCCGTGATCGAGCGCACCAGGCAGCTGGCCCCGGTCAGACTCCACTGGCCGGTGTCAGACTCCGGCATGATCTCGTCCAAGCTGATCAGGCCGGACTCTTCGACGATGGCCTCCGGCTGGCTGACGACCACCTCGACCGGTTGGCCGGGAGCGATCTGACCGGTCGTCTGGTCGAACTGCCAAGGCACGTCAGTCGCGGGGAACTCACCGCTGATCTGGAAGCTGCCCTGAGCCCCCACCGTCTGCTTCAGCACCCGTCGGGTCGGCGCTGGGGCGTAATTGTTGCCGACGGTGAACTCGACCGACTGGCCCCGGCCGATCTGGAAGGGCTGGCCCAGGTTGAGCCCGACCAAGGCGGGGCCGTCCGGCAACAGACGACCCGTCACCTGAGCGTAGTTCAAGGCCAGGCCCGGGCCGGTCCCGTCGACCAGCTCGGTCACGACGCAGGAGACCGGCTCGGAGCCGGGATCGAAATCGGCCCCGGTCGCGGTCTGACCGCTGGGCGGGGCCCAGGTCAAGGAGCCGTCCAGCACGGTCTGGCCCGACTGGTTGGAGCAGACCACACCCAGGACCGGCGCGGTGGCCGGTTGGTAGGTTCCGATCACGTCCTTGACCAGACGCAGGTGAGTCGGCTCGGGCGTGTAGACGTTGTCCACCGTCACGACCACTTGTTGGCCTTCTACGACGGTGAAGCTGGCCGAGAAGGGATCGCTCCCGCTATCGGGCAGGGGGGACTCAACTCCGTCGACGGAGATCCTGGCACTGGCCGAGGCGATGACGCCGTCACCCGCCCCGGTGGCGCCACCCTGGTCCGGGTCCTCCGTCACGGTGCACTGCAAGGTGGGATAGCCGCTCTGGAAGGAGATCGAGCCCTGCGGCACACCCGCCGCCACGGTCACACTGGTCCCGAACAGGGTGTCATACGGCTGGTCCGCCTGACAGATCAGGACCAGCTCGGCCGCCTCCGGCCGCAAGGAGGTGTCGGCCGTGGCCGTCTTGACCACAGTCAAGGTGGCGGCCTGGAGCCAGGTGTTGGTGAAGGTGCAATTAGCGCTGGCGATATCTTCAGTCAACTCGATCGTGACGCTACCGCCATCCAGGTCGGCGTCGCCGACCTGGGCCGAGCCGCAATCCACCCCTGACAGCCGCCACTGACCGGCCGCCGTCGGGGCAGGGGCGGTCTCGCTGATGACATAGCGGTAGACCGGTCCACCGGTCAGGCTGACGGGGAAGCCCTCCGGCCAGCTCGGGTCGGCCGGGCCGGGGACGGCTTTGGGATCGTTGGGGTCGGTCGGGCCGGTCTCGGCCCGGGCCGTCCAGCTGCGGCCGGTCGGAGCCAGCTGGTCAGCCGCCGGGCCCGACTGCTGGACGACGGAGAAGCTGAAATCAGCCTTGCCGCCGGGGTAGGCGTCGTCGGCCAAGCTGGGGTCGTTCAACACCGTGTTCTTGGCGATTTGGATGCGCCCGGCCGGCACGAACTGATTGACGATGTGGCAGTCGACACTGTCTTCCCAGGCAAAGACATCGTCTCCGCTATAGATCTGCTCCGGGTAGACACTGGTTTGCTTGAGCAGTTCAACCACCGTGGTCGAACCTTCATGCTGGACCTCGCAATAGGCCCGGCTGGCCCGCCAAACACCGCTGGTCGAGCTGGGCAGGGTCTCGGTCAGGCGGACGTCGAAGGCGGCTGGTGGGGAGTCCGGCCAGTCCTCCTGGTCGATCTGACCGATCAGGGCCTGGCTGCCGTCCGACACCGCCAGGCCGGTCTGGCTGACGGGCAACCATTCGCCGTCCTGCCCGACCTCGGCTGTGATGTCGAAGGACCCGTCGGCCCCTTGGGCCTCTTTCCAGAAACGCCAAGGCGTGGCGGAGGGCTGGGGCCGGACGATGTTGTTGACGGCCACGATCACGTTGTCGCCGGGATTGAGCGAGAAAGGCTGTCCCAAGACCAGCGGCACGACTTCAGTGGTCGATCCGATGACACCGCTGAGGCTGGCCTGGGTGACGACCTCGTAGCCTGACTCGACGCCGCTGGCGGGCTCGGTCACGACGCAGGTGACGGGATAGTGGGCCTGGTACTGAGCGGTGTTGGCGGCCCGCCCGGACGCCACCAGCAGGTCGCCGCCCACGGCCGGGTAGTCGGAAGGGCTGACGCAGTTCAGGTTGAGCTGAGCCGGGGCCGGCCTGAGAGCGCTGTCGGACACGGTCTGCTTGGTCAAACCGATCTGGACCGTGGGAGCGCTGTAGGTGTTGTCGACCGTGAAGACCACGTCGTCGCCCAGGGCGACGGTGAAGGGCTCATCCAGTGCAGGTGTCCAACTGACCGGTTGGCCGTGGTTGGTGGCCGACAGGCTGACCCCGGGTGTGACGTAAGCCGGCGCCCCGGTGGCCTGTTCGGTCACAGTGCAGGTGGTGTCGGCGCCGACCTGGAATTGATCCGAGCCAGTGCTTTGACCTGACTCCACCTCGATGTCCTGAGCGAAGATGACGGCGGGTTGGCCGGACAGCGTGTACTCACAGCGGTACTCGATGATGGCCGAGCCGGTTCTGAGCGAGCTGTCGTCGGTGGCGTTCTTGACGATGGTCAGTTTCGCCCCCGCCACCCACTGATTGGTGAACTGGCAGTCCACCACGGGCTGGGCCGCCGTCGGTTCGACGGTGACCGAGCCGGCCGCCAGGTCGGTCGCGACCGTCGGGGCGGCGCAACTGATGTCGCCGACCCGCCAGACCCCGGCGGCCTGGCCCGGCGGGGTCTGCTCGGTGATGACGTATTGGTACCGGGTCTGGGTGGTGCTGACCGGGAATCCGGCCGGCCAAGCCCCCGCGGGCAAGGCTGAGACCTGCTGATGGGCGCTGGGAGTGGTCCGGGCCGAGGCCGTCCAAGACTGTCCGGTGGGGGCCAGTTCAGACTCCGGATCGGTCAGGTCTTGGGCCCACTGGACCACGTTGTAGCCGAAGACGGCGCCGCCTTGATAGAAGGCGTCGTCTGGGACCAGACCGGCCTCGTCCACCGTCTTGGTCAGATCGATCCGCCCGGCCGGGGTGAAAGCGTTGGTCAAGTCACAGCTCACATTGTCGGTCGGCTCCAGCAGCTGGTCGCCCGAGTCAGCCAGCCAACGGTTGGGTTGCCCAGAGTCTTGAGTCAGGTTCAGAGTCATCTGACGACTAGCCCCGCTGGTCATGGCGCTGACCTGGCAGACCGCCGCGGTCAACTGCCAGACGCCCCCGGCCTGAGCCGGGTCGGGCACGGTCTCGCTCAACTGGATGGCGCCAGCCGCGGTCACCGGCAGTCCGCTCAACTGGACCACGGCCTCCGTGCCGTCGGCTGGGACTTCGACTGTCTGATCGACCTTGTCTTGACCGGGGAATTCGATCTGGAAGTCGAAGCTGGCCTGAGGTCCGTCCACTCCCTTCCAAACCGAGCGCTCCGGCAGTGGGGCGAAGTCATTGTCGACCGTGGCCACCACGACATCGCCCCGTTCGACAGTGAAGGGCTGGCCCAGCCCGACTGGGGGATCGGGCGTCCAAGGCTGGCCGTTCTTGGTCAGGCTGAGCCGGGCCGAGGGCTGCCATGGCGCGCTCTGGCCGGCCGCCGGCTCGTCGATCTGACAGGTCAGGGGCTGGTCGTAGGGCGGGTCGCCGTACTGGTAGGTCTGGGTCAGGCTGGACTCGCCCGCCGGCACGCTCAGGGCGTCGTCTATGACGGTGGCCCCAGCGGCCTGACAGGTCAGGCTGAGCTGGGCCGGGTCCGGCCGGATCGAACGGTCGGCGGTGGTGTTCTTGACCAGACTGAGGCTGGCCGGCGGCGGCGCCGTGTAACTGTTGACGGCGGTGATGACGACCTCGTCGCCCAGATCGATCCCGATGGGCTGGTCCAGTGCGATGGCCGGACCGGGCTGGCCATGGTTGGTCATGGACAGTGCGACCGACCAGTCGACTCCGGGGTTGGCGCCGCTTTGTTCTTCCGGCTCGGACAACTGACAGGTCAAAGGCAGGGTGCTGCCGAACTCGGTGTCGGCCTGGCCCAGACCGGCCGCGACGGTGACGCTATTGCCGAACAAGACATCGCCGTCGCCGTCGACCTCGTCCCGGTAGGCGCAGAAGAAGTCGAGTTGGGCCGGGGCGCCCCTCAGATCGGTGTCGGAGCTGGCCTGTTTGACGATGGTGACCAAGGCCAACGGCAGCCAGCGGTTGGTGAAGGTGCAGCTGACGTCGGGGATGGCGCTGGTCAGCTCGAATTCGACGGTGGTCTGGCCTTGGCTGGAGGCCACCGGCTGACCGGTGGTCCGGTCGACGCATTGGGCCGAAACGACCTGCCAGTTGCCGCGGGCCGTCGGGGCCGGCGTCGACTCCTCGATGACGTAGTGGTAGCGCGGCGCCCCGGACGGGTCGGAGACCAGGAAACCATCGGGCCAGGGCGAGGCGGTGGAGTCAGGTTGGGCCGCCACGGCCTGGCCGACCTGGCTCGGAGTGACGGCGGCGGTCAGACCGTAGGTGGCCAGCACGGCGTTGGCCTGGGGCTGGGGCAGGACCAACTGTTGCAGGACGGTGTACGCGAAATCGGCTTGGACGGTCCCGTCCTGGGCCGGCTGGAAGGCGTCGGCCACGACTAGGCCATCGGCTAGGACCTGTTTGTTGACGGCGATCTGACCGGCCGGGCTGAAGGTGTTGGTGATTAAACAATCAGCATTTTCAGTGGCGGTCAGAGCTCTAGACAGCTGGGCCGTGAAAGAACCGTCCTGCCCCTGACTGATGGTCATGGGCACCGACACCGCCGTGCTCAGATCGGGGTTCGGCCCATTGGTGACGGCGCAATTGCCCTGGGCCAGGGTCCAAGTCCCGTCGCTGACCGGCACTTGCTCGGTCACACTGATGAGACCGGCGTGGGCGGCCACGCTACCGGTCCGCTCCCGGACCAGTTGTGAGGTGCCATCGTCGGTCACGGTCACATCGTCGACGTCGATAGGGGCCTCGCCCGGGAAAGTGACCTCGAAATCGAATTCGCCGTCTGAGCCGATGACCTCCTTCCACAGCCGCCGGAAAGGAAAGTTCGTAGGCTCCGGACCGGGAGCCTGGCGGGCGTTGGTGTAGGTGCAGACCACGCTCTGACCGGCCCCGGTCAGAGTCACCGTGGTGGGATCGAGGCCGCTGGTGCGGTGGGTGTCGCCGGCGTCGTTGCTGAAGACGGCCTGACCGCCGCCCGAGGTGGTGCAGACCGGTGAGTCGGGGGTCAGCCAGTCGGCCGTGGTGGGCAGGGTCTCTTGGAAGGACCAGGCGGTGCCGACGGCCCGCACGAAGCTCTGCGAGACGATCTGGCCCGGCTTGGTCGCGGTCAGAGAGAAGTCGTTAGTGCCGTCGCCGTTGCTGTCGGCGTAGGAGATGTCACCGTCGAAACGGAAGACGCCTTGACCGATGGTGTCGGCGGCCAGGACTTTCTGCACGGTGATGGTGCCGGCGTCGACATGGTGGCCGATGGCGTAGTAATAGCAGTAGACGTGGCGTGAGCCACTGTTGAAAGCCACTTTCTCCACGTTGTCGCCGTTGACGGCGTCGTAGGCGCAGCGCAGGGCGGCGAAGGAGAGCTCCGGATAGTACCCGGTGGTGTCGACCGGGCGGGGATCGGTCGGTTTGCCGCCTTGGGCCCACAGGCTGCCGCGCTGGGCGGTCGTGGTCTCGCGGTCCAAGGTCACAGTCACGGCGCCGGGGACGGTGTTGCTGCCGACCGGGCGGCCCTGGCTGTCCAACTGGGGCACCGAGTCGACCGTGGTGACGGTGGCGGTGGCGCCGGAGACATAACTCAAGTAGTAGCTGGCCACGGTCTTCGAGACCATGCCCGAGCCGATCGTGAACTGGAGTCCCGGCAGGGGGCGGCAGTGGTCGGCGCTCATGCCCGCGTTCTCCGGACCCGGTTCGACCGCGTTGCCGGCCTGATATTTCGAATCGGGGCCGAGGTCTTGCAGTGACTCTTGGATGTTGTTCCGGGCCCGGTTGGCCTGAACGTCCGAGTAGTCGTCGCAGACCACGCCGACGAAGGTGACGGACAAAGATCCGGTGGGCGGTCGCGGGTTGACCTGGGCCGCCTCGGCTTGGGGCAAGACCGCCGAGGGCCCCAAACCGACCCCGGTCAGAACCAGACCGAGCACCGCCGCTCCCAAAGTCAGCCGCCGCCCGACTCCCCCAGTCCGCGTCGTCCGTTGCTCCAGACTCATCTCGACCTCCTTCAGGTCGCCCTCGACCTGTCCCGCCCTGTGACGTGGCCCAGCCACGAACGGAGATCGCCACGACGGAGATCACGGGGCCAGATCGTCCAGGTCATTGTGATACTACAACAGAGGCTGCCGAGTTGACCGAGCGGCTTGAGCACAGAGATGGATTCCATCCCCCCAGCCCTGGAATCCATCGTCCCAGCAGTGCCAGACTTGGTCTGAACCGCCCGACCGGCGCCGCCGCTGACCGGGCGCCCGACTCGAACCGAACCAGGAGGCCAAGATGAGCCCCAGCGGAACACCGACCGACGCCGCCGGCCAGGCCGCTTGGCTGGAGGCCGCCAGCGACCAGTGGGACCAGTTGGTGAACGAGCTGCGGCCGGTGACCGACTGGTCGGCCCCGGTTCCAACTTGCCCGGGCTGGACCATCGACCATCTGGTGGGACATCTAGCCGGCCTCGGACCCTGGATCGAAGCCGCTCTGACCGCCGAGGAGCGTCCGGCCTGGCCGGCCCAGCCGCCGCCGGACGACCGGGCGGGCTGGGTCCGCCGGAACGCCGACGCCCTGCTCCAAGCCTTGCGTGAGCGGCCCTTCGACGCCCCCGCCTGGACGCTCTGGCCGCCTCGCCTGACCGCTTTCTGGCCCCGCCGCTTGACCCATGAATTGGCCATCCACCGCTTCGACCTGGCCCAGGCCCTGGCCGGACCCGGCCAGGCGGCGGCTTGGGAGGTCCCCGACTGGCTAGCCCTCGACGGTCTGGACGAGGCCATGTTCGGCAACTGGCCGCGCCAGATCGCCCGCGGCAGCTCCAGCGCCAGCCCCGGCGCCGTCCAGTTGGTGGCGCAGACCGGGCCGGACACCCCCGCCACCGTCTTGACCGTGCCGGGGACCGACCCGGCGGCCGACCCCATCGTGGCCGAGGGTTCGCCGCGTCAGTTGTACCTGGCCGTCTGGGGCCGGGGCCAAGACTTCGGCCTGCCCCGTATGACCTCTTGAGCCGGAGCGCCCTGAGAACTATGCCACTCTCCATCCGCTCTGACCGTCACGCGCTGGCTCCCGGCCGTTCCCGTCACCGCTCCGGCGCCTCGATGGCGCCCACCCGCCCTGGTCCGGCTCAGCTGTGACCTGGGACGGACTGGCCGATTGTTTAGCGGCCTCGACCGCCGCCTTGGCGGTGGGCGGCCTGCTCGACCTCTGGTGGGGCGACCCCAGGCGGGGACCCCATCTGGTGGTGGGGCTGGGCCGGCTGATCGGAGCGCTCGACCGGCGCTGGCGTAGACCCGGCTTGACTCCGCTTCAGGCCCGCCGCCGGGGCCGGGCCCTGGTCGGATCGGTCTGCGCCGTGGCCGGTCTAGGCTCAGCCGGGCTGCTGACGGTCTGTTACCTGTTGTCACCGGCGTTGGGAGGCGTCGTCGAGGCCTTGCTGGTCTGGCAGGTCTTGTCCTGCAAGAGCCTGCGCGACCATGCCCTGGCCGTCCAGACCGCCCTGACCAGCGGCGACCTGGCTCAGGCCCGCCACGCCGTCGGCCAGATAGTGGGCCGTGACACCGACCGTTTGGACGCCGCCGGAGTGGCCCGGGCCGGGGTCGAGTCGGTGGCGGAGAGCACCACCGACGGCGTCGTGGCGCCACTGTTCTACCTCGCCCTGGGCGGCGCCCCCCTGGCTTGGACGCACAAGGCCGTCAACACCATGGACTCCATGATCGGTCACCGCGACCAGCGTTACATCGACTTCGGCCGGGCGGCGGCCCGGTTGGACGACGCGGCCGGTTGGCTGCCGGCCCGCTGGGCCGCTCGGTTGATGATCCGGGCGGCCGGCCTGATCGGCTTGGACTCGGCCCAGGCCGCCCGCGTCTGGCGGCGCGACGCCAACCTGCCGGACTCCCCCAACGCCGGCCAGACCGAGGCCGTCTGCGCCGGCGCCCTGGGCCTGGCCTTGGGCGGACCGGCTTGGTACGGCGGCCGGTGGGAGGACAAACCGACGCTGGGCCAGGCCGACCGGGCCATCGAGGCGACCGACCTGAGCCGGGCCTGTCGGCTCAGCCTGACCACGGCCGGTCTGGCCGGATTGGCCGGACTGGTCTGGCGAGCACTGCTCTGGGGAGCGCTCCATGCCCTGGCCTGAGCCCACGCCTTCGTTCCACCGTCGTCCAGGGAGATCCGCCAGGCCCTGGCCTGAACACGACCCGCCGACCGTGGGCTCCGCTCGGCCGACCGCGCCCTGTCCGGTGTGCCATGCCCTGGTCTGAGCACGGCGGCGACCACTGGTCGATCGGCCCGATCGAACTCGACTTCTCGGTCAATCTCAACCCGCTCGGCCTGCCGGCGGCTGTCCGGGCCGCCCTGGTCGATCAGGTCGACCATTTCGCCGCCTACCCCGACCCCAAGACTCGGGTCCTGCGCACGGCCCTGGGCCAGTGGCACGGCGTCGACCCCCAGTGGATCGTCTGCGGCAACGGCGCGGCCGACCTGATCTACCGCCTGGCCCAAGCCGTCCGGCCGGCTCAGGGATTGGTCTTGGCCCCGACCTTCTCCGAGTACGAGCGGGCCATCCGCCTGGCCGGCGGGAAGGTGGTCCATCACCAGTTGACGGCGGCTAACGACTTCAGGGTCGGGGCCGACCTGCTCGACCGGGTCCAACCGGGTTGCCAGTTGGCGGTGGTCTGTCAGCCCAACAACCCGACCGGCCGACTGGCCGATCCGGACCTGCTGATGGCCTTGGCCCGGCGCTGCCGCAGTGTCGGCGCCCTGCTGCTGGTGGACGAGTGCTTCCTGCCTTTCAGCGACGGCCCTTCCCTGATCGACCGCTTGGACGACCACCCCAACCTGGTCGTCCTGCGCGCCTTCACCAAGCTCTACGCCATGGCCGGGCTGCGCCTGGGCTACCTGGTGACGGCCCAACCCGACCTGCTCGACCGGCTCCGGGCCTGGACCCCGCCCTGGACCGTCTCGGCCGCCGCCGAGGCGGCCGGCCTGGCCGCCCTCGATCTGGGCCCTAGCTGGATCGAAACCACCCGCCGGACCGTGGCCGATCTGCGCCAGTCCCTGACCGCCGGTCTGAGCGCCCTCGGCCTGACCGTGACGGACAGCCAAGCCAACTACGTCCTAGCCCGCGCCGCCCACCCCTTGGCCCAGTCCCTGGCCGCCCGCGGCCTGCTGGTGCGCGACTGCTCCAACTTCATCGGCCTGGACTCCCACTACCACCGTTTCGCCGTCCGTCCCGCCGCAGAGCAGGACCGTCTCCTGACCGTCCTAGCCCAGGTCCTGGGCTCTTCGTAATCAATCACGCGATTGGGCGGTTGCGACTGGTTCTTCGGCCTGTCGCGGGTCGCAGGCCCCCGGTCGGCGGCGGGCACGGACGCGAGCGGCCGGTCAGGTCGAAGCCGTGCCGGCCGGGGGTAGGACGGGCAGACCGGGCGGCGGGCCGTGCTCGATCAGGTCGAGCAGACGGTCGACCTCGCAGTGCCGCTCTATGAGGTCGGCCAGTAGTTCCAGGCGGGCTTCGCGGGCGGCGGCGAAGGACACCCCTGAGGCCGGGCGGCCGGGGCGGGCCAGGGCCAATAGTTCGGTCCGGGCCTGGTCCGACTCCAGCTCGCCGTGGCGCATGGTGCCGAGGACCGCGCCGCTGCGGGCCCCGCCCGGCCAAGGCTGGGCCTCCGGGCCCAGGCTGACGCGGCCGTGATGGATCTCGTAACCGGGCCGGTGTAAGCGTAGGACCTTGTCCGGCCCGAACTCGGTGCTGAGATCGAGCAGGCCCAGACCGGCGGCGACCCGCCCGGGAGTGCCCTCGGTTCCGGCCGGATCGGCGATCCGGCGGCCCAGCATCTGGCAGCCGCCGCAGATGCCGAGCAGGGGCCGGCCGGCTTGGGCGTGGGCCAAGATCGGCCGTTCCAGACCGCGGGCCCGCAGCCAGGCCAGGTCGTCCAAGGTGGCGCGGGTGCCGGGCAGCACCACCAGTTCGGCGTCGCTCAGATCGCGCGCTTGGGAGACGAAGCTGACGTCGACGTCCGGCTCCAAGCCGAGGGCGTCGACATCGGTGAAATTGGACACCCGGGGCAGCCGTATCACCGCCACCCGCACCGGGTCGTCCCGCTGGCTGCGCCGTCCGGCCAGGTCGAGGCCGTCCTCGGAGTCGAGCCAGATCTCGGGCCGCCAGGGCACGACGCCCAGCACGGGCCGACCGGTCACCCGGGCGATGGCCTGGTTGGCTGGCTCGAGCAGGCTCTGGTCGCCCCGGAATTGATTGATCAGGAAGGCCGCCATCAACCTCTGGTCGGCCTCTTCGAGCAGGGCGACGGTGCCGAAGAGAGCGGCGTAGAGCCCGCCCCGGTCGATGTCCCCCACCACTAGGACCGGCAAATCGGCGTGGCGGGCCAGACCGAGGTTGACGAAATCGCCTGGCCGCAGGTTGATCTCGGTCGGGCTGCCCGCCCCCTCGGCGATGACGACGTCATGGCGGGCGGCCAGGTCGTCGAAGGCGGCGAAGGCGATCCGGGCCAACTCCTCCCGTCCGCCCAGGAAGTCGCGGGAGCCGACCCGCCCGGCCGGGCGTCCCAACAGCACCAAGTGACTGGTCGAGTCCCCACCCGGTTTGAGCAGGACCGGATTCATCGCCACCTCTGGTTCGACCTGGGCGGCCAGAGCCTGGATCCACTGGGCCCGCCCGATCTCACCGGGGCGCCCGGCCTGGTCCAACACCACCATCGAGTTGTTGGACATGTTCTGGGCCTTGAAGGGCGCCACTTTGACGCCGCGCCGGGCCAGCAGCCGGCACAGGCCGGTCGTGATGACAGATTTGCCGGCGTCCGAAGTGGCGCCGGCCACCAGCAGTCCGTTCACGGCGCCTGCACCGGTTGCCATTGCGTCAGCATACGTTCCATCCAGGCGTAGACGTCCATCTGGTAGACCTGGCTCAGATTCGCGCGGGACAAGGTGTCCCGCACCGGCCCGGCTCCGACCAGGTGGCCCCGGTCCAGCAACAGGGCCGAAGTACCGTAAGCCTGGGCCAAGCTGAGGTCGTGCACGACCGACAAGACGGCCCGGCCGGGTTCCTTCAACCACAAGCTGATGAGGTCGAAGACCTGCTCTTGATAGGCCAGATCGAGGTGGTTGGTGGGCTCGTCCAGGATCAACACCTGGGGATCCTGGGCGAATAGCTGGGCCAAGAAGGCACGTTGCAGTTCACCGCCGGACAGGGTCAGGACGGACTGGCGCCAGATCGGCTCCAATCCGGTCATGGCGACGGCCCGCTCGATGGCGGCCTCGTCCTCGGAGGTGCTGCCGGCGAAGACGCCGCGCCGATGGCAGTAGCGGCCCAGGCGCACCACCTCCTCCACCGTGAAGGCGTAGCCGACGCCGTGGCGCTGATCCAGCACCCCCATCACCCGGGCCAGGGCGGACGGCTTATAGGAACGCAGCGGCCGTCCCAACAGCTCGACCCGGCCGCTGTGCTCAGCGCCGCCGGAGATGGCCGAGACGATGGTCGACTTGCCGGCTCCGTTCGGCCCCACCACCATCAGCCAGTCGCCCGCGGCGAGGCCGAAACCGACCTGGTCGACGATGGTCAGGTCGCCGTAACGCACGGTCAGGTCCAAGGCCCGCAACAATTCGGCCATCAGGCCCCCCGCCGAGCGCGGCTGAAGATGGCCAGGAAGAAGATGGCCCCGATGAAGCTGGTGACGACGCCGATCGGCAGTTCGCGCGGCGACAGCGCCACCCGCGCCACCAGATCGGCCAACATCAAGAAGGCGGCCCCACCGAACAAGCTGGCCGGCAGCAAGCGCCGATGGTTGGGCCCGACCAGCAGACGGACCATGTGGGGGGTGACCAAGCCGACGAAGGCGATGGTGCCACCGACCGAGACGCAGACGCCGATCAGGGCCGACACCGCCACCAGCACCACGACCTTGACCCGACGCACATCGATGCCGACGTGGCGGGCGTTGTCCTCGCCCACGGCGAAGGCGTTGAGCTCGTTGGCGCAGGCCCCGATGGCCGTGCCCCCGATCAGCAGGACCACGGCCAAGGCCAAGACGTGGGTGTAATTGGCCCCCGACAGCGATCCCATCAGCCAGAAGGTGATGGAGTGGATCTTGTCGTTGGCGAAGGTGATCAGAAGAGACACGATGGAGGACACGAACATCGAGAAGATGACGCCGAGCAAGATGATGGTGTTGGTCGAGAGCGAATTGTCCAGCCGGTAGGCCAGACCCATGATGATGACCAGGGAGACGAAGGCGAAGAGCATGGCCATGACCATGATCGAGCCGAAGGGCAGGCCCGGCACGGTCAGACCGAAGGCGATGGCCACGACCGCCCCCAGGGCCGCCCCGCCGGACACGCCCAAGGTCGAGCCGTCGGCCAGCGGGTTCTTCAGCAGACCCTGCATGGCAGCCCCGCCGATGGACAGGCCGGCCCCGATCAGGGCGGCGCACAGGACCCGGGGCAAGCGGGTGGACACGATGATGGAGGCGACCATACGGTCCGGCTGGGTCTGACCGGTCAGGGCCCGCCAGAGCGTCTCGAAGGTCTGTCCCAACGGCACCGAGACGCTGCCCCAGGCGATGGCCACGACCATCACGCCGAGAGCCAGCACGGGGAAGACGAGTTGACCGGCCCAGCGGACCAGTCCTCGTTCCCCGCGCCGCTCCCGCGCTCGGGCCATCGCTCAGGCGCCGTAGACGAAGTCGTACAACAGCTGGGCGCCTTCGGCCAATCTGGGGCCGGGACGTGACAGTTCGTCTTGTTGGAGGTTGAGGATGGCGCCATTGGCCACAGCCGGCACCTGCTCCCAGCCCGGTCGGCTCAGGATCGACTCGGTCGGGGTGGGGCCCTCGCCGAAATACATCGCCACGGTCAGGATGTAATCGGGCCGGCGCTCCAGGACCTGTTCCTGGGAGATCTCGGCCCATCCCTGAACGTCGCCGAAGATGTTGTTCAGCTGGAGCAGCTGGCCGACCTCGTTCATGAAGGTGCCGCCCCCGGCCGCCCACAGACCGTATTCCAACGGCGAGATCTCGTAGTAGATGCTCGGCCTCGGCTCCTTCGCCCGGGCGGCGGCCTTATCCGCCAGATCGGCGAAGGTCGCCTTCATGTCGTCCACCACGGCCTGGGCTTGGCTGGCGCGCCCCATGACCTGGCCCAGCAACTCGATCGACCGATAGGTCGAGGCGATGTCGTCGGCGTCGGTCACGAAGACCTCGATGCCGGCCTGGCGCAGTTGGTCGTTCTGCTCTTGGGACTGGGCCATCGTGCTCATCACCACCAGATCGGGGTCTAGGGCGATGATCTGCTCGATGTTGGTGTCATTGCCGGACTGGACGGTCTGCACCTCGAGCACCTCGGCCGGGTAATTGCAGTACTCGCCCCGTCCGACCACGGCGCCGCCGGCGCCGATGGCGTACAGGATCTCGGCGTCGGAGGCGGTCAAAGCCACCACCCGCTGGGCCGGGGCGGCCAAGGTCACGGTCTGGCCGACCATGTCGGTCAAGCTGATGCCGGCGCCGTCGGTCGGCCCGGTCGTCGGATCGATCGTGCCGCTGTCGCCGCAACCGGCCAAGGCGGCGGCTCCGAATAGGACCAAGGCCAACCAGGCGCTCAATCGCTGTCTCATGTGTGCTCCATTTCTTCCGCCGGGCCCAGGCGACAAAAAATGCGGTTCCGCCGCAGCAGACCGCATTTCCTGAACTGATCGCCTGTCCTGCCCGGCACCCATACTCGTGAGGTTGTCGCAGGACTAGCGCACGTCGGTCTTCTGACTCTCAGATCACTGCCTAAAGACTCGTCCTTCCCAGCGTGGCTACGCCAGTGGCACGTCGTTTCGTCGACGCGAGTCGAGGCTCCCTGATCACAGCGGCGGTACCGCACAGGTCTCACACCTGTTTCCCTCGCCCATCGGCCCGGCGTATCGACCGGGTCGTGGAGCACGTACGCTTCATTCAATTGTGCGGCCCAATCTAGACTCGGCCCCAGGCCCTGTCAAAGGTCTGGCCCAATATCTGGCCGCGGCTCTGGCCCGATCGAACGGTCGAGCCGGTCTGAAGCCGGAACCGGCCGGTCGACCGTCGGACGGTGTTGTAGCCTTTAGTGTTCGATCAAGACCTGGGCCCGTCCGCATCAGTCAAGGGCCGGAGAGGTGACTAAAGATCATGGGACTCATCAAAGCTGTCATCGGAGCCGTCGGCGGGGTCTTGGCTGACTCCTGGCGCGACTACTTCTACTGCGACTCGCTCGACCCGGCCGTCTTGTTGACCAAGGGGGCCAAACGGACCGACCGGGGATCGAATAAGAAGAGCTCGGCCAACATCATCTCCAACGGGTCGATCATCAACGTCAACCAGGGTCAGTGCGCCATCATCGTCGACAAGGGCCTGATCGTGGAACTGTGCGCCGAGCCGGGCGAGTTCGTCTGGGAGGCTTCGAGCGAGCCGAGCCTGTTCTACGGTCCCTTGGCCCAGACCATCCCCGCCACCTTCCAGCGCCTGGGCCACCGGATCGCCTTCGGCGGCGGCAGCGGCGCCGACCAGCGGGTCTATTACTTCAACACCAAGGAGATCCTGGGCAATAAGTACGGCACCGCCAACCCGATCCCCTTCCGGGTGGTCGACCACAACATCGGCCTCGACGTCGACATCGCCATCCGGATCAACGGCGAGTACTCGTACCGCATCGTCGACCCGATCCTGTTCTACGCCAACGTCACCGGCAACGTGGCCGAGGAATACCGGCGCGAGCAGATCGACTCCCAGCTCAAGGCCGAGTTGCTGACCGCTCTGCAGCCGGCTCTGGCCCAGATCTCGGAGCTGGGGATCAGGTATTCCGCCCTGCCCGGCCACACCACCGAATTGGCCCAGGCCCTGAACGACATCCTGTCCCAGAAGTGGCGCGACAGCCGCGGTCTGCAGGTGGCCTCCTTCGCGGTCAACTCGGCCACCGCCTCGCCCGAGGACGAGGCCATGATCAAGCGCTTGCAGTCCAGCGCCGTGATGCGCGATCCGACCCTGGCGGCGGCCAACATCGTGGCCGCCCAAGCCGACGCCATGCGGGCGGCGGCCGCCAACGAGGGCGGGGCCATGACCGGGTTCATGGGCTTCGGCCTGGCCCAGCAGGCCGGCTCGGTCAATCCGCAGGACCTCTTCGCCTTGGGCCAACAGCAGGCCGCCCAAGCCGCCTCAGCCGCGCCAGCCGCTCCGCCGGCCCCCGCCGCCGCCCAGCCAGCGGCCGCTCCGGCCGGTGGCCTGGTCTACCGCTGTGACAAGTGCGGCTGGCAGCCGACCGAGGCCGGCCCCCTGCCCAACTTCTGCCCTAGCTGCGGCGATCCTTTCAACGCCGCCGACGTGGCCCTGGGCTGACCGGCCGAGCGCCGCCTGAGATGACTGCCAGCGTCCTGGAGTACAAGTGCCCGGCCTGCGGCGGGCAGGTCGCCTTGGACCCCGCCTCGGGCCAGCTCGAGTGCGCCTCCTGCGGCTCCGTCTACGCGCCCGACAGCTTCGCCCAGCAGGCCGCTCTGGCGGCCCAGCCGGTGGCTCCGGCTGGGCCTGCTGGGCTGACCGACCAGATCACACCCAGCCAACAATGGAGCGACCAAGAGTTGGCTCAGATGCGGGAGTACATCTGTCCCTCCTGCGGCGGCCAGATCCTGGCCGACCTGAACACGGCCGCCACCCACTGCCCCTACTGCGACAGCCCCACCGTGCTGTCCCCGCAAATCGAAGGCCTGCTGCGGCCGGACTGGGTGGCCCCGTTCCGGATCTCGAAGGAACAGGCCACGGCCGCCTTGACCGAACACGTCAAACGTAAACGACTGGCCCCGAAGCTATTCCACGACCAGGCCCGGATCGAGTCGGTGCGCGGCGTCTACGTGCCCTTCTGGCTCTACGACTGCCAGGTCCAAGCCGAACTCCACTTCGACGCCACCAAGGTGAAGCGCTGGAGCGACTCGCATTACGACTACACCAAGACCGACTACTACCGCCTGCGACGGGCCGGCCAGATCGCCTACGCCCGGGTCCCGGTCGACGGCGCCTCCAATATGAACGACACCTACATGGAGGCGATCGAACCCTTCGATTACAGCCAAGTGGTCGATTTCGAGCCGACCTACCTGCTGGGCTACCTGGCTCAGAAGTACGACGTCGACGTTCCCCAGACCCATCCCCGCGCCATCGCCCGGGTCACCAACTCGACCGTGGCGGCCTTCCAGAACACCGCCCAGGGTTACACCACCTGCACGCTGGCGGACCGCCAGATGGCTTTCCCGTACCAAGGCGTCCACTACGCCTTAATGCCGGTTTGGATGCTGAACACGGTCTACCGCGACAAGACCTACACCTTCGCCATGAACGGCCAAACTGGTCGCTTCATCGGCGTCCTGCCGGTCTCCTGGGGGCGCTTCTGGGGCTGGCTGAGCGGTCTCTTCGTCGGCTTGGGGCTGCTCTTCTGTGGCCTCGCCCTCGGCTTCCAGGCGGTGGGCGGCTGATGAGACTCCGTACCTTCGACCAGACTGTGGCGCTCGCCGAAGCCCCGGCCCCGGCCTCGGCCCGGCCGGCCACCCGGTCGCGCTGGCGTTGGCTGATCGGTCTCGGCCTGGCCCTGGTCGCCTCGGCCAGCTGGCTGCTGCCCGTCCCGGCTTGGGCGGACGGCCCGGCTCTGGTGGACGAAGCCGGCCTGCTCAGCTCGACCGAGTTAGCCGAGTTGAGCCAGCGGGTCGAAGAGCTGCGCCAGACCTGGGACTTCGACATCGTCCTCCACACCGTGACCAGCCTCGACGGCGTGGAGGTGGCCGAGGCCAACGACCTCTTCTACTCCAGCCAAGGCTTCGGCCCCAACGGCATCTCCTTGCTGGTGGCCAGCCAGGACCGTTGGTGGGACATCGGCGTGCACGGCTCCGGCCATCAGATCTTCGGCTCCTGGGCCCGGGAGTGGATCGGCCAACGCATCGTGCCATCGCTGAGCGCGGGCGACTACGCCGAGGCCTTCCGCGTCTTCCTGACCGAGGTGGACGACTTCCTGACCCAAGACCAGACCGGCCAGACCGCCGACTCCGGCCAGCGACCGACCGACTCCGGCCGCCAACCGAGCGACTCCGGCCGCCCAACGACCGCCAGCGACATCAGGACCACCGTCGGCGTGGCGCTGGTATTGGCCCTGGTCATCGCCTTGATCGTGACCCTGCGCTGGAAGGCCGCCCTGAACACGGCCCGGCCACGCCATGACGCCAGCGACTACACCGTGCCGGGCAGTTTCCAGCTCGCCATCAGCCAGGACCAATTCCTGCGCTCGCACACTAGCCAGTCGCGCCGGGCGGAGTCGTCCAACTCCTCCTCCAGGTCCTCCGGCGGCTCCAGCTTCCACTCCAGTTCCAGCCACACCTCGGGCCGTTTCTAAACTGCGCTCACAATAGGTACGTCGCTCGCGTTAACCCCCGCCGCCGAGCGACGACTTACGACGTTCCGACAGGCCGAAGAGCCAGTCGCAAGCGCTCGCTCGTGCCCCTCCACCATCAGATGGCGGTGGCGACGGATGGCGGTGAGCTCTCAATACGGGAGCACTTTTACACGCCACCCATTTACACGCCACCCAAACCCCAGCCCAGACGATAACTCCAGGCTAGCGTCCATCGGCCGGCCGACCCACGGCTGGCTCCTAGCGTCTGTTTGGATAGTCACGATGGAAAAGGAGCTGTGATGACCTCTGGGGAGATGATCGTCTACCGCGCCCCTGACGGTGGCAGCGCGGTGCAGCTTCATGCCTCGAATGGCACGGTCTGGTTGACGTACTACCAGATGGCCGATCTGTATGACACGACGAGCGAGAACATCATCCAGATCGTCAAGCGTGTGTTGGCTGACGGTGAAGTGGACGAGTCAACTGCTAACTCTGAGTTAGTAGTTCGCCGGGAGGGCGTCCGCCAGGTTCGGAGGGAGATAAAAATCTTCAACCTGGACATGATCCTCGCGGTCGGTTACCGGGTGACGACGCCGAGAGCGGTGATGTTCCGCCAGTGGGCGACGACCGTGCTCAAGGAGTACTTGGTCAAGGGCTTCGCACTTGACGACGAACGGCTGAAGAACCCCGATGGCAGCGACGACTACTTCGAGGAAGTCGTCCGCCGAATCCGGGCTATCCGCGCGTCGGAGAAGCGTTTCTACCAGAAGGCGCGCGACCTGTTCGCCCAGACGAGCGCCGACTACAGGGCCTCGTCCGACCTCGCCCAGACCTTCTTCGCCACGATCCAGAACAAGTTGCTCTTCGCGGTCACGGGTCACACAGCAGCCGAGCTGATCTCCGCTCGGATCGACGCGTCGTCGCCGTCGTTCGGGTTGACGAACTGGCCCACTGAGCATCCGCGCAAGCTGGATGCGACGGTGGCGAAAAACTATCTGACCGAAGGCGAGTTGGCCTCGCTGGACCGCTTGGTCGAACAGTTCCTGGCGTTCGCCGAAGGCCAAGCCGAGCGTCGCTTAGCGACAACGATGGAGCAGTGGGTGGCGGTGACGGATCGACTTCTGGCCGCCAACAGCTACCCACTCTTGGACGGGCCTGGAGCCGTCTCCCACGAAGCCATCGAGGCGCTAGTCGATCAGAGGTGGGCGCCGTTCGCTGAGCGGCGCCGTATCCGCGACAAGCGAGACGCTCTAGAGCTTGAGGCGGACGATCTGACCCGCCTATGGGAACTGGAGAGAGACGTCGGGCATGCGTGACGGCCCATTGGAAGGTGACCGATGACGGATGATCCGACACGCCGAAGAGCTAGTCGCAACCGTCCAATCGCGTGGCCCCCCACCGACCGGTCGGATATGACGGATCGCCACCTGGCCGGTGGCGTGGACTCGTCGCAGGTGGAAGCGAAACCAGACTAGGCTCGCCTCAGTTGCACATTCAGGCGGTTGATTTGCGATGGTGGCACGACGTGGTGGATCACCTAGGCTCCCCACTTGGGTGCAGGCGGCGCTGGCCGGGCTCCTCGGGACACTGGGCGGCGTCATGTTCGCGCTCAGGCGGGGGCGATCTGGCCCAGTGGAGCCGGTTCCTCCGCATCGGCTGGCCTTTACGGAAGAGGCCGATCCTTCTGGCAGTCCCGACGACGAGGCTCTGCCCCATCCGCCCGAGTGGAGACCTGACATAGCGCCGCCCCAGGGTAAATCTGACTTGACACCTCTTCCGCCAGCGTCCGATGTTCCCGAACCTACGGCGGTCAAGGTTCAAAGACCCGAGTTCTCGATTTTCGGCGACCGGCCGCCAGCGGAAGGGCGTTCGCCCCTGGAGGGGCGCCGGAAGGTCCTGTTGGTCAGCGTCGTGATCTTCGCGGCGGCCGTCATCGTATTGCTCGTCCTGCCCGCCTCCGCCTGGCCATTCGCCTGGTCGGGCAGGGGTCCCCGGGGCGACTTGAGCGACCGGGTGATCTGCATCACCTTCGTGCTGGCCGTGATAGTCACAGCCATCGCGGTTGAGATCATCCGGCTCAGGACGGTCAGAGACGCCATTCTCGGCGTCGGTCAGGAACGTCCCAAGAGCTACCAGAAGATCTTGGGCGCGGGCGTAGTGATACTGACCACTCTCATCGCCGTCTTCGGCGTGCTGCGCACGGTCGAGACCAACGCCGCCACCGCCGCCAGTCAGATGCGGGCCGACGAAGAAGTGCAACTGAACGAACGCTACGAAGCCGCCGCGTCCATGCTGGGCAGCGACTCGGCGGCCGTGCGGGCGGCGGCCATGACCGCGCTGGCCGCCTTGGCCGATGACTGGACCTTGCATGTGACGGACTGGCCGGCCGCTGAACAGCGCCGGGGCAAGGTCCGTCGTGACGCTGTCATCTCGACCATGACCGCCTATCTGAAGCAATCTATGCCAACCCAACCAGACGACCCTGAGACCTCGAGAGAGTCGGCCTGGTTCGAGGAACGGGCCGTCCGGGTGACCTTCTATCAAATCCTGAGGGACCACCTACCATCCGTGGTCGAGGTGCGAGACCGCGCCGACTCCGCCCAGATCGCCCCTCACACCACCGACGACCCCGTCTGCGACAGCGCCGGCGAGTGGGACGACGTTGTCATCGACGCTGGCGATTGCGTGGTTAAGACCCGCTTGAAGCCCCCCGCCAGCGGCTTCAATTGGGCCGACCACAATTTCGACTTCGCCAACTCCGAGCTACCCGACCTGGACCTGAGCCGTTCCGCCTTCGCCTGCTGGAATGGCGATCAAGTCGGTTCGTGCGGCAGCGAGGTCGATTTCAGCTACGCCTTGATCGACGGTGAGACGTGCGACCTGAGCCACACCGTATTCGCCAATGACATGTCGTTCTCTGGGGCCACCTTCACCACTAACGGCGGTGACGTGTCATTCACTAAGACCCAATTCAACACCAACGGCGGTAATGTGTCATTCGGTGGCGTCACATTTAACACCAGAGGCGGTTATGTGGCATTTTATAATACTGAATTTAACACTAAAGGGAGCGACGTACCCTATGCTGGATGGTATAGTGATCGCAGCAATGTCGTATTCAACTCCATAAAATTCGCTACGCGCGGCGGTTACGTGTCTTTTCACGGAGCAAAATTCACCACCGGTGGTGGCTATGTGACATTTGGTTTTAACGCATTTAATACAGGCGGCGGGAGCCACTACAGCTGGTCCGCAGACACTCCGTTCGCTGAATTCAACACTGGCGGCGGTTCTGTGTCATTCGACCGCGCTGTATTCAACGCCGAAGGCGGTGGCGTGTGGTTTAGCGGTTCGCGCTTTACGACTGCAAATCCGAACGTTATGGGTGCATACGGAGGCGTTAGCTTCGATCAAGCTCGTTTTGTCAATTCAAATACGTACTTTTCGTTCGCAATTGATGAAAACCTGAACCAATCTAGATCTGCTTATTGTAAAGATAGATGTCCGTTTATATCTGGAGCGAGCTTTGATCATATGCCAAGCCTAAGTGGCGCGATTTTCGGGGTAGGGGAATGCGGTCAGCAGACCGCCTGTATGACCGACTTCAGCGGGGTGACCTTCGGTAACAGCCCAACCAGCGTAGATGGATTACTGGCCGCCGCCACCGCTCACAGTGATAGCTATTTGTACAGCAGCGACTACGACCAAACGATGTTGGCCGGCGGGCGCGACATCATCGTCGGCTGGGACGACCAAGGGCAGATCTGCCGCCTGGTCAATGATTCGACCACTGACCAACCGGTGGCCGAGCTGCCTGAGGTCTGCTCATGAACAGTCAATCCCACCGGCTCAGGAGAGCCCTCCCCGACGCAGACTTTCTCGATCCGCCCTGGGCCCCCTGACTATGCTGTCTAAGGCCCCGCCCGACGGCGGCGGACCACTCGGAGGTGACCGATGACGGATGAGCTGGTCATGCTGGCCGCGTTGTACCAAGACGGCGCCCAGGTGGCCAGTCCGACCACCCTGAGCCAAGTCGTCCAGGCCCGCCGGGACTGGCCCCAGGCTTTGACCTGGCTCAGTTTGGACCGGCCCAACCCAGCCCAGATCGAGCAGGTGGCCGAGCAATTCCACTTCCACCCCCTGGTGCGTGAGGACATCATCGAGGCCCACCAGCGGCCCAAGGTCGAGCGTTACGCCGACTGTCTCTTCGTGGTCTTGCACACCGCCGCCTACGTCGAACCGGATGAAGCCGTCGAACTGGCCGAGATCCACCTGATCGGCCGACCCGGCCTGATCGTCAGCATCCGCCAAGGCGACAGCACCGACCTCGACCTGGTCCGGCGGCGACTGGAGTCCGAGCCGGCTCTCTTGGGTCTGGGGCTGGGCGCCATCCTCTACGCCATCGTGGACGCCCAGGTCGACCGCTACCTGCCGGTGTCGGACTCGCTGCGCTGCGCCATCGACGCCTTGGAGGACATCGTCTTCGCCGGTCATCAGGCCGACCCCCGCCGGGTCTACGCCATCTCCAGCCAACAAGCCGCCTTCTCCCGGCTGCTGCGTTCGACCGAGGAAGTCATCAACGATCTCAACACCGACTTCGGCCAGAACTGGTCGTCCACCCCGCTGCGCGACTACTGGCGCGACGTGGCCGACCATCTGACCCGGTTGCTGGAGCGCTCCGAGGCGGCCCAAACCTCCTTGCGCGACATCCTGTCGGTCAACGCCAGCCTGGCCTCCAACCAGCAGAACGACCAGATGAAGAAGGTCTCGGCCTGGGCCGCCATCTTGTTCACGCCCAGTCTGATCACAGGCATCTACGGCATGAACTTCTCCCACATGCCCGAGCTGCACTGGGCCCTCGGCTACCCGGCCGCCCTGCTGCTGATGGTGGGCTCCGCCATCGTCTTGTACATCGTCTTCAAACGCAAGGGTTGGGTCTGAGCCAGCCGGTCCAGGCGGCGCCTGAACCGACCGCCCGACCGACCAGAGGACGTGACGCCTGCCCCGGCTGCGGCCGACGTCCCGGCTCAGACACGACGGCTCAACCGGGGAAGGGGATGTGGCCCAGGCTGAGCAGGGGGACGCCGTTGAACTCGGTCCGCTCGACTCCCTCGGTCAGGACGCAGGCGATCAGCCCGATCTCGAAGCCGACCCGGCGGGCCAGGTCGAAGAAGGCGCCCATGGTGCCGCCGGTCGAGACCACGTCGTCCACCACGCAGACCCTCTGACCACGCAGCATCTCGTAGCGATCCTTGCCCAGATAGAACTTCTGGGGGGCCGAGGTCGTGATGGAGACGACGTTGAGTTCGATCGGATAGGTCATGTAGACCTTCAACGACTTACGGGCCACGATGTACTGCTGTCCGCCCATCCGCTCGGCCAGGGACTGGGTCAAGGCGATGGCCTTGGCCTCGGCCGTCAACATGATGTCGAAGTCGACCCCGCTGGCCTCGATCCGCTGGACCAGCAGATCGGCCGCGGTGGCGTTCCAGGCCGTCCGCCCCATCAGGTCGAAGGCGTAGATGCGCTGACCGTTAGGCATCGTGATGAGCGGTAACTCAGCCGTCTGAGAACCCAGTTGAATCGTCCAATGATCGGGCCACTCTTGAGCCATCGTCGCCTCCCTGGGGCTAAAACCGGAGCCAGCGTACCAACTTCGAACCGCCGCTCCACCCCGCCCACCGGTCCGCTCGCCCAATGGCCTCTGGCCGGAACCGCTCGATCGGCGGACCGCCCGTCGTCGAACGAGAACTTGCGTACGCCGACACGCCGAAGCCAGAGCCGTAAGTGCTCCGCCGGTGAGGGGGACAGTCACCGACCGCCTCAGGCGCCCGGGAGCCGACGGCCTGAGCCAACTCCTAGTTGGGGGGTTAGCACTGGGGTGACAGACTAGGCCCATGGCTCATGACCCACGCCGCCCTCAATCCGGGCCGACCCATCTGATCCAGTCGATCGCCCACGCCATCCCACCGGTCCACCCGGGAGGACGCGGTCCGATCCTGGCCGGATTGACAGTCGCCTTGTTGGGCGCGCGCTGGCGTCCCCTGCGCTGGGGCGGTCTGCTCTGGGCCGGCGCCATGGCGGCCTTCTTCCGCCAGCCGGAACGGGTCTCCCCCAGCGATCCGGGGCTGGTCCTGGCTCCGGCCGACGGTGAGATCTGCCTGATCGACCAGGCCACGCCGCCGCCCGAGCTGGCACTGGGCTCGACCTCCTTGCCCCACGTCAGCGTCTTCTTATCCATCCTGGACGTGCATGTCCAACGCGCCCCCCTGACCGGCACGGTCACCCGCCTAGAACACACCCCAGGGCGTTTCCTGGCCGCCGACCTGCCCCAGGCCAGCCAAGACAATGAGCGCAACTCGATGGTCCTGACCGACCCGGCCGGGCGGGAGGTCGGCGTGGTCCAGATCGCCGGCCTGGTGGCCCGCCGCATCGTCTGCCAGGTCGAGACCGGCCAGACGCTCGAGGCCGGCCAGGTCTACGGACTGATCCGCTTCGGCTCCCGGGTCGACCTCTACCTGCCGGTCGGATCCCAGGTGGATGTCCTGGTCGGCCAACGGGCCGTCGGCGGTGAGACCGTCATCGGACGACTGCCGTGACCGGGGCCTCCCCGGCGCCGACCGTCAGCCGGACTGATCGGCCCCGTTCCAAGGCGGTCTCCCAGTTGCCCAATATCGTCACCTTGATGGCCTTGGCCTCTGGTTTGACCGCTATCCGCTGCGCCTTCAGCGGCAACGTCAAGCTGGTCTTGATCTTCATGGCGGTGGCCGCCCTGCTGGACGGCTTGGACGGCCGACTGGCCCGGGCCTTGGACGCCCAGAGCGCCATGGGAGCGGAATTGGACTCGCTCTGCGACGCCATCGGTTTCGGCGTCGCCCCGGCCTTCATCACCTACGCCCTGGCTCTGTCGGCCGATCCCCAGGAACGGGTCGCCCAGGCCCTGTCCAACCCCGGTCTGGTCCAGTTGGCCTGGATCGCCCCCTTGATCTACGTCGGCGCCATCGTCTTACGCCTGGCCCGTTTCAACACCCTGTTGGACGAGCCCGACCAGGCCGCCTACGCCAAGGAGTTCTTCGTCGGCGTGCCGGCCCCGGCGGCGGCCTGGCTAGCCCTGGCTCCGGTGGTCGCCCTGCAAGCCTTCGGCGACGGCTGGTGGTCCTCGCCGCTGGTCTGCTCCCTCTGGCTGATCGCGATCGGCTGCCTGGCCTTCTCCCGCCTGCCCACCTTCACCTTCAAGACGGTCCATCTGACCCAACGCCAGGTGCCAGCCCTGCTCTTCGGGGCCGTCATAGGGTTGGCCGCTCTTTTCACCTTCCCCTACTTGACCATCTTCGCCCTGCTGTTGGCCTATCTGGTCCAGATCCCCTTGGCCTGCCGCAGCCACTATTGGGTGGTGCGCAACCCTCAAGCTTGGAAGGCCGACGCCCAAGCCCGCCGGCAGATGCGGCGGGAGCGGCGCCTGCACAAGCGGCAAGCCCAGCACCGGCGGCGCTTGAGCGAGCGGGTGCGCCATCCCTTCGTGGCCCGCAGCGGCGAGCGACGGCCGCCCAAGCGCCGACGCCGGCTCTAGTGGGCCCAGCCCCTAAAGGTGGGGAGATGGTTGACCGCCTTTGGCCAACAGAGCGGCGGCCAATTTGACCCCGGCCTCGTCCACCATCTCGTCGTCCACCACGATGGCCCCGACCGCCCCGCCGGCCTGGCTGGTGGCCTCGGCGTAAGCCGTTTGAATGCGCCGGGCCCGCTCCAGCACCGCCGCCGGCGGCGTGAAGACGGCCCGTCCGGCCTCGACCTGGTCGGGGTGCAAGACCCATTTGCCGTCGTAGCCGAGAGCGGCCGAGCGGCGAGCTGAGGCCAGGAAGCCGTCCAAGTCGCGGATGCCGACGAAGGGCCCGTCGATGGCCTGCAGCCCGTGGGCCCGGGCCGCCAGCAGGATCGTCATCAGGACGTGGTGGAAGGCGTCGGCCGGGTAGCCCTCGGGCTGGGAGCCGACGTTGAGGGAGGACATGCCGAGGGAGGCCATGTAGTCGCCCGGGCCGAAGACCAGAGACTCCAGCCGGGGCGAGCTGGCGGCGATGCGCTGGGCCGCCAGCACGCCGGCGGCGGATTCGATCTGGACCTCCAAACCGATCCGACCCAGGGGCAAGCCGTGGTTGACTTCGATCTGGCCCAGCAAGAGGTCCAGGGCTTTGACCTGATCGGGCGATTCGACCTTGGGCAACACCACGGCGTCGATGGCCGCCCCGGCCTGGCCCACCACCTCGACCAAGTCGAGGTAGGTCCAAGGCGTCGACCAGTCGTTCACCCGCACCGTCACCAAACCGGCCCGCCAACCGGCCCCCGAAGTCAGGGCCGCCACCACCCGACGGCGGGCCTCGGCCTTGGCGGCCGGGGCGACGGCGTCCTCCAAATCCAGGAAAACGGCGTCGACCGGCTGGGTGCGGGATTTAGCGATGAAACGGTCGGAGGAGCCGGGCACGGCCAGCACGGTGCGGCGCGGTTGAACTGAACGCATAACGGAACTCTACGGGCCGATTGAATGTTTGAGACTCGTACAGAGTCGATAGGCTGTCGTTGTGAGCCAAGCCTCCAGCGTCTTTGTCGGCCGTCTGCGCGGATTGCCCGTGGTGGACAGCTCAGGCGACTCGCTCGGCGTGGTGCGGGACGTCGTGGTCCAGATCCGTAACGCCACCCGACCGCCTCGGGTCAAGGGCATCGTGATGGAATTGTTCGCCCGCCGCCGGGTCTACGTCCCGATGGAACGGGTCTACGCCCTCGACGCCATCCAGCTGGTCGTCTCCGGGGTGGTCAACGCCCGCCGCTTCCGCCGCCGCGAGGGCGAGACCCTGGTCATCGAGGACCTGATCGACCGACGGGTGATCCGGCGGGGCGACACCGTGCCCTCCCTCATCTACGACATCTCGATGGCCTCGGGCCGGGCTGGCGAGTGGGAGGTCAACCAGGCCGCCATCAGCCCCTTGACCAAATCCAGGCCGTTCTCCAGTCGCACCTTCACCATCGTGCGCTGGAACGAGCTGCCCGAGCTCAGCCCCGATAGTCGCGACTCGCTCGACTCGGCCCTGGCCGACCTGCTCGATCTGCGCCCGGCCGACCTGGCCCGGCATCTGCACGACATGGAGGCCTCCCGCCGCTTGGAGGTGGCCCAGGCCTTGGACGACGCCCGTCTGGCCGAAGCCATCGAGGAGCTGCCGGAGGACGAGCAGATCGCCCTCATCTCCCTCTTGGCCCCCGAGCGCGCGGCCGACGTGCTGGAGGAGATGGACCCGGACGACGCGGCCGACTTGGTGGGCGATCTACCGGACGAACAGGCCGAGGAGTTGCTCACCCACATGCGCCCGGAGGACGCCCAAGACGTCCGCGACCTGCTGCTCTACGGCGAGGACACGGCCGGCGGCATGATGACGCCGGAGCCGGTCATCTTGGCCCCCGACGCCACCGCCGCCGAAGCCTTGGCCTTAGTCCGGGACGAGGACCTGCCGCCCGCCCTGGCCGCCATGGTCTTCGTCTGCCGGCCCCCCTTGGACTCCCCCACCGGCAAGTTCCTGGGGGCGGTCCATCTCCAGCGTTTACTGCGGGAGCCGCCTTCCAGCTTGGTCTCGGGCATGATCGACCCCGATCTCAAGCCGCTGGCGGCTGACGCCGATTTGGCCGCTGTCAGCCGCTACTTCGCCACCTACGACATGGTGGCCGCGCCCGTCATCGACCCCTCCGGCCGCCTAGTCGGCGCCGTCACGGTGGACGACGTGCTCGACCACATGCTGCCGGAGGATTGGCGCGGCATCCAGCTCGACCAACCATCGGAGCGCTGACATGGCCCGCCCGCGCAAGCGCGTCGACGACCGGTTGGACAGCCCCGGTCGCCCCCGTATGAGTTGGCTGCCTCGACCCAAGGCCGACCCCGACCGCTTCGGCCGCTTCGCCGAGGCCTTCGCCCGCTCCATGGGCACGGCCAACTTCCTCTTTTGGATGACCCTGTTCGTGGTGGCCTGGATCGCCCTCAACGTCATCGGCCTGTGGGGGCTGAAGTGGGACCCTTACCCCTTCATCCTGCTCAACCTCTTCTTCTCCACCCAGGCCTCCTACGCCTCCCCCCTCATCCTGCTGGCCACCAACCGGCAGGAGGCGCGCGACCGGATCGCCTTGGAGACCGATCGCAAGCAGGTCGCCCAGTCCCGCGCCGACATGGAGTTCTTGGCCCGCGAGATCGCTTCCCTGCGCTCCCGCCTGGGCGAGTTGGCCACGCGCGATTTCATCCGCTCGGAGCTGCGCGGCGAGCTGCACGCCCTGTTGGAGGAATTGGACCAGCGTTCGGATCAGGATGCCGGTATGGTGGTGGACCGTGACCCAGAGCGCTGAACACCGCTTGGCCGGACCGGTCCGGGCCAGCCTGCACCAAGTCGAGGACCCCGAGCTACGTCGTCCCATCACCGACCTCGGCATGGTCGACGACATCGCCATCGACGATCAGGACCGAGTCAAGGTGCGCTTGCTCCTGACCACTGGAGGCTGCCCGCTACGCGAACGTCTGACCACGGACGTGCGCCAGGCGGTGCTGGCCGTGCCCGGTGTCAGCGCGGTCGAGGTCGAGATCGGCGTCATGAGCCCAGAGCAGCGGCAGGCCCTGCGCGAGCTGCTGTCGGACGGCGGCGGCCAACGTGACATCCCCTTCACCCGACCGGACAATCTGACCCGGGTCATCGCCGTCGCCTCCGGCAAGGGCGGCGTGGGCAAGAGTTCGATCACCGCCAATCTGGCCTGCGCCCTGGCCAGCCTCGGCCTCAAGGTCGGTCTGCTCGACGCCGACGTCTACGGGCACTCGATCCCCGATCTGATGGGGATCGAACCGGGCCAAGGTCCGACCCAGGTCGAGGGCTTGGACATGATCCTGCCCGTCACCGTGGCCGGCGTCGAGGTCATCTCGATCGGGTTGATGAAACCGGACCGGGACCAGGTGGTGGCCTGGCGCGGCCCGGTGGTGGACCGTTCCATCGCCCAATTCTTGACCGACGTCTACTGGGGCGACCTCGACTTCCTTTTGATCGATCTGCCGCCCGGCACCGGCGACGTCGCCATCGGTTTGGGCCAGAAGCTGCCCAACGCCGAGGTCTTGGTCGTGACCACGCCGCAGGTGGCCGCCACCGAGGTGGCGGAACGGGCCGGCACCATGGCGGGCATCATGCAGCAGCGTGTCATCGGCGTGATCGAGAACATGAGCTATCTGGAATTGGCCTGTCCCCACTGCGGTCAAGCCCAACGGATCGACCTCTTCGGGACGGGCGGCGGCCAAGCCGTGGCCGAGCGCCTGACCCAACGTCTGGGCTACGACGTGCCCCTGGTGGCCCAGATCCCGTTGCAAGAAGCCTGGCGGACCGCCTCCGACCAAGGCGCCCCTCTGGTCGGCCTCGACCCCAGCCAACCGGCCGCCGCCGCCTTGATCGGATTGGCCGAACTGCTGGCCAACCAGCGGCGCGGCTTGGCCGGCTTCAAGCTCGGCCTGTCCCCCGTCGACTGACCCCAGCTCCCCGCCCGCTCGACCGGCCCCAGCCGGTCGGCCCGACCGAACCCGAGCCGGGGCGCCGATTGACCTGACCCTGAGCCGTCCCTGAGCCGCTCAGAGCGCCTCGTCCGACCGCAGGATGAGAGCGAAACCGTGCTGACGGCCGATTCGCGGGCGGGCCATCCGACCTAGCATCGAAGCCATGCTGACTTGTGTCGAACCGAGCACCAACACCGGACAATCCATCAGAGCCATCGCCCTGGCCAAGACCTACGGCCAAGGCGACGCCGCCGTCGCCGCCCTGCGCGGAGTCGACGTCGAGTTCCCGGCCGGCCGCTTCAGCGCCATCATGGGGCCGTCGGGCTCGGGCAAGTCGACCCTGATGCACCTGTTGGCCGGACTGGACCAGCCCAAGGCCGGCCAAGTCTTCCTAGGCGACCGCGAGTTGACCGGTCTGAGCGACAACGACCTGACCCGGTTGCGGCGTGATCGCATCGGCTTCGTCTTCCAGAGCTACAACCTGCTGCCCATGTTCACGGCCCGGCAGAACATCATGCTGCCCCTGCGATTGGCCGGACGGGCCCCGGACCTGGACCTGTTCGACCGCTTGGTGTCCGATCTGGGCTTGGCCCAGCGCCTGGAGCACCGGCCCTCCCAATTGTCCGGCGGCCAACAGCAGCGGGTCGCCATCGCGCGGGCTCTCATCACCCGCCCGGCGGTCGTCTTCGCCGACGAGCCGACCGGCAACCTGGACCGGCGCAGCTCGGTCGAAGTCTTGGCGCTACTGCGCCTGGCGGTCGACCAGTTGGGCCAGACCGTGGTCATGGTGACGCACGACCCGACCGCCGCCACCTGGGCCGACCAAGTCGTCCTACTGGCCGACGGCCAGATCGCCGGCCGACTCGACCAGCCCGACCCGACCACCGTCCTGGCCGCCCTGGACCGTCTAGGGCGGAACTGACATGCTGCGCTACAGCCTGGCCACGATGGCCCGTTCCGGCGGCCGTCTGGCCGCCGGCGGTGTCGCCGTCGCCATCGCCACGGCTTTCATCACGATCGCCCTGCTGGGCAACAATGTCGTCTCCCGCACCATCCTCAACTCGCTGTCCGCCCAATACGCTCAGGCCGACCTGGTGGTGCTACGCCAGACCCCGCAGGGGTGGATCGAGTATCTGCCCCTGTCCGCCCAAGCGGCCGCCCAGGTCCCCGGTGTGGCCGCCAACCACGCCCCGTACCAGCTCTGGCTGGAGCTGGCCGGACCCAGCCGACGGGAGCTCCTGTCGGCCTCGGTCATGGCCGCCGACCCGGCCTTGGTCAGCGCGCCCCTGGTCTTGGGCCAAGCTCCCCGCGGCGACCGTCAGATCGTCTTGGCCGCAGACACGGCCGACCGCCTGAGCCTCGGCTTGGGTGACACGGTCGAGGTCTGCCATGCCGTGGTCGCGCCGCCTCAGGCCGAACAGCCGGACCAGACCTCCTGCCAGGACTTCCAGGTCAGCGGACTGACCGCCACCGACCAGAGCCTGACCGGGCCGGCGTCGGTCTTCCTCTCCCCCGCCGTCGGCGCGGCCATCGCCGCCGACGAGCGGGTCCAAGACGCCCCTTGGTTCAGTCTCCGACTGGCTCCGGGAGCCGACCCGGCGGCGCTGGCGGACACCGTCGCCGCCGCCGTGGCCCGCGCCGTCGACCAGATCGAAGCGGACCAGAAGCCTGGTGCCGGCCCCTCCGACGCCGTCATCACGGTCATGACACCGGACCAGGCCGCCACCCAAATGCTGGACAAACAACTGGGCGACCAGCGAGTCTTGACCGGTCTGCTGCTGGCTTTCGCCGCCATCGCCTTGCTGGTGGCCAGTTTGGTCATCGCCAACACCTTCCAGGTCCTGATCGCCCAGCGCACCCGTCAACTGGCTCTGCTCCGTTGCGTCGGGGCCGACCCCGGCCAGGTGGCCGGCTCGGTCCTGCTCGAAGCCGGTCTGACCGGTCTGATCAGCTCCGCCGCCGGCTTCGGCCTGGGCTGCGCCATCGGCCAGGGCGCCCTCGCCCTGGCGGGACGGATCAACCCTCAGCTGCAGTTGCCGGCCGGGATCGAGCTGACGCCCGTGACCTGGGTGGCCCCGCTGCTGGCCGGACTGCTGGTGACGCTGGCGGCCGGTCTGGCCCCAGCCCGGCTGGCCACCCGGGTGCCGCCGGTGGCCGCCCTCGGCCCGCTCCAGCCGGCCGATCCGGCCCGGCCCGGCGGCCGGGGCCGGCTGATCTGGTCGGTCGCGCTCGTCTTGGTCGGCGCGGTCGGCTTGGGGGTCGCTCTGGCGACCAGTCAGACCACTCCCCAGGCGGCCTCGACCGGGCGTTACTTCGCCCCTCTGTTGACCGGACTGGCCGGAGCCGCCGTCTTCTTGGTCGGACTGCTGTTGGGCGCCTGCTTCTGGCTGCCCCAGCTGGTGGCCGGCTTGGGCCGCGGGCTGGAGCGGACCGGACCGGGCGCCCGTCTGGCCGTGGCCAACACCCGGCGCAATCCCGGCCGCACCACCGCCACCGCCACCGCCCTGCTGGTCGGCGTCGTCCTGGTGGCGGCCATGAGCACCGGCGCGGCCTCGCTCAAACGCTCGATCAACGGCTTGCTGGACCAAGAGATGCCGCTCGACCTGGCCCTGATGACGTCAAGCCCGAGCTTCGTCTCCTCGGATCCGGACCAGCCGATCGACCAGTTCGAACTGACGGTCCCGTCGATCCCGGCCGGCCTGGCCCAGCGGGTGGCCGCACTGGACGGTCTAGTCGCCAGCGCCAGCCTGCCGGGAACGGCCGTCAGCCTGGCCGGGGCCAGTAGGGCGGCCCAGCTAGTTCTGCTGGGCGTCGACCCTCTCGCCGCCGGCGCCGTGTTGCGCGACTCGGCGATGCTGAGCGGTCTGGCCGGGGACACCGTCCTGATCGCGCCTTGGCTGGCCCGTCAACAGGACTGGCAGGAGGGCGAGCGCCTGACCGTCCGCGGAACTAACGGCGACCAGCTCGAACTGCGGGCCCAAGTGGTGTCCTTGAACGGTCTGGGCACGGCCCTGGTGAGCTTGGACAATCTGACCCAGTTGGCTCCGGCCGCCCCGACCAGCCAGCTCTGGTTCCGCCTAGCCGACCAGGGCGATCCGACGGCGACGCTGGACGACATCCGACGCCTGGTCGACGACGCCGGGCTGGACTCGGCCGACCAGCCCACCTTGGACGGCAGCGCGGTCGAACGGGCCCGCTACGATCAGCTGCTCGACACCGTCGCCGCCATCGCCATCGGCCTGTTGGCGGTGGCCATCGTGATCGCCTTGATCGGCGTGGCCAACACCTTGTCCCTGGCCGTCATCGAGCGCCGCCGCGAGTCGGCCCTGCTGCGCGCCCTCGGCCTGACCCGGGGCCAGGCCCGTTGGATGCTGACGGTCGAGGGGATCTTCATGGCCGCCGTGGCCGCCGTCAGCGGCGTCGTCGTCGGCGTCGGCTTGGCCTGGATCGGTGTCGGCGTCATCTTGGGCACGGCCCGGGGCCAGACCCTCTTGACCATAGACCCGCTCCAACTCGGCTTGACCGTGGCCGGAGCGATCCTGGCCGGGGCCCTGGCTTCCATCCTGCCGGGGGCTAGCGTGGCCCGCACTCCACCGGCCCAGGCTCTGACCACCGATCAGCTCTGAGGGGCCGGCCCTAGCGTCCGGCGTCGGAAGCTCGCCGCCGGGCCCTGGCTCACAGACCGGCGGCGTCCAACAAGGCCACGAAACGAGCGGCTTGCGCGGGCGAGGCCGGCAACAGCGGCGCTCTGAGGCCCCACTCGGGGAAGCCCCGGGCGGCCAAGCCGGCCTTGACCAGCATCACCCCCTGGGTGGCGAAGACACCGGTGTAGACCGGCAGGAGACGGCGGTACAAGGCCAGGGCCTGGTCCAGCCGACCGGCCAGGAAAGACTCGATCATGGCTTTGCTGGCCGCCCCGCTGAAGTGGGTCGAGGTGCCGACCACGCCGACCGCGCCGACCGCCAGCAGGGGCAGCACCATGGCGTCGTCGCCGGCGTAGTAGGCCAACCCGGTCTGGGCCATGACCTGGGCCGAGCTGACGGGCTGGCCCTTGGCGTCCTTGACCGCCACGATCAGGGGGTGGCGGGCCAGCTCGATCAAGCTGGCCGGCTCCATCGCCACCCCTGAACGGTGGGGGATGTCGTAGATCATGATGGGCCGATCGGTCGCTTCGGCCACCCGCTGGAAATGGGCCACCAGGGCGTCCTGGGGCGGGCGGGAGTAATACGGCGTCACCACTAGCAGACCGTCGGCTCCGGCCGTCGCCGCCTGCTGGGCCAATTCGACGGTGTGGGCGGTGTCGAAGGTGCCGACCCCGGCCACGATCCGGGCCCGCTCCCCGACCGCCGCCTTGACCGTCTCGATCAAGGCCCGCTTCTCGGCCGCCGAGGTGGTCGGGGCCTCACCGGTGGTGCCGTTGACGATGATGGCGTCATTGCCCTGCTGGTCCACCAGCCACTGGGCCAAGCGGGCCGCCTGGACCAAATCGACCGCTCCGTCGGCGGTGAAGGGAGTGACCATGGCGGTGGCCAAACGGCCGAAGGGAAGGCTGCGCTCAACGTCCATGACAGCCATCGTAGGGCTTGACCGGCCTCGCGCCTCAGGTCCACTAGGGTGTCTGATGTGAGTCGCAGCAACCAACCGCGGGCCGGGCAGGCGATCGCTTCGGCCTACGCTTCCTGGTCCTACGCCGAAGAGTTCTTCCCTCAGCCGGAGGTCTCCCTGCAGGCCCGGGCCAACTCCCACCGACTGGGTCTGACCCCGGTCAGTCCGGGCGTGGCCCAGACTCTGACTCTGCTGGCCCGCCTGATCCAGGCCAAGGCCGTGGTCGAGATCGGCACCGGGGCCGGCGTCGCCTCCCTGGCTCTGCTGGCCGGCATGGATCCAGGCGGGGTCTTGACCAGCCTCGACTCCGAGGCCGACCATCACCAAATCGCTCGCGCCGCCGCCGCCCAAGCCGGCTTCCCCCCGCGTCGGCACCGCTTCATCACCGGCCGCGCCCTCGAAGTGCTGCGCCAGTTGATGGACCAGGCCTACGACCTGGTCCTGATCGACGCCGAGCCCCTGGAATACCCGGAGTACGTCGAGGAGGCCCTTCGCCTGCTGCGGCCGGGCGGCCTGTTGGCCATCCATCACGCCCTGTTGGACGGAGCCGTGGCCGAGGAGACGAACCTGGACGACGAGCCCTTGATCGTGCGTGAGACCTTGGAGGCGGTGCGCGAACTGGAGCAGTTGACCTCAGCCCTGCTGCCGGTCGGCGACGGCCTGATGGTGTCGATCAAGCGTTGACCCCAGATCCACCGGCTATCCCGCCATCGAGCGGCCTTAGCCCCTAGCTGGAGTCACTGACCCGACACCTCGGTGTTCTTCGGCACCACTGTGACGCCGTTCTCGGACACGTAGAAACCGCGGGCGCGGTCCTGCTCGTGGTTGACGCCGACCTCGGCCCCAGGCGCCACTCGGACGTTCTTGTCCAAGATGACCCGCCGGATGACCGCCCCCCGACCGACGTCGCAATTGTTGAACAGGACCGACTCCTCGACCCTGGACCACTTGTGGATGTGGCAGTTCGGGCTCAGCACCGAGCGGTCCACGTCGCCGCCGGAGATGATGCAGCCCAGGGCCACGATGGAGTCCTCGGCCGTGCCCCGCATGACGAACTTGGCCCCCGGCAGCTGAGCCTGATTGCTCCAAATCGGCCAATGGCGATTGTAGAGGTTGAACTCCGGGTCGATCGAGACCAGGTCCATGTGGGCCTCGTGGTAGGCGTCGATGGTGCCGACGTCACGCCAATAATTGGCGTCCTTCTCCGTCGCCCCCGGCATGACGTTGCCAGTGAAGTCGTAAACCTGGGCCTCCCCCTGGCCGACGAAGGCCGGCACGATGTTACCGCCCATGTCGTGCTTGGAGGAGCTGTCGGCGGCGTCGGCCAGGAGCAGGTCGACGAAAGCCTCGGTGCTGAAGATGTAATTGCCCATGGAAGCGTACGACTCGTCGGGCGAGTCGGGCAGGCCGGGCGGGTCGGCCGGCTTCTCCAAGAAACGCTCGATCCGGCCCGTGCCGGTGGCGTCGATGATGCCGAATTCGCTGGCCTGCGCCCGGGGCACCCGGATGCCGGCCACCGTGGCGGCCAGACCGGAGTCGATGTGGGCGGTCAACATCTGATCCACATCCATGCGATAGATGTTGTCAGCCCCGAAGACGACCACGTAATCAGGTTGTTCATCGCGGATCAGGTTCATCGACTGGTAGATGGCGTCGGCCGAGCCTTGGTACCACATCTTGCCAGTCCGCTGTTGGGCCGGCACGGTGGCGATGTACTGGTGCAGCAGGCTGGACAGCCGCCAGGTCACAGAGATGTGTCGATCCAAAGAATGGGACTTGTACTGGGTCAGAACCGCGATCTTGAAGATCCCGGAGTTGACCAGATTCGACATCACGAAGTCGATCAAGCGATAGGTGCCGCCGAACGGCACCGCCGGCTTGGCCCGGTCGGCTGTCAGCGGCATCAAGCGCTTGCCCTCGCCACCGGCTAGCACAATGGCCAATACATTCGGTCGGACTGCCATGGTATGAAGCTATGGCAGGAATCGACGCCTGACAACCCCGGTGGGAGTGTTTCTCGGAACTTGGTCATCGCGGCGGGCCGTCCGGACCCAGCCGGGTCGCTCCCTCCCAGCCCAGCCAGATGTGGCACGATCGATCCATGAGCCTTAGCCTGTCCCTCCTGACCCGCGAGTATCCCCCTCACATCTACGGGGGGGCCGGCGTCCACGTCGGCCAGTTGGCCAAACATCTGGAGCCGCTGTGCGACTTAGTCGACGTCCAGTGCATGGGTCAGCCCCGCCCCGGCGCGACCGCCCACGCCGAGACCTTCCCCCCCGGCGCCAACGCCGCCCTGCGCGTCCTCGGCGCCGATGTGGCGATGGCGGCAGCGGTGCCCGCGGTCGATCTGGTCCACTCCCACACTTGGTACGCCAACCTGGCCGGGCTGCTGGCGGGCAAGTTCCGCTCCATCCCCCACGTCGTCACCTCCCACTCCCTGGAACCGCACCGGCCCTGGAAAGCCGAGCAGTTAGGCGGGGGCTACAACCTGTCGCTCTGGGCCGAGCGGACCGCTTTCCTCGACGCCGCCGCCGTCATCGCCGTCTCAGCCGGCATGCGACGCGATGTCCTGGCCTCCTACGGCGATCTCGATCCGAGCCGGGTCCACGTCGTCCACAACGGTGTCGACACCGATGAGTTCCAGCCCGACCCCACCTGCGACCAGCTGATCCAGTGGGGCGTCGACCCCGACCAGCCGCTGGTCGTCTTCGTCGGTCGGGTGACCCGCCAGAAGGGCTTGGTCCACCTGGTCCGGGCGGCCCAGCGGTTCGACCCCGATACGCAATTATTATTGCTGGCCGGCGCTCCTGACACCCCCCAGATCGCGGCCGAGTTCGAGCAGACTCTGACCCACCTCAGCCAGACTCGCGCCGGGGTGATTTGGATCGAGCGGATGGTGTCGCGAGCGGCTTTGCGTCAAGCCCTGACCCAAGCCACTGTCTTCGCCTGTCCTTCTATCTACGAGCCTCTCGGCATCGTCAATCTGGAGGCCATGGCCTGCCAGACAGCGGTGGTGGCGAGTGCCGTGGGTGGCATTCCGGAAGTGGTGGAGGACGGCCAGACCGGCCTGCTGGTGCCCTACGATCCGGATCGAGCCGACGACCCGGAGTGGATCGACGCTTTCGAGACCGCCTTCGCCGAGTCCGTCAACCGGCTCACTCGCGACCGCGAATCAGCCCAGCGGATGGGTCGAGCCGGTCGCCAACGTTGCCTGGACCACTTCGCCTGGCCTCAGATCGCCCGTCAGACCATAGCCGTCTACGAGCGGGCCCAGGCCTGGTTCGCCGGACACTAAAACACGCTCGTCCGAGCCGGTCAGACTCGGACGAGCGTGTCAGAATTCAAGTCCTCGGCGGCTACTGCGGCGCCACCACGGCCTGGAGGGCCTCGTACAGACCGGTGGCCTCGGCCGCGTTCATCTCCACCACCAAGCGGCCGCCGCCATCGACCGGCAGCCGGAGAAGGATGCCGCGGCCCTCTTTGGTCACCTCAATCGGTCCGTCACCGGTCCGGGGTTTCATCGCTGCCATCGTCAGTCCTCACCTCGTCTGAGTCGGAAATCTGTTCAGGCCCTATTATTCCAGGTTGCTGGCCCAGGTTTCCAAGCCGGGACCCCTGATCCGCTTCCAGCGCCGCCAAGCGGTCCCGCACCCGGTCGCAGAACTCGTCCACCTGGTCCATGGCGTAACCCCTCGGCACCACCGCGAAGAGGATCTGGTCGACGTCGCGGCTGGCCATGGGCCCAGCCGGCCAAAGCGGTTCGGGCCGGTCGCTGGGAGCCGGGCCGAATTGGCCCAGCCGGCCGCTGGCCGCCACCGCCGCCAAACCCAAGACCACCACAGCCAAGATGGCGATGAACCACTCCACTTAGATCCCCTTTCAGCCCGCGCCCTGAGCGGTCGGATCGATCACGGCCATGACCTCGTCCACGGAGTCGGCCATGGGCAGACCGGCCACGTCCAGACGCCCGATACAGCCCTCCGACGCCACCGTCCGATCCAACCAGTCGACTAGACCGCTCCAATAGTCCCGTCCCACCAGGACGACGGGGAAACGCGTGACCTTGCCGGTCTGGATCAAGACCAAGGCCTCGAACAGCTCGTCCAAGGTGCCGAAACCGCCCGGCATGACGACGAAGCCCTGGGAGTACTTCAAGAACATGGTCTTGCGGACGAAGAAATAGCGGAAGCGGATGCCCAAGGTGACGTACTTGTTGATGGACTGTTCGAAGGGCAGCTCGATGCCCAGTCCGACGGAGACGCCGCCGGCGTTCCGGGCCCCCCGGTTGGCCGCCTCCATGGCGCCGGGGCCGCCGCCCGTGATGACGGTGTACCCGGCCTGGACCAACCGGGCGCCGATCTGTTCGGCCAAGCGATAGTGCGGAGAGTCGCGGGGGATGCGGGCGGAGCCGAAGACCGAGATGGCCGGCCCGAGCTCACGCAAGGTGTCGAAACCTTCGACGAACTCGGCCTGGATGCGCATGGCCCGCCAGGGGTCGGACTTGGCCCGTTCCTCGGCCGGGGTCTCCAGGAAGCGTTGGTCCGCGGTCGGCTGGGCCGCCGGGGCCAGGCTGCGCCGGATGACGCCGCCTTGCTCCCGGACCTGATAACGACGATTCTTCGCCACGGGGTCAGCTTAGCCAGCCGGCCAGGACACTGTGGCAGGTCGACACCTGATCCAGTTCGACCGCCTCTTCGACGGTGTGGGCCAGATTGGGGTCGCCCGGACCGTAATTGACGGCCGGCAGGCCCAAGGCGGCGAAGCGGGCCACGTCGGTCCAGCCGTACTTGGGCCGGGCGGGCCGCCCGCTGGCGGCCACCAACTGGGCCGCCCAGGGCGTGTCGAGACCGGGCCTAGCCCCGGCCGCCCGGTCGACCACGACCACCTCGTAGCCGGCCAAGAGGGCGCGCAGGCGGGCCTCGGCTTGGTCCGGCGACTTGTCCGGACTGAAGCGGTAGTTGACCTGGACCCGGCAGCGGTCCGGGACGACGTTGCCGGCCAGGCCGCCTTCGATGGTGACGGCGTTGAGGCCCTCGCGGTACTCCAAGCCGTCCACTAGGACCCGGTCGGGCCGGTAGTCGCGCAGCCGGTCCAGCACCTCAGCCATGTCATGGATGGCGTTGTGGCCCAGCCAGGAACGGGCGGCGTGGGCGGCCCGGCCCGTGGTGGCGACCCAGGCCCGCAGACTGCCTTGGCAGCCGCCCTCGACCAGAGAGGCGGTCGGCTCCATCAAGATGGCGAAGTCGGCCCGCAGCAGGTCGGGCCGAGACAGAGCCAAGCGGCCCAGGCCGTTCTTGGCCGCGTCGACCTCCTCATTGTCGTAGAAGATCCAACTCAGGTCCCAGCGCGGCTCGGCCATCTGAACGGCCAGAGCCAATTGGACGGCCAGACCGCCCTTCATGTCGACGCTGCCGCGCCCGGCCAGGACGGCCCGACCGTCGCGTTGGAGCCGTCGGCTGGGCAGGTTGCCGGCCGGCGGGACCGTGTCGAGGTGCCCGGCGATGACCACTCGCTGAGGCCGGCCCAGCTCAGTGCGGGCGCAGATGTTATTGCCTTGACGAGTCAAGTGGAGGTGACGGCAGGGTCTCAGAGCGGCCTCGATCTGATCGGCCAGAGCGGTCTCCTGACCGGACACCGATTCGATGTCGACGATGGCTTGGAGCAGGTCGGCCAGGTCGCCGCTGGGGTCGAGCATGGTCCCCCACTGTAGTCGCCCCCGGCCCGCCGGACCGCGCGGGGATGGCCGCTCAGACAGATCCGGACACTAGTCTTAAGATCATGTCTCAGCGCACCGCCTGTGGTTGGGGCCTGGCTCGGGCCGATCGGACCGGCCAGGTCTTGGACTGTTGGTTCCCCTGGCCCAGTTTGGGCGACCGAGCGGGCGACCAGCCGGATGAGCTGACTGCCGACCGGCCCCCTGGGCCCGAGGTCGAGGAGACCTGGCGCCTGGTCGTGATCGACTTGGACGCGCCGCCCCAGGACACGGCCGACGCCTACCTGCGCCTACATCTGCTCAGCCACCGTTTGGTCCCGCCCCGCGGCCTCGACCTGGAGGGTCTCTTCGGCGTCTTGCCCAATGTGGTCTGGACCTCGCTCGGCCCCTGTCCGGTCGATGGCTTCGAGCGCGCCCGGCTCGAGCTGCGCCGCCAGTTCGGCCCTGTCACAGTCCTCTCGGTGGACAAGTTCCCCCGCATGGTCGACTACGTCGTGCCCAGCGGGGTGCGGGTGGCCGACGCCGACCGGGTCCGACTGGGGGCCCACCTGGCCGAGGGCACCACGGTCATGCATGAGGGCTTCGTCAACTTCAACGCCGGCACCTTGGGGCCGTCGATGGTGGAGGGCCGGATCTCGGCCGGCGTGGTGGTGGGGGCCGACTCCGACATCGGCGGCGGGGCCTCGATCATGGGCACCCTGTCCGGCGGCGGGGCCGAGGTCGTCAGCATCGGGCGTCGTTGCCTGCTGGGGGCCGAATCCGGCGTCGGCATCTCCCTGGGCGACGATTGCGTGGTCGAAGCCGGGTTGTACGTCACGGCTGGAACCAAGATCACCCTGCCCGACGGTGCCGTGGTCAAGGGCCGCGACCTGTCCGGCCAGTCCGGCTGGCTCTACCTGCGCGATTCCTTGTCCGGCCGGGTCAAGGCCATTCCTAGAGCCGGTCGCGGGGTGGCTTTGAACGCCGCCTTGCACGCCAACTGAGGCCATGAGTCGCGACCGCCCCACTCCCCGCCGCCGGACCCGCTCTGGTCGCTCGGGCCGTTCCGGCGGGATCGTAGCCGGCTCGCTCGGCCTGGCGTTGACCCTTGGCCTGATCTGGCTGGTGGCCACGCGCCTGGGGGCGGAGCCGGCGCCGCCCGCCCACGAGCCGCCGGCCCTGTTCTGCCGCGCCACCATCGGCTCAGAGACGGCCCAGCTCACCCCCGAGCAGGCCGCCAACGCCGCTCTCATCGCCGGGGTGGCGGCCCAACGCGGCCTGGCCCCGCGAGCGGTCTCGATCGCTTTGACGACCGCCTTCCAAGAATCTGGCATCCGCAACCTCGACTACGGCGACCTGGACTCCTTGGGCCTGTTCCAGCAACGCCCGGCGGCCGGTTGGGGCACGCCGGAGCAGATCATGGATCCGATCTACTCCACCAACAAGTTCTACGACGCCATGGTGCGGATCCGGAATTGGGCCGACTCCGACATCGGCGACGTCGCCCAAGCGGTCCAGATCAGCGCCTATCCCGACTACTACGACAAGCATGTGGCCCGGGCCCGGCTGCTGGCCAGCGCCCTGTCCGGCCAGACGGCGGCGGCCTGGTCCTGTCTGGTGCGCGACGCCGCCGCGCCCGACCCGGCCCGGCTGACCCACGAGCTGAACCGGACCTACGGCGACGCCCTGCGCCTGATCGAGTCGGTCCCGGCCGACTCCGACCACCCGGCCCGCCTGGTTTGGCAGGCCACCAGCGAGGAAGCCGCCTGGTCGGCCGCCGCCTTCGCCCAGAGCTGGGCCCACCTGACCGGCGTCAGCCAGGTCCAGGTCGGAGCGCGACTGTGGACGGCCCAGCCGGAGTCCCTGGCCGAATGGGTCGACCAAGCCGACGGCAGCCCCGCCACCCGAGTCCAGATGGTCCTGTAGCGCTCCGGCCCATTGGCCTCGATCCACCGATTAGACGCCCGTTGGCGCTTCTTCGATCCGCGCCCGGGCGCGGGTCTTCAATTCCGGCCCGGCGCCGAATATGTTCTATCGGCCTCTGGTGGGCGTTCCCTCTCGACCGGCCCCAGTGGACCATGAGCGGTGGCGGGGCGCCCGATTGGGAGAATAGACGGGAGCAGATAGGTAAACTAGTCCCATGCTAGTCAAGGTCGACGCTTCGGGACGGATCATGGTGCCTAAGACGATCAGGCAGGCGGTCGGGATCAGCCCTGGCCTCGAGGTCGATGTGTCCGTCTACGGAGCCGGCGTTCAGATCACCCCCGGTCCGCGCACGGCCGCTCTGGTGCGCGACCAGCACGGTCACCTGGTGGCGCAGGGCAGCGGCGTCCTCGATGACGCGACCATGTACGCGTTGATAGACGCTGGCCGCCGGTGATCCGTAAGACCGCCGTGGACACTTCCCTGGCCGTGCCCTTGGTCCTAGCGAACCACGTACTCCACGACGAAGTCGCCCGCTGGGCCGAGGGACGCGAACTGTGGCTGGCGGGGCACGCCGCAGTCGAGACCTTGTCGGTGCTCACCCGCTTGCCGGGCGACATGAGGACCACCAGCGCGACCGCGGTCGTCCTGATCGAAGATCGCTTCGCCGGGATCTTGGCTCTGCCGGAAGGAGCCGCCTCCAACGCGCACCGGGCCATCGGCGAGGCCGGAGTGGCGGGAGGGGCCGTTTACGACGCCCTGGTCGGGCTGGCGGCCCGGTATCACGGAGCCCGGCTGGTGACCCGCGACCGGCGGGCACTGGGCGCCTACGCCGCCGTCAGCGCGGACGCCGAGGTCATGGGGGCATCCTGAATTAGCCGCCATCGCCGCAACGGAAAAAGCCGTCATTGAGGGCTTTTCGGGGTTATCGGACAGAATGTGTGTCCGGTTCGGGTGTGTCATGAGCGTCCGGCCCAGCCTTTGCGGGGGTGGAGGCCTTCTTCGGCGCTGAGGCCGGTGCCGTATCGGGGTGGGCCGAG
>JAISCA010000028.1 GCA_031265875.1 Propionibacteriaceae bacterium
AACCGGACACCCACCATCCCACGCCAACCAGAACAAACGCACAGCCTCGACCGACACCCGACGACCCATAACACACACCACTTTCCTAAGTGTTGCGTTGACCGCTAGAAATCACCCGCGTGTCGATTGTCATAACCCCCCGATCACGAGTCTCGTCACGGGGCTCCGCCCCCGCCCCCCCAGACTCCAGCCGCCCTGCGGGCGGCCGGACCAGAAAAGAGTCTGCCGCAGCTCCCTACCGAACCGGGTCGGGACAGCCAGTCGTCCGATCGCTTCGGTGAAAGCCTCTTCGATCAGGCCGCAGCTCCCTACCGGACCGGGCCGGGACCGCGTACAGGCATCCGTCTCGAACTACCGCCGGGCCACTGGCCCGTCAACAGCTCGATTCCGAAGAGCTGGTTATCCACAGGCCCGCTGTCGGTGGTGGCGGAAATATGTATCATCTTGCTTGACTGAACCGAATGGCTTCGTTCGGACCGATCCTCCGTCACCTGGGGCGGCTCGGCCGGAGCCCCTGACCCGATCGGCGCCGACGACGACCCCGGCCAAACCCGACCTCCTGACAGACCCCCTGGCCCCAAGCCCCAGACCAAGGAACACCGCCTCCCATGACCAGTCACCACCCCCTCCTGCCCCTCGCCCTCAAACCCCTCGCCCTGACCGCCGCCGTCCTGTCCCTCCTGCTGACGGGCTGCGCCGGCCAACCCGACCCCGAACCGAGCGACCCTGCGACCTTCCCCTTCCCTTCCGCCTCCGAGGCCACCTTCAGCCCCACCCCGACCGGCCCCCAACCAGCCGGATACAGCCAGTACTGGACCGAGAACCAACTGGCCGCCGTCCAAGTCGTCGAGAGACACAACGAGATCTACACGTCCATTTTCCGGGGCGAGACCATCCAAGGCGATGTCATCGATTTCTCCCCGTTCCAGCAAGTCGCCGCCGAAGTGGAAGTGGAAGAGACTGAGCGGTACTTGCGGGACTTCCTGTCCACCGGTCAGAGACTGACCGGTGAGGGTGTCTTCACCTTGCTCGATCCGCGCTCCGAGACAGTCACCGCCGACGGCCGACCCCAGATCGTCGTCCGAACCTGTCTAGACCCCAGCCAGACCCGAATCCTCGACTCGTCCGGTCAAGACATCACCCCCGAGAACCGATCCAGCGGCGCACAGGATTACACCGTCCAATACCTATCCGACCGGCAAGCCTGGCTCGTCGTCCTAGTCCGAGACGTGGATGTGACATGCTGAGCGCAGCCCGGTCATGGGGCAGACTTGCTATCACCGGTCTGGCTGGCGCTCTCCTGTTCGGACTGACCACCGTGCCCCACGCCCAAGCCGACCCGCCAGTCTCATGCTCGAAATCGGGAATATTCGCTTCCACCTGTCAAGTCACTGTGGGCGGCGATGACACTGCCCCGGCGCAGGCTGGTGGTTCGTCGAGTTCTGGTTCGACCACTTGTCATAGTCCCGCTCTGGGGGAGATCCCCTGTCGTACCAACGCTGGGTCTTGGGATGACACCCGGAACTGTTACACCAAGGTGGACACCGACCTGACCCGGGTCAAAGATCCTGATTCTCTCGACCCGGTCAAGCGGGCGATTTGGGACCAGCACGGCCCGGTCGGTTTGATCATGTCTTGCGCCGCCGCCAGCGCTGGTGCCGCCAGCGCTAAGACCTCTTATTTCTGGTCCCCGGCCGGCGCCGCCCAACCCGATCCCAAAGTCCTAGCTCAACAGGCCGTCGCGACCATGAGTTTGGAGGCCCCCGAGATGGGGGTCTGGCCCGGCGGCTGGTACGACCATAACCCCAAGGCTTGGGGCGCGGTGCGTATTCCGGTTTGGTTCTGGGCCCAGAACGCCAAGCCCGGGGTCTCCGGGGTGGCGACGGCTTCGGCGTCGGCCGATGGGCGCACGGTCGTGGCCCAGGCCCGGTTGGTCTCCATCACTTGGACCGACGACGCCGGCCATCGGGTGGTCTGCGGCACGGGTTCGGCTCCCCTGTACAACGAGACGGCTTGGGAGTCGCCCTCGGGTTGTGGTTGGACCTACGACAAAGAGGGCGATTACACCGTCACCGCCGTCACCCAGATCCGGGTCGACTGGACCGGTTTGGGTCGCACCGGCGTGATCGACCTGACCTTCACCCAACCCAGCCACACCCTCCGCATCGGCGAGATCCAAGTCGTCGTCACCTCCGGAACACTCAACTGACACCCCGCCGACGCCGCGACCGACCGACCGCCGACGCCCCCGTCGCCGAACGGGCGCTTGCGACCGCCGACACGCCGAAGCGACGGTCCTAACTCTCCGTTCGCGTGAAAACCCCAAGCCGAGAATGGTTACGACTCCCATCCACCGGCCCGATGGGCACTCTGGAGACGAGATCTGAAACCAGACACCCATGCGATTGGACCGCCCGGGAACAGTTCCGCTGTATCCGGCCACCAGGAACACGACCCCAACCCAGCAGGGAGCCACGGCAGACCTCCTAGATCCGGTCGCCCGGAGGGCGTCCGGAGTCTGGGGGGATCGGGGGGGCGGAGCCACCCGTGACGAAGTCCAACCATCCCCCGAGGGCAGACCCCATCCAACCGGATCAGAAGGAAGGAAAACGTCGCAGCTCCCCCGCTCGGCCGGGCGGGCGGTCAGGGCGCGTCGGGGCTGAAGATGGCCTCCACCAACTGTCCGGCCCAGCGCAGCAGGTCGGGGCCGATGACCGGCTGGCTGGGCAAGCCGCCGGTCTCGGGGCGGGGGACTAGGAGCTGGCCCTGGGCCGGCTTGTAAACCGACCCCGGATACAACCGGCGCAGCCTGAGCTGGCGCGACTCGGGCAATTGGGCTGGCTCGAAGCGGACGAACTTGCCTTGGGCGACGACCTCGACCAGGCCGGCCCGGCGGGCCGCCAGCCGGAAGGCCGCCACCTCGATCAAGGCTAGGGCGACCGGCGGCGGGGCGCCGTAACGGTCGGTCAGCTCGTCGATCACACTGGCTAGCTCGGACTCCTGGCGGACCTGGGCGATCCGCTTGTACATCTCCAGCCTCAGCCGCTCGGAGCCGATGTAGTCGTTGGGCAGATGGGCCTCGACCGGCAGCTCGATCCGCATCTGCGGCTCCGGCTCGGCCCGCTGCCCCCGGAACTCCTCGACCGCCTCGCCGACCAGGCGGAGGTAGAGGTCGAAGCCGACCTCCTCGATGTGGCCGGACTGGTCCGCCCCCAGCAGGTTGCCGGCCCCCCGGATCTCGAGGTCTTTCATGGCGATGCTGAGCCCGGAGCCCAACTCGGAGTGGGCCGCCATCGTGGCCAACCGGTCATGGGCGGTCTGGCTGAGATCGAAGCCGGCCGGATAGAAGAAGTAGGCGTAGCCCCGGTCGCGGCCCCGGCCCACCCGGCCCCGCAGCTGGTGCAACTGGCTCAGCCCCAGGGCGTCGGCCCGATCCACGATCAGGGTGTTGGCGGTTTGGATGTCGAGCCCGGACTCCACGATGGTGGTGCATACCAGCACGTCGGCCCGCCGCTCCCAGAAGTCGACCATGACCTGGGCCAGAGCCCGTTCGCTCATCTTGCCGTGCGCCACCGCCACCCGGGCCTCGGGCGCCAGCTCGCTCAGACGGCTGGCCACCCGGTTGATCGAGTCGACCCGGTTGTGGACGAAGAAGACCTGCCCCTCCCGGGCCAGTTCGCGCCGGATGGCCGCCCTGACCTGACCCTCGTCGTAGACCCCGACCGAGGTCAGGACCGGGTGACGCTCCTCCGGCGGGGTCTGGATGACGGACAGCTCCCGGATGCCGGTGATGGCCATCTCCAAGGTCCGCGGGATGGGCGTGGCGGACAGGGCCAACACGTCGACGTCCAGCCGCATCTTCTTCAGCGTCTCTTTGTGCTCGACTCCGAAACGTTGCTCCTCGTCGACGATGACCAAGCCGAGGTCGCGGAACTCGACGTCGCCCGACAACAACCGATGAGTGCCGATGACGACATCGACCTGGCCCGACGTCAGACCGGCCAGGGTCTGCCGCTCCTCGGCCGCGGATTGGAAACGCGACAAGGCCGCCACCGTCACCGGGAAGCCGGCGAAACGCCCGCCGAAGGTGGCCAGATGCTGCTGGGCCAACAAGGTGGTGGGCACCAACACGGCCACTTGCTTGCCGTCCTGGACCGCCTTGAAGGCCGCCCGGACGGCGATCTCGGTCTTGCCGTAGCCGACGTCGCCGCAGATCAGCCGGTCCATCGGCGTGACCCGCTCCATGTCCCGTTTGACCTCTTCGATGCAGCTCAGCTGATCGGGCGTCTCGATGTGGCTGAAGGAGTCCTCCAGCTCGCGCTGCCACTCGCCGTCGGGCGAGAAGGCGAAACCGACGGCGGACTGGCGGGCGGCGTACAACTGGATCAGCTCTTGGGCGATCTGGCGCACCGCCTTACGGGCCCGGGCCTTGCGCTTGGACCAATCCGATCCGCCCAAACGGTCCAAGCTGGGTTGCTCGCCGCCGACGTACCGGGTGATCAGGTGGAGTTGGTCCATCGGCAGGTAGAGCCGGTCGCCCGGCTGGCCCCGCTTGCTGGCGGCGTACTCGATCACGAGGTAGTCGCGCACCGCGCCGGCCACCGTCCGCTGGGTCAGCTCCTGATAGCGGCCGACACCGTGCTGGTCGTGTACGACGAGGTCGCCGACGGCCAGTTCCAGCGGGTTGATCTGGTTCTTGCGCCGGCTCGGCAGCCGCCGGGCCGACTTGTCGGGGGCGGTTTGACCGGCCAGGTCGGCCGTCGTGACCAGGCGTAGACCGAGGTCGGGCAGGTGGAAGCCGTGGGCGAACTGGCCCAGGGTGACGGTGGCCCGGCCGGGCTGAGGGACTCGGTCCAGCCGCTCGGCCCAGTCCGTCGGCAGACCGGCCTCGGTCAGCAGCTCACGGTAGCGGGTGGCCAGACCGCGGCTCTCGGCCGCCACCACGACAGCTTCGCCGGCGGCCAGCTGACGGGTCAGGTCCGCCACCGCCTGATCGGTCCGGCCGCGCCAGGACTCGGTCGGCCAGGCTTCGATGGTGATCGACTCGACGCCGGTCTCCTGAGGCCGGACCGGCTCTTCCGCCAGGTCGCCGGCGCCGGACTGGCCGGCCGGCAGGTCGACGGAGAAGGGGCTCAGGCTCCACCAGCGCAGACCCCGGGCCAGAGCCCGGCGGCGGACCTCGGCCAGGGGCTGGTAGGCCGAGGCGCCGAGGTCGATGGGGGCCTGACCGCCGCTGGCGGCGGCCGCCCAGGAGGCTTGTAGGAACTCCTGGCTGGTGGCCTGCAGGTCCTTGGCCCGCTGCCGGGCCAGCTCTGGGTCCGCCATCAGCACCAGGGTGTCGTCTGGCACCACGTCGGTCAGCAGTTCCAGGCCGTCGACCAGGGCCGGGGCCAGCGCCTCCATGCCCTCGACAGCGTGGCCGGCCGCGATCCGCTCCAGCAGGTCGGACAACTCGGGATGATCGGCCAGCAGGGCGGCGGCGCGGGCCTTGACCTGATCGGTCAGGAGCAATTCCCGGCAGGGCGAAGCCACGATTTGGCTACGGAGCTGATCGGTCGAGCGTTGGTCGGCCAGGGCGAAGACTCTGATCTCCTCCACCGTGTCGCCGAAGAAGTCGATCCGGACCGGGGCCTCGTCGGTCGGAGTGAAGAGATCGACGATGCCGCCCCGGACGGCGAACTCGCCCCGCTGGGTGACCAGGTCGGTCCGGATGTAGGCCGCCGCCACCAGGTCCCGGGCCAGGCTTTGGATGTCGTAGTCGGCCCCGACCTGGATCGAGACCGGCTTCATCCGGCCCAAACCGGCCACCTGGGGTTGCAGGATGGATCGGACCGGGGCCAGCAGGACCCGAGGCGGCGGCAGCTCGTCGTTGCCGACCAAACGGCGCAGCACGGCCAAGCGCCGGCCCACCGTGTCGGAGCGCGGGCTCAACCGCTCGTGCGGCAGGGTCTCCCAGGCCGGGTAGAAGGCCACCTGGTCCGGCTCGAGCAGAGACTCCAGCGAGCCGGCCAACTGCTCCGCCTCGCGGTAGGTCGATGTCACCAACAAGACCGGCCGGCCCGATCCCTCGGCTAAGACGGCGGCCAGGAAGGGCCGCAGCTCGGCGATGGCGGTCAGATCGACGGCCGCCCGCCCGGCCGCGGCCCAGCGCACGGCCCGCTCCAGCCCCGCTTGATCGGCCAGCCGCCTGACCAGCCCATGCGCACTCACAATCCACCAGCCTAACGCGGCCCAGCGACTACGAGTTGAAGCGCTGCTGGGTGGCGTCCAAACCCTGGGTGACTAGAGCTTCGACGGCGTCGGCGGCTCTGACCACCAGGTCGTCACGGTCCCCGATCTGGTCGCGGCTGAAGTCGCTCAGGACCCAATCGATGACGTCGAGGCGGCCGACCGGGCGGCCGACGCCGCAGCGCACCCGGTAGTAATCGCCCTGGCCCAGCCGGCCCCGGATCGATTTCAGGCCGTTGTGGCCGTTGTCGCCGCCGCCGAACTTGACCCGCAGCTGGCCCAGGGTCAGATCGAGCTCGTCGTGCACCACCACCAGGTGGGCCGGACTGAGTTTGGCTTGGCCCAAGACGGCCTTGACCGGGGCGCCGGACTCGTTCATATACGTCCGGCAGCGCGCCAACTCGACCCGTTCCAGGTCGGCCCCGACCGCGCCCGTGCCACCAGGCCCGATCCGGATCTGGGCCAGGTCGGCTCGCAGCAGGCGATGCGTCCGCCAGGTGGCCTGGTCGCGCCGGGCCAACTCCTCCACCACCATGGCGCCGATGTTGTGCCGGTGGCCGGCGTAGGACTGGCCCGGGTTGCCCAGGCCGACCACCAACCACTTAGCCATGGCTCGGGCCGTCGGTCACTCGGCCGCGGCGGCCGCCCCGGCTTCGCCCTCGGCCTCGGCCTCGGTCGGGGCCTGACCCAGATCCTGGGCCTGGGCGGCCTGGAGCGACAGCATGAGGTCGTCCGGTTCGCCGGGGAAGACCACGCCGTCCGGCAGCTTGAGGTCGCGCGCCAGCACCTGGTCGCCGATCTCGAGCTGGCTGATATCGATCTCGATCGAGGCCGGGATCGAAGTCGCCTCGGCCTCGATCGTCAAGCTGCTCTGATCGGTCACGATCATGGCATCGCCCTTGACCTCGCCCACCACGATCAGCGGCACCTCGACGGTGACCCGCTCGCCCCGGCGCACGATGATGAGGTCGACGTGCTCGATGGTGTCCAAAACCGGGTCGCGCTGGATCTGCTTGGGCAGGGCCAACTGGGCCTGGCCGCCGGCCACGTCGATGGTGAGGAGGGCGTTGGCCTGACGCAGCGCCAACTGGGTGGCGTGGGCCGGCAGGGAGACATGGACCGGATCGGTGCCGTGGCCGTACATAACCGCCGGGATGCGCCCGTCCCGTCGCAGCCGCCGGGCCGCCCCCTTGCCGAACTCCACCCGCGCTTGGGCGTCAAGCTTGATTTCATTGGCCATGGCGGCTCCACCTCTCAGTCTTCGTCAACGACACCAGACGAGGCGGACCCTGCCTGATCGGAACTGACCGATCAGAGCCTTGTCGATCACGGGGACGCGGTCGCGCCACCCCTCGCCAGGCAACCCCGGCAGCCTACCCGATCAGCCGGCGGCCCGGAAATCGGATCGACTGCTCCAGACCGAGCCAGCTTCGCGTCACAGGGCGGAGCCCGCCGCCAAAGTCGACGAGGGGATGACCCACTTTCCGCCAGACCGGGTCGGCTTCGCGTCACAGGGCGGAGCCGACGCCGACTTCTTCGGTGAGCCCTATGTCTGGATTCACCTCGACCCGGACGCTGACGCCCCATCGGACCAGAACGGCCGAATCGACCGCCCTGGACAAGGCGGCCCGGAACTGGTCCAGGTCCGGCACGGCGCTGACGGTCACCTGGACGCTGTTGCCGCGGTAGTCGTAGCCGATCGCAGCCGACGAGCCGGGCGCATGCTCCAGCACCTGCCTAGTCACCGCCTCCACTAGACGCAACTGCTCCACCTCAGTCGGCCGATCAGCCTCCCACACGACAGCCAGGGCGCCCGCCTCCGCGACCGCTTGGCTGAACCGCTCAGCCGAACCCGGCCGACCCACCAACAGGCCCTGGCCGTAACCCCACTCCGCGTACACGAACTGGTCAGGGAAGCGCTCCCTCAACTCGGTCACCACCAGGCCGAACCGATCCGTCCCGCATGACCTAATTGGATCGGACAGGCTGGAGACATCGGATAGATCGGCCGGAATGAAAACGTCCCCGAGCTCCGCCCGGGAGAGACACGGGGGCCCCAGAGGGGAAAACGACCCCTCAGGTTCGCCCCTCACCCCGGCACCAATCCCAGACACACCGCCGCTCAGGCCCAGAACGGCAGACCCGAACAGCGCGGCGACCGCCAGTGTCCTGGCTTGCTTACTACTCTCCAGGCGACGGATCATCATTGAACGAGGGCCGCCCCGGTCACTGGCTGACGGCCTCCGGGTCGGAGGTCAGGGCCTCGGGGGCCTTGTTCTGCAGCCGGTCGGCCCGCTTGTGCTTCTCGCTCATCAGGGCGGCCACCGAGCTCTCGGAGAAGACGGCCTCGATCGACTCGGCCAGGATGGGGGCGATCGACAGCACGGTCAGCTTGTCGATCTGGGACTCCTTGGCGATGGGCAAGGTGTTGGTCACGATGACCTCTTCGAATTCGCTGCGCTCCAACCGTTCGGCCGCCGGAGCGGACAGGACCGGGTGGGTGGCGGCGGCGATGACCCGCCGGGCGCCCTTCAGCTTGAGGGCGGCGGCGGCCAGGCAGATGGTGCCGGCGGTGTCGATCATGTCGTCCACCAGCAGACAGGTCTTGCCTTCGACCTCGCCCACCACCTCGTGCACGGCCACGGTGTTGGCCACCTCGGGGTCGCGCCGCTTGTGGATGATGGCCAGGGGGCAGCCCAGCCGGTCGGACCACATGTCGGCCATCCGGACCCGGCCGGCGTCGGGCGAGACGATCACGATGTCGGCCAGGTCGTACTTCTCCTCGACGTAGTCGGCCAGGATGGGCAAGGCGTAGAGGTGGTCGACCGGCCCGGAGAAGAAGCCTTGGATCTGGGCCGCGTGCAGGTCGACCGACATGATCCGGGTGGCTCCGGCGGCGGCGAAGAGATCGGCCACCAAGCGGGCCGAGATCGGCTCCCGGCCGGCGTGCTTCTTGTCCTGACGGGCGTAGGGGTAGAAGGGGCAGACCACCGTGATGCGCTTGGCCGAGGCCCTCTTCAAGGCGTCGACCATGATCAACTGCTCCATCAACCAGTCGTTGACAGGAGCGGCGTGGGCCTGCACCACGAAGGCGTCGCAGCCGCGCACCGAAGCCTCGAAGCGGACGTAGATCTCAGAGTTGGCGTAGGTCACCATGCGGGCTGGCACCGGGGTGCAGCCCAGCAGTTGGGCGATCTCGTTGGCCAAACCGGGGTGCGACCGACCGGCGAAAAGCATCAACTGCTTGTCATCTCTTCTGGTCAGGTCGCTCATGTCTCTCCTAGAGGTTGGAACCGGTCGACGGCGCCGCGCCATCCCTGTCTGGCCCCGAGGCGCCGGCCTGCCGCCGCCGCCGTTGAGCCACCCAGCCGGGGATCTCGGCCTGCCGCCCCCGGGCCACGGCCAAGGCGCCGCTGGGCACGTCGTCCGTGATGACCGATCCGGCCGCCACGAAGGCGTCGTCGCCGACGCTGACCGGGGCGACCAGGACCGTGTCCGAGCCGACGAAACTGTGCGAGCCGACCGTGCTCAAGGACTTGCTGGCGCCGTCATAGTTGGCGAAGATGACGCCGGCGCCGATGTTGCTGGACTCCCCGATCACGGCGTCGCCGCAGTAGGTCAGGTGGGGCACCTTGGAGCCGGCCCCGATGCGGGCCTGCTTGGTCTCGACGAAGGCCCCGATCTTGCCCGCCTGACCCAGTTCGGTGCCGGGACGGAGATACGAGAAGGGGCCGACCTGGGCCCCCGGGCCGATCAGGGCCAGGACGGCCTCGGAGCGTACGACCTGGGCCCTGGGGCCGACTTCGACGTCGGTCAGACGGCTGTCCGGGCCGATCACGGCCCCCTCGCCCACCGTGGTGGCGCCGCGCAGGATGGTGCCGGGCCAAAGTTCGACGTCGGCGGCCAAGGCCACGTCCCGTTCGATCCAGGTCGTGGCCGGGTCGATCACGGTGACGCCGCGCACCATCCACTCCCGCACGATGCGCCGGTTCAACTCCCGGTTGACGGCGGCCAGTTGGACCCGGTCGTTGACCCCTTGGGTCTGCCAGACGTCGGCCTCGATGAAGGCGCCGACGCGCCGCCCCAAGCCCCGGGCGTAGGCCACCAGGTCGGTCAGGTACAACTGGCCCTGATCGTTGTCGGTCCTCAGCTGGGCCAGCCCGGCCCGCAGGATCTCGGCCTCGAAGACGTAGATGCCGCCGTTGATCTCGCGCAGGCCGAGCTGCTCGTCGCTGGCGTCGCGGTGCTCGACGATGGCCTGGACCTGGTCGCCCTGGCGGATCACCCGCCCGTATCCGGTCGGGTCCTCCACCACGGCCGTCAGCACGGTCACGGCGTTGCCCTCGTCGCGGTGGCTGGCCAAGAGGTCGCCCAAAGCGCGGGAGCTCAGCAGGGGCACGTCGCCGTAAGTCACGACGATCTCGCCGGACACCTCGCCCAGGGCCTCCAGACCGCATTGGACGGCGTGGCCGGTGCCCAAGGGGCTGGCTTGGAAGGCCCGGACGGCGCTGGGGGCGATGTCGTCCAGATGGGCCTCGACCTGGTCGCGCATCTGGCCCACCACCACCACCAGGCGGTCGGGTTGGAGGCTGACGGCCGCGTCCAGGGCCCAAGACAGCATGGAACGGCCGCCGACCGGGTGCAGCAGTTTGGAGGTGCCTGACTTCATGCGGGTGCTGGCTCCGGCCGCCAACACGATGACGGCTGCCACCCCAGCGGCGCGTACCTCAGTCAACCCTGCTCCTCACGGATCGTGACGCTCCCCGGGTAGGAGTCGAACCTACTGCGCTAATCCTGATTCAAAGTCAGGCGGGCCCTACCGAAAGACCAACCGGGGACCGGACGCGACCGGCGGCCCGTCCGGACCATACTCTACGACGGTCTGACCACTGATCGCACGTTCGGGCGCCAGAACTGGCCCCGGGCCGCCCTCGGACCAGCTTAATTTAGTTAAGTTGCCAATTCAATTTGTGCGACCTTGGGTCCCGGCTCGGCCCGGCGCCGCTCAGGCCATGACCTCGGCCACCGCCCGCACCACGGCGTCGATGTTGCCGTGGTTGAGAGCGGCCACACAGAGGCGGCCGGAGTCGAGGCCGTAGACGTGGAAGTCACGCCGCAGACGCTCCATCTGGGGCTGGCTCAAACCGGAGTACGAGAACATGCCGGTCTGGTCTGTGATGTAGGAGAGGTCGCCGGGCGCCCCGGCCCGCTCCAGGCCGGCCCGCAGCAGCGCCCGCATGCCCTTGATGCGGTCGCGCATGCCGGACAGCTCGTTCTCCCACTCGGCCCTGAGATAGCGGTCGCCCAGGACGGTGCTGACCAACCGGGCGCCGTGGGTGGGCGGGTTGGAGTAGAGGGTGCGGACGACCACCTTGGCCTGGCTTTGGACCCGCTCGGCCTCAGCGGCGTCGGCCGTCACGAAGCTGATCGCGCCGACCCGCTCGCCGTAGAGACTGAAGGACTTGGAGAAGGAGGTCGCGACCAGGAAGGGCAGCCCGGCGGCGGCGAACTTGGCCACGGCGGCGGCGTCCTCCACGATGCCTTGGCTGAAGCCTTGGTAGGCCATGTCGAGGAAGGGCACCAGGCCGGCCTCGGCGCAGACCGCCACCACCTGGTCCCACTCGGCCGGGCCGAGGTCGTAGCCAGTCGGATTGTGACAGCAGGCGTGCAGCACCACGACGCTGCCGGGGGCGGCTTGGGCCAGATCCTCGATCAGACCGTCGAAGTCGATCCGGTGGGCGGCGGCGTCGAGGTAGCGGTACGAACGGACGGCCAGGCCGGCCCGCTGGAAGACGGCCTGATGGTTCTCCCAGGTCGGGTTCGACACCAGCGCCTGGGCGGTGGGATCGATCAGGGCCAGCAGCCCGGCCCCGACCCGGAGCCCGCCGGTGCCGCCCAGGGCCTGAATGGTGACGACGCGGCCTTGGGCCACCACGTCGCCGGCCGCGCTGAAGACAAGCTGCTTGACGGCCTCGTTGTAGACGGGCAGGCCGCTGATCGGCAGGTAGGTGTAGGGCCTGGGGTCGTCGGCCAGCCGGGCCTGGGCCCGACGCACCGCGTCCAACACCGGCACGCGCCCGTCCTCGTCCTGGTAGACGCCCACGCCCAGATTGATCTTGGCCGGATCGAGGTCCCGCTGGAAGGCCTCGGTCACCCCCAGCACAGGATCGGGCGGCACCAACGGCAGAGCGGAGAAAACAGACATCTTTCAGTCCCTACTAGTGAGCTTCACGGACGTTCCCAATCCTAGGGCTCCCGTCTGACGGTCGCCCCGCCACCGGCCGGAGGAACGTCGTAACCCGTCAACCGCGTGCGTCCCCGTCGACGATTGACTCACAGAGCATCTGCGACCGCCGACACGCCGAGCGAGACGTCGTAACCCGTCAATCGCGTACGCTCCGTCGCCGACCGAGCAGTTACGACCACCGCCCCAGGGGCCGAACCTCACAGAACCCAGCCCAAAGCCCCGGTGGGGCTCAGATCCAGCCGGGGAACCACATCCGCCAGATCCAGTGGCTCCGGAGCATGACCTGGTCGCTCAGGATGGGGTAGATGAAGGCGAAGTCGAGCATGATCAAGCCGACGATGGCACCGACCATGATGGTGCCCTGTTGCCGGCGTTTGTCTGGCCGGGCCGGGCCCATGATCACCCCTAGGAACATGGCCAGTCCGATCATCAGGAAGGGCTCGAAGGTGATGGCGTAGAAGAAGAAGAGAGGCCTGGAGCCGGCCGTCAGCCAGGGCAGCCAAGTGGCCAGGATGCCGAGCGAGGTGACGCCGAAGCGCCAGTCCGCCCCGGCCAACCACCAGACCAACCCGACCAGGGCGGCTAGGGCGGCCAGCCACCACAGCAGCGGGGTGCCGGTGCAGGAGATCACCCGCAGGCACTCCTGGCCGCCGTCCGGGCAACCGTCGGCGCCGGCGGCGATGCCGTTCTTGGCGTCGAAGCCGATCGGGCGGGCCAACACGAACCAGCCCCAGGGGTTGGAGCTGTAGGTGTGGGTGACGTTGGCCATGTAGTCGCCGGTGTGGAAGTTGTAGATGTCGACGTGGTACCGCCAGAGCGAGGCCAAGGTACGGCCGAACAGCTGGACCGAGCGCTCATCCGGGTGGTCCGCCCCCCACTGGCGCCCGTAACCGCCGGCGGTCGCCATCCAAGAGGCCCAACTGGCCAGGTAGACCGCCGCCGCCAGCAGGACCGTGCTGACGAAGGCGGGGAGGCCGTCCAGCCAAAGGGCCGACCAGCGCCGCCGCCGGGCCCCGGCCAAACGGCGGGCCGACACGCTCCAGGCCACCGTCAACAACCCGAAGACGGCGATGGCGTAGACCGAGTTCCACTTCGTGCCGCAAGCCAGACCGAAGGCCAGGCCGGCCCCCAGCTGCCAGGGCCGGAAGATGAAACCGCCCGACTGGCCGCCCAGGTCTCGCCCGCCGCCAGCCTCGATCCGGTCGGCCAGGCGGTGGCGGAAGAAGTCCCGGTCGGCCACCAGGCAGCTCACCCCGGCCAGGATGAAGAAGGCCTGGAAGACGTCCAGCAAGCCGATCCGAGACATCACGAAGTTGAGCCCGTCGACGGTCACCAGCAGCCCGGCCAGGGCCCCGATCAGGGTCGAGCGGGACAGCCGGCGGCCCAGCCGGACGGTCAAACCGATCATGAGCGAGCCGAAGACGAGGGCGGAGAAGCGCCAACCGAAGGAGTTCATGCCGAAGATGGCCTCGCCCACGGCGATCAGCCACTTGCCGACCTGGGGGTGGACGATGAAGGCCGGCGAACTCTCCAGGCCGGAGGCGTCACCCTCGGCCAGAGCCTGGTTGGCCCCCTCCTGCCAGGTCCCCTCGTAACCCTGCTGGAGCAGCGACCAGGCGTCCTTGGCGTAGTAGGTCTCGTCGAAGACGATATTGGACGGATCGCCCAACCCGACCAACCGGATGCCGAAGCCGAGGGCGACGATGACGGCGGTCACGACCCAGCTCAGCCAGCGGTCCCGGGGCGGCCCCTCCCGTAACCGTTCGACCGGTTCGACCGCCGCCGGCTCCGGGGCCGAGGCCACCGTCAAGCGGTCCAAGCGACCCAGCAGGCGCGACCGTAAGGCGGGCTTGGCCGCGACCGGGGACTTGGTCAATACGGCGGTCGCCGGTCCCAGCCCCGAACCGGACCCAGCCGACTCCAAGTCGATCTCATCCACCGCGTCCGGCCCATCCGACGGCGCTGACGAGGTGGGCTCGGGTTCAAATCCGCCCTCGGCGGCAGGCCGGGTCTGTGAAGCCGAAGAGGCGGGATCGGCCTCGGCGTCGTCTTCGGAGCCCGGGCCGGTCGGCGATGCGGTGGCCGTAGATGCGGCATCGAGCTCGTCCCCGGCCTCGGCCGACGGCTCGATCGGGTCCAAGTCGTCTGCGTTAGGTTCCATCGCTAGAAGGTCGGCCGGAGCGGTATCACTCGACCGATCCGAGACCGCCGGAGACAGAGTCGGCTCCCGATCGGACAGGGAGAAGAGGGCGGGTGGATCAGTGGACTGGTCCGGCTGCGACGGTTCGGGGATAGCCGGAGAGGGCGCAGCCGGAGGGTCGACGGGCTGGTCCAACTCCGCCGGCTCCGGCCGGGGGGTCGGCTCCGACGGGTGGGGCTGGACCGCCCCCACGTCTTCCGGTTCCGTCACGACCCCAATCCTAAGCGCCTGGTCGGTCGAGCCCCCTCTTAGACCTTCACAGATCCCTGAGCGCGTCGATCCCGGTCTCGAAAACCACTTTGAAACGGTCGCGCTCCGCCCGTCCCAGCCCCTTCCGCCCGGCCACGGCCTCCCACTGGGCCACCGCGTCCGCCACCTGACGGGCCGAGGCCCTGGCCTCGGCGGCTGACAGGCCGAAGCTGTCGGCTCGCTCCAGCAACGCCGTCGCGCTGTCTCGCGGGCCGCTGGCGCCGCCGATCCCCGTCACCCGGGCGGAGCCCGCCAGCGGGTCGGGATTCAGATCGAAAGCCGGAGCCAAGCGCCAGCCGCCCTGGGAGCGCAGCAAACCCAGATTACGAAGATGGTCGTCGGTGTTGTGGATGGCGACCGAGAAGGCGATGCGTCGCCACAGCTCCGCTAAGTCGCGCGATGGATCGGCGCTGACCCGGGCCAGGGCTTGGGCGACGTCTAAGTAGTCCGCCCGGTCAGGATCGTCCAAGCCGGTCAAGGTGAGGGCGCTGATGTAACCGACGCGCCGCGCCCCCCGGCGGTCGAACCGCTCTGACAGCAGGACCGAGCGACCGCCCACGTCGACCAAGCGAGTGGTCGCCACCGTGATCCCGGCCGCACCCGCCAGGTCCAGAGCCACCGCCTCCCAGGCCATGACGTCCCAGCCGTCGCCGGCGTGAGGGAACTTGGCGATCAACAACCGGCCGCCGTCGCGCACCGCCGCCTTGGGGCGGGCTCCCCCCAGCGACGCGCTGCCCGCGCTGAGCAGTCTCTTGACCGCCGCCTCGGCTTCGGCGCCGTCGCGCGTGGCCTGGTCGACGGCTTGGAACAAGCCGGGTAATTCGACCAACTTGGGCACCGTCGGCTCCGGATGCTGGAAGGTACCGCCATCGGTCAGCGCGAAGCGCAGCGCTCCTTGCCTGGTGAGGTCTGACGTGCCCAGCAGGAAAGCCGCGTCGTCCAACTGCCGGGGCACGCGCCCATCCTCCCGTGCCGCCGACGCCTCTCGCTTGGCGATGAGCATACGGCCCCAGCGGTCCGGGGCCGCGTCCAGCAGCGCCCGCGGCAATGTGCCCGGCGACGGCCAGGGGCCGGACGCCAGGGGGATGGCCGGGTCGATGGCGTAGGCGCCCGCACTGGCGAGGTAGGCGGTCTCGTAGCTGAGGACGCTGGTCAGGCGGCCCCGCCGCAGCGAGGTGTAGAGAGTGGCCACCTTGATATCTGACTGACCGCTAGCGGCCTGGCCGTCCGCCCCCTGCTCTGACAGGTAGATCTGGATCCGCGTCATCTTCGCACCCGTTGGGGCAGGATCTGGTCGGCCCGGGCCCGGCCCAGGTCGGTCTCGTAGGGGTCGGTCGCGTCCACCAGGTCGTTCAGCAGGCCCAGCCCGGAGGCCACTGACAGCACCGCTCCCAGCCCCACGCCCAAGTCGCCGTGCTCCAACCGCTGGAGCGTGCCACGGGCGACGCCGGCCCGGTCCGCCACCTGCTCCGCCGTCAGCCCCAGGAGCTTGCGCCAGGTCGTCAGTTGCTGGCCGATCTCACTGGCGGCTGTGCGCACCATGTCGCTGGGTGGTCGCGATCCCATCGTCCACTCCCTACTTGCGTATACTTTTACGATCATTATAGTCATTTGAGATCGATATCTAGACCGGTATATCAGAAACAGCGAAACCCGTGAGCACTGTCTGGGGGCGAAGGCTGGGGTCCGCCGGACTCGACGTTCGCCTCAATCGTGTCTATCACAGACTGGCTCGTGTCCCCCGCTGGAAGTCCGGGGTGATAGAAGGGGGCGTCAGACGGGGCGGCTGGCCAGGCGGCGGAGCGTCCCGATATTGGATGTGTCGGGACGTTTCGCCAACGCCGCCAGGGCTCCCGGCTGGCAGGACTGCCGCCGCGAACTTCCGGCGGGGGACACTAGAGTGGTCTTATGGTTGGCACGAGCACGGATGTGAGAACTCGCATCCGGTCAATGAGCATGACGATGGCTTTGGCCGTCGCATTCGCACTGGCGTCATTCACTGGCTGTGGCGCCGGGCAACAGACAGAACCGAGCGGAACGACAAAACCGACTGGAACGACTGGAACTACCGAACCGAGCGGGACTGTCGGGACGACAGAACCGACTGGAACGACAGAACCAGCCGGGACGACAGAGCCGAGCGGGACGACTGGGCCGAGCGACACCGCTGAATTATTCGAATCGTTGTCGGCTTTGGTGAATTGCGTGAACACACTCCACCCAGATGGAAGGTACGAGGGATACTACCTGTACGCATCCACTGACACTGACAATCCGGGGATCGCATTGCTCAACTACGATCTGACCGCGCCGTATGTCCCGCCGTTTGGATCGGGCAACCACGAAGAGCACCTCAGCTACGGCTACGGGTACAACAATGAGTATTGGCCTGACCGCCTGGTCTATACCATGTCCCTATTCCAAGACGGTGTTCACTTCAGCGCTTTCTTCGCTCACGACACACTGGCCCAGATCAGAGTGGAACCAGACAGCACCTGGTTCTTGCCCGTCGATCGTCAAGAAGGCATTGCCAACAGGCTCGCGGTCATATCTAGCCTGATTGAGGAAGGTCGGCGCTGTCAGGTCTGATTGAGAGGGCTCGGCCCAGTTAGAGCCGTATCGTCGTGACCGTCCGGGTCAGGTGGACCCGGTGGAGTCGAATCGAGCTAAGCGGAGGTCGCTGGTGGGAGAAGGTCTGTTGGTGCTGGCGGCGACGCCGATCGGGGACTCCCGGCACGCCTCGCCGGCTCTGCTCGAGACCCTCGCCTCGGCCGACCTGATCGCGGCCGAGGACACCCGCCGGCTGCGCCAGTTGGCCCGGCGGCTCGACCTCGAACTGACGGCGCCGCTGGTGTCGTACTTCGAGGGCAACGAGGCCGAGCGGACGCCGGAGCTGGTCCAGGCCCTCCAAGCCGGTTCGACCGTGGCGCTGGTGACCGACGCCGGCATGCCGTCGGTCTCCGACCCCGGCTACCGGCTGGTGCGGGCGGCCGTCGAGGCCGGCGTCAAGGTCACGGCCGTGCCGGGTCCGTCGGCCGCTTTGACCGCTCTGGCCGTCTCCGGACTGCCGGTCGACCGCTTCTGTTTCGAGGGTTTCCTGCCCCGCCGGCCCGGCCCCCGCCGGGCCCGCCTGGCCGAGTTGGCCGACGAGCGCCGCAGCATGATCTTCTTCGAGGCGCCGCACCGCCTGCGCGACTTCCTGGTCAGCGCCCGGGACTGTTTCGGTCCGGAGCGCCCGGGCGCGATCTGCCGCGAGTTGACCAAGACCTACGAGGAGGTCGTACGGGGGTCCTTGGCCGAGTTGGCGGACTGGGCCGAAGGCCAGGTCCGAGGCGAGATCACGGTCGTCATCGCCGGCCTTGATCCCGCGCTGGGCGGCCCGGCCGCCGCCGACCCGACCGCCGCCCTGGCTTCGGTCCAACGCCTGCTGGACGAGGGGGCCAAACCGACCGCCGCCGTGGCCGAGGCCGCCCGCCGCCACAGCGTCGACCGCCATGAGCTCTACCAAGCCTTCCTGGCTCAGCGAGCGTCGGATCGGCCGCCGACCGAGGCCAGACCCGGCGCCGTCTCCGACTAGTCCTGAGCCGATTGGGCTCGACGCGGCCAACCGATCCACCCGCCCCGGATCGAGCCGCGCCTGAGCCGAGCGGGACCGACGCTGTCAGCGGGCGATCCGAGCCCGGAACTGCCAGACTGGTCCGGTGAACCAGCCCGATCCGACCCCGCCCAGCCCGTCGGCCCCGCCGCCGAGAACAGCCGAGGCCACCCGGTCGTCGGGTCAGGTCCAGGCCAATGAGGCGAACATCCTGGCCCAAGCCCAGGCCAGCTTGGCCGGATCAGGGCTGCCGCCTTTGCCGGACGGCCTGCCGGCCCCGGTGATCGATTCCCACACCCACCTGGACGCGGTCCTCGAACACTCCGGGCTGGACCCCGAAGAGGCCCTGGCGCTGGCCGCCGCCGTCGGCGTCGACCGGCTGGTCCAGGTCGGCTGCGACGAGGCCGATTCGGTCTGGGCGGCCGCTTTCGCGGCCCGTCATCCCCAGGTGGTGGCGGCCGTCGCCCTCCACCCCAACGAGGTCGCCCGTCACCCCGAGCGGGTGGCGGCCGGCCTGGCCCAGATCGAGCGCTTAGCTCAGGCCGGGCCCTGGGTCCGGGCCATCGGCGAGACCGGCCTGGACTATTTCCGCACCAGGGACCCGGCCGCCCAGGCCCGCCAGCGCGACGCCTTCGCCGCCCACATCGCTTTGGCCGCCGCCTTCGACCTGACCCTGGTCATCCACGACCGCGACGCCCATGGCGACATCCTCGACCTCCTGGCCGCCGGACCGGTCCCCAGCCGGGTCGTCATGCACTGCTTCTCCGGCGACGCCGACCTGGCCCGGCGCTGTGTCGCGCGCGGCTACTGGCTCAGTTTTCCGGGGCCGCTGACGTACAAGGCCAACGCCGACCTGCGCCAGGCCCTGGCCGTGGCCCCGCCGGAACTGATCTTGGTCGAGACCGACGCCCCCTATCTGACGCCTGTGCCGGCCCGGGGCCGGCCCAACTCGACCTATCTGATGCCCCACACCGTCCGTTTCCTGGCCCAGCGGCGGGGTTGGGACCTGGACTGGGCCTGCCACCGTCTGACCGCCAACACCCTCGCCGCCTTCGGGGGGGATTGGGGCGGCGTCGGCGCGACCCCGACCAGACCGGGAAGCGAGACGATCCCATCCACCCCGACAACTTGTCGGGACCGTACGGAGCCAGTTCCACGAACCGCGCCGGCCCGGCCGGACGCTCCACCCACCCAAGCCGGTCTCGGCCCCATCCCCCCGGAGCCGACCGATGACTGACGGGCTGCTCGACGCCAGCACGGTGCGCCGCTGGGCGGCCCAGGCCGGGCTGAGACCGAGCAAGCGGCGGGGCCAGAACTTCGTGATCGACGCCAACACGGTGCGCCGGATCGTCCAAGCGGCCGAGATCGGGCCCGACGACGTGGTCCTGGAGATCGGCCCCGGCCTGGGATCGCTCACGGTCGGCCTGCTGGGACCGGCCGCCGCCGTGGTGGCGGTCGAGATCGAACCGGTTCTGGCCCAGCGCCTGCCCCAGGCCATGGCCGAGCGGCGGCCGGACCGAGCCGACCGTCTGACCGTGCTGGAGGCCGACGCTCTCGACCTGACCGACCTGCCCGGCCCACCGCCGACCCAGTTGGTGGCCAACCTGCCCTACAACGTGGCCGTGCCCGTCCTGCTGCACGCCCTGGCCCGTTTCCCCAGCCTGCGCGCGGGACTGATCATGGTCCAACTCGAGGTGGCCGAGCGGCTGACCGCCCGGCCGGGCTCCAAGGTCTACGGCGTCCCCTCGGCCAAGCTGGCCTGGCAGGCCCAGGCCAGCCGTCTCGGCCCGGTGCCGGCCTCCGTCTTCTGGCCCCGCCCCCAAGTCGAGTCCGGTTTGGTCCGTCTCCGTCGCCAGCCGCCGCCTGAGACGACCGCCAGCCGGTCGGAGGTCTTCGCCGTCATCGACGCCGCTTTCGCCCAGCGCCGCAAGATGTTGCGGTCCGCCCTGTCCGCCCGCTGGCCCCAGCCCCAAGTCGAAGCCGCCTTGGCCCAGGCCGGCGTCGACCCGACCGCCCGGGGCGAGACCCTGGACGTGACCGCGTACGCCCGCCTAGCCGCCGCCCTCGGCCCGTCCAGGAATGGAAGTCCCGGCCGTGACCGCTCGCTCGACGATCCACAACTCAGCGACCGAGCAGTTGCGCCCCACGACACGCCGAAACAACGGTCGTAACCCTCCGATCGCGGGCCGGAACCCCCGGCTAAGCGATGGTTACGACGGGAGTGGCCACTCAATACGAGGCCGGTCCAATGGGGTGGAGGGCAGGGCCGTAACCCCTCTCGACGGTCCACCATTAAGCGACTGAGCAGTTGCGCCCAGCGACACGCCGGAACAATAGTCGTAACCCGTCAATCGCGCACCAGGCCCTCGCCGACTGAGCACTTACGCCCACAAATCCAACCCAACCCGACCACCTACGACTGTGGGAACGCCGAAAGTGACCCCCTCCAGAGGAATAGAGCACCCGTCCCGACCCCAGCCGAAGCTGCGGCAGACCCCTCCCGGTCCGGCCGCCCGCAGGGCGACCGGAATCTGGGGAGCCGGGGCGGAGGCCCGTAACGAGACACCCCAATGGCGACACCGAACCGAAGACGAACCAGGCGCCTCACCACAGCTCACCACGGGTGTCCCCCGCCCCCCGACACCCCCTAGACTCCAGCCACCCTACGGGCGGCCGGACCCGACCAGCCCCATCGCTCACAGAGCACTTCAGCACGACGACACGCCGAAAACAATGGTCTCAACTGCTCGCTGGCGTGGTGGGAGCGGGTCGGGCGGACGCTTACGACCAACGGCGACCCGCCCTTGCGTACGATCAACCGTCGATCAGACGGGCTACGGCTAGGGACACTAGGGCGGCCGGGCCGAAGGTGAGCGAACGGAGCTCGACTCGGGCGGCGGGGAACGCAATACGCAGGATCGAATGATCGCCTAGGACCTCGGGCAGGGTCGCCCAGCCCGGCTGGGGCCGGGACCCCGCCTGGCCGACCGCTTTCAATACGGCCTCCGCCGCCGCCCAATGGGCGATCGTGGCCGTCTCCAAGCCGCTGACCCGGGCCAGCCAGCGCAGGGCGGCGGGACGACGGCGGTATAGCTGGACGTCCACACCGACTGGTTGTCGCGCTCTGGCCAAAGCCAGCAGACCGCCGGAGTGGGAGGCGGAGAACCAGCCCCCGCAATGGCCGCAACGCCAACGGCCGTCGTCCAAGTGGCCCAACTGGACGGCGGCGCAGCAGGGCCGCCGGGCCGCCCAGCGGCGCAACCCCCTGCCCCCGCTGCCGGAGAGAAAGGGAGCCACGGCCTGGTATAGAACCAGGTCGACCCCGGGCAACGGGGTGAGGAAGGACTCCCCAATCTCAGACCCGGTCGAGGCGAGGAGGGACTCCCCGACCCCAGACCCGATCAACTTAACCTTGGGTTCCTCTACCTCAGGCCCAGACGGGATGAGAAAGGACTCTTCGGCCCTAAGCGACGGCGTGAGAAAGGATTCCCCTTCCTCAGACCCGGACGGGGTGAGGAATGAGCTCCCGATCTCAGCCCTGGACGACGTGATCAAGAACTCCCCGATCTCAGACTTCGACGACGTAACTTTGGAAATTCCCTCCGATGGAGAAGCCGGACACCAGCGCTCGCAAGGGCTGGCCCTCTGGCCGGGCCACCGCGGTGGGGGTGACCCCGAGCCGCAGGCTGTCGCCCTGCCGCAGCCAAGTCGCGATCAGAGTTCCCAACAAGGGGCTGGCGGACTCGAGATACCCAGTCACTCCGCGGGGCGCGATGACTGGGACATCGGCCCGCAAGCCCAGACGGCCCAAGGCCGCTTGCTCGATGGAGTCGGTCCGATCACGGCCATAGGCCGCCGCCACCACCAGGTCGAGGTCGGCCGGGGTCAGCCCAGCCCGGCCGATGGCCGAGGCGAACGACCGGCCCCAGGCTTCGTCGTCGGTGGAGAAGCCGCCTGAACCCGATCCGTCGCTGGCCATGCCGATGCCCAGCACTCGGGCCAGCGGGAGCGCGTCTGGGACGGCCTCGTCACTGGCCTCCAGCAACAAGGCGACGGAGCCCGACGAATAGACCACGCCAGTGTTCCCGTACGGCGTCAGTTCCGTGCTCGACAGATAGCCGCGGTAGCGGGAATACCCGGCCAGCAAGCAGTCAGGCGTCTCATCGGCCGCGATCACCGCGATCCGGTCGCAGGATCGGTTGCGCAGCAGTTGGGAGGCCAGGTGCAAGGCCGAGATCCCGCTGGTCCCTCCCGCGCAGACCGTCGCCGTGGGCCCGTGCAGGCCGAAGGTGACCGCGACATGCCCGGCGGCGGCGTTCATGACGGTGTTGGGGAAGAGCCGGCTGTCGCCTTGGCCATTGACGATCAAGCCGCGTTGGAAGGCCTCCACGGTGCTGAGCGGCCCGATCCCGGTCGCGAAGATGACGCCGGTGCCGGCCAGCTGGGCCGGCGTCAAGCGCCGCTGCTTGAGCAACTGGGCGAAAGCGTGCACGGCCAGTCTCCCCAGCGGGTCGAGCCGGCGCAAGATACGCGGATTGACGCCCTCGCACAGCCGTCTGGGGTCGGGCAGCCCGACCGGGAAGGAGCTCCCGTCCTCCAACTCGACGCGGTCTCGATAGAGCTGGTCGCCCGAGCCGCAGGCGGCCCGCACCGCCTCGGTCGTGACCGCGCTGCCGGCCGTGGCCGCCAGGCCGGTCACGATCAAGTCGGACTGGCTCCGACGAGCGGTTGTGACCGCGGTCGGCTGCGCCACCCCCGGGCGGGCCAATACGACGCAGGCGTTGTTGCCGCCGAAAGCGAATGAGTTGGAGATCGCCAGGTCCACTGCGGTGGTTCGGGCCGAGTCGGGGATGACGTCGATCCGGCCCGCCTGCTGTAGTTTGGCCAGCCCCTCCCGGGCCGCCGGATCGGGCGGCACGTAGGTCGGATGGAGTCGTTGATGGTCCAAGCTCAGCACCGCCACCACGGCCTCCACGGCGCCGGCGGCGCCCAGGGTGTGTCCGATCATCGACTTGGTGGAACTCATCGGCACCTGGCCTTGGCCTTGGCCCAAGGATAGGAGCGTCTTCAGCTCTCCGGAGTCGTTGGCCGGCGTGCCGGTGCCGTGGCCGTTGACGTAATCCACCGCCGAGCTGTCAGTGCCAGCCAAGCGCAAGGCGGAGTTGACTGCCATGAGCGCGCCTTTGCCCCTGGGATCGGGGGCGGTGGGGTGATAGGCGTCGGCCGACAGCCCGAAGCCGATCAGCTCGGCGTGAATACGCGCCCCGCGCGCGACCGCCCGGTCGTATTCCTCCAGGATCAGGAAGCCCGCCCCTTCGCCCAGGTTCAAGCCGTCGCTGCGGGTGTAGGGGGCGCAATGGAGCTGGGTCAGCGCGCCCAGGCTGGAGAAGCCGGCGAAAGCCAGATGGGCCAGGGGGTCGACGCCGCCCGCCACCACGACCTCGGCCTGCCCGTCGCAGAGCATCTCGTAAGCGTGCCCGATCGCCACCGAACCGGCGGCGCAGGCGTTGGAATGCACGACCCTGGGGCCGTGCAAGTCGAAGTCGGCGGCGATCGCGTCAGCGGTGGAGTGCAGCGGATACTCGAACAGCAATGTCTTGTCGGCCGAGCCCAGTCCCCCCTCGATCCACTGGCGGTGGAAGACGTCGCCCTTACGGGCCCCTCCCATCGAAGTGCCCAGGACCAAGGCCCTCGCCGCCGGCGGATACGGGTTCGCCTCGGCCAACCCAGCCCGGCCGACGGCTTCGGCCAAGGCCTTGACGCCCAGCCGGATCCCCCGTTCGGGGGCGGGGTGGTCGATCTCCGCCTCGGTCCAGGCTTGGCCGGCCAGCGAGCTAGTCACGCCCTGGGCGGAGATGAGGCTGTTCTGGGCGATCCCGCTCTGGCCCTGGAGCAGGGCCGCCCAGGTCTGGTCGGCGTCGGCTCCGACGGCGGTGACGAGTCCGTAACCGGTGACGACGACCCTCATGCGCCAGCTCCGATGCCTTGGGACCAAGACAGCGGGGCGATGACTGGACGGGAGACCGTGTGGCCGCTGACACCGGCCGCCTCGACGGTCAGGCCGGGGACGCCGAAGGGATCGTCCAACAACAGCAGGCCCAGACCGTCGGACTGGTTCGCCCGCGGAGTCCAGACCGTCAAGAGGCCGACCTCGCTGCCGTCGACCAGGACCGGGGAGCCGGCGGCCGGACAATCGGCGGCCGGGAAGATAGCCGCGACCGTGCGCCGGGCCGGCGGCGCCATTTCCAGCGCGGCGGAGCCCAGGAAGGGGTCCTCCCGCGTGATCGTGGCCAGCCAGGGCAGGCCGCACTCGAAGAGCGAGACCCCTTGCAGTTGGTCGGGCAGGACCGGGAAGTTGACCTCGGCCCGAACCCGCCTGAGCACGGCGGGGTCGATCAGCCCGCCACCGATCGCCGTCGCGCCCTGGGCCAAGCGCTCCAGCGCGACCGGGGACTCGGCGATGACGAGATAGCCGTACTCGGCGGTGGCGCCGGTCCGGGCCAGGCGCACGGTCTGACCGTCGAGTTCGGCGTCCAGGCACTCGCTCAACAGCACATCGGAGATGTCGCGATCCGTCACCAGCTCGGCGGCGACTTTCCAAGAGCTCGGACCTTCGACTTGGACGGCCAGCGCGCCGGACTCGTCCACCGCCACGTCGTAGCTCCGCCGCAGGTCACCCGCCTGATCGAACCAAGCCTGACCGGCCTCGACCACCAGGTCGATCTGGTCCGCGCCGATCAGGGCCACCGCCAGGCCGACGGGATGGGCCCGGTCGTCCAACAGCACCGAGTCGACGCAGGTGTCGATGTTGACGAATTCCACCGATTTGGCCAACAGGAACTGAACGTATTCCAATCGCTGCGGACCAGTGACTTTGAGCACCGCGTCGCCCCGTCGGTAAACCCCGGCGGTTCCTCTTATAGCCTCATAACTGGCATTAAGATCAAGCATGTCCGTTCTCCTTGCTGTATTAGTTAGGATAATTTGGTAGATCGAGTGCCCCGAATTCCTCTTCGGCTCCCAGGGGCAGGCGGATGGTCTCGATGGCCGCACTTGTCGAAGGCTCCACGTCTAAGCGCCAGATCGCCGGGGCAGGAGCGTCCCCGGCGGAGAGCAAAGTCAGCAAAAGTGAATTGCTGACGTGTTTCAGGAAGACTTCCGGACGCACCAGCTGACGCGTCGGCGACACCACCAAGGTCTGCCCATTCGACAAGGGCACGGCGATGGCGTCGACCGCTCCCCGCCAGTCATACGGACGCTGCTCGAGTCGCCACACCCGCTCGCCCAAGCGGATGATCAAGGGCGTGTTAGGGCTGGCGTTGGGAGCGACCATGATGGCCAAATCTTGATCGCTGGACGGTTCCGCCAGCCCGGCGCTGACCGATAGCCGACGCTCGCCGGTCGGGCTGACGCTCCAGGACCCGGCCACACCGGCCGCCGGGCTGAAAGGCAGCCCCGCCCTGTCCTCGACCCATTCCACCCCTTGGTCCTCGCCGCTGCGCCGGGCGATGCCGGCGCACCACAGCCCGACCCGGCGGGCCGTCAACGCCCCCTGCGCGGCATGGGCCGGGAAGGGGCCGGACAGGACCGGACTGTGGTCTAAGCGCCACTCGATCAGGCCGACCTCGGTCGCGATCTCGAGCTCGTGGCGATCGCTGGTCAAAGCCAGCCGACAGGCGTCCCGGTCTTGACGCCGCCAGGCCCGGTCCGCCGACGGCCGCTCTGGGGCCGGGGCCGCCGCTCGACTGAGCGGTTCGGAGCCACTAGAAGTCTGAGACTTCGCCGAATGAGCCGAGTTTTCGGTTTCTCGGGGTCCCCGGAAAGTACCGGACCGGAGCGCAGCGGAGGGAGGACACTTGCTGGGGCTTCTAGGCGACTGGTCCGGGTCGGTTTGGTCCGAGTCCGGCAGCAGGGCGAAAGCGGGCAGGGCGGTCTCTGGGCGACACTGCGCCGGGTCCACCAGGTCGATCCGGTAGGTGACCGTGGCGCCTGGCCCCTGGCCGATCAGCTGGGGCAGGGTGCGGGACTCGAAGCGGGCGGTCGCGCCGGACCAGGTCGCGATCAGGCCCAGCTCGGCGTCGCACCAGGCCGAGGCGCTGGCCGCAGCCAAGGCCGGATCGTCGAAGGCGGCCTCGAAATTGGTGTATTTCTTGGGCCAGATTCCGAGCAGGGCCGGCCCGCCGACCCATTCCCGCCCCAGGCGCAGGGCGTGCTCGCAAACTCGCATAGTGCACAGCGGGGTGACGATGAGGGGGCTGGAAGCCGGGCTGGCCGTGGTCTCCACGATGACCGAGGAGGTTTCCTCACCCGCTGCGACGAAGCTTATGGAGCGCCTGATCCGGCCGGCGGCGTCCGCCGCCCGCCAGGTGGCCGCGGTCCGCTCGAAGCGGACGCTCTTGGACTCGTCGCCCCGCCGCACCGCCGGGGGGTCGACGCCTCTCAAAACCGGCCAGCGCTCCAGCAGCACCGGCTGGTCGCCGCGCTGGAGGCGTAAAGTGCCGTCGCTGGAGAAGGTGGCGGACAGGCCGCCGTGGCCCAGTTCTTGACGCGCCAACAGCTGGGCCACCGGGTCGTCCTCGGGCCGGCCCGGGGTGGGGAAGACCAGCCCGGCCGCGTTCTTCTCCACCACCAGGTCGACTAGGCGGCCTGTGCGCAGATCCAGGTCGGCGGTGAACTTGATGCCCCCGGACTCGAGCGGGTAGCGCACCCGGGGCCGGCCTCCCACCATCGTCACGCCGCTGTCGAAAGCGGCGGCCCGCCTGGTCAGCATCATGCGTATATTCATCTTCGGAGCCAAGGCTTCCACCGGCAACTGATTATTCGCCGCCCGCATATCGGCGATCAAGCCCGGCAGGTGGGAGACCATCTCGATATAGGCGTCCTCGTCGGCTCGCGCCCCGGGCTCCGAACGGAATCCAGCCCTCAAATAGGCCGGTAGCGCCTGAGCGTTAGTCGGTCTCACCTCGAGCCGTATAGTCCGTATATCCGTATTGGTCACCAGGTCCTGAAAGGCGTCGCGGAACAACTGTCCGCCGAGCATCGAATTACGATACTTGTAGTCGATCACGTATAAACCGGCGAAACGCTCCAGCGGCCGGCCGACGCGACGGCCGGTGCTGCGGGAGAAGGCCATGCTGCCGTATACCTGGCCGTCCGACACACCCACGTAGATCGGGTCCATCATGCGCTCGGCGAACACCTCCAACAGCTGCGCGCCGCTCAGAGAAGCGCCCTGGGCCGAGGCCCAGTAATGGCTACGGTTGAACAGCGCCGCCAACGAGTCGGCGTCGGCTGGCCTGAAACGGCGGACCTCCATGCTTATCTCACAGCGGGTCAGACGGACTGCGTGGCGATGGCCACAGCGCCAGTGGCCACCACCCGGTTCTCCACCGTCAAAGTGCAGTCGTACTCGTAGAGCGCGCCGACGCCGGCTTTGCGCTGCACCCGGATCTTGACCTGGTCACCGGGCAGGACTGGGTTCTTGAAGACGAATTTACGTACGCCGGCCAGGAAGCCCACGCTGGGCGCCCCGTCGCCCGGTTGTCCCGCCGTCTCCACGATCCCGCAGACATGCGCGGACGCTTCGATCAGCAGCACGCCGGGATAGATCGACAGCTCTGGGAAATGACCGGCGAAGACCGGATCGGCGATCGAGATGTTCTTGAGGCCCAGCCCTGAGACCTTGGGCTCGACCTCCAGCACCCGGTCGAGCATGAGGAAGGGGTGCCGGTGGGGCAGCATCCGGCGCAGCTCATCGGAAGTGAACGACTGCATCTGGTCAGACCCCGCTCTGCACCCGATCGGCCAGCTGGTTGAGCGAGCCGAAGGCGGCCCGGTCCTCGTCGCTGATCATGACAGAGAACTCCTCGTCCAGCAGGCTGACGATCTCCAAGGTGTCCAGCGAGTCCAGATCGAGTCCCCGACCGAACAGCGGGGTGTCGAAATCGACCAAGTCTGAGTTCTCGGGCAGGTCGAGCCCTTCGATCAGCTGGGAGCGCAAGCGCACTAGCAGGTCGAAGCGGTCTTGGGCCACTTGTCGCTGGCTTGAAGTCATGGCTGGGTTCCTTTCGGTTCAGGGTCGATCATTTCGTTTAGGCGGTCAGTGGTTAGGCGGTCAGTCCGCCGTCGACGGACAGCACTTGCCCGGTGACGTAAGAGGACTCTGCGGTGGCGAGGAAGCGGATGGCTCGGGCGACCTCGCTGGGTTGGCCGACGCGCCCCAACGGCACCCGTTGGACCAGTTCGAGGCGAGCCTTGGCGTCCATCGAGCGCAGCATGTCGGTCTCGGTGAAGCCCGGCGCCACGGCGTTGACTCTGACGCCCAAGCCGCTGGCCTCTTTGGCCAAGGCCTGCACCATGGCGTTGACGCCGCCCTTGCTGGCGGAGTAATTGACCTGACCGGGTTGGCCGCTGACTCCGGACACGGAACTGACGAAGACGACGCTCCCCCCGGTCTTACGCATCGCCTTGATCGCCTCTCGGGCCACGTAGAAGGCGCCGTACAGATTGACTTCGATGACGCTACGGAACTTCTCCCCCGTCATCGTGGCGGCTAGGCCGTCCCGGGTGATGCCAGCGTTGACCACCACCGCCCGCAGGGCTCCGGGGAAGTCGGCCCGTAAACCCCTGAAGCCGGACCGGACGGCGTCCTCGTCTCGCACGTCGACCTGATAGTCGCGGTAGGTCGCGCCCAGCGCCTCCACGATCGCCGCCGTGCCACCGGGTTGGCCGCGGTGGAATCCGGCGACGTCGAAGCCGCTGGCCGCCAGCTCCGCGCAGGTGGCCTGGCCGATGCCGCGGGCCGATCCGGTGACCAGCGCCAGCGGCCTCCCTAGGCCAGTCTCGTCGTGGTCGATCGTCATGTCAGCGTCCACCTCCGTGAATCCGCAACGGTCGCCCGCCCAGGTGCGACCGGGTCAGCCGGGCGATGGCCTGGCCCGGCCCGAAGACGTCGATCTGGGCCAGGTCACCGGTCCGCTCCAGCACTCCGAACCAGCGCACCGGCTCGGTCAAGCCGCGGATCAGGTCGGCGCGCACGTCGTCGGCCTCTGTCGTCAGCTGGGCCGTGGTGCAGCCGACGTAGCGGCGCCGCCCCGGTTTAAAATCAACCTTGTGTACGGTCTCGCGCCAGCGCGGCGCCACCGGCTCCATATAACGGGAATGGAAGGCGTTGCTGACCTGGAGCATCTTGCTGGCCGCGCCATAGCGCTGGGCGACCGCTTCCAGCTGGGCTTTCCCGCCTGCCAAGACGAATTGCCTCGGCCCGTTCAGGGCCGCCACCTCCACCCCGTGCTCCTGGGCCAACGAGTGGGCCTGGGCCATCAGTTCGTCCTCGTCGGCGGCGGCCAGCGGGGTGGCCAGGGCCAGCATCGATCCGCCCGCCGGGGCTTGAGCCATCAACTCGCCGCGCGCCGCCGCCAGTCGCAGGCCGTCGACCGGGGACAGGAAACCCGCCGCCACCGCCGCCGCCAGGGCCCCGACGCTGTGGCCCGAGCAAGCGTCGTGGCCCAAGCCAGCGTCACCGGCGTCGTCGGCGGTCCCGGCCTCCTTCTCCCGCAGCGCCAGCCAGTCCGCGATCGAAGCCGCCGTCAGCGCCACCTGGGCGTTGGCGGTCTCGGTCAAAGTCTCCCTCGGGCTGTTCCAGCAGAGTTGACGCAGATCGCGCCCCAGGGCCCGGCTGGCCGCGTCGAAGAACTCGGCCGCCGCCGGGGAGGTCTCCACCGCCCGGCGCCCCATGCCGGCGACCTGGCTGCCTTGACCGGGGAACAAGGCCAACACACCCCGCCGGACGGAGCCGGTCGGTTGTCGTCTGGCGGTGGCGCCGGCCGACCCCGGACGACGGGCCTCGCCTGACCTCAGGCTGGGCGGTCTGGAGCCGAGCGTCGAGGCTAGGGGTCGTTCCGACAGGTCGATCGTCATTTGATGGTCCGTCCGATCCGTAGCGCGCTCAGCCCGGTGAAGATCAGGGCCAGCCCGGCCAGCCCGGCCAGCACCCACCAAGGCTCGATGACCGTGCCGCCGACGGTCAGCTCGAAGCCGTAGTACTCGCCCAAGGCCTGTTCGGCTTCAGGGACGCCATCGGCCAAATCGGCCAGCGCGGCCCCGGAGAGCGGATCCCGCAGCAGCATCGCGGCCGGCGAGAAGGGCAGCGCGTTGATCACGTCGGCCACCCGTTGGGAGACGGTGCCGATCGGCAGATAAGCCCCGGCCAGGAAGCCGAGGACGGTCCCGACGATGGTGCTGAGAGCGGTGAAAGCGCCTTGCGAAGCGATGAAGGTGACCAGGAAGGAGGACAGGGCGGCGAAGGCGAAGGATTCCAGGGCGGCCAAGCCGACGCCCCGCAGCAGGTCCAGCGGAGCCAACCAGGCCGAATTGAGCAATCCCACCCCGACATACCCGATCAGCAGAATCGCCGTGCTCATTATCACCGCCACCACGAAAGCGGCGATCTGGTATCCCAGAACCAGCTGCGATGACTTTATCGGGCAGGCCCGGAACTCCTTGAAGCGCCCGGTGACGCGGTCGTCGATGTACGCTCGCATCGCCCCCAGGCCGGTGGTGGTGGAGGTGATCATCACGATGCCGGCGAAGACCCAGGAATTGACGAAGGCTGAGATCTGTTCATCGCTGGCGGCGGGCAGTTGGTCGGCGATGTGATCGACTTGCAGACCACCCAGAAAGAGCACATAGAGCAGTAGCAGAATCACGGCCGAGAGCAGTGACAGGAAAACGCTCATCGGGTCCCGGAAGTAGATGGTGAGATTGCGCCCCACCAACGCCGCCACGGTTCTCAGGCCACCGCCCGGACTCGGCGCCATCCGACGGCCAATCGACGTTCGCCCCACCGGCGCCGCCCCGCTTCTCACGCCGCCTCCCTCTGGCTAGTCAGGTTGAGGAAGACGTCGTCCATGCTGCCCTGCACGAACTGGAAATCGCCCAGAGCCTCCCCCAGGTCGCGGATGATCGCCCGGGCCGGCCCCGAACCGGCCAGTTCGGCCTGGACCGCGCCGCCTTCCTCCCAGATCTCGGCCTCAGGCGCGTGCTGGGCCAGACTGGCCAAGACCAGTTCCCGGTTGTCGGCGGTCAGCTTGATGGTCAAGCGGGGCTTGGAGTGGGCGGCCCGCAAGGCCATCGGCGTGCCGCTGGCCAGTTTGCGGCCGTGGTCGATGACCAATACGTAGTCGGCGGCCTCGGTCTCATGCATGTAGTGCGTCGTCAGCAGCACGGTCAGACCGAGCGTCTCGCGTAGACCGGTGATGGCCTCCCAGACCTGCTCGCGACTGGCCGGGTCCAACCCGGTGGTGGGCTCGTCGAGGAACAAGGTGGCTGGTTCGTGGAAGAGCGCCCGGGCGATGTCGACCCGTCGCTTCTCGCCGCCGGACAGCAAGCCGTAGCGACGGTCGATGAACCCCTTGAGGTCCACCAGTTCAGCCAACTCCGCGATACGGCCCGGCTCGCCGCCGTAGATGACCGCCCGCAAGGCTAGATTCTCGCGGACGGTCAGCTCCGGGTCCAGTAACGATTCTTGGAACACGATGCCGATCTGGGTCCGGATCACGTGATCGTCCCGACCCACCAGATGGCCGTTGATCGCGATGCGCCCGGCGTCCGGCTCCAACAGGGTGGTCAGGCAAGACAAAGTGGTGGTCTTCCCCGCCCCGTTGGTGCCGAGGAAAGCGAACAGGGATCCGTCTTCGATCATGAACGAAAGGTCGTCCACAGCCTTGAAATCACCGTAAGTCTTCGTCAGATTCTCGACTGTGATCAAACTAACACCTCGTACGATGGGCAGACAACACAACTAGACATTCCACTAGATGGCGTTCCATGGGTGAAGCCACAGCCATGAGGCTCTGGTCTGACCCTGCGGAGGAGGAAACCGCAAAAGCACCACCCAAAGCTTGTGTAACACAAGCGGCGGGCCATCGTCGACTAAAACGACAGCGCCGATAGAAGGCGCCTCTGCGGTGGAATTTCAACCCAGAGCCCCTCTGACTCTGGGCCAACTCCGGCGAAGGAGGCCGCAAAAACACCAGCCAAAACTTATAAACTATAAGCGGCTAAGAGCCGTTATTAAGGCGACGGCTCCAAACCGGATGTAAAACTAGCACCGAGCCCAGAAGAGAAGAAACCATCGGCGTGTCGCACGGAGTGTCGCAGAGCGGCACTAGGCCTAGTCAGGCCCGGACTGGCGGCCGTCCGACAATCCACCGATCGACCGTGATTGACCGCGCCACCGGCGGTGGGGACATAAACCGGAAGAAATGGCTGTCCTGACCGGCCCGGATCGGGTACTTTCGTGGGCGTGACTCGTCCCGCCGCTCCGTCTCAGGCCCGTCTCGTCCGCGTCCGGGCGCCGGGCAAGATCAACCTGGCGCTCAAGGTCGGGGCCCGCCGCGACGACGGCTACCACGAGTTGGCCACCGTCTTCCAGGCCGTCTCCTTGTTCGACACCGTCTCAGCCGAACCAGGACCGCCCGGTCGTATCGAAGTCAGCTTGTCCGGCCTCGGCGCCGACCTAGTCGGCCCCGACCAAGACAATTTGGCCGTGCGGGCGGCCGCTCTCTTACGCCGCCAGCTGGGGCGGCCCGAGTGGGGCGTGCGCCTCCAGATCGACAAGGCCATTCCGGTGGCCGGGGGCATGGCCGGGGGGTCGGCCGACGCCGCCGCCAGCCTGCTGGCTTGCGCCCAGCTGTGGGGCTTGCCGGTCGAACGGGACGAGTTGATCGAGTTGGCCCGCCAGTTGGGGGCCGACGTCCCCTTCCCCCTGGTCGGCGGCTGCGCCGTCGGCCATGACCGGGGTGACCGCCTGCTGCCGGCCCTGCAGCGCGGCCTCAACCATTGGGTCCTGGCCCTGTCCGGCGGCGGCCTGTCGACCGCCCGGGTCTTCCAACGTCACGACGAACTGGCCGCCACCCCCCCACCGTCGCCCTTGACCGTGCCCGCCGACCTGATGACCGCCCTGGCCAGCGGCGACCCGGTCCGGCTGGGAGCGGCCTTGACCAACGACCTGGCACCGGCCGCCCGCGCTCTGGCCCCCCAACTGGACCAACTGCTCGAAGCCGGCCGCAGCCTGGGCGCCCTGGGCGCCGTAGTGTCCGGCTCCGGACCGACCGTCGCCCTCTTGGCCCGCGACAGCGCCCACGCCATCAAGTTGGCGGTCCAACTGTCCAGCCTCGGCCTGGCCCAGCGCGTCCTGCGCGTACACGGCCCAGTCCCCGGCGCCCAAGTCATCCCGGACTGACCCGCCCCACCCCGGTGGAGTGGATCCCCGTCGCAACCGCCCTCGGCCGGCTCTTTCACGCGAGCGGAGAGTTACGACAATCACTGCGGCGTGTCGGCGGTCGTTGGACTCTGACGAGTCTCAAACACTCAATCGGCTCACTTACGAGCGCGAGCGCTCGACGTTCGCCTCAATCGTGTCTAGGCGCTCGCTCGGCGACGAGGGCGTCGGCGAACGGTGGGGTACAGCGTCGGTTCACTAGGACACGTCAAAAACGGATAGTAGATAACGCCGAATTCGTCTATTAGAAATGGACGAATCGGTATAGTACGAGTCATGGTCTATCTGCCTCGTATCCTCGACTCACGTTTGGAACGCCTGTTGGCGGACCTGCCGGCAGTGGCCGTGGACGGGCCCAGAGCGGTCGGCAAGTCATCCACCGCCACTCGGTTGGCTGCGAGTGTCATCGATCTGGATCTGCCCGACCAGTTGGAGCTGACGGTCTCCAATCCGGGACGGCTGGCCAGGCTGCCCAAGCCACTTCTGATCGACGAATGGCAGTCGTTGCCTAGCGTCTGGGATCGGGTGCGTCGTTTGGTCGACGACGGGGCGGAGGCGGGGTCGTTCCTGCTGACGGGATCGGCCTCCCCAGTGGTGCGACCGATGCACACTGGCGCCGGCCGGATCGTCCGTGTCCGACTGCGGCCGATGTCTTTGGCTGAGCGTGGCCTGGTGGCGCCGACCGTATCGGTGGGTGACCTGTTGACGGGCCAGCGGGCGGATGTGACCGGTGAGTGCCCGTTAGGGGTGGAGGATTACGCCCGCGAGATCACCGCTGGCGGTTTCCCGGGCTTGAGGGCGGCGCCTGAGCGTTCGCGCTCGGACGCTCTGGACGGATATCTGGCGGATGTGGTGGAACGTGATTTCCCCGACTCCGGCCGTACGGTGCGCCGCCCGGGGGCCTTGCGAGCCTGGTTGAGGTCGTACGCGGCGGCCACAGCCACGACGGCCGCTTATAACCAGATTCTCGACGCGGCCACGCCGGGAGAGAATGACAAACCGGCTAAAGCCACCACGCTGGCCTATCGGAACGTGCTGGAGCGGATGTGGTTGCTGGACGAGCTGCCGGCTTGGTCCGGGCGTAATCATTTGGCCGCGCTGAGCCGCGTGCCCAAGCATCACTTGGCCGACCCCGCCCTGGCTAGCCGTCTGCTGGGAGTGGACGCGACCGCCTTGCTGGAGCGGCCCAATCCTGATCGTCCCAGCCGCCCGCGCATCGGGACTCTCTTCGGCGCTTTATTCGAAGGCTTGGCGACGCTTTGCGTGAGGGTTTACGCCGAGGCCAACCGAGCCCGAGTGTCATATTTACGCACCGCCAAAGGGAACCATGAGGTGGACCTCATCGTCGAAGGGGAGGACGGACGGATCCTGCCGATCGAGGTCAAGTCCGCCGCCGAAGTCTCCAACGCTGACGTGGCCCACCTGCTTTGGCTGCGTCACAATCTAGGCCAAGATGTGGCCGATCTAGTGGTCCTGACCACCGGTGAGGCGGCCTATCGCCGCCTCGACGGCGTGGCCGTGGTGCCACTAGCCCTACTGGGCCCGTGAGCACGGGCCAGATAGTCGTAACTCCCCTCTCGCTCATGGAACGCCCCGCCATCGACAGTCCCAACCATCGCTTCAATCTGTCGCCGCAGCTGTCGCCGCCCCAATTACTCGCTCGGCGACGATGGACGATGGAGCGGTCCCGCCAGGGGACAGCCCGGTCAGAGGTGAGCCAGGCTGAGGCGCTGAGCACAGGCCAGGAGGCGTTTGTCGCGAGTCCAAAGACGACCGGTTGGGATCAGACGGGTGGAGCCGAGCAGGTGAGCGTCGACCGCCGACAGACCGAGCCCCCAGAGGCGATTGGCTTCGACGAAGGCCAAGAGCTCTGAGTGGGACAGGACGGGGACGCCGGCCGTCAGGGGGTCGAGGAGGGCCAGGACGTCTTGGCGGCGAGACAGGGTTCCGACGGCGAGTTCTTGTACGGTCAACGGGTGGAGGCGGGCCCGGTCTTGGGCCATCAGAGCGGTCAAACCGGTTTCCGTCTGGTGGAGGTGGTCGATCCAGACGGAGGTGTCGACCAGGATCATGCCGCAGCGCCGGGGCGCCGCCGGGGCCCAGCTTGAGCGGCGGGGTCGCTGCCACCCAATTCGGCCAGTCGCCGGCCGGATTCGACGCGCACCAAGGTTTCGAGGCCGAGCCTGAACAGGGTCGACTTCTCGTGGACGCCGGTCAGCCGGGCGGCGGTGGCGACAACCTCGTCGTCCACTGTCACAGTTGTCCTCACAGTCCCTCCTGCATCATTGACAGCATCAGATGATGGCTAATTTTATGATAGGTGCCCGGCCCTCGTCCACACCGGGGGTCATACGCCTGACCCGCAGCTTGTAGACGCTCCGATCCGAGCCCGGGGAACGACGGAACTTGGGACCGCCGGCTCCGCTCAGAGGTGTCCTTGCTTCTCCAGCCGGCGCATGGCCAGCCAGCCCAGGGGGATACGGATCCAGTAGGTCGCCACCCGGAAGATGACCACCACCGAGGCGGCCACGCCGGCGTTGACGCCGGCCGAGACCAGGGCCGCCGACTCGGCGATCTCGATCGCCCCCATACCGCCGGGGGTGGGGGCGGCTGAGCCGGCCGAGTTGCCGATCAGGTAGACGATGGCGGAGCTGAGGAAGGGCACGTCCTGGCCGAAGGCCATCAGGGCGGCCTGGAAACTGGCGGCGTACCCCAACAGCATGACCAGGTTGCCGCCCAGGCCGAGGGCCAGGCGACCGGGGTTGGAGAACAGTTCGACCAACCGGGGCCAGGTCCGCTTCAGGATCGGCGTGATGCGGTTGAGGATCCAACCGCGGGTGCGGGGCAGCGAGAACATGGCGCCGACGATCAGGGCCAAGACCACCACCACGACCAACATGGCCGGGGTGACCTGGAAGGGGGCGGCTTGGTTGGAGCCGGTGGCCAAGGTCAAGGCGACCAAGGCCAGGACCGTGATGGTGATCTGGGAGACCTGGATCAAAGCCGCCGTGGCGGTGGCCAAGGTCGAGTTGACGCCGCGCTTGCTTAGGGCCCGGAAGTTGATGGCGGCCGTGCCGAGACCGGCCGGGGCCGCCACCGCCACGAAGGAGGCCGCCAATTGGACCTGACAGGACAGGCCCAGACCGATTCTGACCGGCGAGAAGGCGACCAGGATGAGCGAGGCCCCGACCACGCCGACCAAGCCCAGCCCGAAACTGGCCAAGGCCCAGCGCCAGTCGCTGGCGGCCAGCGCCTCGCCCACCTCGGGCAGGTTGAATGTCGTCAAGATGACAATGACGGCAGCGGCTGCCAACACCACCGAGATCAGGGTCCGGGCGCCCACCCGGACCAGTTGTTGGGGTTCGACCTCGTCGGCTGGGAAGCCCTGCACCAGACGCTGGCGCAGGTCGTTCAAGAGCGTCTTGTCGCCTCGGATCTGCTCCCTGGTCTGGCGCGGCAGGGCCGGGGTCTGGAGCACAGTGCTGAGCGCCCGTAACTCATCTTGGCTGAGGGCCTCGAGGGCTGAGGCGATGGCCCGCTGGGGGCCGACCTTGAGCGCCAGCAGCGCCAGCAGTTGGGCCAGGTCGATGCTCTGAGCCAACTCCGAGCTGGCCACGTCGCCCGCCTCCCAGCCCAGGATCCAGAGCCGCTGGGCGCCCTGGTCGTCGGTCTGGATCAGGAAGGCGTCGCTGATCAGACCGCGGTGGACGATGCCGGCCCGATGGGCCTTGTGCAACTCCGACCACATCGCTTTGACCAGGCCGTCGTCGATGTCGGCCGGGGCCAGGTCGGTCAGACAGACCGACTCCGGCGCCGGTTCGCGGATCAGCAGCATCGAGTCGTCGGCCTCGGACATGGCCAGGAGGCTGGGGGTGCGCACGCCGGCGGCGCGCACAGCGTACGTCAGCAGGGCCGCCCGCTCGGCCGCTTGGCGCAGGGAGCGGATGCTACGGGGGTCGACCGCCCGGGAGCGCAGTTGCCGCCACCAGCGGGCCAGGCGCCCGATGACCTGGCGGTCGCCGTCCAGCACGATGACGTCGTAGACCCGCCCGGTCACCGTCCTCATGCTGTAGAGGCGGTGGTCGACGAAGAACTGGGGGGTACGACGGCTGACTGGTTGTCCGGCCGCCAGCCCACCGTCGGACAGCAGGGCGGCCCGGTCCAAGCTGACCGGCTCGAAACCGGCCCGGCGCACCCCTTCGATCAGGCTGTCGCCGTAGGCCCGCTCCGACGGCATCCCGGCGATGTAGCGCACGACCAGGCCGACCATGGCGCCGACCAGCAAGGACAGGCCCATGCCGGGCAGTGAGGCGGCCGAGGTGATGACGAGCACGCCGACCGTGATCCAAAGCAGAGTCCAAGACCAGGTGATGGTACGTCGCCGGGTCGGTTCGGTCGCCGCCGTCAAGAGGGCGGCGATGGCGGCCACCTGGCCCGGCATGGTCAGCACCGAATCGCCGTGCTGGTGGATGGACAGCCCGCTCAGCAGATTGGCGGAGGCGAAGCGAGCCAGCAGGAAGTACAACCCGGCATTGACGATGACGCCGCCCAACCCGGCCGCCAGGGTTTGCGGCACCAGGCTGGCGTGCCGGCGGATGACCTGCTCCAAGCTGACCGCGATGGGCGGGAACAGCACCACCACGATCTCCAAGAAGGTGACCGGCACGAAGAGCAAACGCTGCAGCAGGCCGGAGAAGGCCCGGACGTCCTCGGCCACCCCGGCGGTGGTGTTGTGGGCGTAGATGACCAATACGCAGACCACGATGACACCGACGGCACAGGAGATGGAGCCGAGCAAATCGGAGGGGTAACGCAGACGGCTAGCGGGGTTGTCGACCACGCCGACGTCGGTCGGGATCGGGCCGATCGGCCCGGACCACTCCCAGGGAGCCACCGGCCCAGTCGTGGCCCCAGCCGCCGTCGGGACCGCAGTCAACCCGATCGGACCCACCGTCGCTCCAACCGGCCCCGGCGCCACCGCCGTAATCGGCCCAGCCGGTCGAGGCCCCTGATCGGCCGGGCCTGGGCCCATCGCCTCGATCGGACCCAACACCGTCGGCCTGACCGCCGAGTGCGACCTGCTCGACGGCCCGGGAAGCCGGTGGGCGCCGTCCGACGGGCCCGCTCCAGCGCCCGGCGGAGTTGGGCTGGGCAACCCTGCGCCCGGATCGGGAGCGGTACTGGGATCGAAAGTCATCGCCTCACGAGTCTACGACCCCAGCCCCGTATGGTCCTGTACGCGACCCCCCGATCGCGACCACCCCGTCCCCGACCGAGCACCTGTGACACCCGACACGCCGAAGCAATAGACCTAACCCACCGATCGCGCCACCAACCCCGCCCGACCGAGCGCCTACGACGACATCGGCCCAACCGGACTGAGCCGGGACAGACCACCTAAACGGTGCTACCGTATTCGTTGAAGGAGGGTCAGCCGTGCCACCAGTCGTACTGACACCTAGCGCCTACAAGCATGGGTTCGAGTTCGAGGAGGCGCTGTACGTGATGGCCCACCCGATCGGCCAGCAAGTCATCAGGCAGACCGCGCGCGGCACGGAGATCGCATACGTCGGGCACCCCTATGAGGGGTCCGACCGCAAAGTGGAACTTCTAGCCGAACTCCTGCCACCAGGCACGATCAAGGTGTTCCACTTCAGCGACTTGACCGACTGGTGGCGGCATCTGTGGAAGGAAGAGGCATGAACGCTCACGACGACCAGCACTACTGGGACCTGGACGAGCAGGCCGAACGCGGCGAGCTGAGGCCCGAGCCCGACAACCCCGTCCTACACGGAGACGCGGCCGTGGCCGAAGGCCAGCGCATCCTGATGTGGGCCACCGAGACGGACACCATCGAAGAGGCCCTGGCCATGGCCCGACGGGGCCACCCCCGCCTGTCCCCCGGCCAAGGCCGCTCACCGGTGGTCCGGGCCCGACTCGAAGAAGCCGACTACGAAGCCCTGGAAGCCCTGGCCGAACGATCTGGCAAGTCCCAGTCCGAACTCGTCAGGCAAGGAGTCAAGCTGGTCTTGGCGTCGGCCTGACCGGTCGCCCGGTTGCGCGCCAAGCGTCTCGAGCGTTGGCTGGCCGGTTGAGCGATCTCGAATGCGTCGAGATCCGAGGTCAGGGCCACGGGCGCCGCCCGGAGCCGGCGATCTGGCGTCATAACCTGTACGCGACCCCCGATCGCGACCACCCCGTCCCCGATCGAGCACCTGTGACACCCGACACGCCGAAGCAATAGACCTAACCCACCGATCGCGCCACCAACCCCGCCCGACTGAGCGCCTACGACTGCATCGGCCCAACCGGACCCGACCAAAATTACGGTCGGAACGCCGAAAGCGACTCCACCGACCGAATCAAGCGCCCATCCCGACCCCGTAAGGAGCTGCGGCAGACATATATCCCAGTCCGGCCGCCCGCAGGGCGACCGGAGTCCAGGGCGGGTCGGCATTGGCGTCGGAACCGTACGGTCGCGCCGTCGCCGACGGTGCACTTACGCCGCTCGACACGCCGAAGCTGGAGACACAGAAACAAGAGTTACAGGTGCTCGGTCAGGCCGGATCTCCGGTCGCCGTGACTTCCGTGATCGCGTACAAGACTGACCTGCCAGGCCCGGTCAGGGCGTAGGCCTGTGTACGGGCGGTCGGGTTGTCAGGGTTGGTCATGCCGACCAAACCGCGCTCGATCAACGGCGCTATGTGGCGCCGATAGGAGCGGTACTCGTTCTTGACTCCAATGGCTGCGAGGGTCTCCGCCCGGCTCAGCGGACCATCGGCCAGCGCAGCCAAGATAGTCGTACCGTACCGTCCCAGGTCAGCGGGAACTTGTGGACGATCCGGGCTAACTTGCTGACTAACTTGTGGACGATCCGAGCTAACTTGCTGACTAACTTGTGGACGATCCGGGCTGACTTGTGGACGTCTGGCACCGGCTAGTGGACTCGCCCGCCAGGCGGGTTCGAAATGACGCGGGTCGTGGCTGGGGATACTAATGGTGATTCGGAGCCTCTCGCAGCGCTCGTCGATGCCGAGCGGAGGCAAACCGGCTTCGGCGAGGTCTTGGATGACCTCTGGAATACCAGACCCCCACTGCTCGATGTGGCCCAGTTCCTCGAACACGCGGGCCAGAACGGGGTTGCGGATGACCGATGTGCCCTCGACCATGTCTTCGATAGTCAGACCGGGCACGAGCCCGCCGGGGTTCTCGATGTTGATCTCGTCGTCGTGGAAAGCTATCTTGATCGGCGTGCCGTGGTCGTCGTAGCTGGAATGCACCAGCGCGTTGACAACCAGTTCTTTAAGCGCGTCGAACGGCAGCGACCAGACGTCCCGGCGACGAGGGCTCTCCCCGAACTTCGATGACAGAAAAGCATGGCGCTTGAAGAAGGCCATGACCTCGTCAATGGCCAGCGGCAGCGGCCCCCGGATGTTGGCCTTGTCCGTGATGTCGCGTTTACGGGAGCCCCGGAAGCGGGCGCACTGCACCCAGGCGTGGGGCAGGAACATCTCCGGATGCCAGCAACCGACCAGGACGCCGCCGTTGCTGGTAACCCAGTCGCCCTGGTCCTCCACGACCAGCCGCAACGTCCGCAGAGCCTGCTCGTCCATGTCCCGGCCCAACAACCTGGCCAAAAGCGGCAAGTCCAAGTCCGACAGCTTGGCCCGCTGGGCGGGTAGCTGGTCGAAGGAGATGCCCTCGGCGGAACGGCGTAGCTCGGCGACCATGGCCGGACTGGCCTGCCGGTCGCTCGCCCCGACTCTGATGTAAGCCCCCTGATGAGGACCGCGCTTCTTCAAGTAATAAGGGCGCTGCTGGCCCAACCAGACCTTGGCGACCAGGACCGTCTTACCCGCCAAGGGCACCAGTTCCACCGTGGGGCGCAGCTGCGGCAGGATCGCGTCGGAGATCAGATTGGTCAGCCGCTCTTCCTCCAACAACGGATCGGCCACGCCGACGACCTCGCCGTCGTTCTGGACACCGATGACGAGCCTGCCGCCAGCGGAGTTAGCGAACGCGACGACGGACTCCAGGGCCTCGTCGGGACTGGACAGATCCCGCTTGCACTCGAACGTCCTCCCCTCCGGCAGCGCCACCCTGCCGGACGAGTCCAGCGGCAGATCGTCGGCCATCATCCGCCTCCTTCTCGTCTGAACGGCCCAGGTCCGGGCTTTCACTACCTATCGAAGCCTACGGGTATGACAGCGCACGACCCCAGCACCTACGACCACCGACACAATGCCTTGGGGCCATGTCCGAGTGCTGCTGGATCAGCTTAAGACTCGGGAAGACCGGGCTTGGTACGCCCTCAGCGCCGTGGCCGAAGGCTGGAAGCGCGAGGTCTCGCAATTAGGGACAGGTCCGAGTTAATGGAACTGGCGTTGGAACCTGTACGCGACCTCCAATCACGACCACTCCGTCCCCGACCGAGCACTCGCGACACCCGACACGCCGAAACAAGAGACCTAACCCGCCGATCGCGCGACAACCCCCACCCGACTGAGCACCTACGACATCTCGGCCGGGCGCCCCGCCCCGCTCAGTCCGCAATCGGTTCGAGGCCCGCACGCACCAGGTAGGCGTGAGGACTGATCACTGTGGGATTGTCGAGCTCGGCATCGAGCAGGTCCTTGTCGCCGCTCAGGATGGAATCGACGCCGGCGACGATGGCTGCGCGCGGCGGCCAACGCTCGCCTAGCCTTACCCAGCGGGAACAGGACCGCTGAGACCAGGACGTTCGTGTCGATCAAGACCCTCACTGCGCGCGCGCCTCCCGGCGCATCCGCGTGATGTAGTCGGCCACGTCATCCTCGTCGGCGAACCCGGCCTGCTCGGCCTGACCGGCCATGCGCTCGCCCAGCCAACTCACGGCATACGTGGCCGGGTTCATCATGACGACCTTCTCGCCGTCCCACACGAGCATGACACGGTCGCCCGTGTCCACCCCCAGCGACTTGCGGATGTCCTTGGGGATGGTGATCTGCCCCTTGGGGAGGACCTTGGCCGTCTCTACGATCTGAATGGTCATGTCGCTCAATCTAGCAGGAGAATTCCTACTTCTACTACCAAATGTCACCCCACCCCCACAGGTCGGTCCAACCGTACTTGACCCCAACCACGGTCGACCCAGTCGGACCTGACTAAACGCCACAGCCGGAACGCCAGACCCGACCCAAAGCCACGGACGGAACACCGAAAGCGACTCCACCGACCGAATCAAGCACCAGTCCCAACCCCGCAGGGAGCTGCGGCAGACATATCTCCCAATCCGGCCGCCCGCAGGGCGACCGGAACCTAAGGAGAGCGGGCAGAGAGCCCACCCACACCCCCGGTCTAGGCCGGGGAAGGCGAGACTTGGAAGCCGGTCTGCAACCGGTGGAGGCCGTTCCAGGCCAGGTTGACCAGGTGCGAGGCCACCTCGGCCTTGGTCAGGTCGGGGTTGTCCAACCACCACTGGCCGGTCATGGCGACCAGGCCGGTCAGGGCTTGGGCGTACAGGGGCACCGCTTTGGAGTCGATGTTACGGCTGGTGAAGAAGGGGGTGAGCAGCCCCTCCACTCGCACGATGACGTCGTTCAGGATCGAGGCGAAGGAGCCGCCGCCGGTCTCGGAGGAGTCCCGCATGATGATCTGGAAGCCCTCCGGGCAGGACTCGATGTAGTCCAGCAGGGCCAAGGTGCCGAGTTCGAGCAAGCGGCGCGAACCGGCCCCGGGAGCCTTGATGGCGCCCCGGATGCCGTTGAGCAGGGCCTGCACCTCCCGGTCGACCACGACCGCGTAGATGCCTTCCTTGCTGACGAAGTGCTCGTAGACGACTGGCTTGGAGACTCCGGCCCGGTGGGCGATCTCCTCGATGCTGGTGCCGTCGAAACCCTTCTCGGCGAAACAGGCCCGAGCCACCAGGGCCAATTGGTCGCGTCGCTCGGCGCTGGTCATCCGGACCCGCCGCCGACGCCGTTGCTCAGGCTCGCTCACAGGCTCAAGTCTGGCAGATCGCACCGGCCCACCGCCCAACCCACCGCCCGGACCGATCCCAGCCCCGGCTCAGAGATACGGTGGCAGCCCGCCACAACTGACCCCAACCCCACCCTGAAGAGGAGACGCAGCGGCGACGAGGGACGCCGGGACGACATTGGCCCGGCTCTCGCCGGCACCCCATCCTAAAAAGCGGCGGGGACGGGGCATATCCGACGCCCCGGCCCGGCCGACCCCAAGGCGAATCGGCTCAAGAAGAGAAGCATTACGGCTCATTCCCGCCTAGAATTGAGCCGTATTAGTGGGTCGTGTGAGCCGAAAGGAGGTCCCTGTGGCCAATCACGACGCCCGCGTCCTCGACGTCATCCGGAGTCGACAGCCCTGCGCGACCGCTGACATCGTCGCGACCACGGGCCTGAGCCCGGCGACGGTCAAGCGCGTGGTCGGCCGTCTCGTGGCCGATGGTTCTGTGCGGGTCTCCGGCCGGGGCCGGGCGACACGGTACGGTCTCTCGCCCACCTACGAGGTCCTCGCCCCCTTCGACGTGGACGCCTATTACGCCCACGAGGTCGACCAGCGTTCGATCCACGAGTCCTTCAACTGGGAGCTGCTGGAGACCGTTCTCCCGACGATGTCTCTGCTGTCCGCGGCGGAGACGGCGAGACTGTCCGAGCTCGACGCCACCTTCCGGGCGAACATCGCCCGGCTCGGCCCGGCCGCCCGGCGCAGGGAACTCGAGCGCCTCGCCATCGACTTGAGTTGGAAGTCCTCCCAGATCGAAGGCAATACGTATTCCCTACTGGAGACCGAGCGGCTCCTCAAGGACAAGCAGACCGCGACGGGTAAGACGCGCGACGAGGCCACGATGCTGCTCAACCATAAGACCGCCATTGATTTCGTCATGGAGAACCCGGACTACCTCGTGCCGCTGTCCGTCAGCCGCATCGAGGACATCCACAGTCTGCTGATCGCCGACCTGGACCTGGAACGCAACGTCAGGAACGTGCGCGTCGGCGTCACCGGCACGAACTACCGGCCCCTGGACAACGCCTTTCAGATCAGGGAAGCCCTAGAGATGGCTTGTCAGGTGATCAACGCGAAGGGCAGCGTGTTCGAACGGGCCCTCCTCGCGATGCTCCTGATCTCCTACATCCAGCCGTTCGTGGACGGCAACAAACGGACGGCCCGGATCGTGGGCAACGCCGTGCTTATCGGTGACTCGACCTGCCCGCTGTCGTTCCGCACGGTCGACGCGGTCGACTATCAGAAGGCCATGCTGATCTTCTACGAACAAGGCAACATGTCCCCCTTCAAGGACATCTTCATCGCCCAGTTCGCCTTCGCCGTCGGCACGTACTTCTGATCTCGACGCCACGGCAATCGTTCACCAACGTGGTGAACTTAACGGCCGTCTGCCCTGGAGACGCCCAGCCCGCCCGCCGGGACGCCGGGCTCCGAGGCGCCGCGCGTGATCGGCCCCCTCGCCTGTCTCGCCGTCCTCGCCCTGGTGATCGCCTGGCACGTCGATATCGCGGAGGATGGCGGCTTCGACATCCCTGTCCCACGGGTAGAGGCGGCAAGCAAGTTCCGTATCTTGTCCAGCGGCCTCCGCGTAAGCGGCGAACCGGCTGGTTGAGGCTGCGGCGGTGAGGGCTTTGACGAATCTAGTCTCTAGTTCCGGGGGTAGTCGCGCTAAACTTTCTCCGAAGTCCCCGGACCCTCCTCTCCCGCCTTGAGCGGTGCAAGAGGCCGGGGTTTCTTTCTGCTCAGGCTTTCCTTGGCTAGGCGTCACCGATCGGTGTCTCGTTACGGGGCTCCGCCCCCGCTCCCCGATTCCGGTCGCCCTGCGGGCGGCCGGACTGGGAGACGTCTACCGTGGCTTTCTGCGGGGTTGGGAATGGCGCGTCGGGGGCCACCCATGAGGCGATGGCGACGGTTCGGCGTAGGTCGGTGGTGGGGTGATGACACGACCATTCCCATCACCATCGGCTCCGAAGCGATAAAATCGCTCGTATCTGGGCTGGTCGAAAGACCCAGGTCCACATCATGGCGGGGGAAGTCCCCCGCCATTTGATTTGCGAGGGCGGGATGGCGGAACAGTTCGGCAGAAGATAGAGTCAGACGTGAAAACCCCGGAACGATCCCTAGCCCAAGGCTAAATAGCCGGGGTTATTGCGGGTTATCGGCAAAAATGTGTGTCTGCCCTTGTGCGTGTCTCGACGATGAGGGGTCATCGGCTTCTGCCGGTCCGGCCGCGTCTGGCCCAGAGGCCTTCTTCGGCGCTGGCGGTGGGGTCCCAGTCGGTGGTTTCGGCTTCGGTCGGCGGCCTGGGCGGCGGTGGGGTGTGGTGTTCGGGGCGGATCAGGT
>JAISCA010000070.1 GCA_031265875.1 Propionibacteriaceae bacterium
GAAGGGCCGTCCCAACCCCCGGAACCCCCGAACCGTCGACCCGCCACCCCAGCCGGCCACAAGAGAACGCCACCACCCAGACAGCCGCACCCCACCCCACGTCTCCACCAGCCCCACACACGACCCCGAGAAGACAAAACACACTCCCACCCCACCCGCACCTATGCTGAACCCCATCAAATCAACCCGACGTTGCGTTGACCGCTAGAAATCGCCACCGGAACAACGGTCGTAACTATCCGCTCGCGTGACAGTCCTAGACCTGGCTCAGGCCAGGTCTAGGAAGTCGTCTAGGACCCGGCAGCCGAAGCGTAGGGACTCGACCGGGACGCGCTCGTCGACGCCGTGGAACAGGCCGGTGAAATCGAGTTCGGCCGGCAGACGCAAGGGCACGAAGCCGTAGCAGGGCAGGCCCAGCTCGTCCCAGCCCTTGGCGTCGGTGCCGGCCGACAGCAGATAGGGCACGACCTGGGCCGCCGGGTCGTGCCGCAGCAAGGCTGACCGCATGGCCTCGACCAGGTCGGAGTCCATGTCAGCCTCGACTCCGGCCTGCTCATGCAGGACTTCGAGGCGGACCTTGGGGCCGACCAGGCCTTGGACGGTCTCGAAGAACTCGTCTCTGAGGCCCGGTATGAAGCGGCCGTCGATCTGGGCGCTGGCCCGGCCGGGCACCACGTTGACCTTGTAGCCGGCCTCCAGCATGGTCGGATTGACGGTATGGCCCATGGTGGCTGCCACCATACGGGCCATCGAACCCAGCCGGGCCAGCGTCTCCTCCGGCGAATCGGCCGTCAGTTCGACGCCTAAAGCTTGGCTGGCGGCGTCCAGGAAGGCCTGCTGAGCCGGGTGGATACGAGGCGGCCAACGGTACGAGCCCAGCTTGGCCACGGCCGCCGCCAACTCGGTCACGGCGTTGTCCAGGTTGCGCATCGAGCCGTGCCCGGCCGTCCCTTCGACCACTAGCTTGATCCAAGCCAGCCCCTTCTCGGCCGTCTGCAGCAGGTAGAGCCGGGTCCGGTCCAAAGTCAGAGAGAAACCGCCCACCTCGCCCACGGCGGCGGCGCAATCGGCCAACTGCTCGGGGTGGTGGCGGGCCAGCCAGACCGCCCCTTGGACTCCCCCGGCCTCCTCGTCGGCTGTGAAGACCAAGCGGATGGGCCGCCGGGGCGGCCGGCCGGAGCGGACCCGCTGGCGCACCACGGCCAGCAGCATGGCGTCGAAATCTTTCATGTCGACCGCCCCCCGGCCCCAGACGTAGCCGTCCTCGACCGCGCCGGAGAAGGGGTCGACCGTCCAGTCGGAGGCGACCGCCGGCACCACGTCGGTGTGCCCGTGCAGCAACAGCGGGGGCAGACTGGCGTCGCAGCCGGCCGGCTCCCAACGCGCCACCAAGCTGGTGCGCCTGGGAGCGGACTCGAAGACCTGACAGGCGACCCCGACCTCGTCCAAGCGGGCCGCGATGTACTCGGCCGCCACTCGCTCCCCCGGCCCGTCCAGCCCCGGGCCAGGGTTGGTGGTGTCGATCCGGATCAGATCGCTGGTGAACTGAACGACCTCATGCGCCATGTCTGACATGCCTCGATCTTGCCCTACTCTGGGCCCGCCCACCGCACCGACCACGCTCGGCTCGGGGTCCACCGCCCGTCCCCGCCGAGACATCGGGCCGGAGCCCGCGCCGCCGTCCCGGCGCGTCCCGGTCCGGCCGCCTCAGCCGTCGCACCAACTCGCCGTCATTGATATAGTTCATGCTTGGCCTAAGTGAATGGCCCACTCGTCCGGGTGGCGGAATAGGTAGACGCGCTAGCTTGAGGTGCTAGTGCCCGTTAAAGGGCATGGAGGTTCAAGTCCTCTCTCGGACACCAGGTAAGACAGACCACGAATAGCCTACGACTAGGTAAATCTCCTGAAATCGGGGCCGTTTCGTTTCATGATGGGCGGACCGGCTCTCCGGTCTCCAGTCGATCACACGGCATTCCTCTAGCGGGCTAACGAGCGGCTCGGCCAATTGGATCTGTTGACCAGCGTGACGTTATGACCAACGGCCAGACATCCTACGGCTGCGGGGGATCAGTCGGATCGCCCATCAACTGAGGTCTTGGAGCACAGGGTCGGCGGCGGCCCGGACGGCCGTTTCAGCCTCCGCCCAGGTCGTCGCCTGACGGGCCACCGCCGCCAAACGCTGGCAATCGGCCAAGCGGTGGGCCTGGAGGGCGGTGCGGACGGCCGGCGCCTTGACCGGGGCCATGGACAGACTGGTCACGCCCAATCCGACTAGGACCAAGGCCAGGGCCGGGTCGCCGGCGGCTTCACCGCAGAGGCCGATTGGTTTGCCAGCTTTCTCAGCGCCGTCGCAGGCGGCGGCGACGATGTCGAGAACGGCCGGTTCCCACGGGTTGAGCAAGTCGGCCAAGCCGCCCTGGAGACGGTCGGCGGCCATCGTGTACTGCTGCAAGTCGTTGGTGCCCAAGGAGGCGAAGTCTAGATTCGTCAGGAGTCGTTCGGCTCTGAGCGCGGCGGCCGGGATTTCAATCATGACGCCCGCCTGCGGCAAACCGGCGGCGCGGACTTTAGCGGCGAACCAGTCGGCTTCCGGCTGGTGGGCGACCATCGGCGCCATGACTCGGACGTCGGCGCCGGTGGCCCGGCGGGCGGCGGCCAAGGCCTCCAACTGGGTGTCGAGCAGATCCTCCCGCAACCGGGACAAGCGCAAACCACGACGGCCCAGGGCTGGATTGTCCTCCGGGCCCAAGTCGGCGAACTTGAGCGGCTTGTCCGCCCCGGCGTCGAGGGTGCGGACGACGACCCGCCGGCCGGCGAAGTTCTGGAACACCTCGACGTAAGTGGCGGTCTGTTCTTCCAGGGTGGGGACGGCGGCGCGGCCGAGGAACAAGAACTCCGTACGGAATAGGCCGACCCCCTCGACGGCCCGGCCGGCGGCGGCGCGGGCGTCGGCGACGGTTCCGATATTGGCCAAGAGCGGGATGGCGACACCGTCCTTGGTGGCGCCCAAGGCCTGGCTGGTGGTCAGGGCGGCCCGCCGGCGAAGGTCCTTGGCTGACAACTCGTCGCGCGCGGCGGGCGTGGGGTCGACTGTGACGACACCGGTCCCGCCGTCGACCGCCACGGTCACGCCGCTGGCGACGTGCAGGCCGGTGGCTTGGACGATGGCGGGAATGCCCAATTGGGCGGCCAGGATAGCGCTGTGCGAGGTCGGTCCGCCGGCGGTCGTGACCAGGCCGACGCACAGTTCGGGGTTGAGCAGCGCGGTCTCAGCCGGGGCCAGGTCCCGGGCGATCAGCACCGCTGGGCCGCTCAGTTGGGGGATGCCGGGCTCGGGCAACCCCCGCAGCCGGGCGATGACCCGATCCCGGACGTCCCGCAGGTCGGTCACACGCTCGGCCATGTAGCCGCCGAGCGACTCGAACATGACGGCGTATTCCTCGACGGCCTCATGGACGGCCAGCGTCACTCCCTGCCCCTGGGCCAGATGGGCCTCGACGCCGTCGGCCAAGCCGGGATCCTCGGCCATCATGGCTTCAGCCTCTAGAACCGCTTGAGCGGAGCTGGAGGCATGGACGGCCCGTCCTCTCAGCGCACTGGCGACCTGGTCCAAAGCTTGGCGGACCTGAGCCGAGGCGGCCACCGGATCGGTCGTCTTGGGCTCGGAGGGATCGACTCCCAGGGCCGGAGCGACGACGACGGCGGGAGCGATGGCGATGCCCGGGGAGACACCGATGCCCTGGATCGTGGGCATGGTCCCTACTCCGCGTCGAGGTCTCGGGCCAGCAGGTCGGCCAGGGCGGCCAAGGCGGCCTCGGCGCCGTCGCCGGTGACGGCCAGTTCGACCGTGTCGCCGTGTTTGGCCCCCAGCGCCATGACCTGGAGGATGCTGGCCGCGTCGACCGGGTCCAGGCCGGGTTTGGCGATGGTGACGGGGAGGCCGGCGGCCTTGACGGCCTGGACGAACTGAGCGGCCGGACGGGCGTGCAGTCCGACCGCCGCGGCGATGGTGACAGTGGTGGTGGGCACGATGACCTCCTAGGCCGGTTGTGATGGATCGTCAGGCTGCGTTTTGACAGGGTTGGCTGGGCGAGTCGGCCGCCGCGTCGTCGTACCAGCGCAGGAGCCGTTCGATCTCCGCGCCGATGGCGTCGACGGCGGGACGGAGGTACTTCCTGGTGTCGACCACCGCCGGGTTCCCGTCTAGGAAGCCGCGCACGGTCCTGGTGAAGATGACATTGAGGTGAGTCGAGACGTTGACCTTCGTGATGCCGGCCCTAATGGCCGCTCGCATCCCGGCGTCGCTCACACCCGAGCTGCCGTGGAGGACGAGGGGCACGGGCACAGCCTCGGCCAGACGCCCGATCAGTCCGCTGTCGAGGGTGGCGTCCCGCTCCGTCATGGCGTGGGACGAGCCGACGGCCACGGCCAACAAGTCGACCCCGGTCAGTTCGACGAAACGCCGGGCCTCGGCTGGGTCCGTCCGCACGCCTGGCCTGTGGGCGCCGTCCTTGCCGCCGACCTCGCCCAACTCGGCCTCGACCGAGACGCCGCTAGCCTGGCAGAACCGGACGACGGCGGCCGTGGTGGCGACGTTGGCGGCGAAGGGAAGCCTGGCGCCGTCGTACATGACGGAGCTGAAGCCAAGCCGCACCGCTTCCTCGATCAGAGGCACGGACTCGGCGTGGTCGAGATGGACGGCGACGGGCACGCGGGCCGACCGGGCCACCGCCAGGGCGCCGCTAGCCAGCGGAGCCAGGGCCCGATGGTAGGCGACGGCGTTCTGGCTGATTTGGAGGACGATCGGCTGGCCGGCCCGTTCGGCGGCGGCGACGAAGGTTTCGGCTTGTTCCAGGTGGATGACGTTGAAGGCCCCCAGGCCACGCCGCTGAGCGGCGCGTTGGAGCGTGAGGCCGGCCAGGCTAACGAGAGGCATGGATCAACTCACTTTCACATTGGGCAAGAACTGGCGGTAGGCGTCGAGGTCGACGGCCCCGGCCACGGGCATGAGGACGGCGGCGGCGGACAGCGCCACGGCCGGAGCCAGGGCTTCCGGGCGGAGCGGGCCCGCGGTCGGGTCGGCCAGCAGGCTGGCGACCAAGGCCGCGACGGCGGCGTCGCCGGCTCCCGTCGGGTTGCCCTGGACGACGCGGGCCGGTGCGGCGTGCCAACCACGGAGCCCAGCTGAGGAAGGCAGAAACAGATCCATGCCGTCCTCTCCAGCGGACACCACGACCGCGCGGGCCCCCGCCTCGATGAGGACGCGGACGCCGTCCTCTAGGCTGGCCGATCCCGTGGCCTGAGCCAGTTCCTCGCGATTGGGTTTCACCAGATCGGCCCAGGCGGCGACTTCGAGCAGTGAAGCGCCAGAGGTGTCGACGACGGTCCTGGCGCCGGCCGCGCGGGCGGCGGACAAGAGATCTATGACTGCCGCCGGAGCGGTCCCGGGCGGATACGAGCCCGCCATGACGAATACGTCGCCCGGGCGAAGGCCGTCGAGTGACAGCGTCGTCAGAGCGCGCCAGTCAGCCGCCGTCACGACCGGGCCGGGCTCGTTGAAGACGGTCGTGGTCGAGGTCGCGACGATCACCGTGGTCGAGCGGGTCGACCCGGCGATGGGCGCCCACTCCTGCTGGATGGGAGCCTCCGCCAAGAGACAGCGGATCTCGTCTCCGCCTGGACCGCCCAGAAAACCGGTCGCCCGGACCGGCAGGCCGAGCTGGACTAAGACCGAGGCGACGTTGAGCCCCTTGCCACCGGCCCGGCGGATGACCCGGCTGACCCGGTTGACTTCGCCCAGGTGGGGTTCGGCGCACTCGTAAGTCAGGTCGACGGCGGGATTGGGCGTGACCACGACGACCCGGGGCCGGGCCGTCACGGCTGGGCCTCCAGGTCTGGAGAGACGCGGTACAAGGCCTTGAGCCGGCCGCCGCCGGCCTGGCGGATGTCGAGGAACGGTTTCGGCCCGTCGTCGAGGCTGTAGACGTGGCTGATCAGGGCGGCCAGGGCCGGCGTCTGAGCCAACATGGCGACGGCGTCGGTCCACTCCCGGCCCGGGAAGGGATCGGTGTAGGACATCCAGGAACCGCGCAACGACAGTTCGCCACGCAGGATGCGTTCGAATTGCTCGGACCTAAAGGTCACGTCCCGGCTGCTGGTGCCGACGAAGACCACCTGACCGGCGGCGCCGGTGTGGGCCACGGCTTGGGCCTGAGTGACGGGATGGCCGGCCGTTTCGATGGCCAGTTGGACGGCGGGAGCGTCGGCGAAGAAAGAGTCCACCGCCGGCCCCAGGACCGTGTCGTCCGCCCCCAGCTGGGCGGCCAGGGCGAGCTTGTCGGGGTGCATGTCGACGGCCACGACCCGCCCGGCCCCCCGGGCCTTGAGGGCCGCCACCGTCAGGAGCCCGATGACGCCGACCCCGAAGACGGCGGCGCTGGCGCCCTCGACCGCAGGGATCTGGCCTAGGCCGTGCAGGGCGACCGTGAGCGGTTCCACTAGCGCCCCGTCCCGTAAGGAGACCTCCTCCGGCAAGGGCACCAGATTGCGGGCCGGGACGGCCACGAAATCGGCTAAAGCGCCTTGGCGACGCGACCCGATGAAGCTGTACTGGGCGCAGAGCGAGGGACGGCCGGCCTGGCATTGCGGGCAGTCGTGACAGGGCACCAACGGCGCCACGGCGACTCTCTGCCCGACGGCGACGGTCGTGACTCCTGGTCCAGTCTCGGCCACCACCCCTGAGAACTCATGCCCGAGGGTTTGGGGGAAGGCGTGGACGGCGCCGTCGAAGTAACGCGGGAAGTCCGACCCGCAGATACCGCAGTAGGCGACCGCGATCAGGACTTCGCCGGCTCCAGGGGCCGGACGCGGCGCCCTGACTAGGGGCATGTCCTGGGGCCCTTGGACCTGCAGGAGTCTCATAGTGGCCGTCATCGGGCCGTCGCCGAGTCGGTGGCGACCTTGGGCTCGCGGTACAACGTGCCGCGACGGTACTTGATGAAGGTGTAGACGAAGGCGCCGACGTAGAGGACGGCGATGATGACGAAACCGAGGCCGACCTGGCCCGTGACGCCCTTAGCCAACAAGTAGGTGATGGGGCTGCCGCCCTGGTCGAGCGATCCGACCCGGCCGACCTCGCCGAGCAGGCCGACCTCGCGGGCCAAGGCGGTTTGCAGATCGATCATGTGCGTGGCGATCCAGATCGTGATCGCCATGATGAGGCTGCCTGAGACGAGGGTGCGGAAGATGTTGCCCTTGTGCACGCCGACGGCGATGGCGACGAAGAAGCCGATCGTGGCCAGGTCGCCGAAGGGCAGGATCTCATTGCCGGGCATGAGGACCGCGATGACGAGAGAGAGGGGGACGAAGAGGAGGCCGGCGGCCACCACCTGAGGATCGCCCAAGAGCAGGGCCGGGTCGAGGCCGATCCGGTACTCGGCGTTCTTGAAGCGCTTCTGGAGCTGGGTCCGGGCGGACTCGGCGATGGGCAGCAGACCTTGCATGATCAGCTTCACGACCATCGGCATGAGCAGGATGACGCCGCCCATCTTGACCGCCAGTTGGAGGGACTGACCGACCGGGTAACCGGCCAGCAGCCCGATCACGAGGCCCAGGATCGTGCCGATGACGATGGGTTGGCCGAGCACACCGGCTTTCTGAGACAGCTTTTCCGTCGTGATGTCAATCCGCCTCAGGCCGGGGATCTTGCCCAGCAAGTCGTCGATGGGGGCGGCCAACACTCCCATGTAAGCCGAGGTGCCGTGGGGAATGGCGACGCCTTCGAGGCCGAAGTAGCGATCGGTCACCGGGCCGAACATGTCGCCTAGCTTGTAGGCCAGGATGGCGTGGACCGCGACTCCGGCCAGCCCCAGAACGAAGTCGCCCGTCGCCAGTTGGACGATGACACCGGTGAAGGCCATGTGCCAGATGTTCCAGATGTCCACGTTGACGACGCGGGTCGCGCGGGTCACGAGCATGAGGATGTTGACAGCGATGGCCACGGGGATGGCGGCCAGACCCATGGTGGAGGACCAGACCATCGGCGACGTGCCGGGCCAGCCGACGTCGACGACGGAGAGACCGAAGTCGAAACGGTCGGCCATGGCCTCGGCGGCCGGACCGAGGCTGCCGGTCAGCAGGCCGATGACGAGATTGATGCCGACGAAGCCGACGCCGATGGTGAGTCCGGCGACGAGGGATTGGCCGAAGCCCCGCCTGAGGATGAGGCCGAGGATGAAGATGATGGCGGGCAGCATGACAGACGGCCCGAGATCGACGATGTACTTCAGGACTTCCATGATTCAGGTGTTCCTTGGCTCTATTGGTAGGTCTGGGGAGAGGGGCTTCAGGCGGGTGACAGGAAGCCGAGGATCTTGGCCTCGGTGGCTTCGACGTTGACGCCGGAGATGAAGGCGATGCCGTGGACCAGCGGGACGCCGTAGTCCTGGGCCACCTTGGCTGTGGTCACGATCAGGTCGGCGCCTTGTAGGTTGGTCGTCAATTCGGGGATGCGGCACTGCTGCACGTCGGCCGAGATGCCGTGCCGGGCGCACAGTTGGCGGATGCATTCGGCCGCGACGGTCGAGGTGGCGACGGCGCCACCGCAGGCGACGAGAATTTTCTTGGGCTTCATCGGGTCATTCCTTCGGGTGGGTGTGGGTGTCAGGCGACGGCGCGGTTGGCCGACTCAGGCCGAGCTGATTGGTCAGGACGGCGTGCAACCCGGCCGGAGTCTCAGCCGCCTGGAGCCGGAGCAGGAAGTCGTCCGATTGGATGGCGTGAACGGTCCGGGAGAGCGAGTCGACCTGGCGGCTGGGATCGGACACGACAAGGAACAGGACAGTTGTGACGGCCACGGGCTCGTCGGCGGCGTCGCCGCCCATGGGCGCGAACAGGATCGGCCTGATCAAGGTGACGACGGCCAGGGCGTCACGCCGGACGTGGCTGGCGTCGGTGTGGGGCAGGGCCACGCCGCCGGCCGGAACGGCCAAGCCGGTGGGGAAGACCGCTTCACGGGCCAGTAGGGCCTCGTGGTACGTCGCCCCGACGAAACCCAGGTCCCGGAGGAGACGGGCGACGTGAGCGAAGAGGTCCTCCTGGCTGGCGATCGCCAAGTGGGGCAAGAGGAGTCGAGGGTCGAGTTCCATGGTCAGGGCTCCTGCGGCGAGGGTCCGGCTTCGGCCGCGGCGGCCAGATGGACCGTGACTTGGCGGGACTCGAAGTCACGCAGCGTCGGCTGAGGGGCCAGGTCGTCCGTGACCAGGAGATCGGGGCCGTCGGCCGGAGCCGTGACGTGGGCCGCCACGACGCCGAACTTGGAGTGGTCCACCACCATGACGACGACCCCGCAACGCTCCATGGCCTGGGCCGACGTCTCCGACTCGAACGGGTTCGGATTGGTGAAGCCCACGACCGGATCAGCCCCGACGCAGCCGAAGAAGCCGATGTCGAAGTGGAGTTGACGCAGGTTGCGGGCCGCCAAGGGCCCGTACAGCGAGTTCTCCGTCCCTCGGACCAGTCCGCCGGGCAGCATGACCTGGATAGATGGCTTGCCGGCCAGCAATTGGGCGATGGGAAGGGAGTTCGTGACCACGGTGAGTTCTTCGAAGCGCAACAGCTCCGAGGCCAGGGCGAAGGTGGTCGTGCCGTAGTCGAGGAAAACGGTGTCCCCCGGCGACACCAGCCTGGCCGCTAGGCGGGCGATCCGTCGCTTCTCCTCCCGCCGGGCGCCGAGGCGCAGGTCGTAGGCGGTCTCCGCGTTCGAGGCTGTCAGCACCGCGCCGCCGCGCACGGTCGTCAGCAAGCCCTCGGCCGCCAAATCGTAAAGGTCCTTGCGCACTGTTTCCCGGCTGACCCCCAGGAGGCGAGACAGATCGGCGATCCGGATCGACTCCTCGGACTGGAGAAGACTCAGTATTTGAGTTCGGCGTTCGCTCACGGGAGTTCCCTTCATCGCGTTCCCGTACTGGCCTGATCACGTTTCCGTATTGGCCTACGCCTACTATATTTGGCACTTGCAAAGAACGTCAAGTCAATACCCTCCTGTCTAGTGTCCTGCGCCGCTCTCGGACGGGCCTCTTCGTCGCCATCTGGGCGCCCCACCCCCGGACGGAAGGGGGTGGAGGGGGCAGGATAGGGACATGGAATCCTTCGTCTTCGCCACCTCCGCCCGGATCGAGTTCGGAGCCGGGCGCGTCGCCCAACTGCCCCAGCTGGTGGCCGGGCTCGGCGCCCGTCCGCTCGTCGTGACGGGTGGACGGCCCCAGCGGCTGGCCGCCGTGACGGGCTCGCTGACCGACTCAGCCGTCTTCGCCGTCGCCCAGGAGCCGACCTTCGACATCGCCCGGGCCGGGCTGGCCGCGGCGCTCAGCCATGGGGCCGACGTCGTGGTCGGCCTGGGCGGCGGGTCCGTCCTCGACACGGCCAAGATCATCGCCGCCTTGGCCAGCAACGGCGGCGATCCGCTCGACTACGCCGAGGTCATCGGCGCCGGGCAGCCGCTGAGCCGGCCCGCCTTGCCGGTCGTGGCCGTCCCCACGACCTCCGGCACGGGTTCCGAGGTGACGGCCAACGGCGTCCTGGCCGCGCCGGAACATAGCGTCAAGGTTTCCTTGCGTTCAACTACGATGCTGCCGCGCGTCGCCTTGGTCGACCCGGCTCTGACCCTCGACCTGCCGCCGGCCGTCACGGCCCACTCCGGCCTCGACGCCCTGGTCCAGTGCGTCGAGCCTTTCGTCACCCCCTTCGCCAATCCGCTGACCGATGGCTTCGCCCGTACCGGCATCGCCCGATCGGGCCGCAGCCTCAGACGGGCCTACGCCGACGGCTCCGACTTGGCCGCCCGCACCGACTTGGCTCTGGCTTCGCTCCTGAGCGGACTCTGCTTGGCCAACGCCAAGCTGGGAGCCGCCCACGGCATCGCCGCTCCAGCCGGCGGCCTGTTGGGCGCTCCTCACGGAGCCATCACGGCCGCCGTCATGCCGGCGGTCTGCCGTCACAATCTGGCCGCCGCCCGGGCCGGCCAGGCCCCCCGCGCAGTCGAGGAGCGCTACGCCGAAGTCGGCTACCTCCTGACCGGGCGGCGGACGCCCGAGGCCGGCATCGAATGGTTCGCCCAGACAGCCGCTCTGTTGGGGGTCGAGGGCCTGGCCTCGTATGGACTGACCGAAGCCCAGATCCCGGCCCTGGCCGAAGCCTCGGCCCGTTCCTCCAGCAGCAAGGGCAACCCCGTCTCGCTGACTCCGTCTGACTTCGAGGCCATCCTGACCGAGTCGCTCTGACGATCAGAACCAGGCGCCGACGGCCGGACCGAGGACGAGAATGACGACTGGGATCCCATCGACCCCTTGACATCTACACATGTCTATACATTAGGCTGCCGGTCTGGGCATTCAGCTACCAGAGCCAGTCAACGATGACGTCGGCCGGCCCTCACTGAAGAAGTACACATGGAGAGATGTCGCCGTCGGCCCCACCAGGGCCATCATGGTCGTTTCGTGCGCTCTGGGGCGTCTCCTGCTTCCAGAGCCACTCGGTCTGGGACGCTGCCTGCAATCACAGGGGGGGGGGGGGCTCGGTCAGCCTCTAGACGACCCGCCCCAGGCCGACCCACTGCGCCCAATCAGGGCGAGCCTCAGACCTGTGAGCCGCGTCTTCACCGACGCCACCCGCGTGACCGGAGTCTAGACGCCGCCCGTCCTGACAACGCTGGGCTGAACAGCCCAATCACCGTCGGGGCGTTGTCAGCGCCGCCGTCTAAATCCCCCGCCGCCGTATCGACTCTGGCCAGTCTCAACGCTTCAATCGGCTCACTCACAAGCGCCAGCGCTCGACCTTCGCCTCAGTCGTGTTCACCTGCGAGGTCGAGGACGCCACCGGCGCCGGCCCGGTCGGACTGGCGGTCACACCGGCGCGACTCTCACCCTCTCTCCGTCCAACCTCACCCGGCACACTGACGTGCCCCAACGAAAGGAAATCCCATGGGCCATTACCTAGTCGGACTCGATGAAGGCACCACCGGCTGCAAAACCTGCGTCTTCGACCTGGCCGGCAATCTCATCGGCAGCGACTACCGCGAATACTCCTGCGTCTACTTCCCCGACAAACCAGGCTTCGTCGAACAGTCCGACGCCGAGATCACACCCGCCCTCTACGCCTCGGTCAAAGCCGCCATCGCCAAGTCTGGCGTCGACGCCTCCGAGATCATCGCCATCGGCCTCAGCTCCCAAGGCGCGGTCATCGGCCTGGTCGACGACCAGGGCCAGGCCATCGGCAACTTCATCTCTTGGCAGGACGTGCGCGGCGTGTCCATGTTCGGCCAGATGGAGCAGCTGATGACACCGCGCCAGTTCTACGACATCACGGGGTGGGACATGCACCACCCGCTCAATCCGGTGGCAAAACACGTCTGGCTGCAAAAACATGAGCCGGACTTGTACGAGAGGGCCGCCCGTTTCGTGACGAACCAAGAGTTCTTCCTACACCAGTTCGGCGCCGACGGCTGGTTCTCCGACTCCTCCTCGATCTGCCGGGAAGGCCTCGCCCAAGCTGACGTCCACGACTACAGTCCGACGATCTTCGAGGTCTTCGGCATGGACCCGTCCAAGCGGGGCGAACGAGTGCCCCACGGCACCGTGGTCGGCCAGATCACGCCGACGCTGGCCGAACTGACCGGTCTGCCGGTCGGCTGCGCCGTCTGCGTCGGGGCGATGGACCAAGACTGCTCCTCTTACGGCTGCGGCCTGATCCGCCAAGGTGACACGACCATCGTCATGGGCACTTTCGGAGCTTGCTACATCTGCTCCGACCAGCCGATCCGTGATCCCGAGGACTCCATGCTGATGGTCAAGTCCCACACCTACTTCGAACATGGCCCCAACACCTGGACCATCGAAGGATCCTCCCCCGCCTCGGCCAGCTCCTACCGCTGGTTCCGGGACAACCTAGCCCAATTAGAAGTGGCGGCCGGGCGCTCCACCGGACTGGACCCGTACGACATGATCAACGCTCAGATCGCCCGCTCCACGCCCGGGGCCAACGGCGTCACCTTCCTGCCCTTCCTGCAAGGCCGGGCCGGCGGCACGGTCGGACCGAACGCCAAAGCCACCTTGGCCGGTATGCGGATGTCGACATCCCGTGACGACATGGCCCGAGCCGTCATGGAGGGCATCTGCTACGAGCAGAAGGAGGTCCTCCTGGCTCAGAGCAAGTCGGGCCTCAAGGTGGGCGACATCCGGCTGACCGGCGGCGCGGCCAAGTCGCCGCTCTGGGTCCAGATGCAAGCCGACATCTACCAGCGCCCCGTCACCGTTCTGTCGACGACGGAGAACGGTTGCCTGGGCGCGGCTCTCTTCGCCGGAGTCGGCACGGGCACTTACAAAGACGCCTACGAGGCCGTCGACAACGCCGTCCAGATGGCTACGACGTACGAGCCCGATCCCAAACTCGCCGGACCCTACGAAGAAGCCTACGAACGTTTCGAGGGCGCCTACCAAGGCCTCACCTCGACCATCTACGCCTAGAAAGGAATCAGCATGCGTTTCAACGCTCAGACAGCCACCCCGACCAGTGTGGCCCAACACCTCGAACTGTGGACGCCCGACGTCCTCAGCCCAGCCGAGGTCGACCGCTGGATCGACCTCGCCAAGCGATATCAGTTGCGGACTTATCTGGTCTTCGAGCAGTGGCTGCCGCAGGTCGCGGCCGGATTGGCCGGCACAGGCATACTGGTCGGGTCCGGCATCAACTTCCCCATGGGCGCCGACTGCCCCGCCGCCAAAGCCAAAGCGGTGGAAGACGTCCTGGCCAAAGGCGCCACCACCATCGACTTCTCGATGAACTGGCGCGCCCTCATGAGCGATCACGTCGACCAAGTCCGTGAGGAGCTCCGCCTCTTCTCCAGCCTGGCCGCCGAGGTCGAACGCAAGACCATCATCGAGGTCTGCTTCCTGACCGACGACAAAATCCGCCAAGCCTGCGACCTGGTCGTCGAAGCCGACATCCACTGGGTCAAAACCTCGACCGGCCAATTCCAAGGGCCGAACATGGAACAAGTCGCCATCGTCCTCGACCAACTCCGAGGCAGCGGGACCGGTTGCAAGGTCTCAGGAGTCAAGTTCCCCAGAGCCCAGAACGCCTACGCCTTCCTCCTGGCCGGGGTCGAGATCATCGGCTCCCAAGGGGTGGTCGAGATCATCGAAGGACTGGAGAAACTACGCGCCCTAGGCGTCCTCCCCGCCTACCAGGGGTGAACCATGCCGCTCGAGAACAAAGTGTGCGTCATCACGGGAGCCGCCGGCGGCCTCGGTCAAGCCATCGCCTCGGGCTTAGCCCAGGCCGGAGCCGAGTTGGCCTTGATCGAAGTCGACCAGGCCAAGGCGGACGCCGCGGCCACGGCCTGTGGCACTGGCCGGGGCTATGGCTGCGACGTCCGCTCGGTCGCCGCCATCGCCCAAGCCTTCGAACAGATCGCGAACGACTACGGCGCTGTGAATGTCCTGATCAACGCCGCCGGGTTGGCCAACCGGACCCCGATCGAGGCGGTCACGGAGGAAGAATGGGACTTGCTCTCAGACGTCAACCTGAAAGGTCTCTTCTTCTGCTCCCAGGCCGCCTACCGGATCATGCTGACCCAGGGCGGCGGCCGGATCGTCAACCTGTCGTCGACCCGAGCGCTCCAACACGACGGCCGTCACGTCATCTACGACGCCACCAAGGCGGCCGTGACAGCCTTGACCAGAACATTCGCCGTGGCCGGCGGACCGCACGGCATCACAGCCAATTCCATCAGCCCCGCCTACGTCCTAACCGAAATGACCCGCCACAACCTCGACCGACCAGGCTGGTACGAGTCGATCACAAGTAATATTCCATTAGGGCGGATGATGCGACCAGAGGACATCGCCCACGCCGTCGTCTTCTTGGCCTCGGATCTGTCAGCTAGCATCACCGGCCACGACTTGGTCATCGACGGCGGTTGGACCGTCTCCGAGTGACCCCATGACACCTAGGTCCGGCCGTCGGCGGTCCTGTTCTACCCGCCGTCGGCCGGGCCGGGTGTGTGTTCGAACTCCAGTTGGAGGAACGACGGGACGATGAGGAAGCGCGCCAGCGTGAAGAGATATTCCTCGGCGTCGTAACGGCGTTCCTCCAGACGGAGCAGCGGCGAGCCGGTGGCGATGTCCAATTCATGGGCCTCCGTGGCGGTGGCGGCGACGGCGGACAGATTCTCCCGGATGACGGCCGCTATGGCCCCGGCCTCACGCAGCAGGTCGGTCAAACGGCCTGTGATGAGGCGGCGCGAGTCGATCTTGGCCGCGAACTCCGGCCGAGTCCAGGCGTAGTGGTACATGGCCGGGCGGGCGTTCTCGGCCAGCGGGTAGCGGACCCGCTCCAGGTAGAACAGCTCGTCCCCTCCGCCAAGCCGAAGGCCTGGGCGACCGATCTAGACCAGAGCGCCTCGAAGCCGCTCCATGAACCGCTGCACCGCGCCGTCGGCCCAAGCTTTCAATTTCAGACTGAAAGCCGTGGTCTGCACCGGATTAAGATCTCTTTCCAACACCTCGAGAGGGGCCGTGCCGTCGTCGGCCACGACGAGCAGTCTTGGAGATGGCGTTCGCCGCTCCATGGCGATGATGTGCGACAAAAGCGGTCGAGTCTCCTGAGCCGGTCCGGTTCTCGCGTATATCGCCACCCACGAATGCGAGTTCACCGGAGCGTAGCCTGACGGAATGGGAAAGCTCCACGAGAACGACGTGTCCAGGTCTATGGGGCCGTATGAGACCGCGAGCACACGAGCATGAAAACTAGGATCGAGATTGGCACGGCCAAGCGCCTCCCGCAGACTGTCGGAACAAAGACTCAGAACCAGTTTTGACAATAACACTATCTCTTCACTGGGAAGTGAAGGCGCGAGAGCGTTCAGATCGGAGGCGGACACCGCCTGGCTCGGTTGAACCGCCATGGATTGCTCCAACAGACCGATGACGTCGATCACTCGAGCCTCCACGAAGCGCACGAAAGCGCTCGGCCGTCCCGCGTCAGCTGCCTCCAGCGCGTCGATATAGAGGCCACGTTGATCAGCGAAGATGACCAGCGGCACACCGGGAGCGCGGTACAGATAGACACTGGCCAACGCCCGCGCTACGCGCCCGTTCCCATCAGCGAAAGGGTGGACACAGCTGAAGGCGTAGTGGGCGTAGGCGGACTGAACGACCGGATGGGCCACTTGGAAACGGTCCGAACCCAACTCATCCATGAGACGAGTCAATTCGGAGGCCGTGTCCTCAGGTGGCGCGTAGTGGTGCAGCCGCCCGGTTGACGCGCTGGTCGGATTATTGGGGAACTGTTTGTACTCGCCATGAGGCAGTGGACGCCGATCCTCCCGAAGCTGACCGACGCCAGGCACGTAGACCGTGTAAGTCGACTGGTGCTTCGTGATCACGGCGTGTAACTCACGGATCCACTTAGAACTGATCGGAGTGGAGCCGGTCACCGCGTCCAACACATAGTCGTAGCCGGCCAGAGCGTCCTCGATAGACCGCTTGACTCGTTCACCTTTCTGGTCGAGAGCCTGTCGCCAGAATTCACTTCGCCGCGCGATTGTCTCTGTGAAACCACGATCGGTGGTGTAGAGCCCTTCGATGGCACCCGTGTCCACCGCCGCGTAACGAGTCGCGACCGTCAGGGCTTGACGCCGGGCTTCAGGGGTGGCCGCCGCCTTGATCCGTCTCAAACGAGACGCGTAGCCCTCCACCACCGATGGGTCGAAATCGACTGACCAGTCGGCGAAGGCCGGAAACGGCTCGTAGGTCATTTCTCCTCCTTCGACGTCGAGGCTTCCAGATTGGCTTGGCCTTGGCCCACAGAACCATAGTGTCACGCGGGGCCGATCAGCGCCGACAGGCCTCAGCTCCAAGGTCGTAGCCACTCTTATGTGCATACCGCACACTGTCACCGGGATGTGACGACATTCGGCCCATAGGCGAGCCTGTTTCTGACTGGTTAGGTTGCTAGCGATCCCGGTCCCAACCCGTCAGGAGGCTCGCCCATGAGCGACGCACCCAAGGCTGCCGTGGCGGTTGACGCCCCTAGCGGCTCCAACGACTATCCCCTGTCCCGCGTCCCCCAGAGCGCCCGCTACGGCTGGTTCCAGGTGGCTGTGCAGCGCTTCGGCCAGATCTCGGCCCTGTCGCAATTCCTGCTCGGCTCGGCCCTGGGCTTCACCATGACCTTCTGGAGCTCCTTCTGGGCCATCACTCTGGGAGCGGTCATCTTGGAGCTGTTCATGATCTTCGTCGGCTTCATCGGCGTCAAGGAAGGTCTCAACACCTCCGTCCTGGCCCGCTGGGTCGGCTTCGGCTCGGCCGGCTCGGCCGTCATCGGCTTGATCCTGGCCATCTCCTTGATCGGCTGGTTCGGCATCCAGTCCGGCGTGTCGGCGGCCGGCCTGAACGCCCTGATGCCTTTCTTGCCCGGTTGGGCCTGGGCCCTCATCTTCGGCCTGCTGGTGACCGCCGTCGTGCTCAAGGGCTTCCTCGGCATGCAATGGGTGGCCAATGTCACCGTGCCCGTCTTCATCGTCCTGGTCGGTTGGGCCGTCATCGCCGAGCTGAACAAGCATTCGATCAGTCAATTGATGTCGGAGGCCCCGCCGGGCGAACCGATGCCCTTCTTGGGTGGGGTCACCCTGGTGGCGGGGTCGTTCATCGCCGGCGCCGTCATCACTCCGGACATGACCCGGTACAACCGCACGCGGGCCGACGTGGTCAAGCAGACCGTGGTCGGCATCACCTTGGGCGAGTACGCCGTCGGATTGTCCGGGGTCCTGTTGGCGCATGCCGTCAAGTCGGCCGACATCAACAACATCATCATGAGTTCGGTCGGCTGGGTCGGCATCGTCGTGATCGTCTTCGGCACCCTCAAGATCAACGACTGGAACCTCTATTCGGGCGGCCTCGGCATCGTCAACTTCATCGACACGGTCTTCCACAAGAAGGTCAGCCGCCCGCTCATCACCGGTATCATCGGCGTCATCGGCACGGTTCTAGCCGCCTTCGGCATCCTCAACTACTTCACTGGCTTCCTCAGCCTGTTGTCGGTCACCTTCCCGCCCATCGTCGGCATCATCTTGGCGGAGTACTTCGTGGTCAAGAAGTGGCGGCCCGCCCTGGAGGCGACGCGCCAATCCGGCGCCTTGCCTGAGACAGCGCCCACTTGGGTGCCGGCCACCTTGGTGATCTGGTTGGTCAGCTCGCTGATCGCCCAGTTCGTGCCCTGGGGCCTCGGCGCCATCAACGCGGTGGTGGCCGCCTTCCTGCTCTACCTCATCGCGGGCAAGGCCAATCTGCTCAAGAGCGTCGGTCAGTCACCGACCGAACAGGCGAGGGAGCCAGCGGCTGGACCGGCGGTCGTTTGATGCGAATCGGAATCGACGTCGGCGGCACCAACACGGACGCGGTGCTGCTCGATGGCAGCGCCGTCCTGGCCGGAGTGAAGCAGCCGACCAGCCCAGACGTGACCTTCGGCATCGTCAGCGCGCTCGACACCCTGGGCCAGCGATGTCAATTCGCGCCCGACCAGATCAGCGCGGTCATGATCGGCACCACCCACTTCATCAACGCCCTGATCGAAGCCCGCCGCTTGGCCCCGACCGCCGCGCTGCGCTTGGGACTGCCGGCGACGGCCTCGCTGCCGCCCCTGGTGGGCTGGCCGAAGTCATTGGTCGAAGCCCTCCAGGCCCGCACCTACCTGGCCCACGGCGGGCATGAGTTCGACGGCCGTCACATCGCCGAGCTCGACCGGGACGAGATCAAACGGCAAGCCGACGACATGGCGGCCCACGGGATCAGGTCGGTGGCGATCTCCAGCGTCTTCTCCCCCATCAACACCGAGTTCGAGAAAGCAGCGGCCGAGATCGTGGCCGACCAGTTCGGCGGCGACGTGGCGATCTCGCTGTCGCATGAGATCGGTCGGATCGGCCTGCTCGAACGCGAGAACGCCACCATCATCAACGCCGCCCTGCGCGAGTTGGCCCAACAGATCACGGACGCCCTGATCGGGGCCGTGCGCGACTACGGCATCGCGGCCCCGGTCTATCTGAGCCAGAACGACGGCACGTTGATGGACATCGATTACACCCGGCAGTACCCCGTGGCCACCTTCGCCTCGGGTCCGACCAATTCCATGCGTGGCGCCGCCGCCCTGTCCGGGCTGGGCAATTGCGTCGTCATCGACATCGGCGGCACCACCTCCGACATCGGCGTCTTGAACAAGGGCTTCCCCCGCGAGGCCACCGGCGAGGTCACGGTGGCCGGGGTGCGGACCAACTTCCGCATGCCGGACGTGCTGTCCATCGGCATCGGCGGCGGGTCGCAGGTCCAAGCCGACGGCCGCCGGGTCGGGCCGGCTTCCGTGGGTTATCAGTTGACGGAACGGGCGCTGGTCTTCGGCGGGACTGAGTTCACCGCCACCGACGCCGCCGTGGCCTTGGGTTACGCCGCCGTCGGAGACCCGGCCCTGGTGGCCAGCTTGGACCGGCGCGCGGCTCAGGCGGCGCTGGCGACGGTGGCCCAGGCCATCACCGACGCGGTCGAGCGGATGCGTATCTCGGCCGAGCCTCTGCCGGTGGTGGCGGTCGGCGGCGGGTCGATCCTGCTGCCGGATGAATTGCCCGAGCTGGGCCAGGTCCATCGCCCCCAGCACTTCGAGGTGGCGAACGCCATCGGAGCGGCCATCGCCCAAGTCTCAGGCGAGGTCGACCGGGTCTACGCCATTCCAGACGGCCAACGCGACCGCATCGTGGAGGAGGCCAAAGCCGAAGCCATCGACAAAGCCGTGGCGGCCGGGGCCAGCCCCAGCGCCGTCCAGGTGGTCGACTTCGACGAGGTGCCATTGCCCTACGTGCCGGGCAACGCGACCCGGATCCGGGTCAAGGCGGTCGGCGAATTGGTGATGGAGGGAGCCCGATGAGCGACATCGCCCGGATCGAAAGCGCTGACATCGCCGATCTGGCCCGAGGCGCGGCCATCCTCGGCACCGGCGGCGGCGGCGATCCTTACATCGGCCAGCTGATGGCCTTGGAAGCGCTGGAGAGCTTGGGTCCAGTCGAGTTGGTGGCCCCGGCCGACCTGCCCGACCAGGCCCAGATCCTGCCCGTGGCCATGATGGGCGCGCCCACGGTCATGATCGAGAAACTGCCCAGCGTCGATCAATTCGTGGTGGCGGTCGAGGCCTTGGGTCAATACCTCGGCGTCCAGCCGACCCACATCGCTTGCATGGAGGCCGGCGGCGTCAACTCCACCATCCCGATCGTGGCGGCGGCCCAAATGGGACTGCCGCTGCTGGACGGCGACTTCATGGGCCGGGCCTTCCCCGAATTGCAGATGGTGACCGCCACCCTGTTCGACATCCCGGCCACGCCCATGTCGATCACGGACGACAAGGGCAACGCCGGCATCTTCAACACGGTGTCCAACCTGTGGGCCGAGCGATTGGCCCGTGTCGCGACCGTGGAGATGGGGGCGGCCGCCATCGTCTCGCTCTATCCGATGCGGGGCGACCAGGCCAAAACGTCCGCCGTGGCTGGGACCTTGTCCCTCTGCGTCCGCTTGGGCCGGGCGGTGCGCCAAGCCCGGGCGGCCCACACCGATCCGGTGGCGGCCGTGGCCGAGGTCCTGGGCGGCCGGCTGCTCCACTTGGGCAAGGTCGTCGACGTGGTCCGCCGGACCACGGCCGGCTTCGCCCGGGGCGAAGCCAAACTGGCCGGCTTGGAGCACGACGCCGGCGCCACCCTGACGCTCAATTTCCAGAACGAGCACATCATCGCCACCCGCCAGGGCGTCGTCCTGGCCACCGCCCCCGACCTGCTGATCTGTCTCGACGTCGACACCGGCGAACCGATCACGACCGAGTCCATGCGCTTCGGGCATCGCATCGCCTTGCTGGCGGCCCCCTGCGACAGCCGTTGGCAGACCCCCGAGGGCATCGCGCTGGTCGGTCCGAGGTACTTCGGCTACGACATCGACCCGGTGCGTTGGAACCAGGTCTCGTTGTAGGCCTGACGCCTGAGGAATGGATCACCTTGCCAGGGGCAGCGGGGACGATCGCGCCGGTGTCCGCATGGAACAATGACGGAATGGGATATCCGGCCCTCAGCTTGGACGCCCTGGCCGACTACGAATGCGGCTGTGAAGTGCTCGGCTCCGGCGGGGGTGGAACGCCGACCCCGATCACGGCGGCCTTGACCGAATTGCTCAAAACCAGTCATCTGCCCCTGCTCCAGAGCCTGCCGGCGGACGCCCAAGTCTGCGCCATCGGCGCCATGGGCGGCCCCTCCGTCTTCGCCGAACGCCTGCCCTCCGGCCGTGAGTTCCAGGTCGCCAAGGAGCTGCTGACCCGTCTGGGCCAACCGGCGCCGACGGTCATCGTGCCGATGGAGACGGCTGGTATGAACGGCCCCTACGCGGCCTACCTGGCCCTGGTCGAACACCTGCCTTTGTTCGACGCCGACCTGATGGGTCGGGCCCTGCCCACCATTCAGCAATCCACCCTGGCCAGCTCACCTAATTTCGGCCCGGCCGCGCTCGTCACCCCCTCGGGCGAGGCCTTGCTGGTCGACTCTCCCTCGGCCGAGTCGGTCGAGCGGATCATGCGGGCCGCCCTACCGGCCTGCGGCGGTTGGGGCCTGCTGGTGACCCGGCCCTTCGGTCTGGACGAGTTGCGCGGGCATGTCGTGACCGGCACGGTCAGCCGGGCCCTGTCGCTGGGTCAGGCTCTACGCCGGCTGCCGGTCTGGGCCCGGGGACCCCAGATCGCCCAGGCCCTGTCCGGCCGGTGGCTGGGCAGCGGCGCCATCGAGCAGGTCCTGCGCCATCCCCGCCAAGGCGCTTTCGGAGGCGGGAACGTCTATCTGACCGACAGCGCCAGCGGGCGGATCGTGCGGGTGGAGTATCAGAACGAATACCTGCTGGCGACCATCGACGGGCAGGTGGCGGTGACCTGCCCCGATCTGCTCATCGTGGTCGATCCCAGACTGCGCCGGCTGATCCGGCCGGAGGAACTACGTCCCCGCCTGGAGGTGGCCGTGGTGGCCTTGGAGGGACCGCTCTGGTGGAAGCGGAGCCCGGACCGGCTGGACCGGGTCAGCCCCCGCGCCTTCGGCCTCGATCAGGACCCCATCCCTTGGGCGGCGTCGATCGAGGCCGCTCCCAGCCAGGGCGGACCTGGGCAGGTGGATGGATGAGCGTCGATCTCGGCTCGATCCAGCGGCTGACCGGCCCCAGCGACCCGTTGGAGCTGGTGGCGGGCGACCTTCAGAAGCGGATCAGCGGTGTCGTCGGGCTCCTGGCCGGCGCCGACATCACGGCGGCGGGACACCCGGGCGACCTCGTGATCGTGCTGGACGCCCCGCCTCCAGCGGGCTGGCCGATGGACGCCTTCTTGCGCCGCTGCGGCGACGCCGGGGTCGTCGCGGTGGTGTTCCGCCCCGGCCCGCTAGACCGGGGCTCACGTTCGGTGGCGGAACGCTTGGACCTGTCCGTCCTTTTCAGCCACGACCCCTGGCGGCTCAGCGTCCTGGTCCATGAAGCGCTGCACTCCCCCGTCGACACTCAGATCGGCGCCTTGACCAAGGCTCTGGTGGCGGCCCTGCCGAACGCCGGGTCCGACTTGGAGAGTCTGCTGCAGGCGGCCTCCCAGGTCGCCGGCCGTGACTTCCTGCTCTTGGACGCCAAAGGCAGAGGCCTCTTCCATGAGGTCGCCTGGCCGAAGAAGGATCAGGCCGTGCTGGAGCTGCCCCTGTCCAAGTCCACCGTCTCCTTCAACGCTGTCTTGCCTTCCGGTGTCCGGCTGATCGCCCGCCGGGTGGAGCTGACCGGGCGCGACGTCTGGTTGGGCGTGACCCTGCCGGGCGGCGACGCCGTGGCGGCGGAGGTCATGACCTGCGGCCTGGCCGTCGTGCAAGCCGCCGCGGCCCAGCGTCTGGCCTCGATGCAGATGATCCACGAGCGCGATTCGCGCACCCGGGCGGCGCTGCTGTCCGAGGTCCTGGAAGCCGGGCTGGAGCCCTCGGACAATCTGCTCCGCCGCACCCTGGCGGCCGGTTGGGACCTGCGCGGCTGGCACGTCGGGCTCAGGCTGATCGCTCTCGGCGAGGGGGCCACCATCTCCCTGCGCGACGACCTGTTAGCGGCCTTCGCCGAACAGGGCCTGCCCTTGAGGGCCGTGGAACAAACCGACGGCTGGATGGCCTGGCTGTCCTTCAGCGTCGATCCGACCCGCGCCATCGAGCGGATCAGCGCGTCCATCCGGCGAGCCCAACGAGCCTTCCAGTCCGTCCTACCGACGGCGATCGGCGTGGGCGGCCTGGCGCCCGGCGCCGCCGGCTTCGTCAAGTCCCTGGGCCAGGCCACCGACGCCGCCCGGATCGCCGTCACCCGCCCGGCCAGCGGGCACTTCGTCCACATCGACCGGCTGGGGCTGGCCCAGCTGCTGCTGGCGCTGACCCACACCGACGTCTTCACCCCCGCCGCCCAGGGTCTGCTCGACCCCTTGGGAGCGCCGGAGGGGACGCTCGTCACGACGCTGGCGACCTGGCTGGACAGCGGTGGCTCGCAGCAGGAGACCGCCGCCATCCTGGGCATCCACCGCAACACCGTGGCCCAACGCATGGCCCACATCACCAGACTCTTGGCCGTCGATCTGGACGACCCGGAGACCCGGCTAGCCCTGCACCTGGCCTGCCGGGCCGTCAAAGTCATCACCTAGACAACCCCAGCCGGGCTTGTCTGACCCGTCGACAGGTCAGACGCCTAGCGCTCCAACGAAGGAAGGACGACCCATGCGGATCCTCGACCTGATCCCCATCACGACCAATCTGTGGACGGCCGAGGTCGCCGCCTACGTCACCCGACATCTCCTGCCCGACACCGAGGTCGTCTCCCAGTGGCTGACCCACGGACCCGGTTCGATCGAGGGCGAATACGACGAGGCGCTGGCCGCGCCGGAGATCGTCCAGCGCTGCCAGCGGGCCCAGGCCGACGGTTTCGACGCCGTCTTCATCGACTGCTTCGGCGACCCTGGGGTGCGGGCGGCCCGCGAGTGCGTCGACATCCCCGTCTGCGGTGGCTTCGAGCCCGCCGTCCACGCCGCCCTGGGCTTGGCCGACCGCATCGGCATCGTGACCGTGCTGCCGCACGTCGTCTCGCTGATCGACGGGCTGATCGCCAAGGCCGGGCTCAAGGAACGAGTGGTGTCTTTGCGCCACGTCGATATGGCCGTGCTGGACTTGCACGAGCAGAGCGTCTTGGTCGACAAGCTGGTCGACCAATCGATCCAAGCCATCGTCGATCAGCGCGTCGGCGCCATCGTCCTGGGCTGCACCGCCATGGTGGGGGTGAAAGAGGCTCTGAGCCAAGCGCTGGCCCGCCAGGGCTACCCCGTCCCGGTCATCGAGGCCGCTCAAACCGCCTTGATCACGCTGGAGACCCAGGTCCGCATGGGCTGGCGTTCCAGCCGCCTGACCTACCTGCCGCCGCGACCGAAGGCTCGCTCTTGGTGGCCCGGCGACGAGGCCGTCCCGCTCTGAGGCGAGGCCGGCTCCACCACCGAGCCGGCGCTCTTCGGTCCAATCAGTCCAACGCTCTTGGTTCCGGTCCGTGACCCGACCGGAACCAGCGGTAGGTTCAACCAACGAGTGTGCCAAGATGGGCCCATGACCTCCCCTGGGCGACCCCCGTCCGAACCCTTCGACCCACCGAAGGTGGCTTGGCGACCGGTCGAGGAGCGCTTGATCCGGGTGCGTTGGCTGACGCTGGCCGGTTGGCTCGGGCCACTCCTCCTGCTCAGTCTCGGCTTCTGTCTCTTCTCCCCCCAAGCCTGGTCGATCGGGGCCACCACCGCCTTGACCCTGCTGGCCCTCTGGTCGGCTTGGCGCGTGCCCCGGCAAGTCCGGGCTTTGAATTACGCCATCCGCGACGGCGACTTCCTGAAACGTTCCGGTCTGCTCTTCCGCCGCCTCGAAGTCGTGCCCTATGTCCGCATCCAATACGTCGACGTCGAAGTCGGCCCACTGCAGCGGGCCTTCAAATTAGCCTCTCTCAACGTCCACACGGCCACCCCCGGCTTGACCGCCAGCTTGCCCGGGCTATCGCCCGAGACCGCCGCCGCCTTGCGCGACCAGTTGACGGCCCGGGACAAGTTGCGGCCAGTCGACGGCGACCCTGACCAACCCGTGCCCAGCCAACCCGCGTCCGGCCAACCGGCGGTTGGCCCCGGCCTCAGCGCCCCCTGGCCGGGTTGACATGGTCGATCCGACCAGGCGACCGGACTGGTACGCCCCTCCCGCTGGCCCTTCACCACCCCCAGCGCCTACTCCTGGCGCCGGCTCGTCGACAGCGGTCGGGCCAGCTCGGTTTCCGCCACCGCCGCTTGGGGCAATCTCCGGCGCCGGCCCGGCCTGGCTCCCTCCCCCGCTTCCGGCTCGACTAGATCCGGCTGGCCCGGCGGCCGGGGGCTGGCGTCGGCTCCACCCCTTGACCCCCTGGCTACGGGGCTGGGCCGCCCTCGGCGCCCTTCTGCTCATGCTCTACAACTTCGTGCGCGACGACGCCCAGCTCCTGGTCTTACTCTGGCGCCACGGTGGAGCCCTGGCCGTCGTCGGCTTGGCGCTGGTCCTGCTGGGGGCGATCTGCTTGTACAACCTGATCTGGTGGCGGAAAGCTCGTTTCAGGGTCGGCCCGGAATCGGTCGAATCAGTCTCCGGCATCCTGATGCGCCGTCAGCGCAGTCTCCGGCTGGACAAACTGGAGGCGGTCGATATCGTCCATCCCCTAGTGCCCCGCCTCTTCGGCTTGGTCGATCTGAAACTGGAATCGGCCGGCGGAGCGGGCTCCAACCTGACCCTGGCCTACCTGACCGAACAGCAAGCCGAGATCGTCCAAGCCGAGTTGCTGGCCCGCGCCGGCCGCGCCCCAATCCACCCCAGCCCGGCCGGCCCGGTCCATCCCCACCCGCCGTTGAGCGGAGCCGAAGGCCTCCGCGACGCTCTGCTCGGCTCGCCGCCGCCACCGGACCAACGGCTGCTCTTCCGGGTCCCCTTCGGCTTGACCATGGGGGCTTATCTACGTTCCTTGACCCCTTGGTGCTCCATCGCCATCGTCTTGACGCCCCCGATCGTGGCCTGGGCCTTGTCCGACTGGTCCGTCCTGGCCACCGCCGTGCCCATCATCTTCGCCTGCTTCCAGGCCTTCCGCCGCCACATTCTGACCGAGGCCAATTTCAGCGCCATCCTCCAACCCGGCGGGCTCAGGCTGCGCCACGGCTTGACCACCCAGATCAATCAGACCATCCCGATCGGCCGCATCCAGGCCATCCGCTTGACCCAACGCTGGCTCTGGCGCCGACCCGACTGGTGGCGGATCGACATCGCCGTGGCCGGCTACGAGCAAGGCGACCGGTCTTCCCGTTCGGTCCTCCTGCCGGTCGGACACAGCTCCACTGTCGCCGCCACCCTGGCCGTCGTCCTGCCCCAGTTGGCCGGCGGCGCCGCCGCAGGCGCCCTGGACGACGCCTTGCACGGCCCCCATCCCGACGACGGCTTCACCGGCTCGCCCCGACGGGCCCGTCTGTTCTCCCCCTGCTCCTGGCGCCGCCAGGGCTTCCGCTGGGCGTCTGACACCCTGCTCATCCGCTTCGGCTGGCTAGTCCACCGGGTCGTCATCGCACTGCCCCGGCGGACCCAGGCCATCACCGTCCACCAAGGTCCCCTGGCTCAGCGCCGCCGCCTGGTCGACGTCGGCTTCCATTCCGCGCCCGATCTGCCCCATCACGCCGTCCGCCAGATCGACCCGGCCGACGCCGCCGCCCTGCTGGCCCGGGCCGCCCCGCTGGCGGCCTGGCGGCGCGATCCCCGCTCCATCCCTAGTGGGCTGTCGCCCCTAAAGCTGGGGAGAAGGAGCGACGTCAGGCGTGGGGCTGGCGAGGCGGAGGAGGGAGGCGATGCGGGGCCATCGTCGACCGACGACAACGTTGCCAGCGCCGCGCCTGGCGCCGCGAGTCCACAGCTTTAGGGGCGACAGCCCACTAGTATCACTAGTGCCCCCGTCGGAAGTTCGTGAGCCGTCTCACCCTTCGACGCTGGAGCCGAGTTTCGGCTCCTCGGCCACCAGACCAGTCCCGGCCCGGCCGCCCCGGACCAGACGCCAACCGCCCCGTTCGGTCGGCTGGACCAGGCCCCGTTCGCGCAAGCGGCTGAGCCGGCCGATCAGCTCCACCACGGTCTCGCCGCTGCGCTCGGCCAGTTCGTCGACGGTGATGTCGCCCCGCCCGGGGATCTCCTCGTAGACCGCCCGCTCCGGCTCGCTCAGGCCGTCCCACCACTGGGAGGGTTGGACTGGGCCGACGGCCCGAGCCGGGTCGAGTGGGCTGATCGCCTCCAGCACGTCTTCGACCGTGGCCACCAGGACGGCCTCCTGATCACGGATCAGCCGGTGCGGGGTGGCCGAGGTGGCCGACGTCACCGGGCCGGGCACGGCCAGCACCGGGCGGCCCAAGGCCAGCGCCCAACGGGCCGAGTTGGCCGCCCCCGAACGGACCGACCCCTCCACCACCACGGTGGCCAATCCCAGCGCCGCGATCAAACGGTTGCGGGCCAAGAAGCGCGATCGCGAGGGCCGACGGTCGGGTGGATGCTCGCTGACCAGAACCTGTTCGTCTCTGATCCGCTCCAACAGGCGAATGTGACCGGCCGGATAGAGCTGCCCCAAGCCGCCCGCCATGATGGCCAGGGTGGCGCCGCCGACGGCCAAGGCGGCCCGATGGCTGGCCCCGTCGATGCCGTAGGCGCCGCCCGAGACGACGCCGTGACCGCGCTCGGCCAGCCCGGCCGCCAAGTCGGTCGCGATGTGCTCGCCGTAGGCGGTCGAGGCCCGGGCTCCCACCATCGCCACGGCCTGTTCGACCAAGCGGTCCAAGCGGCCCGGACCAGCCAGCCACAGGCCCAAGGGGGCCCCGCCGGAGTCGACTCCGGAACATCGCACCAAGTCGCCCAAACGGTCCGGCCACTCGTCGTCGCCGGGGACGACGAAACGCTGGCCCAAGGCGGCGGTCTGATCGATCAGAGCGGGCAGATCGACGGTTTGGGCGCGCCGGGCCAGAGCCGACTGGCCCGGGCCACGTCGCAAGTGCCGCCACAGTTCGACCGCGCCGTGCCGCGTCACCAGATCGGCCAAACGGGCGTCGCCCGGCTCCCCAGCGGCGGCCAGGCCCAAGCGAGCCTGGCGTTCGTCCTCGGCCGGCCGCGCGCCAGACTTCTGCGACCGGGTGACCTCAGCCGACCGCGCGTCGGACGCCTGTGACATGGCGGCCTCCTTCCAGGTTCTCGCCTTGGCGCAGAGCCAAGGCCAGCCGGACATGGTCTCGACTGGGCCGGTCCGCCCCGGCCAGGTCGGCCACCGACCAGGCCACCCGGATCACCTTGTCCAGGCCCCGATGGGACAGCCGTCCCAGCCGAATGGCCTCGTCCACCAGATCGAGACCGTCGGCGGTTGGCCAGTGCGAGCGCAGATGCGCCCCCGGCACCTCCGCGTTGACACTCCAGGGCGTGCCAGCCAGGCGGGCGCTCTGACGCCGCCGAGCCGCCTCCACCCGCTGCCGCACCCCAGCCGAGGCTTCTCCGCCGACGGCCGCCGCCGACAGCCGGCGCCGCGGCGGCGCGATGCGCTGATGGATGTCGATCCGATCCAGGATCGGGCCGGACAAGCGGGCGGCGTAACGCCGGATCGCCATCGGCGGGCAGACGCACTGGGCTCCCGGCGTGCCGGCTTGGCCGCAGGGACAGGGATTGGCCGATAGGACCAACTGGAAACGGGCTGGGTACCTGACCTGGGCCTCGGACCGGCCCAACACGATCTCACCCGATTCCAAAGGCGTGCGCAGAGTCTCCAAGACCCGGGCTGAGAACTCCGGAGCCTCGTCCAGGAAGAGCACCCCGCGATGGGCCAAGCTGACCGCGCCCGGCCGGGCCCAACGGGCTCCGCCGCCGGCGATCGAAGCCACCGAGGCCGAGTGATGCGGGTCCGCCCAAGGCGGCCGACGGCTCAAACCTGACTCCATGGCCTGGCCAGCCAAGGACTGGACGGCCGCCACCTCCAAGGCCTGGTCGACCGCTAGATCGGGCAAGACGCTGGGCAGACGGCGAGCCAGCAAGGTCTTGCCCACGCCCGGCGGCCCGTGGAAGAAGACATGGTGCCGGCCGGCGGCGGCCACTTCCAAGGCCCATCTGGCCTCGGCCAAGCCGACCACGTCGGACAGATCCGGCTCGCCCTCGAGGGCTGGGACGGCCGGGGCCGCCGCCGGCGGCAATTCGACCGCTTGACCGCGCAGGATCTGAACCAAGTCACCCAGGTGACGCGCCGCCAAAATCTCCACTCCGGCCACCAGAGAGGCCTCGCCGCGTTGCCGGGCCGGCACCACGGCGGCTTTGAAGCCGGCCCGGCGGGCCGCCAACAAGGCCGGCAGGAGTCCGCGCACCGGCCGGACCTGGGCGTCCAACCCGACCTCGCCCAAGAGCACTAGGTCGCTCAAACGCTCGGCCGGCACGACCCCGGCGGCGGCCAGGACGGCGGCCGTGATGCCGAGGTCGTAATGCGAACCGGCTTTGGGCAAGGTGGCCGGGGTCAAGTTGATGGTGACCAATTGACTGGGCCAGGCCAGACCGGCGCTGGCGGTGGCGGCCCGGCAACGGTCGCGGGCCTCGTACAGAGCCGTGTCCGGCAAGCCGACCAAGACGGTGCGGGGCAAGCCCGGCCCGATCCAAGCCTCGATCTCGACCGGGGTGGCGGACAGGCCGACCAGGGCCAGGGAACGGGCGCAGGCCAGGCTCATGCCGCCACCGCCCGGGCGTGCCGGATCTGGGGCGGCTGCCCCGGCCGACACAACACGCCCAGGGCGTCGATCCGGATGCGTCTAGCCGACCGCTCGTGCTGGGCCAGCCAAGCCAAGGCCAAGCGGCGCAAACGGGCCAGCTTGGCCACCGTCAAGGCCTCCAGAGGATCGCCGAAGCCCAGACCGCGCCGGGTCTTGACCTCGCAGAAGACGACCGTGGCCGACCCATCCGGGGCCGGCTCCAACGCCACCAGGTCGAGCTCCCCCAGCCGGCCATGGCGCCAGTTGCGATCCAAGATCGTCCAGCCCAACCCGGTCAGGAACTCGACCGCCATCTCTTCGCCGGTCTGGCCGACCTGTCTGCGCGCGTCCATGGCTCACCTCCACCTTGACCATGGTCGAGATCCCCTCCGACGGTCAGTTATGCACAGGCGGGCGTGGATCAGGCTCCTCTCACGCCACGACGGTGGACAACCCCGGGCCGCCAGACCGCCGGGGAGGCGGGAGGCGGGAGGCGGGAGGCGGCTAAAGCTACTTGGTCTCCGGCACTCGTAGATCGGAATGGGCGATCTCATCGATCGAGACGTCGCGGAAGGTCAAGACCTTGGCCGACTTGACGAAGCGGGCCGGGCGATACATGTCCCAGACCCAGGCGTCGGCCATCGAGACTTCGTAGTAGACGTCGCCGCCCTCGGTCCGGACCTTGAGGTCGACGGCGTTGCAGAGGTAGAGACGGCGCTCGGTCTCGACCGCGAACCTGAAGATGCCGACGACGTCTTTGTACTCCCGGTACAAAGCGAGTTCGAGATCGGTCTCGTATTGCTCCAGGTCTTCAGCGCTCATGGTTCTCTCACTCTAATGGCTCGCTCGACATTGCCGTACCTCAATCGATGGACCGGCGACGGCCCCAGGCGCTCCAATTGGCGCTGGTGCGCCGCCGTGCAGTAGCCCTTGTGCCGGGCGAAGCCGTAATCGGGGTAGACCTGGTCCAGACGACCCATGATACGGTCCCGTGTCACCTTGGCCACGATGGCAGCGGCCTGGACGCAAGCCGCCACCTGGTCGGCCTTCCACATGCCCAAGCCGGCTCCGGGCAGCCCGTCGACGGCGAAACCGTCGGTCAAAACGAAACCGGGCCTAGTGGACAGCCGCCAGACCGCCCGCCGCAAGGCCTGCAGATTGGCCGCCTGGAGCCCCATCCGGTCGCATTCGGCCGGCGACAGCTCGACCCAACTGACCGCCTCGGCCCGCGCCATGATGACCTCGTACAAACGCTCACGCGCCGCCGGAGCGAGCGCCTTGGAATCCCGCAGACCCTCGATCTCGGACTCGGCCCGACCGCTCAGAACCACCGCCGCCGCCACCAACGGTCCGGCGCAAGCCCCCCGGCCGGCCTCGTCCGCCCCCGCCACCGGGGCCAGACCGACCTGGCCCAGCCAGGTCTCGTACAAAGACAGTCTCACCGGCCGAAAGGACAGTTCAGGTTGTAGATGACGGCTTGGGCCGGAGCCTCCTGAGCTGGCTCCGGCACGTCAGCGAAGGCCTCCGGCGTCTTCAAAGTGCGCCATCGGCTAGCCGGCCAGGCGATGGCCACCACCGTCCCCTCGATCGACTCGACGGCGGGGAAGCCTAAGTATGGCGTGGTCTCGCTCCCGTCGCAGAGGTGGTAGCGCGAGTCGGACGACATGTTGCGATGGTCGCCCAGGACGAAGACGTGCCCGGCCGGCACCAGCAGGTCGAAGGGCTTAGCCGAGGCTTCGACCAGCGACCCGTCGGGGTTGCGGTATAGATACTCGGACTCGTCCAAGGGGTAGCCGTTGATCTCGATCCGGCCCTGGACGTCGCAACAGGTCACCCGGTCGCCGGCCAGGCCGATGACACGTTTGACCAAGAACTGCTCGCCGTCAGTCGGCATCAGGCCGACGAATTGCAGGGCGCTCTGGTACCAGGGGGGCTGCACGGTGGAGGGCATCAACCAGCCCAGCTTGTCTTTGAAGACGACCACGTCGCCGCGTTTGAAGTCACCGAACTTACGCACCACGATGCGGTCGCCGGGCCCCGCGTCGGACCCGATCAAGGTCTGCTCCATCGAACCGGAGGGGACGTGGTACATCTGGAAGACGAAGTGCCTCAGGCCAGTCGAGATCAGCAGCGCCACCAGCAAGATGATGACGCCTTCTTGGAGGCCCCGCAGCAGACGTACGGCCAAACTCGGCTTGGGCTTGGGCCCAGGCTTAGGCGACGCCGAGCCTGGGGCCGGCCCGGGCTCGGACTCCTCCGCCGCCAGAGCCCGCCGCGGCGTGTCAACCGCCGCGCCAGCGGTCTTCTTCGGCTTCTTCGGCTTGGGGGCCGGACCATCCAAAGCTCGTTTGGGGGCCGGAGCTTGGGACCACAGGACATGGCCCAAGCCGATGGCGGGCTGCCAAGCGGGCTCGAGTACGGCCATGGGGATTCCTCCGCGATCACGTCCGGGCAAGTTACCCAGGCAGCTTAGCGGTCGTGGGGCCTGATCCCGGCCGGGCCTGGCCAGACTCGCCCAAGGAAGTCAGACCGCTGGCTCGGCCACCCAGGCGCGGCCCGCGGGCCAGCGGGCGGACCGTCGAACCGACGCTTCGCCTCAGAAGTCGCGCTTCTCCTTGATCTTGGCCGCCTTGCCGCGCAGACCCCGCAGGTAGTACAACTTGGCTCGCCTAACGTCGCCGCGTCGCTCGACCTCGATCTGATCGATGATGGGGGAATGCAGGGGGAAGGTCCGCTCCACTCCGACGGTGAAAGACACCTTGCGAACGGTGAAAGTCTCCTGCAGGCCGGCTCCGGTCCGGGCGATGACATCGCCGGTGAAGACCTGGATGCGGGAGCGGTTGCCCTCGACCACCTTGACGTGGACCTTGACCCGGTCGCCGGGACGGAAGTCGGGGATGTCGCTACGCAGGGAGTCGGCGTCCAAGGCCGTGATGATCTGGCTCATGATAATCCTCGCCCGGCGCCACAGGTCACCGCGGTGGTGATGTCAACTGATCCCGGAGCGGGCCTATCCCCCTGTGGCAGGCGCCCGAAGCACGGGACAACAGTGGGAGATTCTGCCACATCGGAGCCGACTTGGCCAAAGCCGGGCCGGAGCCGTTCGGCCCGACCGGACTCCCCGACCGCCCGCGCCGAAGGGCCTAAGGGGCGGTCGACCCAGACCTGAGCCTAGGCCGACCGCCCCTCGCCAGTCAGCGACCGGTCCGCCCGACCGAGATCAGGCGAACCGGAATCTCACTTGCCGTCGCCCTTGAACAGGGAGGCGATCAAGTCGCGGTTGAGTTGACCGATCGAAGCCAGCGGGATCTGCTTGGGGCAGACCGAGGCGCACTCGCCGATGTTGGTGCAGCCGCCGAAGCCGGCCGCGTCATGGGCCGCCACCATGGCCTTGACCCGCAGCGCCCGCTCCGGTTGGCCTTGCGGCAGCATCGCCAGATGGGTGATCTTGGCCGAGGTGAACAACATGCCGGAACCATTCGGGCAGGCCGCCACGCAGGCGCCACAGCCGATGCAGGTGGCATTGTCGAAGGCCTTGTCCGCCTGACGCTTGGGCGCCGGGGTGGAATGGGCCTCCGGGGCCGATCCGGTGTTGACCGAGACGTAGCCGCCGGCCTGGATGACCCGGTCGAAGGCCTTCCGGTCCACCACCAAGTCCTTGATGATGGGGAAGGCTCCGGCCCGCCAGGGTTCGACGTCGATGACGGCGCCGTCGGCGAAGCTGCGCATGTGCAGCTGGCAGGTCGTGGTCGGCACCGACGAGTTGTAACGGCCGTGCGGGGCGCCGTCGATGACGATGCCGCACATGCCGCAGATGCCCTCCCGGCAGTCGTGGTCGAAAGCCACCGGCTCAAGGTCTTGAGCCGTCAACTCCTCGTTCAGCATGTCCAGCATCTCGAGGAAGCTCATCTCCTCGGAGACGTGGTCGAGCTGGTAGGTCTGCATGGCGCCCGGGGCGTCGGGACCGGCCTGACGCCAGATCCGAAGTTTGATTCTCACTTGTAACTCCGTTGCTTCAGCTCGATGAACTCGTACACCAAGGGTTCCTTGTGCAGAATCGGCTTGGCCCCCTCGCCGGTGTACTCCCAGGCGGCGACGTAGGCGTATTCGTCGTCGTGACGCAACGCCTCGCCGTCCTCGGTCTGGGACTCGCTGCGGAAATGACCGCCGCAGGACTCGCGCCGATGCAAGGCGTCGACGCACATCAACTCGGCCAACTCCATGAAGTCGGCCACCCGGCCGGCCCGCTCCAGGGCCTGGTTCAGGTCCTGGCTCTGGCCCGTCACCTTGACGTCGCTCCAGAATTGCTGACGCAAGTCCCGGATCTTCTCGATCGCGGTCATCAGACCCCGCTCGTTGCGCTCCATGCCGCAGTATTCCCACATGATGGAGCCCAGCTCCTTGTGGAAGGAATCGACGCTACGGCTGCCCTTGATCGCCAGCAGCCGCTCGATCCGGCCCTTGGCCTGATCGACCGCTGCGACCGTCTCCGGGGTGGAGGCGTCGACCGGCGGGAAGGGACCGGCCGCCAGGTAGTCGTTGATGGTGTTGGGCAGGACGAAATAGCCGTCCGACAGGCCCTGCATCAAAGCCGAGGCCCCCAGACGATTGGCCCCGTGGTCGGAGAAGTTGGCCTCTCCGCCGACGTACAGGCCCGGGATCGAACTCATCAGGTCGTAGTCGACCCACAGCCCGCCCATGGTGTAGTGCACGGCCGGGTAGATCCGCATCGGCGTCTCGGAGGGGTTCTCGCCTGTGATCTGGGCGTACATGTCGAACAGGTTGCCGTAGCGGGAGGCCACGGCGTCACGCCCCAGCCGACCGATGGCGTCGGAGAAGTCGAGGTAGACGCCGCGGCGGACCTGGCGTTGGTTGCCGTCGCGGTCGACCTCGGCCACGGCCGGGCCGACGCCACGCCCCTCGTCGCACATGTACTTGGCCTGGCGCGAGGCGATGTCACGCGGCACCAGGTTGCCGAAGGCCGGATAGATCCGCTCCAGGTAGTAATCGCGGTCCTGCTCCGGGATGTCGCGCGGGTCCTTGACGCAGTCCTCGGCTCTCTTGGGCACCCAGATGCGGCCGTCGTTACGCAACGACTCGCTCATCAGGGTCAGCTTGGACTGGGTGTCGCCGTGGACCGGGATGCAAGTCGGGTGGATCTGGGTGTAGCAGGGGTTGCCGAAATAGGCGCCCTTGCGGTGGGCCCGCCAGTTGGCCGTCACATTGCAGCCCATGGCGTTGGTGGACAGGAAGAAGACGTTGCCGTAACCTCCGGTCGCCAAGACCACCGCGTCGCCGAACCAAGGCTCGACCGCGCCGGTCACCATGTCGCGCGTGACGATGCCGCGGGCGCGGCCGTCGACCACGATCAACTCGACCATCTCATGCCGGGTGTGCATCTGGACCGTGCCGGCGTTGACCTGGCGTTCCAGGGCTTGGTAGGCGCCGATCAGGAGCTGCTGGCCGGTCTGGCCGCGAGCGTAGAAGGTGCGCTGGACCTGGACGCCGCCGAAGGAGCGGGTGTCGAGCAAGCCACCGTACTCACGGGCGAAAGGCACGCCTTGGGCCACGCACTGATCGATGATGTTGGCCGAGACCTCGGCCAAGCGGTAGACGTTGGTCTCACGGGCGCGGTAATCCCCGCCCTTGACCGTGTCGTAGAACAGCCGCTGAACCGAGTCATTGTCGTTGCGGTAATTCTTGGCCGCGTTGATGCCGCCCTGGGCGGCGATCGAGTGGGCCCGGCGGGGACTGTCCTGGTAGCAGAAGTTGAGGACGTTGTAGCCGGCCTCGCCCAGGGTGGCGGCGGCCGCGCCGCCGGCCAAGCCGGTGCCCACCATGATGACCGTCAGCTTGCGCCGGTTGGACGGGTTGACCAACTTGGCCTCGAACTGTCGCTTCTGCCACTTGCGCTCGATCGGACCGGCGGGCGCCTTGCTGTCATGGATCTCAGCGCCGACCGTGAAATACGAGCTGGCGGCGTCGCGCGTCTCTGTCGCACTCATCTAGTTCACCCCCAGGTTCAAGAAGACGGCCACCGGCGGCAATAGGAAGCCGACGAAGATCAGGGCCGCGACGAAATAGGCCAAGGCGTTGAGGATGGCCCGCGCCTTGGGGCTGACATTGCCGCCCAGGGTGGTGAAGGCGCTCCAGAAGCCGTGCCTGACGTGCAGGCAGACCACGATCATGAAGACGATGTAGATCGCCAGCACCCACCAGTTGCCGAAGGCTTTGACGAACATGGTGTACGGCTCGTCGCTGGCCGTGAAGCCCGTTCGGACGGTCTTGGTGGTGAACATCAGGATGTGAAGGATCAAGAGCAGGCCCAAGGTGATGCCGCCCCAGCGCATGAAGCGGGCTGAGACGGTCTGCTCGCGCCGCGTCACGCTGACGTACTTGCGACCGCGTCCGCGCAGCGAAGCTGCCCAGACCTTGGCCGCGCAATAGATATGAAGAACCAGACAGACCAGCAGGAAGGCTCGGAATATCCAGATGAACCAACCGTGCGGGAGCAGTGGTTCGAGGATGCCACCGGATTCCAGAGCGCCTTGCAGCCACTCAGCGTAGTGGTTGTAGGCCTCCCCTCCGAGGAACATCTTAAGGTTGCCAAACATGTGCATGACGAGGAAAGCGATCAAGACCAGGCCAGTGAGGGCCATTACGACCTTCTTCACGACCAATGAATGAAGCGCCCTCGCATGCACCGAGAGTGTGTTAGTCGCCACAAGGCCACCATATCGGGACCCCGGTGGGACCTAGCAAACCGGGACGGGCCGGACCTGGCCCGAACCGGCCCGAGGCAGCCACCCGGACCGCCTCTAAGTTAGGCCTCAGAGTCTGTCTCGGGCAGCAAATCGGGCCGTCGGCGCCGGGTCAGGTCGATGGCTTGGCCATGGCGCCACTGCGCGATCCGGGCGTGGTGGCCGGACAACAGCACCGCCGGCACCTCGAGGCCGCGCCAGTCGGCCGGCTTGGTGTAGACCGGATACTCCAGCAGTTTGTCCCAGCCCTCGGAGTGCGATTCCTCGATCAAGGAGTCGGGATTGCCCAGCACGCCGGGCAGCAGACGGACGACGGCCTCGACGATGGCCAAGGCGGCCACCTCGCCGCCGTTCAGGACATAGTCGCCCAACGACACCTCGACCGTCTCGACCCGGCCGGCGGCGTGCTCGGTGAAACGAGCGTCGATGCCCTCGTAGCGGCCGCAGGCGAAGATCAGACGGTCTTGGGCGGCCCAGCGCCGCGCCCAAGTCTGATTGAAAGGAGTCCCGGCCGGCGTCGGCACGATCAGGGTGGTGGTCCGATCCTGACCGGTCAAGAGCTGGTCCAAGGCCTCGCCCCAGGGCTCGGCCTTCATGACCATGCCGGCGCCGCCGCCGAAGGGGGTGTCGTCGACGCTGTGGTGGACGTCGTGGGTCCACTGCCGGAGGTCGTGGACGGCCACTTCGACCAAGCCGGCGGCGATGGCCTTGCCCACCAGGGACAGACCGAGGGGAGCGAAATAGTCCGGGAAGATGGTCACCAGGTCGAGTCTCACCAGGCCTCCTCGGCGCTGTCGTCCAACAACCCGGCCAGGTCGGCCAGGACCAGCCGCCCCTGGGCCAAGTCGATCTCCGGAACCAGGGCGGTCACGAAGGGCACCTGACGGAGCCCGGCCGCCGTCGCGATCTGGAGCAGGTCCTGCGCCGGGCCATGGACGACGCGCTCGACCCGGCCGACCGGCCGGCCGGCGGCGGTCGAGACCGCCAAGCCGATCAATTGGTGGTCGTAGAACTCGTCCTCGGCGGCCGGTGACTGGCTGGGGTCGACCCGGGCCAGCAGCACTGTGCCGTTCAGAGCCTCGGCGGCGGCGCGGTCCTCGAGGCCTTCTAGCCGCAAGAGCAGACGATCCTGGTGCCAACGGCGGGAGGCCACGGTCCAAGCCGGACCGCCCGGCTCCGGCCACAGCTCGGCTCCGGGCGCGAACCGACGCTCGGGCTCGTCAGTTCTGACCTCGACGGCCACCTCGCCGGTCAGACCATGGGCCCGCCGGACGACGCCGACGACGACCTCGATGCCGGTCTGATCGATCACTCGACCGGCCGCCTGGTGTAGGACACTGGCTCAGCGACGCCGGCCGCGATCGCGCTCACGATTGGTGGGCCGCCGGTCGACGTCGACGAAGTCGACCCGGACCTGTTCGCGCCCGGACAGGGCGGCGATGACGGTGCGCAGAGCCTGGGCGGTGCGGCCTTGACGACCGATCACCTTGCCGACGTCGTCCGGGTGGACCCGGACCTCCAGCATCCGGCCCCGCCTCAGATCGAGGTCCTTGACCCGCACCTCACTAGGGTTGGCGACGATCCCACGGACCAGGTGTTCCAAGGCTTCGGTCAACATCTCAGGCCTCGACTTCGCTGACGGCTGGTGACACGGGGCTAACCGGTTCCGCCACAGCGGCCGGCTCAGCCGGCTCGACTGGCTCGGCGGACTGAGCCGGGCTGGCCTCGTCCGGTTCGACTGCCTTCTTGGGCGTCCGCTTGGACCGCGAGATGGCCTCGCCGGCCTGATCGCCTTCGAGCACGGCCGCGTTGTAACGGGCCAGCTTGTCCGGCTTGCTGGGTTGGGGATCGACGCCCGACGGGATCGACTGGTCGCCCGTGAACTGTTGCCAGTCGCCAGTGCGCTTGAACAGAGCCACGACGGCGTCGGTCGGCTGGGCGCCGACGCCGAGCCAGTACTGAGCTCGCTCGGAGTCGACCCGGATGACGGAGGGATCGTTCTTCGGGTGGTAGATGCCGATCTCCTCAATGGCTCGGCCGTCCCGTTTGGTGCGGGCGTCCATGACGACGATGCGGTAATGGGGCGACCGGATCTTGCCCAGTCGCTTGAGGCGAATCTTGACGGCCACGAGAGTGGTTTCTCCTGTATGACGACGTCTGAAAACAGCTCCAGACGGAACGGGTGGAACCCGACCCGATCGTGGGGTCACGAGCCTGGCTCCGATTGACTCGGCCACTCCGGCGGTGAGAGGGCGCCGCAGAGACCGATCCGACGAGTATTTTGCCAGACGGAGGCCGAGCCGCGAAATAGGCCGTCCGCGCGTCTGTCCCCAGAACCCCGGAAGCAAGGCCGCCGACGCCCTCCGAACCCAGCCGACCGCCCCCTGCGGCCGGGTTCGGCGTCCCCGCCGATCCGGCTGATCAGGACCGCTCAGGGCCGGACGGCCGACCAGTCCGGGCCCGCCACCGGCCGGCCGTCCAGGACCACCAGGGCGGGGTGGCGCAAGACGCCCGGGTCACGTCTGGGATCGGCCGACAAGCAGATCAGATCGGCCGGGGCGCCCTCCTCCAAACCAGGGCGGCCGAGCCAGGCGCGGGCCCGCCAGGAGGCCGCGCCGAGGGCGAAATCGGCCCCGCCCAAGCCGGCCAAGGCCTCGACCTCGGCCGCCAAGGTGCCATGGCCCCGCGACCCCCCGGCGTCGCTGCCGGCGTAGATGGGCACCCCGGCCTCGACCGCCCGGCCCATGACCTGGAGCCGGCCGGCGTACAGGTGACGCATGTGAGCGGCGTAACGGGGGAACTTGTCCTCGGCCTGATCGGCCAGGCCGGGGAAGATGTCAAGATTGTCCAAGGTCGGCACCAAGGCGACCTGACGGCGGGCCATCTCAGCCAAGGTGGTCTGATCCAAGCCAGTGCCGTGTTCGATGCAGTCGATGCCAGCGGCGACCAGTTCCGCCACGGCCCGTTCGCCGAAACAGTGCGCCGTCACCCGCACGCCCAGGCCGTGGGCGGCGGCGATGGCCTGAGCGGCCAGATCGGCCGGCCAGAGCGGAGCCAGGTCACCGTCCCGCCGATCGATCCAGTCCCCCACCAATTTGACCCAGCCGTCGCCGCGCTGGGCCTGACGGACCACCTCCGCCACTAGCTCCGCCGGGTCGATCTCGGCCGCGTAGCCCCGGAGGTAACGGCGCGGGCGGGCGATGTGGCGACCGGCCCGGATCAGCCGGGGCAGATCCGGACGCTGGTCGATCCAGTGGGTGTCGACCGGCGAGCCGGCGTCACGCAGCAGCAGCGAGCCGGCGTCACGGTCGGTCAGAGCTTGGCTCTCGCTGGTGTCCCGGTCGACCGCGCCGTCTGGCCCCAAACCGACGTGGCAATGGGCGTCGACCAAGCCAGGCATGATCCAGACCGCGCTGGCCAAACGGGTGGCGTGCGCGACCGGCTGGCGGGTCAAACGGCCGTCCACGATCCAGAGGTCTTCCGGCCGGCCCTCCGGCAAGACCACGCCGTTGAGATGCCAAGCGGTTCGGCCCGGGCCGGCCGGACCGGCCCGGGGCCGGTGGACCAGCGGGCCGCCCTTGGATGCGATCGTTCCTCGTCCCACCATCACGACCATAACGGCGCGATCGTCCGATGGCCAACCGGCGGCGGCGATCTGGCCTTGGCCCGGAACGGCTGCGGTGGCGGGGCCTCTCAGACCTGAGAGAGCGTCGTCTCAGGCCTGAGGCGGGTTCTCCAGCAGCTGGCGCAGGTCCTCGGGCAGTTCGAACTGGCCCGGTGGGCTCGACTCCGGACCGGGCGCGGGGGGCAAGCCGAAGGCGGCCCCGCTGGTTTCGGCCGCCGGCGGCGGAGCGGCCGGAGCGTTGCGCTTGGCCGGGTTGCCCGAGACCTTGGAGCCAGATTTCCGTTTCTTGGCCTGTTGTCTAGGTTTGAGCGCGGCCCGAGGCATGGCGCCGGGGCGCTGGCCCATCATGCCGCCGAATTGATGCATCATCTGACGGGCCTGGCTGAAGCGGTTGACCAAGTTGTTGACGTCGGAGACCTGGACCCCGGCTCCCCGGGCGATACGGGCCCGGCGGGAACCGTTCAAGATCGCCGGGTCAGCCCGTTCGGCCGGCGTCATGGAATGGATGATGGCTTCGATACGGTCGATCTCGCGCTCGTCCAAGGACTCCAGCTGGTCGCGCATCTGGCCCATGCCGGGCAGCATCCCGAGGACCTTGGACAGCGGCCCCATGCGCCGGACGGCCTGCATCTGCTGCAGGAAGTCCTGCAGGGTGAACTGACCGCCCCGTAACAGCTGACCGGCCGCCTGAGCCGCCTGCTCGGCGTCGAAGTGGCGCTCCGCTCGCTCGATCAAGGTCAAGACGTCGCCCATGTCGAGGATGCGCCCAGCCATGCGGTCGGGGTGGAAGACCTCGAAGTCCTCCAGCTTCTCCCCCACCGAGGCGAACAGGATGGGCTGACCGGTGACGCCGGCCACCGACAGCGCGGCGCCGCCGCGGGCGTCGCCGTCCAGTTTGGTCACGACCACGCCGCTGAAACCGACGCCGTCGGCGAAGGAGCGCGCGGTCGTGACGGCGTCCTGGCCGATCATGGCGTCCAGCACGAACAGGGTCTCGTCCGGATCGACGGCGTCGCGGATCTGAGCCGCCTGACGCAGCATCTCCTGGTCCACGCCGAGCCGGCCGGCGGTGTCCACCACGACGATGTCATGCAAGTGATGGCGGGCCGCCTCCAGACCGCCGCGCGCCACCTCGACCGGATCGCCCACGCCGTTGCCCGGTTGGGGGGCGTAAACCGCCACACCGGCCTGCTCGCCCACCACCCTCAACTGGGTGACGGCGTTGGGCCGCTGCAAGTCGGCCGCCACCAGCAGAGGCGAATGGCCTTGCTGACGCAGCCAGAGGCCGAGCTTGCCGGCCAAGGTGGTCTTGCCCGAGCCCTGTAGGCCGGCCAGCAGGATGACGGTGGGCGGGCGCTTGGCCCAGCGCAACTCACGCCGTTGGCCGCCCAGCAGGTTGACCAACTCGGCGTGGACGATCTTGACCACTTGCTGGGCCGGGTCGAGGGCGCGGGACAGCTCGGCCGCCTTGGCCTGCTCCCGCACGGCGGCCACGAAAGCCTTGACCACCTCTAGGTTGACGTCGGCCTCGAGCAGGGCGATGCGGATCTCCCGCAGGGTCCGGTCGATGTCGGAATCGCTCAGATGGCCTTTCCCGCGCAACGACCGGAAAGCCTGCGCGAGGCGGTCTTGGAGTGTGTCGAACACGAAATGATCCTTACCTGCTGGAGACCCGCTGTGGTGGCACCAGGTTACGGCATCGGCCCAGCGCTGACGCGGCCTCAGCCCGGCGACGGGGCAGGACGGGTGTCCAACTGACGGGTCATCAGGACTAAGTCGAGCCAGCGGCCGAACTTCTGCCCGACCTGGGGCAGCCGACCGGTCTCGGCGAAGCCCAGCTTGGCGTGCAGCCGGATCGAGGCCAGGTTCTCGGCCGCCAGGGCCGCCACCATGACGTGGATGCCCCGCTGGGCCGCCTGGTCCGCCAATTGGCCCAACAATCGCCCGCCCAAGCCCTGGCCCCGGGCCTCGGGGCGCAGGTAGATGGAGTCCTCGACGGTGTCCCGGTAGCCCGCCTTGGCCCGGAAGGGGCCGTAGGCGGCGAAGCCTAGGAGATCGTCTCCGGCCGTCGCCGCCAAAGCCACCTGGCGACCGCTGGAGTGCTGCTCCAACCAGTCCCGCCAATCCTTCTTAGACAGCGGGGACCAATCCCACGAGGCCACCGACTCCAGGACGGCTTGGTTGTAGATGGCCAGGGCCGAGGCCGTGTCCCCCGCCGTCAAGGGACGGATTTGAATCGGCTCAGTCACCCAGCAGCCCGTCGACGAATTGGGCCGGGTCGAAGGGGGCCAAGTCGTCGGCCCCTTCGCCCAAACCGATGAATTTGACCGGGACGCCCAACTCGCGCTGCACCGCCACCACGATGCCGCCCTTGGCCGAGCCGTCCAGCTTGGTCAAGACGATGCCGCTGACGGACACCGCCTGAGCGAAGACCCGGGCTTGGACCAAGCCGTTCTGCCCGGTCGTGGCGTCCAGCACCAGCAACGTCTCGGTCACCGGAGCGACCTTCTCCAAGACCCGCTTGACCTTGCCCAACTCGTCCATCAGTCCGACCTTGTTGTGCAAGCGGCCGGCCGTGTCGACGATCAGGACGTCGACGTCGTCCGTTCGAGCCCGCTGGGCGGCGTCGAAGGCGACCGAGGCCGGGTCGGCCTGTTGCGGGCCGCGCACGGTGGCGACGCCGATGCGCTCGCCCCAGGTCTGGAGTTGGTCGGCGGCGGCGGCCCGGAAGGTGTCGGCCGCGCCCAGCACGACGCTCCGTCCCTCCGCCACCAAGACTCGGGCCAGCTTGCCCACGGTGGTGGTCTTACCGGTGCCGTTGACGCCCACCACCAAGACCACGGCCGGGCCGCCGCCGTCGGGTCGGTCCAAGGCCAGCCCGCGGTCAAGGCTGGGATCGACCAAATCGATCAATTCCTGGCGCAGGATGGCCTTGGCCTGTCCCGGATCGGAGACGGCGTCCAAAGCCAGGCGCGAACGGAGCCGCTCGACCAGTTCAGCGGTCGGCCCCACTCCCAGATCGGAGGTGATCAAGGTGGTCTCGAAATCGTCCCAGGTCTCGGCGCTGACCCGGTCGCTGGACAACAGGCTAGCCAGGCTCCGGGCCAAGGCGTTGTCGCTGGAGGCCAGCCGTCGACGCAGCCGGGACAGTCGGGTCAGGGTCGGCTCGGGCTGATCCCAAGTGGCCGGCCCGGTCGCCGGCGGCGCCTCTTGGTCTAACTGATCGGGTCGGTCTAACTGATCGGTCCGGTCGGCTGCGTCCGGTTCCGGTTCCGGCGGCGAGGGTGGGCTGGCCGGCGCTGTCTCGCCCGCCTCCGGCGGAGCGCCCGAACGCTTGGAGAAGGTGACGACCAGGAAAGCGGCGATGAAGGCGGCCACTAGGCCGGCCAGGATGAACCAGAAGATCATGTCCACTCAGGACATGCTAGTGGCGTGTCCAGGAGATGTCTGACCGGTCAGCCTGGGCCCAGCGGGAGTGTCCGGCGGCGGCGGGCTGTTCTTTGACGGAACAGCGGTGGACCGGACGGTCGACGACCGCGGTCGCCAGCGCCTCTCAGCCGGTCAACGACGATTACGGCGCGGTGGCCGAAGACTCGTCACCGATCAGGTACTCGGCCGTACGGCAGAGCGCCCGGGTCAACATGGCTAGGAAAGCGGGAAGCATGATGTGACCTTTCTCGAACTCTGACTAGAACGGGTCCAGTCTTTACGACCCGACCCGGTCGGGACCAGAGGCAATCGCTGATTTCGGTCTAAGAATTAACCAAGAAGGCGACTGGGCGGCTCTCATAATTCTCAGACGAGCCGCCCGGTCAGGCGTCAATATGAGAACCTGAATGAGAACTGGCTCAGTTTTCTCAGAATTCAGTCGGTCCGCAAGCGTTGACTGACCACGTTCGAGATGCCATCGTCCCGCATCGACACGCCGTACAACACGTCGGCTATCTCCATGGTGCGTTTCTGGTGCGTGATGACGATCAGCTGGGAGTCGCGCCGCAGTTCCTCGTAGATCTCCAGCAGACGGCCTAGATTGGCGTCGTCCAAGGCCGCCTCGACCTCGTCCAGGATGTAGAAGGGACTGGGCCGAGCCTTGAACAGGGCGACCAAGAAGCAGATCGCGACCAGGGAGCGCTCGCCGCCGGACAAGAGCGACAGGCGTTTGACGTTCTTACCGGCCGGACGGGCTTCGACGTCGACGCCGGTGGTCAACCATTGGCCCGGCTCGGTCAAAAAGAGCCGGCCCTGGCCGCCTGGGAACAAACGGGCGAAAACCCGAGTGAACTCGCGCTCGACATCGGTGTAGGCCTGGGCGAAAACGGCCTGCACACGGGCGTCGACGTCGTCCACGATGGCCAATAGATCGCTGCGGGTCCGCTTCAAATCGTCTAATTGCTCGGCCAGGAAACGATGCCGCTCCTGCATGGCGTCGTATTCCTCCAACGCCAGCGGATTGATCCGGCCCAGCAATTGCAGATCGCGGTCGGCCATACGTAAACGCTTGAGCTGCTCCTCGCGCACGAAAGGATGGGTCGGAACCTGGCCGGTGTCCGGATCGGGCTCGGCCTGATTGGAGGGAATCGGTCGGTCCGGGCCGTATTCGGCCATCAAGGTGTCGGGCTCCAAGCCGACCTCGGCCAAGGCCCGCTCGGCCAGGGCGTCGATCCGCATGCGCTGCTGGGCCCGGGCCAACTCGTCCCGGTGGGCCGTGTCGACGATGGTCTCCAGATGCTCGGACAACTGACGGGACAACCGTCTGGCCTCGGTCACAGCGGCGTCGGCCGACTCGCGCCGGCGACCAGCCTCGGCCCGAACGGTCGCGGCCAAAGCCAAGGAGGCCTCGACCCGGGCGGCCAACCAGGTGGCGGCCCGGGCCACCACTGCGGCCCGCGCCGCCTCCGCCGCCAATTCAGCCTGGGCGGCGGCGGCCCGGGCCCGGGCCTGGCGTTCCTCCTCGGCCGCTTGCCTGAGCGCCTCGGCCCGACCGGCCAAGGAACGGGCCCGTTCCTCGACCGTGCGCAAGGCCAAGCGGGACTCCATCTCACCCGCCCGGGCCGCTTTGGCCCGCTCGGCCAGCTCTTGTAAGCGATCCGGCGAGGGAGACTGTTCCGGATCGTCGCCGGCCTGAGCCCGAGCCAGGCGGGCGTTCAGCTCGGTCAAACCGTCGCCGTCCCGGCGGCGGACCGCCTCGACCTGCTCCAGCTGACGGGCCAGCCGTTCGGCCTCGGCCTGAGCCACCCGGCCGGCTTGCTCGGCCAGGCTGGCCTGCTGGACCGCGGCGGCCTGGTGGGAACGGGCCTGGTCCAAGCTCTGCCGAGCCTTGCGCACGACCGCCTCCGCCTGTTCGAAGTCGGTGCGGGCCTGGGCCCCAGCGGCCTCTTGGTCGACCAACTGCCGGTTGGCCTGGCTCAACTCGGCCTCGGCCCGCTCGATGGCGGCCCGCACCTCGATCGCAGACAGCCGGCCGGCCGAACCGCCGACCGCCCACCCGGCCCGCACCATGTCCCCGTCCCGGGTCACCGCCGTCAGCTCCGGGCGCCGTCGGACCAGGTCGTCGGCGCCCGCCAGATCCTCCACCACCACCACATCGGCCAGCAGCCGGCTGAGCGCGGCCCGCACCGACGGCTGGGCTTGGACGCAGTCCAAGGCTGGACGTTGACCGGCCGCCAGGCCCTCCAGCCGGGCCCCAGAGAGCGCCGGAGCGTCGCCCAGCAGCAGAGAGACCCGGCCGAGATCCTGGCCTTTGAGATGGTCGATGGCCCTCAGAGAGCCCGCCCGGTCCCGCGCCGCCCAGGCTTCGGCGGCCGGACCGAGAGCGGCCGCCAGGGCGGCTTCGTAACCTCGCTCGACTGTGATCAGATCGGCCGCCGGACCGAGCAAACCGAAAGCCGGATCGCCCCGTTCGACCAAGGCGGCGGCCCCGTCGGGGCGCTCCTCGGTCAGACGCAAGGCTTCGACCCGGGCGGCCAGGCCGCTCCGTCGCTCGGCCCACTGACGGGCGTCCGTCTGAGCGCCGGCCACCTTTCGGTTGGCCTCCTCGGCCTGGCTCAGGGCCGATCGCAAAGCTTGGTCGGCTGCGGTCGTGGCCTGAGTCAACCGCTCGACCCGCTGGGCCAGTTCGGCCCCCTCGGTCTGAGAGTCGGCTTGACGCCGCTGGGCCAGTTCGATGGCTTGACGCTGCCGGACGATCTGTTCCTCGGCCGACTCCACCCGGCTCCGCAGCGAGGCGGCTTGACCGGCCAACCGGGCCAGGTCCTCACGGCGGTCGGCCTCGGCCCGCAGAGCGGCCGCGAACTCGGCCTCGGCGCTGGCGTGGGCGGCCTCGCTCTGTTGCCGCTGGGCGCTGGCCTGGGCCAGGGCCTGGCCGCCGCTGACGATGTCGGACCTCAGAGCCAACTCGGCCTTGGTCGTCTCGGCCGCTTGGGCCTCCAAGGTCTCCGGGTCGCGGCCCGCCACCGACTCGGCCGGAGTCTGCAGCTCGGCGTGACGGATGCGTTCGCCGGCCAGCGTCAGAGTCGATCTGACCTGCTCGGCCAAACCAGACAACCGGTACCAGGTCTCTTGGGCCTGATTCAGGCTGGCCACCGCCGCCGCCACGGCGGTCTGGGCCGTCTCCTCGGCTTGGCGGGCTTGGACCAGACGCCGCTCGGTGGCCTCCCGCTCGGCTTGGGCGTCGGCCTCACTGGCCAGGTCCTCGGCCAGGGCGGCCGTGGCCTGGACCAGGTCGTCGGCCAATAGCCGGGCCTTGGCGTCGCGCAACTCGGCCTGGACCAGGCTGGCCCGGCGGGCCACCTCGGCCTGACGGCCGAGCGGCTTGAGCTGACGGCGGATCTCGGTCACCAGATCGGTCAGACGGTTCAGGTTGGTCTCGGTGGCGTCCAGTTTGCGCAGGGCTTTCTCCTTGCGCTCGCGGTGTTTGAGGACGCCGGCCGCTTCCTCGATCAGGCCGCGTCTAGTCTCCGGCGTGGCCTGCAGGATGGTGTCGAGCTGGCCCTGGCCGACGATGACGTGCATCTCACGGCCGATGCCGGAGTCGCTCAGCAGCTCCCGCACGTCGAGCAGGCGGCAGGGGGTGCCGTTGATGGAGTACTCCGAGGAACCATTGCGGAACTTGGTGCGCGAGATGGTGACCTCGGTGTAGTCGATCGGCAAAGCCTGGTCGGAGTTGTCGATCGTCAACTGGACCTCGGCCCGGCCCAACTGGCTGCGCTGGGAGGTGCCGGCGAAGATGACGTCCTCCATGCTGGCCCCACGCAGGCTCTTCGGCCCCTGCTCCCCCATCACCCAGGACAGGGCGTCCACCACGTTGGACTTACCCGAACCATTGGGGCCGACCACGCAGGTGATGCCGGGTTCGAAGATCAAGCTGGTGGTCGAGGCGAAGGACTTGAAGCCGCGCAGGACCAAACGTTTGAGGTACATGGCCTAGGGCTCTCCCCGGCGCCGCGCGGTCCGAGCGCTGCGGAAGGTCCAGAACTTGTTCAGCAAGAAGGACACCGGGATGGTCACCATGATCATGATCAAGTGGGCCCAGTACCACTTGGTGCGCAGCCCGGTCGAGTCGTCGAAGAAGTCACTGGGCAACTGGATCGGTGAGTTCGCGTTCATCAAGGCGGTCTCCACGCCCATGCCGACCAATTGACTGAGCAGGCCGACGATGAAGAAGCGGGCGAAGGGGCCGAACCAACTCCGGGCCCGGTCCTGGAAGGTCCAGCTCCGATTGAGCTGGTAATTGGTCAGGTTGGCCACCAGGAAGGCCACCATGGAGAAGAGATGATACCAACGGATGTTGTATCTAATGCCAGGCAGGTCCCACAGCACGGCGTTCTCCTGGGCCTGGGGCCAGATCAGCGGCGCCCCCTTCTTGCACAGGTACGCCACTAGCAGGTTGACCAGCACGCCGGAGGCGCCGACCAAACAGAAACGGGTGAATTGGCCCAGACTGGCCCGGTGACGGGCGTAAAGGTCGCGCGGTCCTCCCATCTCGGTCCCCTAACTAGCCGTCGGCGTGGCCGAGACCTCGGCTGACAGAGCTTGGTAGGCCAAAGCGGCGGCCTGTTGCTCGGCGTGACGCTTGTTCGAGGCCCGCCCCGGCCCGAAGCTGCGCCCAGCCACCGTGACCGTGGCGACGTAGCGGCGATCGTGGTCCGGCCCCGAAGCGGTGTCGACGTACTCGGGCACGCCCAGGGACAGACTGGCCGTCAACTCCTGCAGACTTGACTTCCAATCCAAGCTGGCCCCGCGCTCGGCGGCCCGCTCGATGCGGGGGCCGAGCCAGCGCTCGACCAAGCGCGTGGAAGCGGCGAAACCGCCCGACAGGTGGGTGGCGCCGATGATGGCCTCGACGGTGTCGGCCAGGATCGAGTCTTTGTCGTCGCCGTGGGTGGCGACTTCGCCCTTGCCCAGCTTGATCAAAGGGCCCAATTCCAGATCACGGGCCAACTGGGCCAAAGCGTGGCCCGACACGACGGCGGCGCGCAAACGGGCCAATTGACCCTCGGAACGGTCCGGGTAGACCCGGAAGAGACGCTCCGTCACGATGACGCCCAAGACGGCGTCACCTAAGAACTCCAGACGCTCGTTGGTGGCGACGGCGCCGTTCTCGAAAGCCCAGGACCGATGAGTCAAGGCGAGGTCGAACCACTGGGGGTCGATCTCGACTCCCAGTTCCGCCAGTTCATCGTCGATGCGGCTCACAGCCGCGCGGATCAGGCTTCCAGCACCTGGCGCAGATTGCCGCGGGAACCGTATTGCCCGCAGGCCGGACAGGCGGTGTGGGGCAGATGCTGGGCCCGGCAGGCGGCGTTGGCACAGGTCACCAGGGTCGGCGCGGCGGCCTTCCACTGCGAACGCCGCGCCCTGGTGTTGCTTCGCGACATCCTTCGCTTCGGAACAGCCACTTCTTCTCTCCTCCATCGACGCGCCGGTCGCCCCGACGCCGAATCACTCGGACTGGGATTGTACCCATTTCGACAATCCGGCCCAGCGCGCATCCACGGTGTCCGTGTGGCTGTGGCGAGGATCGTCGTTGAGATTGGCGCCGCATCGGGCGCACAAACCCTGACAATCATCGCGGCAGAGGGGGGCCAGCGGCAAATCGAGCACGATGGCGTCGCGCACCAGCGCTTCCAGATCGATGGTCTGACCCTGCACCCGGGACAGGTCGGCGTCGTCGGCCGCCCGGCCGGGATAGACGAAGAGCTCCTGGAAGGTGGCCTGGCCGGTCCGGCTGATCTCGGTCAGACAGCGGGCGCACTGCCCGATCAAGACGAAGTCGATCTGGCCCGAGACCAAGACGCCGTCGCCGACGTCCTCCAACTGACCGACCAGGTCGATCGGCTGGCCGGGCGGCAGACCGATCATGGCCACCGTCCAGCCCTCCGGCGCGCTCAAGCGACGCTCCAGAGACTTGACCTGACCGGGCTGGCGGGTCAGGTCGCGCAAGTCGACCACGAATGGTCCCGTCCCGGGACGGGACGGCGTCGCGGCGGGCATGACGGCTCAGCCGTCCCAGCTGGTGGGCCAGGCCGACTCGCCCTCGCCCAGCTCGCCCTCGCCCAGATTGGAGCGGTCGAGCAAGCGGTCCCGCATGGTCCTGACCCGCGACATGGTGACCTGCAATTCGGCCTCGAAGGCGGCCAGGCGGGTCTCGACGTAACGGTCGGCCTCGACTAGCAACTCCTCCGACTCGGCCCTGGCCCGAGCCAGCATCTGAGCCGCCTCGGTGTCGGCCGCCCGCACGATCTCGGTCTGGCTCAAGATGGTGGCCGCCTCGGCCCGGGCGGCGGCGATGATCTCGGCCGCCTGCTGCTGGTCGGTCGAATGGTGGGCGGCGGCGTACTCTTCCAGATCGCCGGACAGACCGGCCAAGATCCGGTCGATCGCCTCCAAGGTGTCCTCGCGGTTGAGTATGAAAGAAGCCGACATCGGCATCGAGCGGGCTTGGTGGACCTGGCCGCGCAATTCTCGTAAGCGCTGCTCAGTCTGAGTGGACATGCCGGCTCCTTTGTAGATGGTCGACGACGGCGGCGGGGACGTACGGACTGATGTCGCGCTGTCCCCGGGCGATCTGGCGGACCAAGCTGGAGGAGACGAAACTCCAACTCGGTCGGGTGGGCAAGATGACTGTTTCGACCGCCGTCAGTGAGGCGTTCATCTGAGCCATGCCCAGCTCGACCTCGAAATCGCGGCCTAGCCGAGCGCCCTTGACGATGGTACCCACGTCGTGGGCCAGACAGAAGTCGACCAACAAGCCAGGCATCGGCTCGACCGTGACGGCGGCGAGCTGACGACAACTGGCCCGGACCAGCTCGACCCGCTCCTCCAAGGGGAACAGGTAGTCCTTGGCCGAGTTGAGGCCGACCGCCACGACCACCTGGTCGAACAGCCGTGAGGCCCGCTCGACGATGTCGAGATGGCCCAAGGTGAACGGGTCGAAGGAGCCCGGTACGACGGCTTTCACGAACCTAGGCCCCTCTCTGAGCGAAACAGACAACGGTGTCACCGTAGTGGCGAACCCACCTCTGTGTGAAGTCGGCGCCCCAGACCACCTCGGGCTGACGGACCGACCGCTCGACCATGACCAGTCCGCCGGGGGCCGACCAGCCTCGCTCCAGGACCGTCTGGAGCAAGCGGTCGACTTGGTCGGCGGCCAAGTCGTACGGCGGATCGAGCCAGATCAGGTCGTAGGCCTGGCGGGCCGGACCGGCCAGCCAGCGGCCGACCTCGGCCGTCGCCACCTGACCCGCCACGCCCAACTGACGCCGGTTGCGCTCGATCAGCCGGGCGGCGGCCGGGTCGCGCTCGACCCAGGTGACCGGACCGGCCCCCCGGCTAGCCGCCTCCAGGCCGACCGCCCCGGAACCGGCGAAGAGATCGAGGAAGCTGAGCCCGTCCAATTGCCGGTCCGCCGTCGCGTCGGCCGAGCCGGACCAGGCCGCCAAGTGGGCGAAGACGGACTCTCGCACCCGCTGGCTGGTGGGCCGAGTGCCCTGGCCGGCCGGCGTGGCGACGCGGCGGGAGGCCAATCGGCCGGCCACTATCCTGATCACGCCCCCAGCCTACGGGCCACTATCGGCCCGCTCGAAGTCGCTCTGATCGAGGCCCGCCGCCCGTCGCCTCCGGCGCCGACCTGACGGACCCCGTCGAGCGGACCGGGCTGGGCTCAAGTGGCCTGGTCGATCTCGGTCTGGGCCAGCGCTTCGATCTCACGCACGTAATCGGCCACCGCCGGATCGGACAGCTCGGGATCGCGAGCGACGGCGGTCTCGGCCAATTGGCGGGCTCGCTCGATGATGTCGGCGTGCTCCAGCACCCGGAGCAGGCGCAGGCTCGATTTGGAGCCCGATTGGCTCAGCCCCCAGACATCGCCCTCGCGGCGCTGGGCCAGGTCGGTCTGGGCCAACTCGAAGCCGTCGTCGGTGTGGGCCACGGCCTCCAAACGCTCGCGGGCGGCGCTGCCCTCGGCGGCGGCGGTCAGCAGCAGGCAGACCCCGGCTTGACCGCCCCGGCCGATCCGGCCCCGTAACTGGTGCAATTGGGAGACGCCGAAGCGTTCGGCGTCGCAGATCACCATGATGGAGGCGTTGGGCACGTCCAGCCCGACCTCGACCATGCTGGTGGCGATCAGGACGTCCCACTGGCCGGCCGCGAACTGGGCCATGGCCTGGTCTTTGTCTCCCGCCGACAGCCGGCCGTGCAGCAAGCCCAGACGCAGACCTTGGAGCGGCCCGGAGCCCAGACTGCGATGGAGGTCGACCACCGAGGACATGTCCACCGCCGCCGCTCCCCCGTCCTCGGCGTCGATCCGAGGAGCCACGACATAGGCCTGACGGCCCTGGGCGACCTCTTCCCGGACCCGCTGCCAGGCCCGCTCGACCCAGCCCGGGCGCCCGACCCGGTCCACCACCACGGTCTTGATCTGGGCCCGCCCGAAGGGCCGCTCGGTCAAGGTCACCAAGTCGAGGTCGCCGAAGACCGTCATGGCGACCGACCGCGGGATCGGCGTCGCCGTCATGACCAGGACGTGGGGCTGAGCCGCCGCCCGAGCGGTCAAGGCGTTGCGCTGCTCGACACCGAAGCGGTGCTGCTCGTCGATCACGACCAGGCCGAGGTCGGCGAAGCTGACTTGACCGCTCAACAAAGCGTGGGTGCCGATGATCAGACCGGCCTGGCCGGAGGCGATCCGGTCCAGGGCCTGGGCCCGGGCCGCGCCGGTGACCGACCCGGTCAACAGCGTCAGCTCGGTGGCGCAGTCCGGTCCCACCAGGGGGCCTTGGCCGAGGTCGCCCAGCAGATCGGACAACGTCCGGGCGTGCTGTTGGGCCAAGATCTCGGTCGGGGCCAGCAGACAGGCCTGGCCGCCGCCGTCGACCACCGTCAGCATGGCCCGCAGAGCGACGATGGTCTTGCCGGAGCCGACCTCGCCTTGGAGCAAGCGGCGCATCGGCCGGGTCCGGTCCAGGTCGGCGGCCAGTTGGCGCCCGACCTCGGCCTGCTGCCCGGTCAAGGCGAAGGGCAGACGGGCGTCGAAGGCGGCCAACAAGCCGTCCGGACGGGTGGGCCGGGCCAGAGCCGTGTGGTGGGCGACGTCGGCCCGGCGATAGGCCATGGCGACCTGGGTGGCGAAAGCCTCGTCGAACAGCAGCCGGCGCCGGCCCTGTTCGTGCTGCTCCGGGCTAGTCGGCAGGTGGACGGCCCGGAAGGCTTGTTCCAAGTCCATCAAGTCGGCGGCCTGACGGATCCAGTCGGGCAGAGGATCTGCCAGGCCGGCCAGACCGGCCAAGGCCAGATCGACGCACTCCGCGATGGTCCAGGTCGGCAGCTTGGCCGTTTGCGGGTAGAGACCGATGAAGCCGCTGCGGGAGACCCGGCGGGCGATGCGGGTGTTCTGAGCCGAGCCGACCAGGCCGTCCTCGGTCATCATGACGAAAGCCGGATGGACCAATTGGGGCTGGCCCCGAAACCAGCCCAGCTTGCCGGCGAAGAGCCCCCGCTCGGCGCTGGTCAACAGCCTCTGCCAGTACTTGACCAGATGGGGGGCGCCGAAGAAGGTGGCGTCGAGGCCGCCGGAACCGTCGCTCAAGCGGACCTCGACCCGCTGGCGGGGGGCTTGGCCGGCGACTTGGACTTGGGCCACCCGGGCGATCAGGGCTAGGTAGTCGTCGCTGCCCTGGTTCAGACGGACCAGCGAGGCGATGTCGGTCAGCTCCGTGCCGGCCATCAGGTGGCGGGGCAGATGCCGTAACAGGTCGCCCAGGGTTTGAATTTGCAGGGCCGCGAAGGGTTTGGCCGTGCGCGCCCCTAGGACCGCCGCCAAGGGCTGGTTGAGGGTGCGGAAAGCTGGGGTCAGCCAAGGTCCAGCAGGCATGGGCTCAGCCTAAGGCCCGGCTGTGACAGGACGGCCGGAACGACGCCGCCCGCCGCCCAGGCTGGTCGAGCGGGTCGGGTCGGCGATCTGGCCCAAAGACAAAACCCGCCCCGAGGGGCGGGTGGTCGCTCGGCGCTCCGCTCAGCGGGTGACCTTGCCCGCTTTGATGCAGGCGGTGCAAGCGTACAAACGCTGGGGCGTGCCATTGACGACGGCGTGGACCCGCTGAATGTTGGGGTTCCAGCGCCGCAGGGTCTTCTTCTTCGACCAAGGCACGTTGTGGCCGAAACCTGGGCCTTTGCCACAGAGATCACATACAGCAGCCACCAGAACACTCCTCGATCTTTCGACGCAGACGACCCGCCTGCGGACAGCTTGGACAGAATACACGCTGACCTGGAGACGGGCCTAATCGACGGCCCCGCTCCGGGCTCGCCGCCGGCCGGCCCATACTCACAGAGCAGTTGCGACCCCGACTCGCCGGGAAGCGAGGTTCGTAACTATCCTGTCGCGTGATCGACCTGGGTCGAGGGGCGGTTACGACGTCGTCCTGAGCGGCGCGGTCAGTTCCGCGACCGCCGGCGGCCGTTGGTCGGACCAGCCACCGGGCCCGTCGTCACCACCACTGGCACGATCATGGGCCGGCCGCGCAAGGTGGCTGAGACCCAACGCCCGACCGTGCGCCGGATGACCTGTTGCAATTGGTACTGATCCTCGACGCCCTCGCGCAGGGCGTCGTTCAGATTCTCCGTGATCTGGGGCCGGACGGCTTCGAAGACGGCGTCCTCCTCGACGAAGCCGCGGGCGTGGATGTCGAGTTCGGTCACCCGGCGCCGGGCCGCGTCGAGCACAGCGATGACGGTGATGAAACCGGCCGCGCCCAAGATGCGCCGGTCGGCCAAGGACTCCTCGCTCAGTCCGCCGACCGAGGAGCCGTCGACGAAGATGTAGCCGGCGTCGACCTTGCCCACCACCTGGGCCCGGTGGTCGGCCAGGTCGATGACGCAGCCGTCCTCGGCCACGATGGCGCACTCCTCGGGCACGCCGGTGGCGATGGCCAGATTGGCGTTGGCGATCAGATGACGGGCCTCGCCGTGGACGGGCAAGACGTGGCGCGGCTTGACGATGTTGTAGCAGTAGAGCAATTCACCCGCCGAGGCATGGCCGGAGACGTGGACCAAAGCGTTGCCCTTGTGCACCACCCGCGCCCCCAGCCGGGTCAACCGGTTGATCACCCGGCTGACGGCGTTCTCGTTCCCCGGCACCAAGGAACTGGCCAGCAGGACGGTGTCGCCCGGGCTGATGACGACGTTGGGGTGCTCGCCGTTGGCCATCCGGGCCAAGGCCGACAGCGGCTCGCCTTGCGAGCCGGTCGAGATGATGACCACCCGGTCGGCCGGGTAATTGTCGAGGTCCTTCAGCTCGATCAGAGCGTCGCCGGGGGCCTCTAAGAAACCCAGTTCCCGGGCCACCGTCATATTGCGCACCATCGAGCGGCCGACGTAGACGATCTTGCGGTCGTGTTGGACCGCCTGATTGATGATCTGCTGCACCCGGTGCACATGGGAGGAGAAGCAAGCCACCACGATCTTGTTCACCGCCGTGTCGAAGACCCGGCGCAGAGCCGGCTCGACCTCCAGTTCGCCGACGGTGAAGCCCGGCACCTCGGCGTTGGTCGAGTCGGCCATGAACAGGTCGACCCCCTCGGCTCCCAGCCGGGCGAAGCTAGGCAGATCGGTCACCCGCCGGTCCAGGGGCAGCTGGTCCATCTTGAAGTCGCCGGTGTGCAAGACCGTGCCGGCGACCGTCCTGAGGCAGACCGCCAAAGCGTCCGGGATGGAGTGGTTGACGGCGACGAACTCGACGTCGAATTGTTGGCCGATCTCGATCCGGTCGCCTTCCTTGACCTCGTTCAAGTCGCTGTGGTGCAGACGGTGCTCCTTCAACTTGCCCCGGACGAAACCGAGGGTGAGGCGGGAGCCGTAGACCGGGATGTCGGAGCGCTGACGCAAGAGATAGGGCACGGCGCCGATGTGGTCCTCGTGGCCATGGGTCAAGACCAGTCCGACGACATCGTCCAGGCGGTCGGCGATGGCCTCCCACCCGGGCAGGATGAGGTCGACCCCCGGATGGCGCTCCTCCGGGAAGAGCACTCCGGCGTCGACCAAGAGGATTTCGCCGTTGACCTCGAAAGCGGTCATATTGCGTCCGACGTCGCCCAACCCACCCAGCGGAATGACCCGCAGAGTGTTGGGGCCGAGTCTAGGCGGAGACGACAATCCAGTAGCGATCACTGCCCTAGATTAGCCCGAAGCCGGCTAGAAGAGCCCAAAAGGTGTCCTTCCTCCGCCGCGCCCAGGCCCGCCGCTGGGCGCGGACCCCGGGAACGAGACGGACTAGGCCTGACCGATCGGCCGCGCCGACGCTCGGTGGCCCAGTGGGTCAACGGCGCGTCCGCGAAGAGGGCCGGCCCGATCACAGGACAGATTCTGATCGAACCGAGTTCGCGCCCCTTGGCATCGAACGACTGTTCGATTACACTGAGTGATCTGACTCCGCCGACCGGCCGACCGGAACGGCGCCACTGGACCGATCCCGGCCGCCGGCGCCTCTGCTAGGCCCCGTCGGAGTCGATCACGATGGACCAGTCGCTCACCGGAGGTGTGCCATGGGGGTCGGCTCGACCGTTTTGGAAGACTTCGCCACGGTCTGGACCACGCCGACCGGCGCCCCGGCCCGTTTCCTCTACCAAGGCCGCCGCTTCACCGTCACCGTCCGGCCGGTCTTCTGGATCGATCGGCTGCCCTGGTGGCGCCAGGTCGACCGGGTCCCGCCCGGCCGGGCGGCCACCGCCTTAGAACAGCCCATGTGGCATGTCCGGGCCGCCGCCGCCGGCGGACCGCCTCTGACCTTCGACCTGGCCGCCGACCCCGACTCCGACCAGTGGCGGGTCAGCGGAGTCTACGGCTGAGGCCCCGATGTCAGCTTTCACCCATCTCCACGTCGCTAGCGCCCACTCGGCCCACCACGGCACGGCCTGGCCGGACCAATTGGCCCAGGCCGCCGCCGCCGACGGCGCCACCGCCTTGGCTCTGACCGACCGCGACGGCCTCTACGGGGCCGCCCGTCACATCGCGGCCTGCCGTCAGGTCGGCTTGGCCCCGATCGTCGGGGCCGAGTTGACCGTCTTAGCCGAGGACCAGCCGCCCAGCCAGATCACAGTCTTGGCCCACGGCCACGACGGCGGGGCCGGTTGGGCCAGCCTGACCCGGCTGATCTCGGCCGCTCACAACGACCGTCGACCGACCGGACCAAGCGGGCCGGCCGGCCCGACTCCCACGACCGCCAGCCCAGCCCTGGTCGGCTTGGCCCCGGACCGGCCGGCCGCCTTCCTGCTGGGCTCCGACCAGCCGACCGGGACCGTCCTGCTTGGCCCCGCCTCCGACGTCGGCCAGGCCCTGCTAGCCGGCCAACGCCAACTGGCCGAGGAGCGATTGCGCGTCTGGCAGCGGCGGCTGGGACCGGCTCTGATGGTCGAATTGGTCTGCCATCACACCCGCCCCGGGTCCGCCGCCAGCCTGAGCCAGGCCGCCGAGTTGTTCGAGTTGGCCCGCCACTGCGGCCTGGAGGCCGTACTGAGCAACGCCGTGCGCTACCTGGCGGCCGACGACGCCATCACCGGCGACGTGCTCGACGCCGCCGACCGCCTCCAACCGCTGGGCTCCTTCATCCCCCAGCCCAACGGGCAGGCCTGGCTCAAACCGGCCGCCACGATGGCCCAGATCGCCGCCGGCGTCGCCGACCAGGCCGGCCGGCCCAAGGCCGGGGCCAAGCTGTTGGAGTCGACCGAACGGCTGGCGGACCGCTGCCGGATCGACCCCGAGGGCGACATCGGCTGGCAGCGGCCCAAGCTGCCCGAGCTGTCCGCCCTGGGGCTCAAGGGCGACCCCGGCCGCCTGCTCGACCAACGCTGCCGCCAAGCCCTGCCCGATCTCTACCCTGCCGCCGGCCGGGCCACCCGGGAGCGTCTACGCCAACGCCTCGAGCTGGAGCTCGGGACCATCGCCAGCTTCGGCTTCGAGAGCTACTTCCTGACCGTGGCCGACGTGGTCGACCTGATCCGCCGACTCGGCGTCCGGGTCCAGGCCCGTGGCTCCGGCGCCGCCTCCCTGGTCAATTATCTCTTGCATGTGTCGAGCGTCGACCCGCTCGAACACGACCTCGTCTTCGAGCGCTTCCTGGGCCGGGACCGCTCGACCCTGCCGGACATCGACCTCGACGTCGAGGCGGCCCGCCGCCACGACATCTACCGGGCCGTCTTCGCTCGCTACGGCCAACACCGGGTCGCCCTGCTGTCCATGACCAGCCACTACCGCAGCCGGGGCGCCGCCCACGACGCCGGGGTGGCCCTGGGTCTGAGCGAGGCTCAGATCGACCGCTTCCTGACCCGGCGGCGGCGCCTAGCCGAGGCGGCGGAGCCGGCTCCCGGCCGCCCACCGGAGCTAGGTCACCTGAGCGGCTCGGCCGCGGGCCAGCCCCGACTCGATCTGTTGGCCGATCTGAGCGAACGCTTGGAGCGGCTGCCGCGCCACTTGGCGGCCCACCCTTGCGGCGTCATCCTGGGCGACGCCCAGTTGCTCAGCCTGACCCCGGTCCAGCCCTCCGGAATCGGCTTGCCCATGAGCCAGTTCGACAAGGACGACATCGACGGTCTCGGTCTGCTCAAACTCGACCTCCTGGGCGTCCGCATGCAATCCGCTCTGGCCTACGCGCGCGACGAGATCGTCCGCCTCAACGGCTCCCAAGCGGCCGCCGCCGGCGGCCTGGCGCCCGACGTCGGCTACATCGACCAGTCCGGCCGGATCGATCTCGAAGGCCTGCCTCACGACGACGTCGCCACCTTCGAGACCATCCGCAGCACCCACACGCTGGGACTGTCCCAGATCGAGTCGCCCGGTCAACGCGAGTTGATCGGCCAATCGCAGCCGGAGAGCTACGAGGACCTGATCGCCGACATCTCGCTCTTTCGGCCCGGGCCGATGCTGGGCGGCATGGTGACGCCGTACCTGGAGGCCAAGCACGGCCGGCGCCGGCCCGAGGCCATCCATCCCCGCTTCCAGTCCTTCCTGCAGGACTCCCACGGCGTCGTCATCTACCACGAGCAGGTCCTGCGTATCCTGAGCGACTGCATGGACGTCTCCTTGGACCAAGCCGACCAATTGCGCCGCGCCCTGGCCAGCCGACCGGGCCCGATCGAGGCCGCCTTCCGCCGCCGCACGGCCGCCCGCCGCGACCAACGCGGCCAGCGCCTGTTCAGCGATGATCAGATCGACCGCGTCTGGGCCGTATTGGCCAGCTTCGGCGGCTTCGTCTTCTGCAAGGCCCACGCCGCCGCCATCGCCTGCACGACCTGGCAGTCGGCCTGGCTCAAGACCCACTACCCGGCCGAGTTCTTAGCCGCCCTGTTCGAGCACGACCCGGGCATGTACCCGCGCCGGCTGCTGGCGGCCGAGGCCCGCCGCCTCGGCATCGCCATCCTGCCCCTCGACGCCAACGCCTCCAGCGACCATTACCGGGTCGAATGGGACGCCGACGGGGTCAAGGCCATCCGGTGGTCCTGGCGCGACGTCCTCGGCGTCACCCAGGCCGAGATCGGCCGCATCCTGGCCGGCCAGCCCTACGACTCCATCCTCGACTTCATCAGCCGGGCCAACCCCTCCCGGCGGCTAGCCGCCCGCCTGGCCGAAGTCGGGGCCTTCGACCGGCTGACCGACCCCGCCCAGCCGCTCAGCCGGGACGAGGTCGTGGCCTACGTCCGTCGCCTGACCAGCCGGGGGGCCCGGCTGCGACACCCGGCCAACCAACCGCCCCTGCTGACCGACGACCTGGCCCGGCTCCTACGGGACCCGCCGCCGGCCCAGCCCCGCCTGTTCGAGGACGGCTCGAACGGCGGACCGGCGGTGGCCGGGCCACCAGGCCCAGCCAACGCCGGTCGCGCGATCGGGGTTCAGGGGTTGAGACGGGCCCGGCCGCCGTCAGGCAGCAGGGTCTCTCCGACCAGAGAGTCGGACAGTTCGGAGCAGAGGAAGAGCACCACCTTGGCCAGGTCGAGCGGGACCAGGGTGCGGCCCAACGGCATGGTCGGCAGGTAATGCGCCGTGTACTCGTCTTCGCCGTAATACTTCCGCATCATGTCGGTCAGGGTCGGCCCCGGGGCGACCGCGTTCATGATCACGCCGTCGGCGGCGAAGCGCTTGCCCAGGTACCGGGTCAAGTTGTCCAAGGCGCCCTTGGTGGCGTTGTACTCGATGCCGTCGCCGCCGCCGGAGAAGGTGCCGGAGGTGGTGACGTTGACGATCTTGCCGTAGTGACGCTGACGCATGTCCTGGTGGGCCGCCACCATCAGGTGGTACGGGGCCAAGGTGTTGATCTCGAAGGTCAACTGCCAGGGCTGCTTGGTGATGGCGGCGTTGTTGACCAGGATGTCGACCCGGCCGCACTGGGCCACCGTCTCGGCCACCACGGCCTGGCACTCCTGCTCGATCGCCAGATTGTGCTGCAGGTAGATCGGCGGGCGACCGCCGATCTGGGCCAGCTTCTCCAGCCCCTCGGCCGCTTCGGCCCGAGGCAGCACGTCCGCCACCACGACTTGGGCGCCGGACTGGGCCAGCAGCTCGGCCATGACCAGACCCATGCCCCGGCCGGCCCCCGTCACGATGGCGACTTTATCCGATAGATCGATTGCGTAGACCATAGGTCAGCCCCTCCTGAATTTAGCGATCTTGCGGTATACGCCGGCGTTGGCCAGCGCGTAATAGGTGTCACGGTAGATCTCGAACAACTGGTCGTAGATCGCCACGTTGGCCGGGATCGGATCGATGCTGTCGGTGATCCGGACCATCTGCTTGACGCCTTGCTTGGTGTCGGACACCAGACCGGCTCCGACCGCCGCCAAGATGGCCACGCCGATGATAGAGGCGTCGGAGACCTCCAGGGTCTGGATCCGGCAGTTCATGACATCGGCGATGATCTGACGCCACTGGGGCGACTTGGTGGCCCCGCCGGTGATGGTGATGGAGTCCTTCAGAGTCACGCCGGTGGCCTTGATGGCCTCGTAGATGAAACGGCTCTCCAGGGTCACGCCCTCCATCACGGCGCGCACCATGTCGGCCCGGGTGGTGGCGGGGCTGAGCCCGACGAAGGAGGCGGTGGCGTCGCCGTCCTGGGTCGGATAGCCGGTGCCGAAGAGAGCGGCCTGGAAGACGACGCCGTTGGAGCCGGGCGCGCTCTGGTCGATGTAATGGCTCATCAAGTCGAAGGGCTCCTGGCCCATGGCCTGACCCAAGGCCACCTCGGCCGGGCAGAGCACGTCGCGGGCCCAGCGGTAGCAAGTCGCGCCCGAGATCTGGTTGCCTTCGATCTCGAAGATGCCCAGCTCGGGCGTGCTCGGGATCATCAGGTTGACCAACTCGGCGAAGTTGGGCTTGGCCAAGCCGACCACCAATTCACCGACCGTGCCCAGGGTCAACGACATCGAGCCGTCCTCGATCACGGCCGCCCCCATGGCGGCGGCTTGCTGGTCGCCTGAGCCGGCCACGATCAAGGTGCCCTCGGCCAGACCGGTCAGCTGGGCGATGTCGGCCTTGACCCGGCCCACCACCTGGCCCGGCGGGACCAAGGGCGGCAGCAGGTCGGGGCGCAGATCGAGAGCGGCCATGACCTCGTCGTTCCACTCCAGGGTGCGCACGTCCATCATGCCGGAGACGAAGGCGTTGGAGGTCTCGGTGCAGAACTTGGCGGCGCCGAAGAGCCACATCGCGTAGGCGTCGACCAGGGCGAAATGCTTGGCCTTCTGGTAGATGTCGGGGTGGACCTTCTTCAGCCAGTAGAGCTTCTCCACCGAATAGGTCCGAGTGATCGGCTCGCCGGTGATGCTGAACATGTAGTCGCGATCCATACGCTCGTAGATCTCGTCCATCACGACCTCGGCCCGGTTGTCCAGCCAGACGTAGAAGCGGTCGTCGATCGGCAGCATGTCCTGATCCAGCAGGCAGAAGGTGGCCCGCTGGACCGAGAAGCTGAGCGCCACCACCTCGGTGTTGGGCACGCCGGAACTGGCCAAGGCGTCCCGGATGCAGGCGAAGACCTGCTCGAACAGGAAGCTGACCGACACCTCGACGGCGTCCTGTTCGGGGTATTGCAAGGGGTACTCGGCGTAGCCGGCGCCCTTGATGCGGCCATCCACGGTGACGACCATGGCCTTGGCTCCAGTGGTGCCGATGTCGACGGCCAGCACGTAACTACTCATATTCATTTTCTATCGTGCTCCTTTGCACGGTGCGGTGTGAAAGCCCCTGGACGATCGTCAGAAGCTGAAGGGAGGTGGAGATGAAGGTTGACTCGCTCCGGCGGCGGGAGCCAGACGACGGTGGTCTGGCTCCGCGCCGGCCAGTTCTGGCTCAGCCCTGGTAGGCCGGCACCAGGCCGATTTGGCGCATGGTGTCGAGGGCGTTGATGATCTCGACGCCGGAACGGGTGCCGATCAGGTCGGCTCCGGCTAGCAGGAAAGCGTAGGCGTTCTGGGGCCTAGGGAACTTGACCCCGGCCACCTTGAGCTTGACCGGCGTGCCGGCCAGGGTCTTCTTCATGACCAGGAACTGGTCCATGGTGGGACCCTCGAACTGGCC
>JAISCA010000018.1 GCA_031265875.1 Propionibacteriaceae bacterium
TCGTCTGGTTTCGTGACCGACGCCGCCTCGGTCTCGTTCAACGACGCCTACAACCAGTTCACCACCAACACCCGGCGTGGCATCGAGGCGTTGACCAGCATGGCCAACTACCTGCGCACGGCCGCCCAGCGCCTGCAGGAGACCGATCAGTCCTTAACCGTCAGCCTCGGCTGACACCCGGCCGACCGACACTCCGTCTCGCCGGCCGGCCTTGCCCCGAAGCGAGTCCGGCCGGCGAGACCCCTACGATCACCTCGACGCCGCCCACCGCCTTAAGCCAAGAACCGACGGCCGGCACCGACTTTGATGCCGATACCGATCCGCACATGGAGCCGCCAGTATGACTCGACCAGCCCCGGCCGCGCTCGCCGCCGTGGTCGTCCTCGGCTTGGCCCTTGTCCTGGGAGGCTGCGACTCGATCTTTCCCCAGTCGTCGCCCAGCACGGCGGTGCCCGGTCCCAACGCCGTCCGTCAGCTCATGCTTGAGCAACTACGCGACAAATACGGCGAGGACTTCGAATGCGTCGACCTCGACTACCGACTCGGCGGCCAAACATGGCCTTTAAAACCGATCGATTACACGATGTCCGCGCGCCGCGCCGGCGACCCCGACCCTTGGGCCACCATCACCGCCAAGTGGGACCCTCACAGAGACGACCCCATGACCGACAACTACCTCGAAGTCAAAATGGCCCACCTCTTCACCGCTGCCGTTCAAGACAGCATCGACGCCGCCTTTCCGCTCAACATAGCCCAAATACACATTTACGGCACTAAGGCGTTCTACGGTATAACGGAGCCCTACGATCTGCCGCCCGGCATCAGCGAGGCCGACTACCGCGTCTGGGCGGCGGAGAACGCCGGCCTGGGGATGGACGTCCTCATCCCCGTCGAACCCGGCGTGACCAAGGACGACATCGCCGCTCTGCTCCCCGGAGCCATCGCCTCCCCCTACGAACTTGGACTCTCATGGGGCAGAATAAGAATCAACGCCTACTCGCCCACCCGCTACTATGACCTAGCCATCCCCAACGCCGAGAACAAATACGTATTTACCGATGACTACATGCTCCATGAGGAATTCATGGTTGACTATATCTGGAATCCCCAATGACACTGAAAGGAAGGCCGTGACCGACGAAGAGCTATTGATCATTGACTGCGCCGTCTACGACCCCGGACTGTATGGCTTCCGCAGCACCGCTGAAGACACTACCAAGACTTTGGGGGAATGGGCCGTCCAATGGCTCGAAGTCCACGCCGAAGATATCAGCGGTGACCCCGACGGCGAGTTCAGCGGCAGTATGACGAATGCCCAGTTCGCGATGGTTGCCCAGACGGTGCTTAACGACACCGACCTTAAGGAACTGACGGTGGCCGACGTCACCCCCCGCGCCTTCGATGACAAGGGCAAGCCGCTGGGTAACCAGATGACCCTGACCAGCCCGGATGGCCGTGATGTGATCGTGGCCTTCCAAGGCACGGCTAACGACGCCGAGTGGTACGACAACGGCTTGGGCGGCTTCCCCGACACCACCGACACGCCCGTCCAGGAGAAAGCCCTGGTCTACTTCAACGACATGATGCGCCAGTACGGTCCCAGGCCCGGTGCCCCCGATGTGAACGTGACAACGACCGGGCATTCGAAGGGCGGCAATCTGGCCATGTACGTGTCTCTGCTGCGCCCAGACTATCGTGTCCCGGACGCTCAACGTGGACGGGCAGGGCTTCAACGACGCCACCTTGCTGAAATACGCCGGGAACGTCGCGGCGCAGTCCCCCAACATCACCACCATTGCCGGCGCGATGGACTTCGTCAACCTCTTGTTCACGCCGGTCGGCTCCCAGATCTACATCGAGCCCCCCGACCCCGGCTGGCTGGGAGACAAGTTCGCCAACAACCACTCGCTCATCGCCGTGCTCCAGCGGAAAGAGAACAGCGTCCCGGACGGGAACGGCGGCCTAGTCATGCGTCCTGTCGCCGGGCAGGACCCTGCTATGGGCGACGCCGCTGGTTTCGTCGCCTACCTGCAGAAATTCATGGGCGCCGACGATTTCGCCCTGCTCTGCAGCATGGCCATGGGCTTGAAAACCGGGGCCGTCGGCGTCACAGACATCATCAACACGACGGCGCTGGCCGGCCAGACCGCGCTGGCTCTCGGCCCCCTGGCGATCCCGGAAGTGGTCCTCTCGGCGACAACCATTAACGAGCCCGGGGCGCTGGGCTTGATCATGACCGGGGTCTTGCTGGGGAACCTCGGCGACGCGAACCTTGCTGGCATGCTGTCGAACTCTTTCAGGCCACCCTACGCAAACATGCTGACCAACCTCTTGATACTGCTCGGCAACTACATCCAGCACAACGACATTGATGACCCGGCGGTGGTCCGGGGATTGATCGCCACGGTCGTCTCCGGCGTCTGGGGTGTGACCGTCACGGATGTCGTCTTGACCGAGCTGGTGGACGACTTGTCCAATGTCCCGAACCTGCCCTACTCGACCACAGTGCGCGACTTCACCGACCAGACCAGACAAGAACTGCTCGCCATAGTCGTCCCCGGCCCCGAGCCGGAGGCCTGCGCCGCCGCCCCGTCGCTGCCCGAGTTGGACTTCGGCGACGACGAGGCCGCCTGGCGCGACTACCGGCGGCAGGTGATCGAGACGCAATGCCGCTCCCGCGACAAGATCAACCAGATCTTCGACGATGTCGAGGCCGCCAGCCAGGACCACGCTCGCACCGCGCGCGCCATGGCTGAGCGCGTCAGCAACGCCGCCCGCCGATTATCAGCCCTCAACTACAACTTGCGGTGAGACCATGACGACTAGCCAAGAACTGATCCGACAGATCGCCCAGCACCAAGCCCTGTTGGACGAGGCCCGGGACGTCGAACGACGGACCCGGGGCAAACTCCAAGAACTGGACGACTACAAGGCCGCCCACAACTGGGAGACCAACCGGATCGAGCAGGACCTGTCGTACGAGCGCCAACGTTTGGCCTCGTGTCCGGTCGGCCGGGCGCGGGTCGGGACGGGCGACGGCCGCATTCGGATGATGGCCGGCTTCTCGGGGTCGAGCCCGGCGGCTGGCGTCGTTTCGCGTGTGGGGCCGCCGTTATGACTCGTCCGGCCCCGGTCGCACGCGTTGTCGTGGTCGCCCTTGTGGTCGTGGTCGTCCTGGGTCTGGGCGGTTGCGACCGGACTCCTTCTGACATTCCTCGTCCGTCGTCCCCGGACGGTCCCACCGCCACTCAGATCATGTGCGACTTGTTGCGCGACCGGTACGGCGAGGAGTTCGTCCGTATCAAGTTGGAGAATTCCGAGGGGGTCGGCTCGGTCGTCTACACGATGACGGGGATCACCGCCGAGGACTGGGACGAGACGACTTCCTACTATTATTCGCGGGAGCATATTTTCACGGCCAACTGGTGGCCCACCCTCGACCGTCCCATCCGGGATAATTTTCTCAGCCTCAAGATGGCCCCGCCGTTCAAGGCCGCCGCCCAGGCCCGCGTCGACGCGCTCTTCCCGACCAACACCGCGCGGGTGCTGGTGTCCGACGTCTGGGCGCCCGACGATCTGCCTCCCGATGTCGGCCAGGCCGATTTTCAGGCTTGGTCGAGGCGGCGGGGCGGCCTGATCATTGACGTTCTCGTTCCCGTCGACCCGGGCTCCGCCCCGGGGGACACCGCCGCCCGGGTCGACGGGCTCATCGCCGCCGCCGCCGATCTGGGGGTCGCCCGGGTCGACGTGGTGTTGCGGGTTTATTCGCCCGAGAACTATCAGGCGGCCGTCGATATCATCACCGGCGGCGAGATCATCGA
>JAISCA010000022.1 GCA_031265875.1 Propionibacteriaceae bacterium
AACCGGACACCCACCATCCCACGCCAACCAGAACAAACGCACAGCCTCGACCGACACCCGACGACCCATAACACACACCACTTTCCTAAGTGTTGCGTTGACCGCTAGAAATCACCGCCGGTGGCACTGGCCGCAACCGCTCAATCGCCGTAGCCCGCCGCCGCGACAAGCCGATGGGACGGTCGCAATCGCCCGCTCACGTGACTCATCCCACCGACCGGACGGCTACGACCAGCGGACCCCGCCGTCCACGAAGGGGTGAGACTTTACAACCACCGAACCCCACCGAATCCGACCCAAAGTCCGGTGAGGACGCCGAAAGTGACTCCGCAGACCCCATTTTTGCCGATAACCCCTACTTGGACGCCCAGCGGGCGTCCTCCCCACGCTCACGCCTTCGCCGGTTCAACTCCGCTGTGCTTACTTAGCGCACGAATGGGTTAGGGCCGGGACAAAGTCCCGGCCCTAACCCATTCGTGCGCGAGAGAGGAGTTGAACCTCCACGCCCTTGCGGGCACTGACACCTGAAGCCAGCGCGTCTGCCATTCCGCCACTCGCGCATCACTGACGGTGAGTCAGCTTGATGACCCTAGCACAATCCGCCAGAGGGGGTCATGTCCGATCTGGCGGGGGAAGTCACTGCCAGGGAGGGATGATGGCCCCAGACGCGCTCTGGCAGGGGCAGGTCTGATCTGGTGGAGACGACGTCACTTCCCGAAGGTCATGAGGATGAAGGACAGCCCCCAGGGCCGCTCCGCCGGGCCCGCCCAAGGTCGAGCGTCACTTCCAGAGGGTCATGAGGATGAAGGACAGGGCGATCAGGCCCATGCCGATCAGCATGTTCCAGGCCCCCAGGCTGATCATGAAGGGGATGTGCTGGGCGGCCACGTTCCAGAGCACGATCCAGATGACGCCGAGCAGGGCCACGCTGATGAAAAGCGGGGGAACCCAGCGCCGCTCGTTGGGCAAACCCTTTTGGCTCTTCTCCTGCCGGACGTGCTCAACCGCCTCGTGGCGCTTGACCTTCCGTTTCGCCTCCGCCGCTGGACGCGACTTTGACTCGGGCACGGCGTACCGCCTTTCTAACCTCAGATCAAGCCACTAGCTTAGGTCAACCGGCCGCGCTGGACCATTCCGGCCAGATCAAGTGGACTCGACCGTCTGATCGGCGGCGGGACACCGGGCCATTCCAATCCAATCGAAGTGGCCCGACGGCCTGGCCCCGGCCACACGACCATTCCCAGTCAGACCGGGGCGCCAGGACGACTTCCAGGCCCAACCAGGCCAGCCAACGGCAGCGCTGAACCATTCCCGGTCAGATCGGGGTGGTCGAGGTGGACGGGCCGCTGGGCGTGGTGGGCGGCGGCGAGGTGGTGGGCGGGACGATCGGCACGGCCACGTAGACCTTGACCGTGCTGCCCCGATCCAGCAAGGTGCCGGCCGGCGGATCGGTCCGGATGACCGTCTGCGCGGCCTGGGTATCAGGCTGCTCGATCACTTCGGGCACGAAGCCGTCCTTGGTCAACAGACTGACGGCCGTGTCGCGGGTCTGCCCGAAGACGTTGCGCACCTCCGACTTGCCGGTGGCGTAGACCAGCTCGATGACGCGGCTCAGCTCGACCTCGGCCCCCTCGCTGGGGTTGACCGAGATGACGGTGTTAGGCAGATCGGTCGCCCGCTCGGAGGTGGCCGGGGTCGGCACCACGTTGGTGAAGCCAGCCGCCCGCAGGATCCGTTCGGCGTCGCCCTTGTCCAGGCCGCGCAGATTGCTGGGTATGACGCCCTTGAGCGGCCCCCGGTTGATCGTGATGATGACCGTGGAGCCCTTGTCCACTGGGGTGCCGGCGATGGGCTGCTGCCGGGTCACCCGGTTGATGGTGGCGTTGTCGTTCAGGTTGACCTCTTCGATCTGCGGCACCAGCTCGTAGGACTGCAAGGAGTCGACGGCGGCGGTCTCGTCCAAATCGATCAGGCGTGGCACCGAGACGGTCTCGATGACCGGCTTGCGGTGGTTGATCCACCACAGGCCGCCCGCCAACAGACCGACCAGGACGACCACCAACCCGATGATGAGGATGATCAAGCCTTTACGGCTGCCGCGGGTCTCCGCCGCCGGGGCCTCGTCGGACTCGGCCGGCAGCGCCCGGGCCGGGCCCAGGGGCGTGGCCGGAGGGGTGGCGGCGGTCATGACCTGGGTCGGCGCGTCGGCCGCCAGGTCGGGGACCGGCGCCAGCGGGACGGCGTCGACGGCCTTGCCGGACAGCAGCCGGTCGATGTCGTCGCTCATGTCCTTGGCCGTTTGATAGCGCTGGGCCGGGTCTTTGGCCAGGGCCTTGAGACAGATGGCGTCCATGCTGGACGAGATGACCGGGTCGATCCGCGACGGCGGCAGCGGCATCTCCCGCACGTGCTGATAAGCCAAAGAGACCGGCGAGTCGCCCTGGAAAGGCGGCCGGCCGGCCAATAGTTCGTACAACAAGCAGCCCGTGGCGTAAATGTCGGACCGCCGGTCGATCACGTCGCCCCGGATCTGCTCGGGCGAGAGGTACTGCGGGGTGCCGATGACAGCGGCCGTCTGGGTCATCGAGGCGGAGGTGTCGGAGACCGCCCGGGCGATGCCGAAATCCATCACCTTGACCACGCCGGCCGCCGTCACCATGACATTGGCGGGCTTGATGTCGCGGTGGACGATGCCGTGGCGGTGGGAGTACTCCAGGGCCGACAGGACCGACTGGATCAGCTCCAGGGCCCGCTCCGGCTGGATCTTGCGGCCGTCGCGCAGGATGTCGCGCAGGGTGTGGCCGATCACCAGTTCCATGACGATGTACGGGACGTCGACGCCGGAGTTGGCGTCGAACTGCTCGCCGGTGTCGTAGACGGCCACGATGTTGGGATGGTTGAGGCCGGCGGCGGCTTGGGCCTCACGCCGGAAGCGGGCCTGGAAGACGGTGTCCCCGGCGAGGTCCGGGCGCAGCTGTTTGATGGCGACATCGCGCTCCAAGCGGATGTCACGCGCCCGACGCACCTCTGCCATGCCACCACGGCCGAGCAGGGGGCCGAGGATGTAGCGATCACCCAAGAGGGTCTCGGTCATCGTTATCCTTCCGGCCTTGGCGCCAACCGACAGATTCGGGCCAGCTTTACGGCAGTCCAATTCTTACCGTAATGCCTGAGAGCGAGCTGAGGAAGTCAGACTGAGGTCACAGTCCGGCCAAAAAGCCGGAATCGACCGGGTTCAGCGCCTGGCTTCGATCAGGGCACGGGCGATCGGACCACCCAGCCGGCCCCCGGCCACATCGTCGCCTGGAGACAAGTTGGCTTGCTCGATGAATACGGCTACCACTAGGTCGGGGTTCTCGGAGAAGGCCACGAACCAGGCGTAGGGCGGACGGTCCGGCGAGGACTGGGCCGTGCCAGTCTTGCCGCCGACTCTGACCCCGGAGAGACGGGCCGGCGAACCTGTGCCAGATTCGACCACTTGGACCATCATCTGCTGCAGGGCTTGGGCGGAGCCGACCGAGAGGGCCTGGCTGCGCTCGGAGCTGTGCTGGTACAGCACCGTCAGGTCGGCCGAACGGACCTGGGAGACGATATGGGGCTCGACCAGCAGGCCGTCGTTGGCGATGGCCGCCACCACCATGGCCATCTGCAGGGGCGAAGCGGCCACCTCGTACTGACCGATGGCCGACATCATGGTCTGGGCGGCGTCGCCGGAGCGGGGGAAGCGGCTGGACACCCCGCCCAGCTCGCTCAGGTGGGGCTGGTTGAAGCCGAAGCGCTCGGCCTGCCGGCGCAAGGCCTCCAGCCCCAGATCGGCCCCGATATTGGCGAAGCTGGTGTTGCAGGAGAGCTGGAGGGCGTAAGCCAGCGTGACTTGGCCGTTGCCGCAACGGGTCGAGTTGGGCAGGACGGCGCTGGACTGGGGCAATTGGATCTGGGAGGGGGTGTCAATCAGGCTGTCGGGAGTGTACCCAGCCTCCAGGGCGGCCGCCGCCGTCACCAGCTTGAAGGTCGAACCGGGCGGGTAGATCTCGCGCGCGGCCCGGTTGCGCATCGATCCGGCCGGGTCGTCGACCAACTGGGGCCAGGCCGCCTGGACCGCCGCCAGATCGTGGCTGGCCAACCGGTTGGGATCGTACGAGGGCGTCGTGACCAGGGCCAGCACCGACCCGTCGTGGGGGTCGAGGGCCACCACCGCGCCGGAGCGGTCGCCCAGTTGCTGCCGCGCCACCTGTTGCAGGGTCGGGTCCAGGGTGGTCGTGACCGTGGCTCCGACCGGGGAACGGCCGGACATCGAGTCGATCAGGGACTGCCACCACTGGGAGTCGTCCGCGCCGGTCAGATAGGAGTTGTACGACGACTCCAGGCCGGCCGAGCCGTAGATGTAGGAGTAGAAGCCGGTCACGGCGGCGTAGAGGTCGCCGGCCGGGTAGACCCGCTGCCGCTTGAAGTCGTCCGCCGGATCGGCTGGCACGGTGTCGGCGATGACGATGTCACCAGCCAGGATCTGGCCCCGTTGACGGTCGAACTGGGCGTCCCGCACCCGCCGGTTGGCGGGGTCGTCGAGCAGACCCGGCTGCCGGGCCAGGTTGAAATAAGTCAGATTGCCCAGCAGGGCGAAGACCATCAGGGCGGCCAAGAGGCCGACCTGGCGCACTCGTCGGTTCATGTCTCGACCTCCGGCCGCTCGATCGCTTCAATCGCTTGAGTCGTCTCCCCGTCAGCCGGGGCCGCTCGGTCCACCCGCCGGCCCAAGGCCTCGGTCATCTCTTGGTCTGCCCGGCCCAAGGTCTCAGTCTCCTCCTGGCCCGTCCGACCCAAAGCCTCGGTCGGTTCCTGATCGGCTCGGTCCAGCTGGCCCAAGGCCTCGGTCGGCTCCGCGTCGGCTCGGTCCCCGGCCCAGACCCCGGTCCAGGCCGCCCCGGACGATACGACCACCGCCGACGGAGCGGCCGCCCGCTCCGGCAACGCGACCTGACCGGCCGCCAGCGCTGGTAGCGCGACCTGACCGGCCGCGACGTCCAGCAGAGGCCGGACCTGCCCCTGCCCGACCTTGAGCAACTGTCTGGTCGAGATGACCTGGGTGGCCTCGTCTTGCAGGTCGGTCACGCCGCCGGACGAGACCGCCTGAGCGGCGGCGGCCGGGTGCCGGACCTGATGGCTGAGCTGGACCAAGACGGCCACCAGGATCCAGTTGGCGATCATGGAGGAGCCGCCCTGAGACAGGAAGGGCGTGGTCAAACCGGTCAGGGGCAGCAGGCGGGTGGAGCCGCCGACGATGGCGAAGCTCTGCAAGATGAAACCGAAGCTGAGCCCGGCCGCCAGCAATTTGATGAAGCCGTCGCGCGCCAGCAGAGCGATCTTGAGACCCCGGAAGGTGATCAGACCGAGGCAGACGACGATCCCCATCAGACCGACCAGTCCGATCTCCTCGCCCAGCGAGGTCGGCATCATGTCGGACCAGGAGAAGACGGTCAGCCCCGGCCGGCCCAGGCCCCAACCGGAGCCGAACAAGCCGCCGCTGGCCAGGCCGTACTGGGCGTTGATGATCTGCCCGGCCAGGTCCGGGGTGGCGAAGGGATCCAGCCAATAGGCCACCCGCAGGCGGACGTGCCCGAACAGGCGGTAGGCCGCCGTCCCCCCGGCCACGGTCAGCGCCCCGGCCAGAACGATCCATCTGATCTGGCCGGTGGCGACGTACAAGACCATGACGAAGAGGCCGAAGAAGAGCATCGAGGTGCCGAGGTCGTTCTCGAACACCAAGATGGCCAGGCTGACCAGCCACATCACCAAGATCGGCCCGAGGTCGCGCGCCCGGGGCAGATCGAGGCCGAGCGCACGGCGCCCGGCCCGCGTCAGGACGTCGCGTTTCTCGGTCAAGTAGGCGGCGAAGCTGGCCGCCAGCACGATCTTGGCCACCTCGGCCGGCTGGAAGGAGAAGCCGGCCAGTCTGATCCAGATCCGTGAGCCGTTGACGGCCCGGCCCAGGCCGGGGACCAGCGGCAGCAGGAGCAGGACCAGGCCGACCAGGCTGAGCAGATACGGATAGGCCCGCAGACGGCGGAGGTCGCGCAGGAAGACCAGCACGGCCACGAAACAGATCAAACCCAGACCGACCGCCACCAGTTGGTTCTCGGCCCGGTGCCGCCCGGCGATCAAGTCGATCCGGTGCAACTCGGCTAGACCCAGACCGATCAAGGCCAAGACCAGTGGCATCAGAACCGGGTCGGCGTACGGCGCGCGCCAGCGCACGACTAGGTGTGTGACCAGGCCCAAGCCGAACCAGAGCCCGGCCACGGCCGGCCAATCGCGGGGCAGGGCGTTGTCTTGGAACAAGCCGATCAAGAGGTAACCGGCGAAACCGACCGACTGGCCCAGCAGGATCAGGGCCAGTTCGGTGTTACGGCGCCGGGGTCGCCCGACGGCCGGGGCGGCGCTGACGTCAGCAGCCATCGTCCGGATTCTGGGCGGCGCCTGGGCCCGGGTCGACGGAGTCTTGGCGTTGGGCTCGCCTCTGCAAGCACTCGTGGCTGAGGGCGCGTAGCTCAGCCACGGTCAGGCGGGCCTGGGTCAGGCCGCCTTGGCGGATGACGATGCCGGCCGAGACGTCCTCGCGCGAACGCAGGGGCAGGTCGGTCAGCTCGATCTCGGTGGTCTCGAAGAGACGGTTGGTGGACAGGCCGAGGACGTCGCCTGGCAGGCCTTGGTAGATCGCCACCCGCTGATCGGCGGTCGAGACGAAATACTGCGAGCGGCCGTAGTGGAAACCGGCTAAGACCGCCGCCACCAGGGCCAACAGGACGACCGTCAAGCCCACGATCAAGCCCCAACGCCGGCGCCGGCGGGGCCGCTGGCTCCGCCCCGGCGGGGCGGAGGACCGGACCAGGGCGGTCGGACCGGTCAGGACGGCCTGGGGGCCGTCCAGGGGGGCGATCTGGGCGGCCGCGCCGATCAGCACGCCGCGCCCGACCCGGCGGCCCTTGGCCTGGACCGGATCGCCGGCCAGCAGGGCGGCCCGCAACTGGGCCGGGCGGCGCGGCGGCGGCGCGGTCGGGGCCGGGTGGGAGCTGGGATTGACCGGCGTGCTGGGACTGGTCGGGGTGGCGGGACTGCTGGGACTGGTGGGGCTGTCTGAACCGGCCGGACCGGCCGACCTGGCTGAACTGGCCGGACCGCCTGCTGAAGCCGGACCGTCGTCCGGGGCGCTGGGACTGGTCAGGAGGGCGGTCAGGGGAGCGAAAGCGGTCGCCGGGGTGGAGCTGATCAGAGTGTCCGGACCGAGCCGGGCGGTCAAGCCGGAGCGGGCGGCGCCATCGGCCGGGACGGTCGGGCCGGTCGGGCCGGCCGGACTGTCCGAACCGACGGGGGTGGCCGGACTGGTGGGAGTGAGCGGAGCGCCGGAAAGGGTGGCGGCGGGGCTGGCGGACGGCGCAGCGGCCCCAGCGGCGGCCCCAGCGGTCTCAGCGCCCGGCCCGGCCGCCGGACTCCCGGCCACCGGGGCGACTTCGAAGACATCGGCCACGATGATGGTGATGTTGTCTGATCCGCCGGCCCGGTGAGCGACCTGGATCAGACGTTCGAGGGCGTCCTGGGGATCGGACAGGGCCAGGCCGCGGGCGATGGCGGGATCGTCCACCAAGCCGCACAGCCCGTCGGAGCAGATCATGACCCGGTCGCAGTCCTTCAAGCCCACCCGGAGCAAGTCGGGACGGCTGTAGGGCTGGCCGTTCAAGACCCGCAGCAGGAGGGAGCGGTGGGGATGGCTGAAGGCCTGCGGCCCGGTCAGCTTGCCCTCGTCCATCAACGACTGGACCCAGGAGTGATCGTGGGTCAACCGGATCATGAGGTCGCCCCGCATCAGGTAGGCCCGCGAGTCACCGATGTGGACCAAGCCGAGGTCGGCGCCGTCGAAGAGGCCGCCGCAGATCGTGGTGCCCATGCCGTCCAGCTCGGGGTCGTTCTCGATCATGGCGGCCAAGCGGTCGTTGGCCCGCCGGGTGGCGTCGTCCAAGATGTCCAGCATCTCGTCGCCCTGGCCCTGCCCGTCGACGCCGCGCAACTCGTCGATGGCGATCCGGGAGGCCAGATCGCCGGCGGCGGCGCCGCCCATGCCGTCCGCCACCATCAGCATGGTGGGAGAGGCGTAACCAGAGTCCTGGTTGTTCTTCCGCACCAGGCCGATCTCGGAGTGGGCGAAGACCCGCAGCTCGAGCGTCATCAGTGCTCCAGCCTCATCTGGGTGCGGCCGATCTGGATCGTGTCGGCTGGGGTGACGACGGTCGCGCCGGTCAATTTAACCGAGTTGACGTAGGTGCCATTGGTCGAGTCGAGGTCGCGCAGCGTCCAGCTGCCGTCCGAGCCCAGAGTCAGACAGGCGTGCACGGTCGAGACGTAGTCGTCGTTCAAGATCAGTTCGCAACTGGCCGCCCGCCCGATCCGGACCTGGTCGACCAAGCCCAATCGCTCGCCCGCCCGATCGCCGGAGTCGAGCGCCAAAACCCCCGCCGACTTACCCCGGCGGCGCTGGGCCGGGCGCCGGCCGGCCCGCTTCGATCCGGTCGCTCCGACCGGCGCCGGGGACTGAGGCGGGGCCGACCGTTCGAGCGGGCCGGCCGCTTCGGCCGAGGCGGCCGGCCGCACCCGTAGATCGCCCCGGATGACCAGAGCGACCAAGCCGATGAAGAGCCAAAGCAGCGCCAGGAAGGCGACCTTGAAGACCAGTACGGTGAACTCCGGCATCGGCGTACTCAGCGTCCCACAGGCGCGTGGACCATTATTTGCGTCTTGCCCAGGTCGATCCGCGAGCCCTCCGCCAACTCGGCCTGGGCCACCTTCTGGCCGTCCACGATGATGCCGTTGGTCGAGCCCAGGTCCTGGACCACGACGCGGGTCCGGCCACCGTCCTGGCTGACCACGATCTTGGCGTGCTGGCGCGAGATGCCCGGATCGTTGATCCTGAGGTCGGCCTCGCTGCCCCGGCCGATCACCAGGCTGGGCCCGGTCAAGGGGTGGCGCACCCCGTTGACTTCGAGCACCAGTTGGCCCTGACGCGGGCGCAGGTCGGCCTCGGCGCCGGCCTCGACCGCCGCCAAGGAGGCCGACGAGACCTCGAACCGGCCGATCGGCAGGTCCGGACGCTCTTCATAAGTGATCGCGATGGGGCCGTCGAAGACATACGAGTGCTCAGCCGCGTAATCCTTCAACTCCGCGCTGATCTCGGCGTTCATGGTCTTGGAGAAGGGAAAGAGGCGGGCGTAATCGTGCTTCGACAATTCAACCAAGAACCCATTCGGCACCAGTGATTTGTCGTGGGACAGCACTTGGGCTTCGGCGTCCAACTCTTTGCATAGGCGTTGGGTGATCTCGACCGGTTGGACGTCACCCTTGAAAGCCCGCGCGAAGACCCCTCCAACGGCGCCCTCGAGCTTTTTCTCGGCTTTACCGAACAACCCCATGGAGCACCTCCTCACCGGGTCGTCGACTGTCCCTGCCAGACCGTCGCACCAACTCTATCCAAGGATCGTGCCATAACGCCGCCTTGGAGCCGGCCGGCCCGTTCAGAGGATCGGCGTGGTCTGGTGGAAGCGGACCCGCCAGCCGGGGCCGTCGTGCTGCCAGAGGGCGAAACCGACATAGCTCTGACCGCCCTGGTCGAGATGGAAACGCAAACCGATCAGATCGTCGGTCAGCTGCTCGGCCCCCAGCAGGTCGAGCCGGACCGGTCCCGCCAACTGGGCCGGGCGGGCCAGCACCGAGCCCCGGGTGCGGATGGCGCCGTCCGGCAGGTGGGCGACGTAGGCCGGCCCCAACAAGTCGTTCAGCCGGTCCCGGTCGAGCTGGGTCTGATCGCTCAGCAGTTCACGTTCCAGGGCGCAGACCTCGGCCACCGGATCGACCGGCCGGGCCACCGGCTCCACCGGCTCCACCAGGCCGGCCGGGTCGGCCGGGTCGGCCGGCGGTGGCACGGCTTCCCACAGCGTGGGGGCGGCCAGGGCAGCCAGACCGGCCGACTGAGCCGACTGGGCCAGCGGCGCGGCGGCCGGCGGCGCGACGACAGGCTGGGACGGCGGCGCGGCAGCTGGCGGCGCGGCGGCGTCGAAGCCGGGGCCGGTGGGGGGCCGGCGGCCGGCCTGAAAGGCTTCGGCGGCGGCCCGGGCCCGGCTGTCGGCGGCTTCGTTGAGGGGGTGCCCGGCGTGGCCCTTGACCCACTGGAACTCGACCGGGCGGCCGGCCAGCTCTTGGTCCAGAGCCTGCACCAAGTCCAGATTCTGAACCGGTTGTTTGTCGGCCTTACGCCAGCCGCGCCGTTTCCAAGCCGGCAGCCAAGTGGTGCAGACGTTGATGGCGTACTGCGAGTCGCACAGCACCAGCAGGGGCTGGCCGGCCGCCCGGGTCTGCCGCAGCAGGTCGAGCACCGCCATCAGCTCGCCCATGTTGTTGGTGCCGTGGGGCCAGCCGCCAGCGGCCCAGCGCTGATCGTCGATGTACCAAGCCCAGCCGGCCGGACCCGGATTGGACAGCGAGGAGCCATCGGCGGCGGCAGTGATCACAGGGCCATTGTGCCCCATGGCCCAGCGCCCCACGGCCCTAGCGGAAGACGACGTAGTAGACCGCGCCGGTGGTGGACTCGCAGCGGTAGTAGACGTCCAAGGTGGTGCACTGCAGGGTGTACCTAGTGTTGTTGGACGGGGCGGTCGCCTGGATCGTGAAATCACCGTTCGAACCCGCCGGAATGGTCTCGGCCACGACCTCGGCGAAGGCGCAGGTGCTCTGGGTCGAGGCGGTGCCCAAGGTGCGTTCCTGGTTGCAGACCTGGTGGGCCGCTTCTGGGATCTTCCCGGTCATGGCGGTGGGCGAGGTGGTCGGGCTGGGCGTCACGGTCGGGGTCACGGTCGGTTGCGGCGTCACGGTCGGCTTCGGCGTGACCGAGGGTGTGACCACCGGCGTGGTGACTGGCTGCGTCGGGCTGTCGGACGACCAGGAGTTGTAGAGGTAGACCACCAGTCCGGCCAACAGGCCGAGACCGATCAGGGCGGCGGCGATGCCGAGCAGCAGAGTGCCGCGGCCGCGCCGGGGCTGGTCGAAGGCCTCGTCCTCGTCGCCGCGGGGGTCTGGAGCCGGGCCGGGCGGCGGCGGGGCGGCCGGAACCGGCGGCGGCGGTCCGCCCCACTCGGGTCCGGCCGGCGCGGCAGCGGCCGCGGCGGCCGCGGCGGCGGCCGCCATCTGCGCCACCGTGGGGATACGACGGGTGCGGAAGAGATCGTCCGGGATCGGCGCCGGCTGCGGCGTCGGGCTGGACAGACTGGTGGCGAGGGCGGCGTTGGTCGACTGCGACCAGACCGGCGGGGCCGGCAGGGACGGGGTCTCCAACGGGGCGCCCATCTCGGCCGCCGAATCGAGCAGTTCCGGCGACAGGCCGGCTGTGACGTCGTCGCTGATGCCGAAGAGGGCCGAGCCCTTGCCTTGGGAGTCGGGCAGGATCTCGGACAGGCGCAAGGTGGTCTCGCCGACCGGCTCCTCGTCGGCCGGTTCGGGCTGATCGGTTGGGGACTGATCGACGGCAGGCTGATCGGCTGGGGGTTGATCGACGGGGAACTGATCGGAGGGCTGGACCGCTCCCGCCGGCTCCGCCGCCGGCGTCGTCTCAGCCTGGCCTTGGTCCGGGCCGGACTGGTCCAGGCTCGACCGCTCCCAGGGCCAGCTCTGGCTGGCCGGCTGATCCGAGGCCGGTTCCCTCGGCCCGGCCGGCGGGTCGAAGGGCGACGGCGGGGCCGCCGCGGTGGAGGCGACGGACTCGATGGATGCGGCGGGAGCAGCGGAGACGGCGGCGCCGCCGGGGTCGACTTCGACCTGAGGCGAAGCCGCCTCCGGTCCCATCAGGGTCGGGCCGGACAAGGCCAAGTCGCCCGTGCCGGGGCCACCGCTCAAGGTGCCGGACAAGCCGCTGTGGGCGTCCCAGCGCGGCGGCATGACCGGCCGCCAGCTCTCGACCGGGGAGACCGGCTCGTCCCCACCGCCCAAAACCAAGGGCACTGCGGCGCGCTCCGGGCGGGCCGGTTCGGCCGGCGGCGGTGAGACCGCCGGCGGCGTCTGGGCGACTGCCGCCGGGGCCTCAACCTGAGCTTGAGAGCCGAAGATCGAAGAGACCCAGTCCGAGCTTTCAGGCGCTGGTTTGGCCCAGTCGGCGACGGCGCTGGGGGCCGGGCGGACCGGCTCCGCTGGGGCCGGGGCCGGACTGGCTGAATTCAGGCCGGGCTCCGCCGCAGGCGCCGGGGGGGGCGTTATTTCGGGCGGCGTCGGGGGGGAGGCGGTCAAACGGGCGAGGGACTCCGGCGAAGCCGTCCCGATCACATCGTGCGCTGTCACAGGCGGTTCCGCGCCCAAACCCGGCCCAGCGGCGGTTTGCCCCCGGCCACCGAATAACCATTGAGGAATGCCATTGACAGGAATGTGGCACACCGGGCAAGCCGCTAAAGCGGATGAGAACTCGTGCCCGCAATGCGCGCAGGTGATCACCTTGGCCCCTTTCCGCCTTCAATCAGAGACAGTATTGCATTCTTGACTGGCCGCAGGTTGGTTGGCACGGCCGAACCGGGCCGGGCGGCCCCGGCTCCCCAGCGACCGGCCCGGGCGAGGCGATCTCCGATCAATCGCCCAGATCGAGGGGGTCGCCGGCCATCATGGCGGCCAAATCCGGCAGAGACAGCTCGGTCTTGGCGAAACAGCCTTGGGTCTGACCGTGGTTGAGGACGAGGAACTGATCGCCCACCGGATAAGCGTGGTGCGGGTTATGGGTGATGAAGACGACCCCCAGACCGTCGGCCCGGGCCCGCCGGATATACCTCAACACGACCTCGGATTGCTTGACCCCGAGAGCGGCCGTGGGTTCGTCCAAGATCAGGGCGCGGGCCCCGAAATGGATGGCGCGGGCGATGGCGACCGACTGGCGTTCGCCGCCGGACAAGGTGCCGATGGGCTGGTCGATGTCACGCAATTCGATGCCGATCTGGGCCAGCTGTTGGCGCACCTGGGCCCGCATCCCGGAGCGGTCGAGCCGCCGGGTCGGCCCGCGTCCGACCGTCAGCTCGTGGCCCAAGAAGAAGTTACGCCAGACCGGCATCAGGGGAACGATGGCCAGGTCCTGGTAGACGGTGGCGATGCCGGCCTCCAAGGCGGCCTTGGGGCCGTCGAAGTCGACCGGCCGGCCGTCCACCAGCAGTTGACCGGTGGTGGGGCGGTGGACCCCGGCCAAGATCTTGATCAGAGTCGATTTGCCGGCCCCGTTGTCGCCCAGGACGCAGCAGACCTGGCCGGACTGGACCGCGATCGAGACGTCTCTCAGGGCCACCACGCCGGCGTAGGCCTTGGACACCTGGTGGGCGGCGATGATGGGCTGGCTCATGGTTGGGCCACCCGTAGACGGATCCAGTGATTGACGAAGACCGCGCCCAGGAGCATGACGCCGAGGAAGGCCATCAACCAGTTGGTGTCCCACTGGGCGAAGGTGATGCCCTGGAAGGTCATGCCGTAGATCAGCGCCCCCAGCGAGGCGCCCACGACCGAGCCGAAGCCGCCGGTCAAGAGGCAGCCGCCGACCACGGCGCAGATGATGTAGATGAACTCCTGGCCCACCCCGGTGGTGGCCTGCACGGTCGAGGTGCGGAAGAGGGAGATCATGCCGACCAGCCAGCCGGACAGGGCCGTCGTCATGAAGAGGGCGACCTTGGTGGCCCGGACCGGCACGCCGACCTGGCGGGCCGCCGCCGGGGCGCCGCCGACGGCGTAGACCCAGTTGCCGGAGCGGGTGTGGTTGAGCAGCCAGACCCCGCCCAGCGTCCACAAGCCCCACCACAGCACGGAGACGTAGAAATGGCCCTGGCCGAGTTGGAGCTGGGAGCCGAAGATGGGCTGGACGCTGTCGTAATGCGGCACCTTGGACATCCCCTGGATGGTGACCTGGCCCAGGATCAACTTGGTCACAGCCAGATCGACGCCTTGGAGGATGAAGAAGGTGGCCAAGGTGACGATGAAGCTGGGCAAGCCGGTGCGGATGACCAAGAAGCCGTTGATGGCTCCGACGCCCAAGGCCATGACCAGGGAGATGACGACCGCCAGCCAGATGTCGACGCCGAAATGAGTGGTCAGGACGCCGACGATCAAGGCGGTGAAACCGGTCATGACACCGGCCGAGAGATCGAACTCGCCGCCGATCATGAGCAGGGCCACCGCCACCGCCATGATGCCGTAGGTCGAGGCCGACTCCAGCCAGACGCCGGCCCCGGCCACGCTGAAGAAGGCCTGGCTGGCCAGACCGAAGAAGGCCATCACCAAGACGGTGGCGACCAGGGCCCCGGTCTCGGGCCGGGCCATCAAAGCGGCCACGGCGGGTGGCGGCCGATGGGCCACCACCCGCTGCAGCCGAGAAGTGTTGTCAGACCGGCCGGTCGGCCGGCCTTGAGCGCGGGCCACGATTCAGCGGGTGCCGTTCTTGGCCCACTGCAGCACGCCGGCGGCGTTCTCGGCCGTGACGTAGGACGGGCCGGAGTAGACCGGTTGGCCGCCGCCGACGTCGTTGCCGTTGATGTCGTTGAGATGCAGCACCGTGATGCCGAGGTACCCCTGGGCGTAGGGCTGCTGGTCGACCGCGAACAGGATCTGGCCGGCTAGGACGGCCTCGACCACGTCCTCGGTCAGGTCGAAGGTGGCGACCTGGGCCTGGGCCCCGGACTCCTCGACCGCGCCGACGGCGTCGACGCCGTACTGGGCCCCCAGGGTCAGGATGCCGTCGATGGTGGGATCGCCCTGCAGCCGGGCCTTCAGCGTGGCCTTGACCTGGGCGTCGTCGTTGGCGTCGACCTGGACGTTCGAGACGGTGCCGCCCATGGTCTCCCGGACGGCGGCGCAACGCTCCTCGTGACCGACGTTGCCGGCCTCATGGATGACGCAGAGCACATTGGTCCAGCCTTCGGCTTTGAGCCGCTGGCCGACGCTGCGGCCGGCGATGGTCTCGGACTGGCCGATGTGGGTGATGGCGCCGAACTCCTGCCAGCGCTCGATGCCGGAGTTGATGGTGACGAAGGGCACGCCGGCTTGGGCGGCCCGCTGGAGCGAGGCCTCCAGCCCATCCGGGTTGGCCATCGACACCACGATGCCGTCGACCCGCTGGGCCACGGCGTTGTCGATCAGCTGGGCCTGACGGGCCGGGTCGGGGTCGCCGACGTAGGTCACGGTGACGCCGTAGTCCTGGCCGGCCCGCTCGACACCGGACTTGACCCGGTCCCAGAAAGCGTCGCCGGCGGAGGCGTGGGTGATGACGGCATAGGTCTGTCGAGGGGGCGTCGAGGTCGATGTGGACGGGTCGCTGGACCCATTGCCGCAAGCCGCCAGGCCGAGCAGGCCAGCGGTCGCGAGCAGCGCGATACCGAGTTTCTTCATGCTTCTCTCACCTGTGTACGAGGACTGGGACGACGGGCGCGGACGGTTGGAACCGCCGTCTTAGTATTACGTAACGGTAGCCTAATGGGCATGACTGACTTGAAGGACACCCTGCGCCGAGATTTGACCAGCGCCATGAAGGCCCAGCGGACCTTCGACACCCAGACGCTGCGCCTGGTCCTGGCCGCCATCGCCAAGGAGGAGGTGGCCGGCGCCAGCGCCCGCCAGCTCAGCCTGGCCGAAGAACAGGCCGTGCTGCGGCGGGAGTCCCGCCAGCGGCGCGAGGCGGCCGAGATCTACGCCGGCGCCGGGCGGGCGGAGTTGGCCGACAAAGAGCGGGCCGAGGCCGAACTGATCGACCGTTATCTGCCCGCTCCGCTCAGCCCGGAGGAGTTGGACGCCATCGTGGCCGCCGTCCTGGCCGGCCATCCGGACGCCACCTTGAAGCAGATGGGTCTAATCGTCAAAGCCGTCAACGCCGAGGTCCAGGGCCGGGCCGAGGGCGCGCTGGTGGCGCAGAAGGTCAAGGCCGCTCTGGCTGGGAGCTGAGGAACGCGTCCTGGGCGGTCGCCCAGGACGGCCGATCTAGGTTGGGGGCGGCGGTCAGTCGGTCTTCGGTCAGCTGGTCTAGCGCCTCGCCGCCCTGCGGCGCCTCCGCCGGGGTGGTCGAGGCCGCGTCCAACCGGTTCTCCGCCTCACCGCTGGCCGGCGCCTCTTCCACCGGGTCGATCATGTGGGCCGGCTTAGAGCCGTCGAAGTCCAAGGCCTCGCCGGCTTCGACCCAGGCGTGACGCCCGGACGGACCGGCCAGCTGGGCCCAAGCCGCCACCAGGTGTTTGGCCTCTTTCTTGTGCAAGCCCCGGATGAGCTGTCCATCGGGCAAGCGGACCGAGACGCGGGAGCGGCCCTGGAGGGAGAAGACCAGCAGCCCGAACAGGATCAGGCCGGCCGCCAGAGCGTTGTAGCGGGCCCACAGGATGGCCTTGCCCACCTGGGGCAGCTGGACGACGTAACGGTAGGCCGAGGCGACGGTGTGGGTGCCGGCGTCCGGCAGCTTGTTGGCGTCGCCTTGCAATTGCAGGGTGACCTGGCCGTCCGCAGCCGGCTCGATGGTCAAGATACGGTGGGTGACGATGTCGCCGCCCGGGCTTTGCGGCACCGAGACGATGTCGCCGACCTTCAGTGCGCTGGCCTCGACCTCACGGGCGAAGACGACCGAGCCGACCGGCAGCGTCGGCTCCATCGAGCCGGAGACGACGATGGCGGCGTGCAGGCGGAAGGCCAAGACGGCGCCCACCACCAAGATGGAGGCGGTCCCGGCCAAGCCGATCAGAATCAGCACGACGGTCTGAGCGATCCGCGTGATCTTGCTGAAGAGCATCGTTCCTCCTGATTGGTGTGACATTGGTGCGGTGGTCGGTGGCGGTCGGGCCGTCGGTCGGTCTGAGCCTAGCGTCCCCCACCGGAGGTTCGCGGCGGAAGTCCTGTCAGCCGGGACCCCTGGCGGCGTTGGCGAAACGTCCCGATATGTCCAATATCGGGACGCTCCGCCGCCTGGCCAGCCGCCCCGTCTGACGCCCCCTTCTATCACCACTAACCTCCGGTGGGGGACACTAGCGGGGGTAGGGCTGGGAGTTCGTGGTCTGGGAGTGCGGGCTCGGGCCGGTCAGCGTCGGCCGGGCTAAAACTCTAAAGGCGGGACGCCCGAGGAGGTGGACGTCCCGCCCGAGCGGCGGCCGGGCCCGGCTGAGCCGGGTCCGGCCCCCGTTGGAGGGGATCAGGCGGCCACTGAGGTGCCGTCGACGGCGGCGATCAGGTAGGCGTGCGTGCTCTGAAGGAGGCCGTTGGCGGCCGGCGAGCCCTGATCGGGCAGCTTGACCTGGATGGTGATGGTGAAGACGGCGCCGGGAGTGGCCGAGGCCGACACCAGCGTGGTGGTCTGATCGTCCAACTCGTCGAAGGTCTTATCCTGCAACTTGAGCGTGTCAGTCTGGCCGTTGTTGATGGTGACGTTGAACCTCAAGGCCGCCAGCAGGTCGGTGTCGGTGGTGACAGAGCCGCCGGTGCGGTTGATGAGACGGAAGTAGATGCTGGAATTGACGGTCGAAGCGTCAGAGTTACGGACTTGGAAGCTAACGCTCGGGTAAGTGGTCGAGTCGCCCGGGATGATCTTGTCGGCCTTGTCGATCACGAGCAGGATGGGATCATTGACGTCAGCGGACGTATTGTCGGAGTCATGATCCGCCAACATGGTGGTGTCGACCCAACCATTCGGATCCTTGTCACGGATCTGGATGTTGTACGCGGCCACCCCGTAGCCCGGCTTGTCCGTACCGTTGTCGTTGAGCCCGGCGAACTCGGCGTCGGTGAAGGCGGCCAGGGTCAGGCCGGCCAGCAGGGCGGTGCCGAGGGCGGCGCTGGAGATGATGCCGACCGCGCGACGCCGACGGGACTTCTCCTCGACGACGACGGGGGCGTCAGCGATTCGCGTATCAGTCATGGTGTGCTGCTCCTTTTACTAGCGATATGTGCACAGTTGAGCCGCCTCCGCGACGACGGTCTGTCGTCTTGGACTTGGCCCCGGATCGCCCCCGCTTTGGGATTGATCCGAATCCTTAGTTCCAGGTCCCTCCTGGACTCTGCATAGAGCATACCACACTTACCCATGGGGGTATCAATTACCACTGGGGGTATCTGACTGAGCCTGAAAATCGCTAGTCGCATTGCCATAGGATATAGCTTCACGCCTAGTCAGAGGCACTTTGAGAGCGCTTCCATAACCCTCAAGTACGACTTTAGAGATCATCTAAATCGATTAAGAAGCGTTTTCAGCAACAGAACAGTCCGGACCCAGCGACTGTGGGTCCGGACTGTTCGGTCGGCTTGAGCGCGTCAGCTAGAGCGCTGGCGTGAGCGGGAGCGACGGCCCGCTCGGGTGGGCGGCGCTACTCGGCGGCCGGGGCGGCGCCGGGCGGATCGGAGTCTGGGACTGTGACCGCCCGCAGCTTGGGGTCCTGGGCCAGGTAGGCCTTGGTCTGGCGGGCGACGAAGCCGGACAGGATGATCAGGCCGATCAGGTTGGGCAGGGCCATCAGGCCGTTCAGGACGTCGGCGATGTTCCAGACCAGGTCCAGCTCCCACAGGGCCCCGACCACGCAGGCCAGGGTGAAGATCAAGCGGTACGGCTTCTGGGCCTTGATGCCGAACAGGCGGACGGCGCAGCGCTCGCCGTAATAGGACCAGCCCAGCACGGTCGACAGGGCGAAGAAGACGACCGAGATGGCGACGATGTAATTGCCGGCCTGGCCCAGGGCGCCCTCATTGAAGGCGAAGGCGGTCAAGGCCGCGCCGGCGTACTGGTCGGCCTGCTGCCAGGAGCCGGAGGCGATGATGACCAAGCCGGTGAAGGAGACCACGATGATGGTGTCGATGAAGGTCTGGGTCATCGAGACCAGGCCCTGGCGGACCGGGTGGCTGGTCTTGGCGGCGGCCGCCACGATGGCGGACGAGCCCATGCCCGACTCGTTCGAGAAGATGCCGCGGGCCATGCCCTTCTGGATCGCCAGCGCCACGGTCGAACCGATGAAGCCGCCGGTGGCGGCGGTGCCGGTGAAGGCGTCGGTGAAGACCAGGCCGAAGGCGGCCGGCAGTTGGTCGTAGTGGATGATCAGGACGATCAGGCCGCCGACGATGTAGAACAAGATCATGACCGGCACGAAGCCGGCCGTGACCTGGCCGATCCGCTTGATGCCGCCCAGCAGGACCAGGCCGACGAAGAAGACGATGACGAGGCCGGTGATCAAGGGGGCCACCCCGAAGGTGTCCTCCATCTGGGAGGCGACCGTGTTGACCTGGGTCATGTTGCCGATGCCGAAGGCGGCCAGGGCGCCGAAGACGGCGAAGGAGAGGGCCAGGACCTTGCCCAGGGGGCCCTTGATGCCCCGCTCCAGGTAGACCTGGGGGCCGCCGAACTGTTCGCCCCTGGCGTCGCGCTGGCGGAAGTGCGAGCCCAGGAAGGCCTCGGCGTATTTCGAGGCCATGCCGAGCAAGCCGGTCACCCACATCCAGAACAAGGCCCCCGGTCCGCCCACGCCGATGGCGGTGGCGACGCCGGCGATATTGCCCACGCCGACGGTGGCGGCCAGGGCGGTGGTGAGGGCTTGGTAGTGCGAGATGTCGCCCTCGGCCCCGCTGTCCTTGCGCTGGATCAGGCCCAGCCGCAGGGCCGGCCACAGCTTGGTGAATTGGACCCCGCGCAGCCGGACGGTCAAGATCAGACCGGTCAGAGCGAGCAGAGGGATGAGCAGCCAAGGACCCCAGACGAAGTCGTCGACCTTGAGCACGATGTCATTGAAGGTATCCATGGATTGACCTTTCTGGCAGGTGAAATTTCGGTAGGTGAAATTATTGACGCGGGCGCGTCTCAAACACTCAATCGGCTGACTTCCAAGCGCCAGCGCCCGACCCTCGCCTCAATCGTGCCCGGGCCCAGTCGTTCAGAAGCTGCTCCCCTACGGCTCAGGGCGGCTCCTCTGCGGCGGCAGGGCCAGGTCAAGGTCTAACGGTCTCGTGTTACGAGCGTGTTGCCGATCCAATTACGAGCCGATGGGCGGGGCCGGCCGGGCGAGCTGAGGCAGATCGAGACGGGCGGGGCCGGCGGGCGAGCGGGGCGGTCAGCCTAGCTCTCGGGCTTGGTCAAAGACTTCACCTTCACCGGGGGCATGTCCGACGTACTGCCACAGACGTTGGACCATATGTCGGCCCGCACCATGCAGTGCGTATTCTTGCCCACCTGCCAGACCGAGCCGTCCTTGTGCCGCAGGGCGATGGTGTAGCCCATGCCGACGATGTCGGCGATGGCCCCGGCCTTCCAAGCCGGGTAGGCGTCGCCGCCGTCTATGCGCATGGGCTCTATGACGCTGGCGGAGTCAGCCGTCTGGTAGGCGCCGGTGGCGTCGGGAAAGAAGGGGGAACCGGCGCGTCTGCCGTACATCCAGGCCGTGCCGGTGGAGTCGAGCAGAAATACGAGATTGACCGTGTCAGCGATCTGGACCACCGGTTGGGGCAGTTGGAGGTGCACCAAGGTGACGCGCTGGGGCTTGTATTGAGAGATATCGCCGCTGCTGCTGCCCATGGTCACCGTGGTCCCGGCGGCGGAGTAATTGCTGGCGCCCCAAAGGAAGACCGAGCCGTCCCGGAGCCGGAACTGGTTGCCGTAGTAAGAACCCGTCATCTGCTGGAAGGTGCCCTTGTCATCGGCCGAACCGGCCCGCACCCCCAACGTGGCATTGTCGTCGCCG
>JAISCA010000045.1 GCA_031265875.1 Propionibacteriaceae bacterium
CCACCAGCCCCACACTCGACCCCGAGAAGACAAAACACACTCCCACCCCACCCGCACCTATGCTGAACCACATCAAATCAACCCGACGTTGCGTTGACCGCTAGAAATCGCCGCCGAAGGAGCCGCCGTAACACGTCAATCGTGTGACCCACCTCCACCGACCGAGCACTTACGACCTCATCGGCCAGCCGTAACCGACCACACCGGGGTCGGGTACGAGCCGAGCTCAGCCGTCGTAACCGCCCTGTGCGACAGAGCCCCCTCCGCGAGCGAGGGAGTCAGGCGGCGGCTGGACGGACCAGTTTGGTCAATTGGGCGTCGATGCTACGACGGTTGTCACGCCGCAGGCTGGCCACGATCAGGCGCAGGCCGGCGCTGGGGCGGTCCAGGGCCTGACGCAGCGACTGGGGGCTGTCGACCGACTCGACCTGGCAGCCTAGAGCGGACCCGATCCGGGCCAGATCCTGACCCGAGGGGACGGCGAAGCAGCGTTCGAAGGCGTCCGCCCAAGGTCCCAGGCGGGCCGGGCCGGCGCCGTACTCCAAGCCGTTGAAAATAGAGCCACCATTGTCGTCGGCCACGACCAGGCGGAGGTCCAGTCGGCGCTCCAGCTCGGGCACGACCAAGGCGGTGAGGTCGTGCAGGAAGGTCAAGTCGCCCAGCAGGGCGGTGGTGGGACGCCCGCTGGCGGCGGCCAGGCCCAGCGCGGTGGCGATGACGCCGTCGATGCCGGCCTGGCCGCGATTGGCGTAGACCAAGGGCGGTTGGTCCGAGATGGGCGCCAAGTCGGCGTCCCGGATCGGCTGGGAGGGACCCAAGACCAGATTCTCCTCAGCGCTCAGGCTGGCGTTGACGATGGCCGCCAGGCTGGGACCGTTCAGTTCGGGGCTGTCCCGGATCAAAGGGTCGGCCGACTCCCCCAGGCGACGGTCGGCCCGCTGCCAGGCGGCCAGCCAGGCCGGGTCGCCCACAGCCAAGGTGAGATCGGGCACGACCCTAGAGACGGCCCAACCAGGGTCGACCCAAGTGGCGCCGGGAGCGACGGCGATGATCTCCAGATCGGCCCGGGCCAGCAATCCGAGCAGGGCCCGGGACAGGGTGGGGCGGCCGACTAGCACGACCCGTTCGATCGAACGGCCCAGCTCAGGGACCAGGAGGCGGGCGAAGCGGATCGCCGCCGGGCCGGTGCGGGCGTTGCTGCTGGGCTCGGCCAGCAAGGGCAGACCGGCCTGGGCGGCGCGGGCGGCCCAATCGCGGCCGGTCTGGGGCGGCAGGTCGCCGGCCACGACGACGGTGCGCGGGCCGGGGTCGAGCCGGACCGGCCGGGGCCCCGGCGGCGGATCGAGCCGGAAGGGACCGCCCAGAGGCAGCGGGCCGGGGTCGCCCACCAACGGTGGAGTCAATTCCACATTGACATGAACTGGACCGGGTTGCCGGCTCAAGCGCCCTTCGGCCGTCACCACGGCCCGCCGGACGGCCTGCCGCCAAGCCGCCGGAACGGCCTCGGTCGAGGCGATCCTAATCGTGCTCAAGGCCACCGGAGCCAGCAGAGCGAGCTGATCGGTGGTCTGATTGGCCCCGGTGCCGACCAGGCTGGCCGGACGGTCGGCCGTGCAGGCCAACAGGGGCAGACCGGCGTGACGGGCCTCCAACAGGGCCGGGGCCAGATTGGCCACGGCCGTGCCGGAGGTCGTGACCACGGCCACGGCCCGGCCCGAGGCCTTGGCCAAGCCGAGGGCGAAATAGGCGGCCGCGCGCTCGTCCGTCCGCACCCATAGACGTAAGCGGCCGGCCTGGTCGCCGGCCCAGGCGGCGTAAGCCAAGGGGGCGCTGCGCGAACCGGGACAGAGCACGATCTCAGACACGCCCAAGGCCACCAACTCGTCGATCACGACCGCCCCGGCCAACATGGCCAGGTTGGGCGGTTGGTTCAACAGATCGGTCATACGTGACCTCCCGGGCGGCCCCCGCGAACACCGGAACCGGCTGGGCCGACCGAGACGGCCGCAGCCGTCGAAGCGGCCCGGCGGGCCTGGCTCAGGCGGTCCCACCAGCTGGCGGACAGCGCCGGCTGGGCCCGCCAAGAGGCGGCCAAAGCCGGGTCGAGGGCGACCGGACGGACCTCCAACTGGCCGTCGCGGGGCAATAGGGGGTCGGCGGTCAGGTCGCCCCGTAACAGACTGGCGGTGCCCAGACCGCAGGCGTAAGGCAGTTCCGGCAGAGCGGCGGCCAGGGCCAGACCGGCGGCCAGACCGATCGAGGTCTCGACGGCGGAGGACACCACCACCGGCAGCCCCAGCCGTTCGGCCAATTCGAGGCAGCGCCAGACGCCGCCCAGGGGTTGGACTTTCAGCACGGCGATGTCGCAGGCCCGCTCGGCCACCACCCGGAGCGGATCATCCGCCCGCCGGATCGACTCGTCGGCCGCGATCAGGACCCGGCCCCGGAGCCGGCGACGGAGTTGGGCCAGGTCGGCCACACTGGCGCAGGGCTGTTCGACGTATTCCAGATCGAACCGGGCCAACTGGGCCAGGGCCCGGTCGGCCTGGTCCAAGCTCCAGGCCCCGTTGGCGTCCAAGCGCAGACGCCCGGACGGGCCGAGGGCGTGCCGGACGGCCTCGACCCGGGCCAGGTCCTGGGCCAGGCTCTGCCCGGCCTGAGCCACCTTGACCTTGGCCGTGGCGCAGCCGGAGGCGGCCACCAGGTCGTGAGCGGTCTCGGGGTCGGTGGCCGGCACGGTGGTGTTGACCGGCACATGGCTACGCCGGGGGGCGGGCCAGCCCCGCTGGGCCAGTTCGGCCGTGGCCCTGAGCCAGGCGGCGGCCTCGGACGGGCCGTAATCCGGGAAGGGGCTCCACTCGACCCAACCGGCCGGGCTGGGCCAGACCATGCCCCGGCGGCGGACCTGACCCCGGAAAGGCAGCCGGAGCGGTATGTCGTAGACGACGGCGGCGGCCGGCTGGGCCGGTCCGGCCGCCGACCAGTCGACGGGCCAGGGGGCGGACGGGGCGGTCATCGGATCAACGCCCGATGACCCAGCCGAAGGTCATGCCGACGGCGACGACGAACTCGGACACCCCGGTCAGGCGTAATACGGCGATCAGCTCACGGCCGCTGGCGTGGGCCAAGACACGGCCGCTGGGCTTGATCAAGGGGACCAAGCCGACCAGTCCGACCAGCACCCACCAGGTCGAGAGGGCGGCCGCCACGACCACCGCCAGGCCGGCCGTGGCGACAAGAGCGATGTCGAACCAACGGGTGGCCCGATCGCCCATCCGGGTGGCCAGGGTGCGCTTGCCGACGCGGGCGTCGCCTTTGATATCACGCAGATTGTTGGTCACCAAGATGGCGGTGGCCAGGCAGCCCATGGCCACGGCGCTGGCCAGGGCCGCCCCCGAGAAAGCCGCCCGCATGGTCAACCAAGCCTGCGGATCGCTCCAAGCCGGCGGCTGGGCGACCCAGGCGTCTTGGACGTAAGCGGTGCCGATCGAAGCCACCAGGCCGAAGAAGACGAAGACGAAGAACTCACCCCAACCGGCGTAACCGTAGGGCCGCTTGCCGCCGGTGTAGAACCAGGCGGCGGCGACGCCGGCCGCCCCCAGACTGAGCAGCCACCAACGCCCGCTGGCCGCCACCAGAGCCAGGCCGGCCAAACAGGTGACGGCGAACCAGGCCCAGGCCACGATCTTGACCCGGCCGGGCGAGGCGGCGCCGGAGCCGACCAGGCGGAAGGGCCCGACCCGATCGGAGTCCGAACCTCGGATGCCGTCGGAATAGTCGTTGGCGTAATTGCAGCCGATCTGAATCGAGACGGCCACCACCAGGCAAAGCAAGGCCTTCCACCAGGAGAAGGAGCCGACGAACCAAGCCAGGCCCGATCCGGCCACGACTGGGGCGATGGCGGCCGGCAGCGTGCGCGGGCGAGCGCCCTCAAGCCATTGCGTCGCCGTCGCCATTACACGCCTCTCGCCACATCAGGCTCAGTTGCCGTCGATTGACCTTACCGGATTCGGTCTGGGGCCAGCGCTCGACCAAGAGGAGGGCACGGGGACGAGCCGCCGCCTGGACCCGGTGACCCAGGCCTTGTACGACTCGGTCCAGGTCGATCGGCCGGTCGGCGGCGACCAGGACGCGGGCGCCCCAACGGGCGTCGGGGGCGGCGAAGGCGACCAGGCGGTCCGGGCCGAAGGCCTGGTCCAAGTGGCGCTGGAGCGAGTCCAGATCGACGTCGACCCCACCCGACTGCACGACCTGGTCGACCCGGCCGACCAAGCGCAAGCGGCCATCTCCGGTCAGGCTCCCCCGGTCCGAGGTCAAGAAGGCCGCTCCGGCGATGACGGCGGCGCTGTCGCGGGGACGGCCGTGGTAGCCCAGACAGCAGGTCGGGCCGACGATGACGACCCGGCCGATCAGACCCGGCGGCGGAGGGACGGTGGGGGGCACGGACCAGGCCGGGGCGGAAGCTGACCCGGCTTCGAGGATCGGGGCTGAGCCGGCCGATTCGGACGATCTGGCCCCGGCTGGAGCGGTTGTCGGGGTTGGATCTGACGCCGGTTCCAACTCAGTCAAGTGAAGATTGACGCCGGGCAGGGGACGGCCGTCGTAGACCACACCACCGCAGGTCTCGGTCATGCCGTAGGTGGCGACGACGGGCAGGCCGGCCGCCTCGGCCCGACCCCTGAGATCGTCCGCCAGCCGGGCTCCGCCCACCAAGATGGCGTCGAAGCCGGCCAGGCGCCGGAGCAGCCAGGACTGGGACAGGGCCCGGTGCAATTGAGTCGGCACGATGGAGAGGTAGCGGGGGCCCGGTCGATCGGTCAGATCGCTCAGATCGCCGGCCACGGCCCGCCAGGAGCGGCCGGCCACGACGGCCCGCACCTGGGTCATCAGGCCGGCCACGTAACAGGTCGGCAGGGCCGAGACCCAGTCGCCCGGCCGGGTCAAGACGGCTTGGCTGGCCTGGGCGGCGGCCAGCAGAGCGCTGACCGGCAAGACGACGGCGCGGGGCTGGCCGGTAGAACCGGAGGTGCAGACCACGACCGCCCCGCCGGGGGCCGCGACCGGCTGCCCCAAGCCCACAGCGGGCAGCAGGTCCGGAGCCGGCCGAGGGGCCAGAACCTCGCCCGAGCCGGCCAGCAGGGCCTCCAGCCGAGCCGGCCAATCGTCTGGGGCGACCAGCTCGATCGGGCGGAGAGTCATAGGCCTCAGCCTAACCAGATCGCCGCCGACGGGCCGGCCGTGTCCTCTCGACCGGCTACTCTGGTGGGCGTGGTACGTGTCCTACCCATCTTGGTGCTAATCGGGTTGACCATCTTCAGCTTGGTCAGCGTGGCCCAATCCGCCCCCGGCGAAGTCCGTCGCCTGCCGCGCTGGCTGTGGTTCGTGGTCGTCTTGGTGTTGCCCCTGATCGGCATGGTCTGCTGGTGGCTCTTCGGCCGGCCCCTGAGCGATAGCGACGGACAACCGTCCAGGCCCATGGCCCCCGACGACGACCCCGACTTCCTGCGCCACCTCTGAAGCCCCGTATCCTCCCAGCGCCCCGCTCCCTCGTACTGGCGGCATCCCCTGGGCCGCCTGGAAACGGTCCGACCAGCGAGACCGGGGCCGACGATTTCAGGGTCGGAGCCGGCCGGGTGGCGTGACCGGATAGACCCAGGCGAGTAGAATCACTGGCGGTCCCTGTCCGCGCCAGCCTGAGGCCTCCTCAGGCGGCCTCGTCCCTGATCGGCCCGGCCGACCCGACGGGCGGCGCCATCGCCGACCTGACGAACCGCCTTGGTTCGCCGGCCCCATCCCTGACGCGCCACCGACCCAGCACGAACGACACTAACTGACCTCGAAAGCGATTCCTGGCGCTCAAGATGACTTTGCCGCAGACCTTTGCCAGCCTCTCCATACCGAACTACCGCCGCTACTTCCTCGGCGCCCTGTCCGGCAACACCGGGCAATGGATGTCGATGACAGCCAAGTCCTGGCTCGTCCTAGTCGAACTGACCGACTCCAACGCCACCGTTCTGGGCTGGCTGACGGCGGTCATGTTCATGCCCAACCTCTTCATCACGCCGATCGGCGGGCTGCTGGCCGACCGTCTGCCCAAACGCAACATCGCCATCGTCACCCAATCGGCCATGTGCCTGTCCGCCGTCACCTTGTCGGTCCTGGTCATCAGCGGACAGATCCGGCTCTGGCACGTCTTCGCCCTGGCCCTGTTCGACGGCGCGGTGGGCTGCTTCGACAATCCGGCCCGGCAGGCCTTCGTCTCCGAGTTGGTCGGCCACGACCGCCTCAGCAACGCCATCGGCCTGAACTCGGCCTCCTTCAACGCCGCCCGTCTGATCGGGCCGGGCGTGGCCGGCTTCGTCATCGCCGCCGTCGGCACCGGCTACGCCTTCGCCGTCAACGCGCTCGGCTTCCTGGTCCTGATCTTCATGTTGACGCGGATGCGCAGCGCCGACTTCTTCATCCTGCCGCCGCGCGACGCCAACCGGGGACGGGGTATCAGCGAGGGGTTCCGTTACGTCATCCGCCGTCCCGACCTGACCCTGCTCTTCATCATCGGCCTGATGATGGGCACCTTCGCCTTCAACTACGGCATCACCAACACCCTGATGGCGACCGCGGTGTTCGGGCGCGGACCGGGGCAATACGGCATGTTAGGTTCGATCATGGGCGTGGGCTCCCTGACCGGCGCCCTGCTGATCGCGCGGCGGGCCCGGCCTAGAATCCGTCACATCTTCGTCTACCTGATCGTCTTCTGCCTGTCCGCCTCGGCCTCCGCCCTGGCCCCCAACTTCGAGATCTTCTGCGCCTTGATGGTGCCGATCGGGTTCTCGGCCGTCTCCATCATGGTGACCGCCAACTCGATGGTCCAGATCTCCATCGCGCCCGAGGTGCGGGGGCGGGTGATGGCTCTGTGGGGCCTCGTCATCATCGGCCTGACCCCGGCCGCCTCCCCCCTCCTGGGCCGGGTGGGCGATCTCTGGGGGGCCCGGGTGGCGATCTGGTGCAGCACCGTGCCCATCGTCCTGACCGTGCTCGGCGTCTCCTGGTACCTCTTCATCAACCAGGGGCTGCGCTTGTACTGGAGCCGGGACCACCACATCGGCGTGCGCTACCGCGTGACCGAGGACGTACAGCACCGCTGAATCGGAAAGGGTCTATGCTGGGGCCAGCAACGTGCTCCGGGGCTCGGTGAGAATCCGAACCGGCGGTCATAGTCCGCGACCCGCGCCGATGATTCGGCCGGTTGATCTGGTGGAATTCCAGAACCGACAGTGAAGGTTCGCCCACAAGGCGGACTGAAGTCTGGATGGGAGGCAGCACGCGGCGGGCGCGCCCGCCGCCCGTCGTCTGCGCATCGTCCCCGGTCGTGAACGACGGAGGACGCGATGGGTCCCAAGGAACGGCTACGGGCGGTCAGCCCGGACCAGCCGACCGTCGCCGCCCCCACCCCACCGGCCTGGTCCCCCGCCACCGGCTTGGGAACCGTCTCGCGGGGCACGACCCCGACGCCGACTACGCCGCAGTGGCAGGACCGGCCGAGCAGCGGTCTGGGAGCGGTGTCGCAGGGCTCGACGCCGGCCCGACGGCGCTCCAACCGACTCCGCGGACCGGCCGCCCTCTTGGCCCCGCTCGGCTTGGGCCTGGTCCTGCTGCTGGGCTGGTTCGCCCTGACCGCGCCCGGCCAGATCTCGCCCCATCTGCTGCCCGGCCCCGGCCCCGTCTGGGACCGACTGGTGGAAGGGTTGATCACCCGGGGCTCCCTCTGGCCGTATCTCCGGGTCACCTTTTTGGAAGCCGCCCTGGGCTGTGGGGCCGGAACCGTGGTGGCGCTGCCGCTGGCCGTCGTCATCACCCACTCGCGCTGGGCCGCCGCCGCCGTCACACCCTTCCTCGGCGCCACCCAAGCCATCCCCGCCATCGCCTTGGCCCCGCTGCTGGTGGTCTGGATCGGTTACGGTCGCAGCCCGGTCGTGGCGCTGTGCGCCCTGATGGTCTTCTTCCCCATCTTGGTCTCCGCCGTGGTCGGCTTGCGCCACCTCGACTCGGACGTCTTGGACGCCGCCGCCATGGACGGGGCCGGTTTCTGGGCCCGTCTGGGCCTGATCGAGTTCCCTCTGGCCGGGGCCTCGATCATGGCCGGCCTGCGCAACGGCTTCACCCTGTCCGTGACCGGCGCCGTGGTGGGCGAGATGGTGATGGGCGGGTCCGGCTTGGGCATGCTCCTGACCGTCCAACGCGACAACAACAACATGTCCGGCATGATCGCCACCATCGTGGTCCTGGCCGTCCTGGCCTCGACCATCTACTCGCTCATCAGCCTGATCGAGCGGCGGGTCTTCGTGAGCGAGGGGTATCGCCGGTGACCGAGCCTCCCCCAGCGTCCCGCTCATTCTCAAGCGTCCTGTTCCGTCCCAGCCGTCACACCTCTTCCGGGCATCACGCCTATTCCCAATCGTCCCCATCACCACGACCACTTCCAACTGTCCCAAACCATCCCTGACCGAGAGGACAACCATGCTGAGACTCCGCAGACACGATCGAGGCGAACGTCAAGCGCTCGCGCTTGTAAGCGAGCCGACCGAGTGTTTGAGACGCGCCAGCGTCGATAGCTCCGCCCGCACCACCCCCCGTACCCGCCGCCTCGTCGTCGCTGGATTGTCCGCCTCGCTGGCCCTGGGGGCCGGGCTGGGGTTGACCGGTTGCGCCGGTCCGGAAACCGGTGGGGGCGATCCGAGTGGGACCGCCACCACCGCCGTGGTCGGGTTGACCTTCATCCCCAACATCCAGTTCGCCCCCTTCTACGTGGCCGCCTCGGACCGGCTCCTGCCGGCCGGTGTGGAGTTGCGCCACCACGGCGCCTCGGAGGGTCTCTTCACCGCTCTGGCGGCCGGCCATGAACAATTCGTGGTGGCGGGCGGGGATGAGATCCTGCAGGCCCGGGCCCAGGGCGTCGACGTGCTGGCGGTGGCGCCGTACTACCGCTCCTACCCGGCCCGTCTGATCGTGCCAGTCGACTCCGAGATCCAGTCCCTGGCCGACCTCAAGGGCCACACCGTCGGCTTGCCCGGCCGCTACGGCGAGAACTGGTTCGCCCTCGTCCTAGCCTTGGCCCAGGCCGGACTGACCGAGGCGGACGTCACCATCGCCGAGATCGGTTACACCCAGTTGGCCGCTCTGAGCACAGGCAAGGTCGACGCCACCATCGGCTTCTCCAACGGCGACGCGGTCAACTTCAGCGCCGCCGGCTTCCCCGTCCGTACCATCGACCCCGAGGCGCCGCTGGTGTCGATCTGCCTGGCCACGACCGCCGCCTTCGCCGCCGCCCGACCTGACCTGGTACAAGCCATGGTGACCGCCTTGGGCCAGGCCATCGACTCGGTGGTGGGTGACCGCGACCACGCTCTGGCGGTGGCGCGGGACCACATCCCCGACTTCGACTCGGCCGAGGCGCAGACGTCGGCCCGGTTGGTGTTGGACGCCACCGTGCCCTTGTTCGTCGGCCCGCCCGACCAAGGACCCGGTCTCGACCCGACCCAGTGGGCGACCATGGCCGAGGCGATGACAGCCGGAGGCCTCTTGCCCGCCCCGGTCGAGATCGACCAAGCCATGACCACCCAGTACAGCTGAACCTAGGTCACTGAGCCGAGGTAGCTCCGCGGAGATCGAGCCCCGCCAGAGGACAGCCCCAGCCGAACGGACACTTAGAACCATCATCACCGGCGTGTCGGCATACGCAACCGCTCGGTCGCGTGGCCCGACCGCCGCAACCCCCCGCTCGGCGATGGGGACACTATTACGGACGTCAGCTGGTCAGGACTAGGACCGGCCAGGCGATGGCGCCGAAGCGGAGCAGGCGACCGGCCAGGACGCAGGCGATGTAGTCGAAGCGGGGCATCCGGATGGCCCCGGCCAGGGCCGCCATGGCGATCAGGGGCGGCAGACCGACGCTGGACGACAGCAGCATGACGACGACGCGGCGCCAGCGGGTGTCCATGGCCGCCTCCAGACGGCGCGAGACCCGGCCCAGCCAGGCCCGGCAGCGGCCCCACCAGGTCACCCCGGCCGCCGGGAGCGGAGTCGGATGCCCCGGGCCAGTCGAGGGAGCCGGGGAAGCGGTCGGAGCGGTCGAGCCGTCGGACGGACCAGAGGTGACGTGTCCAGAGGCGGTGGAATCGGCCCGACCAATGGAATCGGGCTGACCAATGGAGTCGGACTGACCAATGGAGTCGGACTGACCAATGGAGTCAGGCTGACCAATGGAGTCAGGCTGACCAATGGAGTCGGGCTGACCCGTGGGGTCGGCCGGAGCGATCGGAGCCGGCGACGGGGCGGGGCGACCGGAACGGCCACGGCGGCGTTGGTGCAGGGCCCGGCCGGCCCGGGCCGCCTCGTAGATCACGATCTTGCCGATGGTCTGGCCCACGGCGATGGCGGCGACACAGGCCCAGGCGGTGGCCGGGTCGGCCAAGCCGGCCGCCACCACGGTCGCCAACTCAGCGTTGACCAAGGGGAAGACGGCCGAGGCCAGCCCCGTGCCGAGACAGGTCGCGACGGCGGCCAGGAACTTCAGCATCGGGCCGACACTTGAGTCAGTCGGCCTTGAGCGGGACCCGCCGGGTGGTCAGGCGCAACATGCGGTAGCCGGAGAAGAGCTTGAGCAGGAGCTGGAACAAAGCCACCACCTCCGCGATCAGCAAGGGAGCGCCGATCAGGGGCAAACCGAGCAAGAGCACGATCAACAGACCGGTGTTGCAGGCCTTGGCCACCGGCGACCAGTTGAGCAACCAGATCAGACGGTCGACCCGGTAGAAGTAATTGGGGCTGAGCAGACCGGGCCAGTGCAAGAAGCCCAGGGTCAAGACGGCGTCGACGACCATGAACTGGACGTAGTAAAGGCCCAAAGCGACGGCGAACTCCGGGCGGATGACGAGCAAGGCGCAGACGCAGATGGTCGAGCAGGCCCGGTCCGACAGGACGTCGAAGACCGCCCCCAGACGAGTCTCCTGATCCATCCGGCGGGCCAGCCAGCCGTCCAAGATGTCACCGATCCAGTAGGTCAGATAGGCCGCCAGGAGCAAGACCCAAGAGGCCTGGAGCAAGGCGATCAGGCCGACCACGATGGCGGCGGCGGTCCGGGTGGCCGTGACCAGATTGGGCCAATTCCAAGCCGACACCCCGTTGATGGACAAGCGGGGCGGCTTGCCCCCCGCCACGGCCGAGACCCGGGCCCGGTCGCCCTCGGCGTCGACCTCCGGCAGAGCCATCAGCGATTGCATCCGCCCAGCCGGGGAACGACCCGGACGGGTAGCGCGATCCGCCGAGTCCGCAACGGTCGGGGCGCCGGCGTCCGCCAACGGCTGGGGCGGCCCATCGACAGGATCTTGGTCCCTGTTGGTCATGGCATCCCCTCGCGGTCTGGGGTCTGAACGGATCGGCCCGCCACCGTCCGCCTCGGCGTCGGCACGGTGGTGACGCCGATGACACTAGTCCAAGCGGCTACGGCGGCGCACCACCGCAGCGGCCCACCCGGCCCCGACCAGGGATGACTCAGGGTCGGCCTCCTCCCCCGGACGGAGCCACCCGAACCGGGTCCTAGTCGTAACTCCTCGGTCACAACCGTCCCCACCGACAGACGCACATGAGAGCCATGCCCAGACAGGAGGACCGGTGTCAGCCTGCCAGCCAGCCCCAGGCCAGCCAAACCCATACTCACAAAGCACATACGCGCCACGACACACCGAAGTGAAGGGGCGTAACCTGCCGCTCACGCGACAGGCCCCGCCGAGACAGCGACTACGTACGGCGCAGGCCGGGTCACAGGCCGTGGCGTTCGCGGGCGGCCGCCTCCTGGGACCGGAAGAGGCGGAAGCGGGGCAGGAACTTGTCCCAGTCGATCGAGTGGGCGTCGATCTCGGGGCCGTCGATGCAGGCGTGCTTACGCACCAGCTGGCCGTCGACCAGGACCGGCACCATGCAAGCGCCGCACATGCCGGTGGCGTCGACCATGATCGAGTTCAAGCTGGCCACCGTCTTGACGCCGTAACCTCTGGTCAGCTCGGTGACCGCCCGCATCATCAGGGGCGGACCGATGGTGACGACCTCGGCGATGGGCCGGCCGGTCCCGGCCCGGGCGGCCTCCAACATCGGCTCCAGGGCGGTGGTGACGAAACCATGCACCCCGAAGCTGCCGTCGTCGGTGGCGTAGACCACGTCCAACTGGTCGCCGAACTCGGCCTGCAACTGCGCCACCCGCTCGCCCGGACCGTCCCAGAACATCAGGTCCTTGTTACGGAAACCGGAGATCAAGGTGACATGGTTGCCTAAGCGCAGGTGCTCGCGCATGATCGGGTGGACCGGCGGCAGCCCCAGGCCACCGGCGGTGAAGACGACCGTGGCCCCCTCGTAGCGGTGCAACTCGCTGGGCCGGCCCAAAGGCCCGGCGATGCCGGCCAGGGCTTGGCCGGCCTCCATCCGGTTGATGCCCAGGCTGGACACGCCCATGCCCTGGACGGCCAAGGTGACCGTGCCGGCCGGGGCGTCCCAGTCGGCCAGGGTCAAGGGGATCAACTCACCCTTCTCAGTCGGCAGGACGCGGACGAACTGGCCGGCCTGAGCCGAGGCGGCGATGGCCGGTGCCCGGACGGTGAACTCCTCGATGCCCTGAGACAGATGCCGCTTGGCCACGATGACCGGAGCCGAGGCGGCCTGCTCGGTGTAGCGCAGGGCGCGGGCCACCTGTTCGGCCAATTCCTCGGGCGAGGCCGAGATCCGGCGCAAGATCTCGCGGGCGGCGGCCTGCCCGTCGCCGGCCGCCCGGATGGCGGTGGAACCGCCGCGAGCGGCGTCACCGCCGGAGTAGACCGCGTCCACCGTGGTCTCCTGGCTGCCGGACTGGCGCAACTCGATGGCGCCCTGCCGGGTCACGCCCAAGGCCGGCTCGGAGTCCTTGATGATGGGGTTGGCCGAGTTGCCCAAGGCCATGATGACCAGATCGGCCGGAATCTGCTCGACCCGGCCGGTCGAGACCGGCCGGCGGCGGCCGGACTGGTCCGGGGTCCCCAGCTCCATGACGTCGAGCACGGCCGCCGTCACGAAACCAGTCTCATGGTCGCCCAGGAACTCCTGCGGCGAACGCAACACGGCCAAACCGACGCCCTCCTCCAAGGCGTGCTCCAGCTCCTCCACCCGGGCCGGCATCTCGGCCTGGGTGCGGCGGTAGACGATGGTGACCTGGCCGCCCAAGCGATAGGCGGTGCGGGCGGCGTCCATGGCCGTGTTGCCGCCGCCGATGACCAGGACTTGACGGCCCGCCACCTCAGGCAGCGGGGTCTCGTGCTCCGGATCATGGGCCCGCATCAAGTTGACCCGGGTGAGGAACTCGTTGGCGCTCATGACGTTGAGGAAATGTTCGCCCGGCACGTTCAAGAACTTGGGCAGACCAGCCCCCGAGCCGACGAAGACGGCCTCGAAACCGGCCTGCCGCAGATCGGACAGAGCGGCCGTCTTGCCGACCACGAAGTTAGTCACGAAACGCCCGCCCAGCAGCTTGATCTTGGCCACCACGTCGTCGATCAACTGATTCGGCAAGCGGAACTCCGGGATGCCGTAGCGCAGCACGCCGCCGAGGGCGTGGAAGGCCTCGAAAACGGTCACGGGGAAGCCCTCGCGGGCCAGCAGGTAGGCGCTGATCAGCCCGGACGGGCCAGACCCGACCACCGCCACCGGCGGTTTGGCCGCGACCTGCCAGGGGTCGGGCCAGCCGGCGAAGCGAACCGCGTCGGCCCCGGGATTGGCCCGCTTGTCCCACTCGGGCAGGAACCACTCCAACTGGCCGATCGACATGGCGTGCTTGTGCAGGCAGACGCCCTGGCACTGCAACTCCTGGGGGCAGACCCGGCCAGTCACGTCCGGCAACGGGTTGCAGGACTCCAACATCTGCAAGGCCTCGGCGAAATGCCCGCCGCCGATCAACTCGAACATGCGCGGGATGTGGATCTGGACCGGGCAGCCGCCCTTCCGCTCCTCGACACCGTTCTTGCTGTGCAGGAGGACGCCCAGCTCGCAGGGCGACTCGGCGCACTGCTTGTCGCGCAGAGCCTCCAACCAGACCAGCAGTTCGACCTCGCGCAGGCTGTAACCGAGATCGAGGTAGCCCAGGTAGCCGGTGTTGACCAACTCGAAGTCCGTTCCCCGGACTTCCGGCGGACGGATGTGGGGCGGCAGGCCGGTGCTGGCCGGCCAGCCGATGGAGAGGTCCTTGAACAAGGGGTAGCGCTCCGACAGGTGCTCGTCCAAGCCCTGGATGAAACGACGCTTACGGCCAACCGGCAGGCGCCAGATGAAGCGCATGAGAGCGGCGCTGGCGTCGTCGTCGCGCAACAGAATCTGCCACAGCTGATGGGTGAACTGACCCGACAGGGGCTGGCCGGTGCGGAACTCGGCCGCCACCGCCGCCATGCCCTGGGCGATGAACATGTCCCGGAAGACCCGCGGTTCGGCCACCAGTTGGCGCTCCAACAGCTTGAGCTGCTCCTGGAAGGCGTTGACGCCGTGGCTGGCCTCGAGCTGGACGACCTGGTCCTGGACCTGGTCCAGGGCTTGACGGGCGCTGTCCCAACGAAGCACGTCGGCTTGGCTGGTGGCGTCGGCCTGGGGCGGCCGGGAGCGGACCGGCGCGGTCATTTGATGATCTCCGCGTCGCAGGTGGCCTTGACCCGGGCGCAGCGCTGCAGCAGATCCGGTGTGACCTCGACCGTGTCCAAGGTGCCGGGTCGCAGCCGGCCCACCACTTGGGTGGCGCCGTCGACCACGATGGTGGCCTTCTCGAACAGCTGGGGCAGTTCCTGGTAGCAGGTGCCGCAGTCGTTGCAGCGCGGTTCGTCGGCTGGATCGAGCCAGATCGGCCGATCGGCCAAGGCGGTGGCGGCCGGGGCCGAGCCAGCGGCGGCGGCCGGAGCGGCGCCCCCGCTGGACAAGGAGGCGATCAGGCCCCCCGGCAGGGCCGGGGCCTCGTCCCGGGACATCACCAGTGAGACCATGGCCTCGGCGATGGCGTCGAGCGAGGACTCACGGGCGGCCACGGCGTCGGCGTAATCGGCCTTCAACTGATCGAGTTGGCCGCGGTGGGCGGCGGCCATACGGTCGACGCCCTGGCCGGCCAGGTATTGCAAGGACTGCCAGTTACGACGGCGATCCTCGACCAGGGCCACGATGGGCGCCGTGCAAGCCACCTTGATCAGTTTGTGCTCGGCGTCGGTGGCCCAGATGAAGGGAGTGCGCCCCTCCCGTTGAGCCGGCGCCAGGTCGATGAATTCGGCGATCGGCAGAGCCGTCGCCGCCTCCGTGGAGTCCGCCGCGATGCGGTGGAAGTGCTTGGCGAAACGGCCTTCGCCGTAAGCGAAGTCAGCCGGCGTGAGCGGCCCGGAGAGCAGACCGATCTTGCCGTCCGGCCCCCGGTGCTCGATGGTGCGGTTGGTCCAGAGCTGGCCCAGATCGGGGTTGCCCTCCAAACTGAAGCGCTCCTGCAAGGAGACGCCGGCCCTGGGGTCGTGCACGAAGAGAGGGCTCATGCGGGACTCGACGGCCAAGCGGGAGCGGGCCGCCGACTGGTCCTCCGGGGTGCCGTTCTCGGTCCCGCAGGGGGTGTAAGTCACCATCAAGGCGGCCCCCTCGTTGTAATCCAGCAGACGCAAGACGGTGGAGAGGTAGTGCCCGTGCCAGGCCGTGGCGGTGGCGCAACTGAAGACGTTGGGGTGGAAGACCGCCAACAAGCCCAGCTCTTTGCGGGTCTCGACCTTGCCGTTGTGGGCCCAGCCGTGCCGGGCCAGGTCGGCGTCCTGGCCGGTGTAGCTGGCGGTCGAGGCTTGGCCGCCGGTGTTGGAGTAGCCGCCGGTGTCGAGCACGACGGCCTTGATGGGCGAGCCGGAGGCCAGCACCCGGGAGAGGGCGCCGAAGCCGATGTCGTAGGCCGCGCCGTCGCCCGAGATGGTCATGACGGTCGGCAGCAGAGCCTTCTCCTGAGGACTGAAGTCACGCCAGGACAGCGGACTGAGGTCCTCTTTGGGATCGAAGGCGTCGGCCAACTCGGCCCGGGCCTGACGCAGGGCCTTGACCTCGTCGACGTACTGCGAGACGACGCCCTCGAACAAGCCGACGGCCAAGGCCTGGGCGTCCTGGAAGAGCGAGTTGACCCAGGGATCGATGAACGGGGTGGCCGGCATAGTGGAGGAGTAGACCGAAGAGCAGCCGGTCGAGTTGGCCACGATGGTGGGGGCCGGACCCTGCCCGGTGGGGCCGCCCTCGTACAAGTAGAGACGGGCCTCCAGCCGGTCGATCAGGTCGCTCAGCCGCCCGATCCGCTCGGCCTGGTCCGGGCCCAAGGACTCCCGCTTGGCCGCCAAGTCGGCCACCAGGGCCTCCAGCGAACGCAGGTGGGCCCGTCGCTTGTCCTGGCCGATGGCCCGGGACAAGGCGGTGAAGAGGTGGGTGGCGGTGACCTCGCCGCAGCCCCGGCAGGCTCCGTGGCCGCCGGTGATGGAGTAGTAGTTGGCGTGGTCGAGCAGGACCCGCTTGGTGTCACCGCCCGGCTGGAGAGCTTCGGCCGAGAAACGTTTGGGCGTGTTGGGCAGCTCGGTCAGAGTCTCGAAACGCTCCTGCAAACCGGCCACGACCGCCTCGTCCTGCTCCACCGGAGTCAGGGCGTGAGGTCCGCAGACATCGACGCACTGGAGGCAGCCGGTGCACTTCCAAGGATCGATGACGACCGACAGCAGACCGCCCAAGCCGGGGCTCTCCTTCTCCACCGAGGTGAAGAAGGGGCGGGTGCGGGCGACCGGGAAGCGGCCCAACTCGGCCAAGACGGCCTCCAAGGTGACGCTGACGACGCGCTCCTCGGCCAGGGCCGGGGCCTCGGCGGCGGCTTGGCGGGCCACCTCGGTCAGCGGCCGATCGGCCGGGTCGGCCCGCAACAACTGACGGATGACACCGGACCAGGTGTGGGACAGGGCGTGCCAGATCTCCTTCTGCCCGGCCGGCAGCCCGGCCTGATCGATGGCCCGGTCGAGCAGATCGTGGATCTCATGCACGGTGTTGGGGATGGCCGAGTCAGGGCAGGCGATGGCGCACTCCATACAGCCGGTGCAAGCCTCGGGATCGAGCAGGGGCACCGTCCGCCGGAAGAGGCCCTTGTCCTTGGTGGCGCCGGTGCCGATGGGCATGAACAAGCCGGTGCCGGGCAGGACGGGAGCCTCGGCGATGGTGCCCTCGCGGAAGGGCCGGCCCATCACCTGGTCGAAGTAGCCGGGGTCGAACAGGCCGGCGCTCCGGGCGGTGGTGACGGCCGGACACATGACGGCCGAGAGGGCGGCCGTGCGCTGGCGGGCCGGCCGGGGGCCCGACTCGACCTGGACGAACTCGGGCGCGTCGTAGTCGACCGTGACGGTGGCCGACATGCCGTCACGGATGACGGCCATGTTCGACTCCACCACGGTCTCGCCCTTGCGGCCGAACTTCTTCTGGATCTCGGCCCGGACCATGGCCTGGACCTGGTCCGAGCTGCCGCCGGCGGCGATCCGCTCGACGTTGCCGATGGCGGCGCCGATGAAGGCGATGCCCATCATGCGGGTCTCCAGCTCCGGCGTGGGAGCGTGGCGGCGGGCCACCGAGAAGGCGTCCACGACCATGAACTTGATGGCGCGCTGGCGAATGGCTTGGCGGGCGTAACCGGGCAGGTCGCGCCAGACGTCGAGCGGCGAGCGGTCCGACTGGAGGATGAAGACACCGCCGGCGGCCAGCCCCTTGAGCGGGTTGGTGTGGCGGAAGACCTGATGGTCGGGGGCGACCACGATGTCGACGTCCTCCAACTCGGCGTTAGTGATCAGAACCGGTTCGGGTGACAAGGTGATGTAGAAATTGGTCGGAGCGCCCGACTTCTCAGAGCCGTACTTGGGCGCCGACTTGGAGTGCAGGTTCAACATCCCGGCCAGGATGTCGGTCAACAGCTTGCCGGTGGCGACGGTGCCGTAACCGCCGACCGAATGGAAGCGGATGCGAAGAGCCTCGGGCGGCAGCAGATCGGGGTTGTCCTCGGTCGTCAAAGCCATGGCCGCGGTCTCGGGGTAGGCCTGGCGCAGCTTGTCCTGCAACTCGGCCAGGGCGCCGGTGGCCTTGGGGTCGAAGAACTGGGAGCCGAGGAAGACCAGCGGGGCGCGGTCGCCGGAGACCATGTGTTGGAAGGCCGCCACCAGGTGACGGGGCTGGACGTCGTGGCCGCCCAAGCCGAAGACGGCGGTGGTCAGCTGGGGCAGAGCGTCGATGGCCGGCAGCCCGGCGTAAGTGCCCGGCCGCTCACCGTTGGCCCGGGCCTTGAAGAGGGCGTTCGACACCAACTGCGTCAAGGCTGTGTTGTCAGAACGCTCCAGGACGGTGACGGCTTTGGCCCGGCCCAAGGCCTCGGCCAATTCCGCCTCCGGGAAGGGCTGCAGCAGTTTGACCGAGACCACCCCGACCTTGAGGCCCTGGGCCCTCAGATAGGGCAAGACGGCCCGGACGTCCTCGGTGATCGAACCCAGGCCGACCATGACGTAGTCGGCGTCCTCGACCCCGTAGCAGTGCAGGGGTTGGTAGGTCCGGCCGGTCAGGGCGGAGTAATCGGCCATGGCCTGGCGCGTCAGCGCGGGCACGGCGGCCGCGAAGTGGGTCATGTGATCGACCGCGCCGGCCTGGAAGTCGGGCTGGTTCTGGACCGGACCGGTCAAGCCGGGATTGTTGGGGTCGACCAGGGAGGGCACTAGCTGACGGGTGCCCTTGGCCCAGGCGTTGGTCCAAGCCCGGCGCCATTGGCCGCGTAGGTCCGGCGGCACCCAGGCCGAGGTGGACTCGACCAGGCGGCCCTGGTCGTCGTCCTCCAACTGGTCGGTCAAAGAGCCGAGGTGGGCCCTGAGCGCGGCCAGGTCGCCGGGGTCGAAATCACCGGCGTGACGGTCGAGGTAATGGTTGAGCTGCCAGAGCCGGCCCTTGGCCCCGAACAGAATCTCCTGGGCCACGGTCGGGCAAGGTATCCGGCCGGCCGGGTCGCCTAAGTAACGCGACAGCAGCTCCGCCTCGGGCAAGAGGACCTCGCTCATGACGTGGCTGGTGGCGAAGCCGTCCATGGCGTTGGCCACCGGCACCAGGGAGAGGGCGGAGACCCGGTAGGAGATGGCGGCCAGGTCGGCCGCCTCCTGCTGGTTGGAGCCGAACAAGATGGTGTAGCCGGTGGGGAGCAGAGAGTAGACGTCGTCATGGCCGGCCATGACGTTGAGGGAGTGCTTGGAGACGACGCGGGCGGCGACTTGGAGGACGAAGCCGCCGATCTTCTTGCCCACGGTGACGTAGTGCGACTCCAAGGCGTAGAGGATGCCTTGGGAGCTGGAGGCGTTGGAGATGTAATTACCGCCGACCAGGGCCGCGCCCAGGGCGCCGGACTGGGCGGAGTGCTCGCCCTCGGTCTCGACGAAGAAGGGGTGCTTGCCCCAGACGTTGAGCTGGCCTTCGGCCCGAGCGACCTCGAAGGTCTCCGAGATCTCGGTCGAGGGGGTGATGGGGTATCCGATGACGCCACCGCACACATGCTTCATGACGTGGGACACGGCAGCGTTGCCGCTCAGAACTTCGGGGATTCCGGGGAATATAGAGTTGTCAGGCACAGTGCACTTCCGAGAGAGAGAATTCACAACTGCACGGTCCGCCGGCTGCTCCGATGGCGCACCGCGCCCCCGCTGGCGCCAGGCCTTGAGCCCAAGTGCCTGACTCCACCTGGGGCGTGTATCAGCATAGAGGTGTCCAGGCGGCCCCGTGGACCAATGCGCCACTTCTTCGTCACATCGTGAGCAGATGCTCACGGCCTAGGACATTGGTGCGTGAGCCGAAGGCGAGCGATGGGATCGGCGGTGGCATCGCCTGAGGCGGGGCCGAATTCGCTGTTACCTTTGGCCGCTCTAGCTGGAGTCAGAGTGAGCAGTGATACTGGTCGTCAGATCTAGTAGTCGCCCTCGGGTCGTCGGACCCCGGCGACTAGTGTCGTGTTAGGGAGATGGTTGATAGGCGAGCATGGGTCAGATGGGGTGTCTGGCCAGGCGGAGGGTCGTCTGAAACTTCGACGAATGAACCGAGTTTCGATTTCTCGGGGTCCCCGAAAAGTACCGGACCGGAGCGCAGCGGAGGGAGGACACTTTTTGGGGCTTCTAGGACTGAGCCGACCAGGCCAACGCTGGCACTGGCGTCTAACGAGGGGGAGGTGGCGTATGACTGATCAGGGGGGCCCAGCGCCGGCCTTGACGGTGGTACCGGACCAGATCGGAGCCGAACCCCGGCCCGAGCCGGTGGGGCCGTCCCCGGCCGAGGCGGCCAGCCGGACCGAGGCCGTCATCGAGCGCCACCGCGACCTGGTCTACCGCATCGCCTTGACCCACACGGCCTGCCGGGGCGACGCCGACGACGTCTTCCAAGAGGTCTTCTTGACCTACCACCGCAAGCAGCCGGCCTGTCGCGATCAGGACCACCTCCAAGCTTGGCTCATCACCTGCGCCCTGAACTGCGCCCGCCGCACCGCCACCAGCTCGTGGCGGACCCGGGTCGTGCCGCTGAGCGGGGCGCCGCAACCGGCCGCCAGCGAACCCTTCACCTTCCAGACCGAGCGGCAGACCGCCGTCTTCCAAGCCTTGGCCGGGCTGCCCGAGACCTACCGCGCGGTCATCCACCTGTTCTACTTCGACGACCTGCCGGTGGCCCGGATCGCCCAACTGCTGGGCCTGGAGGCCGGCACGGTCAAGATGCGCCTGAGCCGGGGCCGAGTCCGGCTGCGCCAACTATTACAAGGATGGTCCTTCGATGACTGACGACGACATCAAGCGGGCGCTGGACGACCTGAGCCAGCAGATGACCCCCTCAGACCAGTTGCTGGGCGATCTCCGTCAACGTTTGACAGACGAGTCGAGCGGTCAACCCGGCTCCGCCGCCCGACCCTGGAACCGGCGGCGGGCGGGCCGGCCCCGCTCCGGCCGGACCGGCTCCGGGCGAGGGGGCGGACGGCCGGGCGGACCGATCGGCGGCCGGGCGGACGGCAGTGGACGGCGGTGGTGGCGCGGCTTGGCCCCCAGCGCCCTGGGGACGGGCCTGGCGGTCGGCCTGGCGGTGGTGCTGAGCGGACAGACCCCGGTCTGGCCCGGACCCCAGATCGAGATACCGGTCGTGACGGCGCCAGCGCAGCGACCGGAGTCGCAGCCGACCCTGGACAGTCCGACGGACTACAGCCAGTTGTACGAGCGGCTGGCCGGGCTAGCGCATACGAGCGGCGGCACCTCAGTGGCCCAAACGGCCGACTACAGCGCCGCCGGTGGTGGCGGCTCAGTGCCCGCGTCTATGCCCATGGAGAACTCGTCCACCGGCGTCGGCTCGTACTCCGGCACCAACGTCCAGGTGGCCGGCATCGACGAGGGCGACCTGATCAAGACCGACGGGCGGACCATCTTCGTGGCCAAAGGCGACCAGGTGGCCCTGTTCGCGGCAGACGGCCCGGCCACCCGGCCGCTGGCGCTGATCGAGCTGGCCAAAGGGCCGGCCCTGACCCCGTCCAGCGCGGTGCTCGATCTGATGGTCTGGCAGTCCCGGCTGGTCATCTTCACGCACGACTACGTCGCCACCGACGTGCCTCTGAGCGGTGACATCGCCGCCTACGTCACCTTCACGGCCGAACGCACCCGGACCTTGGTCTACGACATCGCCGACCCGGCCCAGCCCCGACTGGTGACCGAATTCGCTCAGAGCGGCTCGTACCAGACCTCGCGCCTGAGCGACTCGACGCTCTACTTGGTGACAAGATACTTTGTGCGAGGCGAGATCGATCCGGAGGATCCGACCGGTTTCGTGCCCGAGCTGTCCGGCCCAGACGGCTCCCGCCTGGCCCCGCTGGAGGACATCCACATCATGCCGCTGGTGGACCAGCCGTCCTACGCCGTGGTCAGCGCCGTCGACCTGGCCGCCGGCCGCCGGCTGGGACAAGCCTCGGTGCTGGGCGGAAGCGGCCCGACCTACATGAGCCCGGACAACCTCTACCTGAGCGCGATCGACTACGGCGCCACGAACTACCGCGACTGGGGCGTCGAGGTCTGGCCCGGCTCCAGCGGCTCGGCCCCGGTCACCCACCTGGTCCGGCTGGCCCTGGCCGGCGGCCCCCGCCTGACCGCCAGCGCCACCATCGACGGCGTCCCGCGCGACCAGTTCGCCCTGGACGAGCACGAGGGCCACCTCAGAGTCGTGACCACCGTCCAAGAGCTGACGGCGGTCTGGCACGAACGGGTCGGGCTGTCCGTCTTGGACCAGGACCTGAACCTGGTCGGCTCGATCCCCAGCCTGGTCGAGGACGAGACGGTGCAGGCCATCCGTTTGATCGGTCCGGTCGGCTACGTCGTGACCTTCGAGCGGGTCGACCCCCTGTTCAGCCTCGACCTGAGCGACCCAGCCCACCCCCAGGTCCTCGGCGCCCTCAAGATCCCCGGCTTCAGCTCCTACCTCCACCCCTGGCCAGGCGACCGGCTGCTGGGCCTGGGCCAGGCCGGCGACGACTTCGGCGCGATCGACGGTATGAAGCTGTCGCTGTTCGACGTGGCCGATCCCCGGGCGGTCAGCGAGCGGAACATCGAGAAGTTGGAGTACGACCAGAGCGAGGCTTTGTACGACCACAAGGCCATCGCGGTGGACGTGGATCGGGGCCTGATCGGTTTCCTGGCCGGGCGCTGGAACGAGGACGACTACGAGTGGCACTACCTGATCTACGCCGTGGACAGCGAGGCCGGCTTCCAGCTCCGCCAGACCATCGACCTGACCAGCGCCTTCGACACCACCAACTGGTCCCTGCTCGTACGAGGCTTCGTGATCGACGGACACTTCTACATCTGCTCCCCCCAAGCGGGGGTCCAGGTGCTCGACCTGGACAGCTTCCGGACGGTCGGTCAGGTCCAAGTCAGTTGAGCCGGGGATCTCCATTACGAGATTCATGCTTGCGATTTTTACGATTACACTGATGGTATGACTTTGACTGTGGTACCGCTGCACGCCAGCGACCTGGCCGACGTGGCTGACTCATTAACAACCAATCATGTTGTCGCTCTCGTCACGCCAGAAGGCAAAACCGTGGGGCTGCCCGCAGAGCTGCTCGAAGTGCTGAACACCGCCACCCAAGCTCTGGCCGACGGCCAGACCGTCGTCCTGGGCACCCAAGATAGTTACCTCACCACCCAAGAGGCCGCCGATTATTTAGGCGTGTCCCGGCCCACCCTGATCCGTTTCCTCGACCTGGGCCAGATCTCCTATGAGCGACCCAACAGCCACCGCCGTATCAAGTTGGCCGACCTAGTCAGATTCCGGGAGGACCGAGCCCGGCGCCGCGCCGCCTTGGACGAGTTGCTACACACCTCGGTCGAGCTGGAGCAGTACGACAGCGGCGAGTTCGTTCGGACGCGCTGATGCCGCCACGCGCCGTGTTGGACGCCTGTGTCCTCGCGCCCATCTCCTTGTGCGACGTGCTGCTACAGCGCTGTCACCGAACGACGATCTGGCACCGCGACACGCCGTAAGTAAAGGTCGGAACCCCTCCCTCGCGCACCCACTCGGGCGGACCGGCGTAGTTATTCTTGCATCATGACGAGACTACGTTGCTCGCGACACCGCTGGAACGGCTGTCGCTGCCTCTTCTGCGGAGCCGTGCGCGAGACGTACCACCTATGGCGGGGTCTTGAAACGGTCGGAAAATGCAGCCTGTGCAGGCGCACACGTGATGAGATCAAACCCACAAAGTGCCTGATCCACCACTTGGATGATGGCTGCTATTGCAAGCGGTGCGGCCTCGTACGCGACGAAGGGCACGGTTGGACGTGCGAGGGTCGCTGCTTCCGGTGCGACCGTCAGTGGACCGAGGCCATTCCCGACGAGTGGCACCATCAGAAGTCGTATAACAACGCCGCATACTCGAACGGCTCCCGGCGGTACGTCTCGGAATTCACGTGCAAGCGATGCCGGGCCGTGAACGAACCGGCCAGGGCGGCCCACCTTGCGTCTGTCAAGGCGGCCGATGACGCCCGCCGGGCCAAAGAGACACGTCAACGCGACTGCGCCCACAGCTGGATAAATAAGACAAGTTGTGAGCGAGTGTGCTCCAGATGCGCGGCGAGCGAGACGAGCCACGAGTACGTCGACAGCCCAACCGGCCAGCAGCAGTGGAACGACTGGTACAACGAGTGGCAGGACGTGCACACGCACCGCTGCCGTAAGTGTGGATACAGCTTCTGAGCTCTGCGCACCGTCGCCCGTTTTCTCATCTGCGGTGATGGGAGAGGTCGCGGTGAGGCACTCCTGGAGACGCTTAGTTGTTGGCGCATTCCCGCAGATGCGGGTCACCGAAGGCCGCCGCCCCCGGACCCGCCGACTGCGCCGCCAACGAACGCGAACTGACACTGATCTGACTGAGGTTACGTGGGTCTGGGGACGCTGCGATGGGTCTGATTGTGGGTTTGACTAGGCGTCTCCTTCACGACCGGATTCGCTCGCACGCTCGACCGCAGCCTCAGAACCGATCCGTCGTGCTTGGGCCTGAACAGTAGACTGACAAAGATCACTCATCGCGAACACCGAGTTGCGGTCGTACGTCACTGGGGGCTAGACGGTGAACACCCGACACAGCCAGGCGTGATCGACAAAACAAAGCTGTCCTTGTTCGACTTGGCCGACCCCAGGGCGGTCAGCGAGCGGGGTCACTGGCGTCGGCCGCTGATCACGGCACATGGCGCTGGGACCCGGCCTACACGAACGGATTGGCGATCCGCACTCCGCGCAGGGTCGAGCCGTCGGCCAGGTCTTCGGTCAGTAGGACCGGGCAGCCGGCTTCGGCGGCGGCCTCGACGACGAGCGCGTCCCAGTAGTGGAGTCGATGGGCCTGGGAGGTGGCGATGGCGGCCGTGACCAGCGCCGCGGTCAGGGGGACGACCTGGGTCGGCGGCCATCCCGCGACGGCCGCCGCGGCGTCAGCCGGGCTCAGCGGCGTGGCGAGTTTGCGGGTCACCACAACGTAGAACTCGCCGAGGACCTGGGGACTGACGAAACACTGATGGCCGGCCACGACGGCGCGGGCCTTGGCTCGCTTGACCGGGTCCGAGATGTCGAAAAGGTAGACGAGGACGTTCGTGTCCAGGAAGGCCGGCGGGAGTGGGACGTCACCGCTCATGGGCGTCTTCTCGCGTCCACGTCCGCCCGCCGGCGCCGCTCGCCGCCGTCGACCTGGCCGACAGGTCGAGCAGCCAGGCCATGGGCGCCTCTTCATCCGCCGCGCCGGCGTAGTTCGTCAACAGCGTGCGGACCAGGGCATTCACCGACGTGCGCTCCCGAAGAGCCCGTATTCGGGCCCGGAGGAGCACCTCTTCATCGATGGCGAGAGTCAGGTTCATCACGTATTCAGTGTAACACGTATCCTGTGCTAGGTGGGACCTGGAGCGGGAATCGACAGCGGCCTGACCGCGCTACTCCAGTTCGGCGTTCAATCATCACGCCTTGGGTCAGCGCGCTCGTGCCGTTCGTGAATCTGATGGCGGGCGGAGCTACCGTCCGACTGCGTGGTTAGGCTCACTGCTATGAGAGTCGGAGTTTACGTCGATGAGTACAACGTCTATTACGGTGGTCGTGGCCTGTGCGGGCGTGGCAGGCCGGGTTGGCGTCCGCGATGAGGTTGGTGACTGTCGCGTCGGTCCTGGGGGAGGGGAACGCCGGGCCACGTCGGCTCTTCATGTCGCGGACCGCCGGGGAGGCGCCGGCGGCCGACGCTTGCACCTGACACCATGTGAGCATGTGGGATGAAGGCATGGAACACGACGGCGAGGGACTGCTGCGGA
>JAISCA010000024.1 GCA_031265875.1 Propionibacteriaceae bacterium
GCCCCCCACCACCCCGGCCCCTACCCACTACCGCCACCTGCGGGGGCCGCGGGGGGGGGCCGGGCCCCCCCCCCCCCAACCGCCGTCGGCCCCGTCTCCACCTAGATGAACGCCCCGACTCCCGCCGCCGAGTCCCCGGCTGACACAGCTGTCGCTTCGGCCGGCCACCCGGCAGGACCCGTCCACCGCACCAGATCGCGTTGGTCGGCCCTGGCCCGCTACCTCGCCGTCCGTTTCGTCCTGATCATTCCCACGGTCTGGATCCTGGTCACCGTGGTCTTCTTCCTGATGCGCCTGACCGGCGATCCCATCACCGCCATGCTGGGAGGCAAAGCCTCACCCGAGGAAGTGGCCGCCCGCCGCCACGCCGCCGGCTACGACCGGCCCATCATGGCCCAATACGGCGATTACCTCTGGGGCATCCTGCACGGCGATTTCGGCACCTCGATCACCAACGGCAACCACACCATCGGTCACATCCTGGTCACCTACGGCCCGGCCACCATCGAACTGGTCTTCTGGGGCCTGCTGGTGGCCTTCGCCGTCGCCCTGCCCCTGGGCCGCTTGGCCGCCCGCCGTTACAACAAGCTGGCCGACGTCTCGATCCGGGCCTTCGCCATCTTGTTCTACGCCGCCCCGGTCTTCTTCGTGGCTTTGATCTTGAAGCTCGTCTTCGCCCAGCAGCTGGGCTGGCTGCCGATCTCGGGCCGAGCCTCGATCCCAGTCCAAGTCGCCCTCGACCGGGTCGAGCCGGACACCGGCTTCTACATCGTCAACGCTTTCTTGTCGGGTGACATGGGCAATGTGGCCGACGTGCTCTGGCACGCCGTCCTGCCGGCTCTGACCCTGGGACTGCTGACGGCCGGCGTCTTCATCCGGCTGATCCGGATCAACCTGCTGCAGACCCTCAGGTCGGATTACGTCACGGCGGCCCGCGCTCGCGGCGTCGACGAGAGCACGGTGGTGCGCAAGCACGCCTTCCGCAACGCCCTCATCCCGGTCGTCACCGTCATGGGCATGCAGATCGCTCTGATGCTGGGCGGGGCCATCCTGACCGAGACCTCCTTCGAGTGGCAGGGACTCGGCTTCTGGTTGGCCAAGTACTTGACCTCGCGTGATTTCGTGGCCGTCCAGGGCATCGTCAGCGCCATCGCCGTCGTGGTGGCCCTGGCCTCCTTCGTGATCGACATCATCAACGCCCTGATCGACCCGAGGGTGAGGTACTGACATGTCAGCCGACCTGCTGGCCTTGGAGGCCCCTCCCCGTCGGCCCGGCCGGAGCCTGCCCGGTCTGGCCCTGTTGCGCTCGACCCATGGTCTGCAGCGCCTGATGCTCCTGATCGGGGCCGTCTTGGTGGCGATCTTCGTCGTGGTGGCCCTGTTCGCGCCCCTGTTGGCCCCCTACGGCTTCGCCGAACTTTTCTCCGGCCACCTGCCGATGTCCGCCGAGCATCCCTTGGGCACCACGGTGGGCGGTTACGACGTGCTGTCGCGCATCATCTGGGGCGCCCGCACCGCCATCGAAGTGATCGCCTTGGCCATCGTCTTGTCCATCTTGATCGGCGTGCCCTTGGGGCTGGTCTCCGGTTACGTCGGCGGGCCCTTGGACCGGGTCCTGGTGCTGGTGATGGACGCCTTGTTCGCCTTCCCCTCCCTGCTCATGGCCATCGTGGTCTCGATCGTGGTGGCGGGCGGACGCTCGGGCGTGCTGGCGGGCATCGTCTCGGCCGCCGTCTCGATCACGGTCATCTTCATCCCGCAGTATTTCCGGGTGGTGCGCAACGCCACCATCCAGGTCAAAGTCGAACCCTACGTCGAGGCCGCCCGCGTGGTCGGGGCCGGTCCGACCCGGATCATGTTCGGCCACGTCTTGTCCAACGTCTCCCAGTCGATCCCGGTGCTGGCCACCCTGAACGCCTCCGAGGCCATTCTGACCCTGGCCTCGCTCGGTTTCCTCGGCTTCGGCATCGAGCCGACCTCGGCCGCCGAATGGGGCTACGACTTGAACAAGGCCATGAGCGGGGTCTCCAGCGGCGTCTGGTGGACCGGCGTCTTCCCCGGTCTGGCCATCGTCGCCATCGTCACCGGCGTGACCTTGATCGGTGAGTCCTTGAACGACGTGCTCAATCCCTTGCTGCGCACCCGGGGTGGGGCCAGCACAGCGGACGAAGCCGAGTTGATCGAGATGGTGGAAGCCGAAGCCGAAGCCGATCAGGAGTCGCTGGCTCCGGTCGAGGCGGTGGCCGAGGCCGACCGGGCCGGCTCCGACCGACCGCCGGACGATTCGCTCCAGCCCGGGGAGGAGACGTCATGACCGCGACCAGTCCGGCTGTGGCCCCCAAGATCCTGCTGCGGGTGGAGAACCTCTCGGTCTCCTTCCGCACCGACGGGGCCCCGGTCCAAGCCGTCAAGGCCATCAGTTACGACGTCGCGCCGGGCGAGACCCTGGCCATCGTGGGGGAGTCCGGCTCGGGCAAGACCGTCGGCTGCCGGGCCATGGTCTCCCTGCTGCCGGACAGCGCCAGCGTGCGGGGCGGGGCCTGGCTGGACGACCAGGAGCTGATCGGCCTGAAGGGCGAGGCCATCCGGCGGGTGCGGGGCGACCGCATCGCCATGATCTTCCAAGAGCCTTCGACCGCCCTCGATCCGGTACGGACGGTGGGTTGGCAGATCGGCCAAGCCCTGCGCGTGCACCATCCCAAGATGACCTGGCCCCAGGCCCGGGCCCGGGCGGTCGAGTTGATGGAGCTGGTCGGCATACCCGACCCGGCCATCCGGGTCCAGTCCTATCCGCATCAGTTGTCCGGCGGGCAGAAGCAGCGCGTCATGATCGCCATGGCCATCTCCTGCGATCCCGAGATCATCATCGCGGACGAACCCACCACCGCCCTCGACGTCACCACCCAGGCCCAGATCCTGGACCTCTTGCACGATCTGAGGGACCGGCTGGGCACCGCCATCATCTTGATCACGCACAACATGGGGGTGGTGGCCGACCTGGCCGACCGGGTGGCGGTGATGTACCGGGGCGAGATCGTCGAGCAGGCCGAGGCCCGCCAGCTCTTCGGCCAGCCCCAGCATCCCTACACCCGTCACCTGCTGTCGTCCGTGCCCCACCTGGGCCAGCCCCGGCCGGCTTCGATGAACACGGCCGCGCCGACCGTGACGGACCGTCCGGTGGTCGAGATCGAAGATCTCTCGATCGACTTCCCCGGCCGGCTGGGCCAAGGCCCGGTCCACGCCGTCAGCCAGGTCAGTCTGACCGTCCAGGAGCACGAGATCTTGGCCCTGGTGGGGGAGTCCGGCTCGGGCAAGACCACCTTGGCCCGCTGCGTGGTCGGCTTGGTCAAGCCGACCCGGGGCCAGGTGCGCGTGCTGGGCGCCGACATCGTCAAGGCCGGCGGGCGTCAGTTACGTCAGTTGCGTCAGCGCATCGGCTTCGTCTTCCAGGACCCGGCCGCCTCGCTCAACCCTCGCATGACGGTGGCCGCCTGCGTGGCGGAGCCGATGCGAGTGCATGAGGTCGGCACGCCGGCCGAGCGCCGGGCCCGGGTCGAGGAGCTGCTCGACGCCGTCGAACTGCCGGGCGACTTCGCCCGGCGCTATCCCCATGAGCTGTCCGGCGGGCAGCGCCAGCGGGTCTCCTTGGCCCGTGCCCTGGTGCTGCGGCCGCAGTTCCTGGTCGCGGACGAGCCCACTAGCGCTCTCGACGTGTCGGTCCAGGCCCGCGTCCTGGACGTCTTCGTCCGGCTCCAGCACGAGATGGGCTTCGCCTGCCTCTTCGTCACCCACGATCTGGCCGTGGTCGACATGTTGGCCGACCGCATCGCCGTCATGCGCCAAGGCCGGCTGGTCGAGCTGGGCGACGACCGCTCGGTCCTGCGCCACCCGGCCCAGGACTACACCCGCGACCTGATCGCGGCCGTGCCGGTGCCCGATCCGGTCGAGCAGGCTGAGAAGCGAGCCTTGCGTCGGGCTCTGAGGGCCGAGGCGGCCAGCCTCGGCGCCGGTCGGACGGACTGATCCGACCGTCCGACCGGTCCGCTGGCCAGTTCGTCTGCCGGACGGTCTTGACAGGGCGGTCCCGGTGCGACAGAGTTGCGCCGTGGCCTTCACAGTGCTCGTAATTTAGACAGCGTGTCTTAGTCCTTAAGACACGCACCCTCGTTTGCTCAAGCAGCGGGGGTTTTTTCATGCTGTATCACGGCCCAGATCGACAAGGAGCGAGGATGGCGAACCAACTAGAGTCACCACCTAAGACTGTCACCCTGACCGGCGCCCAGGCTCTGGTCCGTTCACTCGAATTGCTCGGCGTCGAAGTCGCCTTCGGCATCCCCGGCGGCGCCATCTTGCCGCTCTTCGACCCGCTCTTCGACTCCTCCATCCGTCACATCCTGACCCGGCACGAGCAGGGGGCGGCCCACGCCGCCGAGGGTTACGCCCAGGTCACCGGCCGAGTCGGCGTCTGCATCGCCACCTCGGGGCCGGGCGCGACCAATCTGGTCACCGGCTTGGCCGACGCCTACATGGATTCGGTGCCGATGGTGGCCATCACCGGCCAAGTCAACTCCACCGCCATCGGCACGGACGCCTTCCAAGAGGCCGACATCCGGGGCATCAGCTTCCCCATCACCAAGCACAGCTTCCTGGTGACCGATCCGGCCCGCATCGCCCAGGCCGTGGCCGAGGCCTTCCATATCGCCGCCACCGGCCGGCCCGGCCCGGTCTTGATCGACGTGGCCAAGGACGCCCTGGCTTCCCCGGTCGAGTTCAGCTGGCCGCCCCAGATCGAGCTGCCGGGCTACCGGCCCACCGTCAAGCCCCATTTCCGCCAGATCCGCGAGGCCGCCGCTCTGATCGCGGCCGCCCGGCGGCCCGTCGTCCTGGCCGGCGGCGGGGTGGTCAAAGCCGACGCCGCCGCCGCCTTGGCCAAGGTGGTGGACCTGGCCCAGCTGCCTGTCGTCACGACCTTGATGGCGCGCGGCGCCCTGCCCGACTCGCACCCGCTCAACTACGGCATGCCGGGCATGCACGGCACGGTGGCGGCGGTCGGCGCCTTGCAACGGGCCGACCTCTTGATCGCCATCGGCTCGCGCTTCGACGACCGGGTGACCGGCAAACTGTCCAGCTTCGCGCCGGTGGCCAAGGTCATCCACTGCGACATCGACCCGGCCGAGATCGGCAAGAACCGGACCGCCGACCTGCCCATCGTGGGCGATTGCCGGCTCATGCTGGAGGAGCTGGTCGAGCGGCTGGGCGACGTCGACCTGCCCGATTGGAGCCAGTGGCGGGGCTATTTGGACGGTCTGCGCCAGCGCTACCCGACCTGGGCCGGCGACCCCGACGACACTGTCATCCAGCCCCAGGAGGTGATCCGCCGGATCGGCCAGTTGGCCGGCCCGGACGCCATCTTCGTGACCGGCGTGGGTCAGCACCAAATGTGGTCGGCCCACTTCGTGCCTCTGGAACGGCCCCGCCGCTGGCTGACCTCGGGCGGAGCCGGCACCATGGGCTACTGCGTCCCAGCCGCCCTTGGGGCCAAGGTCGGCCGGCCCGACCAGGTGGTCTGGGGCATCGACGGCGACGGTTGCTTCCAGATGACCAACCAGGAGCTGGTGACCTGCGCCTTGAACGGGATCCCGATCAAGATCGCCGTCATCAACAACCAGTCCCTGGGCATGGTGCGTCAGTGGCAGACCCTGTTCTACGGTCAGCGTTACTCCGCCACCGATCTGCAGACCGACCGCTTGCCCGACTTCGTCAAGCTGGCCGAAGCCTTGGGCTGTGTCGGGCTGAGGGCGGAGCGACCGGATCAGGTCGACCAGGTCATCGAACAGGCCATGGCGGTGGACGACCGTCCCGTGGTGGTCGAGTTCATCGTCAGCAAGGACGCCATGGTTTGGCCCATGGTGGCGGCTGGCACCAGCAATGACGAGATCATGATCGCGCGCGACATGGCTCCGGAATGGGAGGAGGACGACCTGTGAGCAGCATTCACACCCTGTCCGTGCTGGTCGAGGACAAGCCCGGCGTGCTGGCCCGGATCGCCGGCCTGTTCGCTCGGCGCGGTTTCAACATCGAGTCCTTGGCTGTCGGGCCGACCGAACGGGAGGGCTATTCCCGTATCACCTTGGTGGCGGTGACCGAGTCGCCGGAACAGGTCGAGCAGATCGTCAAGCAGCTGAACAAGCTGGTCGAGGTCATCCGTATCACCGAGATGGAGAAGGGCGCCGCCGTCAGGCGCGAGCTGATCTTGGTCAAGGTCAAGGCCGATCCGGTCTCTCGGGGCGAGATCGTCCAATTGACGGAAATGTTCCGTGGTCATGTCATCGACGTCAGTGCCGATAGTCTGACCATCGAAGCCACCGGCGGTTATGGCAAACTGCGCGCCCTGCTGGAGTTGCTGGAGCCGTACGGCGTCCGCGAACTGGTCCAGTCCGGTTCGGTCGCCTTGGGCCGCGGCGCCCGCGCCATGACCGACCGCAGCAAGCATGACCGGTCACCCAAGGCCGACCGCGCCAAGTGACCGTCCAGCCAGGACTTTGAACGACTAGAGGAGCAACCCCATGGCACATATGTACTACGACGCTGACGCCGACCTGTCCCTGATCCAGCGCCGCCGCGCCGCCGTCATCGGTTACGGTTCGCAGGGCCACGCCCACGCCCTGTCCCTGCGCGACTCCGGGGTCGACGTCAGGGTCGGGTTGAAGGAGGGCTCGGCTTCTCGGGCCAAGGCTGAGGCCGAAGGGCTGCGCGTGGTGTCGGTGGCCCAGGCCGCCGAGGAGGCCGATCTGATCATGATCCTGGCTCCGGACCAGGTCCAGCGCGGGCTCTACGCGGCCGAGATCGCGCCCCACCTGCGGCCGGGCGACGCCATCTTCTTCGCCCACGGCTTCAATATCCGCTTCGGCTACATCCAGCCCCCGGCCGGCGTCGACGTCTGCATGGTGGCGCCGAAGGGCCCCGGCCACCTGGTCCGCCGCGAGTACGCCGCCGGCCGGGGCGTGCCGGTGGTGGTGGCGGTGGAGAAGGACGAGACCGGCTCGGCCTGGCCTTTGACCCTGGCTTACGCCAAGGCCATCGGCGGCCTGCGCGCCGGCGGCATCGAGACCACCTTCACGGAGGAGACCGAGACCGACCTGTTCGGTGAGCAGGCGGTGCTGTGCGGCGGCGTCTCCCACCTCATCCAGGCCGGCTGGGAGACCCTGGTCGAGGCCGGGTACCAGCCCGAGGTGGCTTATTTCGAGTGCTTGCACGAGATGAAGCTGATCGTCGATCTGATGTACGAGGGCGGCATCGCCAAGATGCGCTGGAGCATCTCCGACACGGCCGAGTACGGCGATTACGTGTCCGGGCCCCGGATCATCGACCCGCCGGCCAAGCAGCATATGAAGGAGGTCTTGGCGGACATCCAGTCCGGCGCTTTCGCCGCTCGTTTCATCGCCGACCAAGACGCCGGGGCGCCGGAGTTCAAAGCCATGCGGGCCAGTGAGGAGGCTCATCCGATCGAGGCCGTGGGCCGGAAACTGCGGGGCCTGATGAGTTGGGTGCGCTCGGGCGACGACGACTACCAAGAAGGCACGGCGGCTCGCTGAGACGAGCCGCCGTCCTGGTCTGACCACCGCCCGGTCGGACCAGGACGGTCAGGCGGCCCACCGACCCTTGAACGGGATCGGTGGGCCGTTTCTGGTCTGGACTGGGCTGGCCCGCCCGGTGACGTTCGGTCGGGCGCTCCGCCGGGCCGGTCCGGCCCCGCTCGGACTCCACCAACCAGCTCCTGCGACCGCCGCGGGTTAATTGGTTTCTTAGTTGAAACGTATCAAGATCAGGGTGACGTAATGTATGCTGAGACACTGACACGTTCTAACTGAGAGAAAGTGAAGCAATGGCGGCCCAGCCCTCTGCTCCCACCGTCGAGCATTACCGCGAACCCCTCGGCATCGGCCAAGCCCGCCCTCGGCTGTCCTGGCGAACGACCGCGCCGCCGGACTGGCGGCAGGCCGCCTATGAGCTGGAGCTGAGCCTGGACGGCCAGACGCTGCGACGACAGGAAGCGAGTTCGGATCAGATCTTGGTGCCCTGGCCCGGGTCCGACCTGGCCTCGCGCCAGACCGCCCAGGTCCGGGTCCGCCTGTTGGGCCAAGACGGCGCTTGGACTGAATGGAGCCCGGTCACCGAGTTGGAGAGCGGGCTCCTGGGCCCGTCGGATTGGTCGGCCCAGCCGGTCGGCGGAGCCTGGCCCGAGCGACCCCACTCGGACGACCGCCGGCCCGCCCTGGTGCGGCGCGAGTTCCAGGCCGGGCCCGATCTGGCGTCGGCCCGGCTCTATGCCAGTGCCCACGGTTTGTACGAGGTCGAGATCAACGGCCGCCGGGTGGGCGATGACGCCATGTCGCCCGGCTGGACTCCGTACGCCGACCATCTGCGTTACTACACCTACGACGTGACCGACTGGATCGGGCTGGGGGCCAACGCCATCGGGGCTTGGCTGGGCGACGGCTGGTATCGCGGTCGCTTGGGTTGGGACGGCCTGCGCGATCACTTCGGCTCGGACCTGGCCTTCATCGGCCAACTCGAATTGACTTACGCCGACGGGCGCCGGGAGACGATCGCGACCGACGCCTCCTGGCGGGCCGGCTTCGGCCCCATCCTGCGCACCGGCAATTACGACGGCGAGGACTACGACGCCCGCCTGGAGCTGCCCGGCTGGTCCAGTCCCGGCTTCGACGACTCGTCTTTCAGCCCGGTGGCGGTCGGTCGGCGCGATCCGGCCACCTTGCGGGCTCCGTCCGGTCCGCCGGTGCGCTGCACCGAGGAGGTCCAGCCGGTGGCGGTCTTGACCACGCCATCCGGGCGCCAGGTGGTCGACTTCGGCCAGAACCTGGTCGGCCGGCCCCTCATCCGCCTACGAGGCCCATCGGGGGCGACCGTGTCCTTGCGCACGGCCGAGGTCTTGCAAGACGGCGAAATTTGCACCAGGCCCCTGCGCACGGCCCGTTCGACCGACAATTACACGTTGGCTGGGCGGCCGGAGGGCGAGCAGTGGGAGCCTCGTTTCACCTTCCACGGTTTCCGTTACATCGAAGTGACGGGCTGGCCGGGCGACTTGCGAGAGGCGGTCGCCCAGGGCGGTCTGGTGGCGCGGGTGTACCACAGCGACCTGGCCCGGACCGGCTGGTTCGAGTGCTCGAACGAGTTGGTCAACCGCTTGCACGACAACGTGGTCTGGAGCATGAGGGGCAACTTCCTCGACATTCCGACCGACTGCCCTCAGCGCGACGAGCGCTTGGGCTGGACCGGTGACATCCAGATCTTCGGCCCCACGGCGGCCTTCCTGTTCGACGTCTCCGGCATGTTGTCGGGTTGGCTGGAGGACGTCGCCCGCGAACAATTGCCGGACGGGACCGTGCCTTGGTACGTGCCGGTGATCCCGGCCAAGCAACGCTGGACGCCGATCCGGCCGGGCGCGGCCTGGGGCGACGTGGTGACCTTCCTGCCCCTGGCCCTCTGGCTGAGCACGGGCGACCTGTCCATCGTGGAGCGGCAGTGGGAGTCGGCTAAAGGCTGGGTCGATCTGCTAGACCGCTTGGCCGGCCCCAGCCACCTCTGGGACAGCGGCTTCCAGTTGGGCGATTGGCTCGATCCGGCCGCGCCGCCGGACGATCCAGCCGCCGCTCGCACCGACCGCTACTTGGTGGCTTCGGCTTTCTTCGCCGCCTCGACCGCCAAACTGGCCCAGATGGCGGAGCTGACCGGTCGGACGGAACTGGCCGGGCGTTACGGTGAGCTGGCCCAAGTCGTCCGCCGGGCTTTCGCCCAGGCCTACGTCCGGCCCGACGGCAGCATGACCAGCGACGCCCAGACCGCCTACGCCCTGGGCCTGGAGTTCGATCTCATACCGGCCGAGGCGCGGCCTCGGGCCGCCCGTCGGCTGGCCGAGTTGGTGCGGCAGGACGGCAACCGGATCGCCACTGGTTTCGTCGGCACCCCCTTGTTGTGCGACGCCCTCAGCGGCGCCGGCCAGCTCGACAGCGCCTACGACCTGCTGTTGGAGGAGGATTGCCCGAGTTGGCTCTATCCGGTGCGACGGGGCGCGACCACGATCTGGGAGCGCTGGGACGCCGAGACGCCGGACGGCCAGGTCAACCCGGGGGCCATGACCTCCTTCAACCATTACGCCTTCGGGGCCGTGGCCGATTGGCTGCACCGAGTCGTGGCCGGCTTGGTTCCACTGGGCCCCGGCTACCGCCAGATCGAGTTCCGGCCTAGGCCGGGCGGCGGTTTGAGCCACGCCAGCGCCCGGCATCAGTCGCCCTATGGCCTAGTCGCCATCGCCTGGCGGCTGTCGTCTGATCGTCTGGTGGTCGAGACCGAGGTGCCGATCGGCGCCAGCGCCAGCCTGGTTTTGCCCGGTCAAGCGCCGGTCGAATTGGGACCAGGGCGGCACAGTCACAGTTCAGCCTGGCCGCCGGCCGAGGCGGACTGAGCGGGTCGGGCGGGCGTCGTCATGACTGCGGAGCTGGTTTTCGGAATCGATCAAGGCACCAGTTCGACCAAGGCGGTGGCGCTGGACGCGACCGGGTCGATCCGGGCTCAGGCCCAGGTCGCCATCGGGCAAGCCACGCCTCGGCCGGGTTGGGTGGAGCAGGACCCGATCGCCATCTTGGACAGCGTCTGCGCTTGTCTAGAGAGCTTGACCGCCCAATCCGAGGCCGGCCCAGCCAGCGTCGGGCTGTCCAATCAGCGCGAATCGGCCCTGGTTTGGCAGACGGAGGGCGGTCGTCCGCTCGGCCCTTTGTTGGGTTGGCAGGACCGGCGCACGGCGGAACAGGCTCAGCGCTTGGCCGCCGCCGGGGTGGCGGCGGAAGTGCGCCGACGCTCCGGCTTGCCTTTGGACCCGATGTTCTCGGCCTTGAAGTTCAGCTGGCTGCTGGATCAAGTCGATCCCGACCGTCGCTTGGCCCGGGCCGGCCGTCTCAGACTGGGCACCGTCGACGCCTGGCTGGTGGACCGGCTGACTGGGCAGTTCCAGATCGAGGCCGGCAACGCCGCCCGCACCCAGTTGATGAGCCTTGAGACCCTGGACTGGGACGACTGGCTGCTCGATCTCTTCCGGGTGCCCCAGGCCGCCCTGCCTCAGATCGTGCCCTCCAACCGCCCCACCGCCCCCATCGGCCTATTGCGCCGCCGCGGGCACGAGGCCGGCTTCGGGGCCGTCTTGGGCGACTCCCACGCCGCCTTGTACGGCCATGGCGTCAGGGCGCCGGGCACGGTCAAGGCCAGTTATGGCACCGGTTCCTCGATCATGGGGCTGAGCGACGCTACCGCCGCTGGAGACGGCGGCCTGGTCCAGACCCTGGCCTGGCTGACCGACCGACCGGCCCGCGCCTTCGAAGGCAATATCTTGTCCAGCGGCGGGACTCTGGTCTGGTTGGCCCGGCTCTTGCAGGCCAGCCCGGGCGATCTGGCCGAGTGGGCCCGCTGCGGGCGGGAGGACAGCGGGGTGGTCTTGGTGCCGGCCTTCGCCGGTTTGGGGGCGCCGCACTGGGACGCGCAGGCGGTGGCGGTGCTGGCCGGCTTCGACCAGGGCGTCACCCGGGCCGACCTGGCCCGGGCCGCTTTCGAGTCGATCGTCCATCAGATCGAGGACGTTCTGGCCCGGGCCGACCAGGCCGCCGGCCGGCCCATCGGCCTGGTTCTGACCGACGGCGGCCCCAGCCAGAACGATTGGCTGATGGAATTGCAGGCCAGCGTCTCGGGCCGGGTGGTGGCCCGCCCCGACCAGGCCCAGCTCTCAGTGTCTGGGGTCTGTCAGCTAGCCGGTCTGAGCGCCGGTCTGTGGGATGAGGCCGCTCTGGCGGCCTGGCCCCGTTCCCGGCGTCAGTTCCAGCCGAGCTGGACAGTCGAGCGCCGCCAAGCCGCTCGCGCGGCCTGGGCCAGCGGTCTGGCCCGGGCCAGGCTGAGGCCGGCGGGAGAGGCCTGAACGGCTGGCTCGACGCTGGTCGGGGCCGGCGGACCGGCCCCGACCGCGCTAGGTGTTCCGGTTGACAGGCTGGTCCGGAACCCTTTCCCCAGTCTCAGCCGATAGCGGTGTCGAGCAGGGCGTCCTGCACCACCCGTTGGGCGGCCATGGCGTCTTGGGCCGCTTGGGCCTGACGTAGCGCCGCTAGGTCGAGCCGGTCGAGGGCGCGATGGAGTGCCTTGAGCGTGCGGATGGAGGTGCGGGCGGCGTCGACCGGGTCTTCCCGGAAGGGGAACTGATCGAGCTGCCAGACGCCCTCCCAGCCGTTCATCCTCAAAGTGTGGAAGAACTCGAAGATCTCGGTCAGGTGGACCGTGCCGACCACCAGGTCGTCGTCCCAGCCACGCAAGTTATCATTGACATCCATGCCGTAGAGCAGGCCGTGGTCGATCAGCAATTGGGCGGCGTCGGCCGGCGACTCGCCGCCGTAGAGGGAGTGGCCGAAGTCGAGCAGGACGCCGACGTTGTCCAACCCGATCTGTTGGATGCCGAGGATGGAACGGGCGGCCGAGTCCCAGGTCATCTTGACCCTGGGCTCGCGCGGCTTGTACTCGATGGCGAACTTGAGGTCGGGATGGGCCGAGGCCAATTCGCGCATGCCATCCACAGCTAGACGCCAGAGGTCGCCGTGGTTGACCTGGAAGGGATAGTCCCAACCGTCTTGGCCGGGCCAGATCTTGACGTACTGAGCCCCCAATTGGCGGACCACGTCGGCCGCTTGATGCATCAGCTCGAGGGCGGCCTGACGGATCTCAGGGTCAGGGTTGGTGAAAGCGCCCCGGCAGAAGCGGCGCAGATAGATCTCCGGCGTCACGCCGATGGCGCTCAGCCCCTGGGCGGCCAGGGCCTCCTTGACCTCGTCCAGGCCGACGCCGGGGGTGAAGGGATAGTTCAGGTCGACCACCGACAGGTCGCCGACGGAGCCGGCCAACTCGATGGCCTCAAGGGTGGTGCGGGGCGGTCCATAACCGTCGACGGCGTAACGGTCGACGTAACTGGCGAAATGCCACAGACCGGCGCCGAAACGGGGATAGTCAGTCATTTTGATGTTTCCTTGCGTTCGCTGCGAAGCCTGGCCGGAGCAGCCGACGGGACCGAGAGCTGGCCCGAGAAGGGGCCGACCCGGGCGGTCCCGCCGAGGTCGTGACCACGCTGTTCCAACCTTGCGGGATCAATATAGAACGTTATTGACACGTTTCAAAATTGGCTGTACCTTGGGTTCGTCGCCAGCCCACGCGGGTCTTCGAGAAAGGCCTCGGATCCGGAGCGGGGCGGGCGCTGGGAGGAGGACTCATGTCCACACTCGTGGGGATTCAAATCGGCGCCATCTCCTTCGTCGACGAGGGAGTCGAAACGGTGCTGGACGGCCTCCAAGAGACCGTCGGCGTCAACGCCTTGTTCATCGCCAGCCAAGCCTTCGACCGGGGCGTGGCCGGGCGTCAGGTGGTGACTCGGCCCTGGCCCGGCCACGGCCCCGACGATTTCACCGATCAGCACCTGGGCGGTTCCTTCGTGACCCAGCACGACCAGTTCTACGGCGGCACCGTCTTGGCCCCCTACCGCGCCCCGGACCGGGAGACGGTCGGTTTCGACGCTTTGGGCGACGTCATCGAACCGGCCCGCCAGCGCGGTCAGAAGGTCTACTCCTGGGTCTTGGAGAACACCCACTCGGGCTTGACCAAGGCGGTGCCGAATTGGCCCAAGGTGCTGCAGGTCGACGCCTGGGAGCGCACCGACGGCTACGCCTGCCTGCGCAATCCCGACTACGAGCACTGGTGGCTGTCCCTGTTGGAGGATCAGGTCAAGACCTACCAGTTGGACGGCTTGCTCTTCGGCTCGGAGCGCCAGGGTCCGCTCGACAACGCCTTCTCGGACGGCGGTTTCGCCCGTGACGGCGAGGCCTACTGCTTCTGCCGCCACTGTCTAGCCGAGGCCGCCCGGCTCGGTTTGGACGCCGAACGGGCTCGTCAGGGCTACCTCGAACTGGATCGTCTGATGAACGACCAGGAGGAGGCGGCGCCGCTGGGGGACCGCTCTTTCATCCGCTTCCTCAGCCTGCTCGGCCGCTATCCCGAGCTGGTGGCCTGGGACCAGTTCTGGCAGGACGGCTACACCCGCTTCCAGGCCCGCCTGTACGGGGCGTTGAAGTTCCTCGACCGCGACTTGGCGGTGGGCTGGCACATCTGGCACCACAATTCCTTCTCGCCGCTCTACCGTTCTCAGACCGACTTCACCCGGATGGCCCAGCACTCCGACTTCATCAAGCCGGTGCTGTACAACAACTGCGCCGGCTACCGCCTGCACCATTACATCCGCACGATCGGCCAGCGTCTCTTCCGGGGTGTGCCGGAGCAGGTCCTGTACGACCTCTACCGTCATCTGCTGGGTTACGACGAGGCGGTCCCCTTCGACCGCTTGCCCGCATCGGGGCTCAGCCCCGACTACGTCGAGCGGGAGACGCGCCGGACGGTGGCGGCGGTGCGGGGGCAGGCCGCCGTCTACCCCGGCTTGGACATCGACGTGCCCACGCCTCAGGGAGTCAAGAAGACGACTCCTAAGGAGGCTAGAGCCTCGGTCCGAGCCGCCTTGGATGGCGGCGCCACCGGCTTCGTCCTGTCCCGCAAGTACTCCGAGATGAGCTGGGAGAACCTGGCCGCGGTGGGGCAGGAATTGTCCGACCGCGGGCTGCGCCCGTGATCCGGAGCCGGGCCGGCGATCCCTCCCAGCCGGTTTTGTAACGTTCCATCTAGGGGTCGGAAACGACTCCTAGGCCAGTAAGAACAAGTTAATTATCCGAACTAGACCACTCAGCACATGATTGAACCCACTCACAAAGGAGTATCACGGTGGCTAATCAAGTCCGATCTGGCCTCAGCCGAGGGGCCGTCTTGGCCCTCAGCGCGACTTTGGCCCTGACCCTGGCCGGCTGTTCCGGCGACAGCAACGATAATCCCAGCGGCGACCCGGGGAACCGGGCGACGGAATTCTCGGTCCTGATCACGGCCGAGAACTCGGCTGGCGCCGACATGCTGCAGCGGTTGGCCGAAGGCCCCTGCGCCGAGGCCAACGCCGCCCTGCCCTACACCTTGGATCAGACGCCGAGCGCTCAGATGCAGCAGAAGATCCTGCTCTTGGCCGGTCAGGACGCCCTGCCGGTGATGTTCGCCGCCGGCCAGCAGTTCATCTACAAAGATGGCCAGTTGGCGGCGGCCGGTCAGGTCCTTGACGTCAAGGACGCCCTGACTGATCTGGGCGTCTTCGATCTCATCACCCCAGCCGCCCAGTCGGTGGTGGACCAGCTCTACGACGGCGAGTTCCCGACCCTGCCCTTGCAGTTCAACACCGAAGGCATCTTCTACAACAAGACCCTGTTCGCGCAGCACGGCCTGGCGGTGCCTGAGACCGTGGACGACTTGCTGGAGGCCGCTCGCACGCTGAAGGCGGCCGGCATCACGCCCTTCGTCGCCTCCGGCAAGACCGGCTGGTCGATCAGCCGCTGGGTCGGCGAGTTCATCTTCCGCGATCTGGGCGCCGACGCCATGATGCGGGTGCGCGACGGTCAGGCCAAGTTGACCGATCCGGAGTACGTCCGGGCGGCTCAGCGCCTGCAGGACATGGGTCTGGAGGGGCTGTTCATCAACGGCATCACCAACGTCGACATGGACACCGCCTTGAATCAGCTCTTCACCGGCCAGGCGGCCATGATGTACAACCTGACCAACACCTTGCAGCGGATCAACGATCCCAGCGTCAACACTCAGGATCTGGGCTTCTTCCCCTTCCCCGCCATCACCGGCGGCAAGGGCTCGATCGACGATCTGCCGGCCAACGTGGGCTCGCCCAACGTTTTGTCGGCCAAGCTCTACGGCCCCAACGTCGGCGTCTGGCTGAGGTGCATGGCCGAGAACTACGGCAGCATCTCGATGGAGGCGCAGGGCGTCTACTCCGGCTTCAAGATCAACACCCCGGTGCCCAATATCGCTCCGCTGACGGCTGAGATCCAAGAGCGCATCGACGCCGCCACTTCGACCGTGCTGTGGTTCGAGGCCCTCTTCAATCAGAAGGCCACGACCGACGCCAGTAACAACGCCGCGCCTCTTTTGACCGGCGCCATGTCGGCCGAAGAGTACATGAGCGTTCTGCAGGCCGACCTCGAAGAAGGCTGACCGGCGACTCTCCAAGTTCGACCGGGGGCGGTCTAACCGCTCACCGCCCCCGGTCGAGCCGCCGACGCCTAGTCCGCCGCCGACTTCGACCAACTCCTGAAGGAGGAGCCATGAGACACGTCCTGGGCAACAAGAAGGTGGCCGCCGCCTTCCTGGGGCCCGCTTTGCTGGTCTACATCGGCGTCATGGTGGTGCCAGTGATCTGGTCCTTCGTCCTGACCGTCATGAACGGCAGCCCGGTGCTGGGCTTCGATTGGGTCGGTTGGGACAATTTCGCTCGTTTCTTCCGCGACCCGACCGCCCGGCACGCCCTCTGGTTCACCATCAAGTACGCCCTCGTCATGAGCTTGGGCCAGGTCGTCCTGGGCTATCTCATGGCCATCCTCTACGTCTTCGTGCTGAAGAAGCTGTCGACCTTCGTGCGCACCATGGTCTTCTTCCCCGTGGTGCTGCCGTCGGTCGCCATCAGCTTGCTCTTCAGCCGGCTCTTCGCCGTCGCGCCCCAGCTCGGCCCGGTCAACAGCCTGCTGCAGGCGATCGGGATCGAGCCGGTCGATTGGTTCGCCACCGGCTCGGCCGCCTTCGTCGTCATCGTCATCATGGATCTGTGGCGCACAGTCGGCTTCTACGCCGTCCTGCTCTTCGCCGGTCTGGTCGAGATCCCCGACGAGGTGATCGACTCGGCCCGGGTGGACGGCGCCGGCGGCTTGCGTCTGATCCGTCACATCGTGTTGCCGATGTCGCTGCCGGTGCTGCTGTCGACCATCATCTTCAGCCTGAACAACTGCCTCAAGGTCTTCGACTCGATCCTGGCCCTCAACAACGGCGGTCCGGGCACCGCCACCACGCCGCTCAACCTGTACATGTTCCAGACTTCCTTCCTCTACAGCAATTACGGCTACGGCTCGGTCCTAGCCCTGGTCATCACCGTGCTCTGCCTGACCGTGACCCTGCTGATCTTCCGTTCCTCCCGCCGTGACCTGACCGAGAGCTGACCGATGAGCCTTTCGACTATGACCCCGCCGGCCGACGTCAAACGTCCGCTCGGCCCCAGAGCGGCTCGTATCACTCGTAGCACCGTGGTCAAGATCCTGGTCGTCTTGATCCTGGTGATCGAGATCTATCCGCTGTTCTGGATCTTCACCAACTCCTTCAAGTCGCAGTACGAGTTCCTCAACACGCCTCTGATGTCCTTGCCCAGCCAGCTGCACTTCGAGAACTACGTCCAGGCTTGGACCACCGGCAATCTGGGCCGCAACGCCCTCAACTCGATCATCGTCACCGTGCCCAGTTTGGCCGTCATCATCCTGCTGGGGGCGGCGGCCGGCTTCGCCTTGGAGGTGATGATCTGGAAGGGCCGCAACTCCGTCCTGCTCTTCATCATCGGCGGCATCATGGTGCCGATCCAGATCATCTTGCTGCCCTTGTTCACGATCTACTTCAAGACCGGTCTGTCGGGCAGCTACTGGCCTCTCATCATCACTTACATCGGGCACTCCTTGCCGCTGTCGGTCTTCCTCTTCGCGACCTACTTCCGGGCCGTGCCCAGAGAACTGTTCGAGGCCGTCGCGATCGACGGCGGTGGTCCCATGCGGTCCTTCTTCTCGGTCGCCTTGCCGGTCGTCCGCAACGGTGTCTTCACGGTCGCCCTGTTGATGTTCTTCTCGATCTGGAACGATCTTTTGATCGCTTTGACCTTCAACATCCGTAACGACATGTCGACCATCCAAGTCGGCTTGCTGCACTTCAACGACGAGTACGGCTCGACCAATTACGGCCCCCTCTTCGCCGCCATCTCGACCACCGTCTTCGCCACCTTGGCCGTCTATCTGTCCATCAACCAGCAGGTCATGCGTGGTATGACGGCCGGCTCGGTCAAGGGCTGAGAGGGTTCCCGCCATGATCATCGACGCGCACACCCACATCTGGCCCAGTTGGCCCTACCGTCCGGCCCCGCCGGACCAGGCCAGCCGGGGGAATTGGGCCAATCTGCTGTGGGAGATGGACGCCGCCGGCGTCGACCGCGCTCTCTTGGTCAACGCCCGCATCGAGGGGGCCGAGGACAACAACGACTACGGGATGGCGGCCGCGGCGGCCCGGCCGGATCGTTTCTACCATCTGATCGACGTCGACTCCCGCTTCGGCCCCGACTACCACCGGCCCGGCGCCCCGGACCGCTTGCGGGCCCTGATCGAGCGCTACCAGCCGGCCGGGCTGTCGCATTACCTATCGCCCGAAGCCAACGACGGCTGGCTGCTGTCGGCGGAGGGCCTGGCCTGGTTCGGTCTGGCCCAGGCGGCCGGTTTGGTGGTGTCCTTGGCCGCGCCGCCGATCTGGGCGCCCGATCTGCGCCAGGTCGCCCGCCGGTTCCCTGAACTACCCCTGCTGGTCAACCACCTGGCGGTCGTGATGCTGCACCCCGAGGGCGTCGGGCCGGCCTTCGACCTGGTCTTGGACCACGAGGACCTGCCTAACCTCTTAGTCAAGGTGTCGGGCTACTACTACGGCCACGACCGGCCCTGGGACTACCCTTACCGCGACCGGCTGGACTGGGTGCGGGCCTTCTACGAGAGCTGGGGGCCTGGCCGGATGGTCTGGGCCTCGGACTGGCCCTCCTTGTTGCCCCACCACAGCTACCGTCAGGCCGTCCAACTCTTGCCCGACCAGGCCGATTTCATCGCCCCCGGCGATCTGGCCTTGATCAGGGGCGGCAATCTGGCCGCCTGGCTGGACCGGCCCGCTTCCCCCGCCCGACGGGTTTCGGCGGACTAGTGGGGCGTACGGAATGGGTGGTATGGGGGCATCGGGACGGGACGCCAAGCCAGGCTGGGGAGGCGAGGATAGCGGACCTATCCCGACTGACGACGTGCTTCGAGGCGCCCGGTCCGGCGCGCGGCCACAGTTTCATCTAAAAGCCCCCAAAAGTGTCCTCCCCGCGCTGCGCTCCGGCCCGGTACTTTTCGGGGACCCCGGGGGAGAGAAACCTAAACTCGGCTCGCTCGTCGAAGTTCAGGCTCCTAATGAGGCTAGTTTGGACACAGCTCTAAGGAGGGTGGAGATGGAAGGACGACCCCGGATCGGGATCGTGGTGACCGAACCCGGCCGGCGCCGTTACTTCGCCGACCAGACGGTCGAGCGGCTACGGGCTTGGGCCGAGCTGGACTGGTTGATCCGGCCGGGGGCCGACCGGGAACCGGGAGTGCCGGACGACCCGGCGGCGCGGGCCGAACTGGCTCGCTTCGCGGTCGACTTGGACGCCCTCATCGTCAGTTACGGCAGCCCTCGGGTGGATCAGACGGTGCTGGCCGGAGCGCCGCGACTGCGTTTCATCGGCGACACCCACGGCGACCGCTTCGCCGCCCGGGTCGATCTGGCGGCGGCCGCCGCCCGGGGCGTCGTGGTGTCGGACACCACCAATGGCTCCTCCGACCCGGTGGCCGAGTGGGCCCTGGCCCTGGCCCTGATCGGTCTGCGCAACGCCGGGTCCCATTTCCGCCGCCTCATCCAAGGCGAGCTGCTGTGGCCGGACCGCAACGTGTTGCTGTCCGATCCGGGTTACCTGAACGGCGAGCTGACCGGTAAGACGGTCGGCCTGATCGCCTTGGGCAACGTCGGGCGCCGCCTGCTCGAATTGCTGGCTCCCTTCCAGGTCAAGGTCCTGGCCCACGATCCGGGCGCCCCGGACGTGCTGGCGAATGTCTACGACCTCGATCTGACCAGCTTGGACCAGGTCCTGGCCGGCTCTGACGTGGTGATCTGTCTGGTGCCGCTGACCCAGGCCACGCGCGGTCTGATCGGGGCCGAGCAGTTGGCTCAGCTGCGCCCCGGCACGGTCTTCGTCAACGTCTCCCGGGGGGCCGTGGTCGACACCGAGGCTCTGATCGCCCGGCTGCTCCGGGGCGATCTGATCGCCTGCCTGGACGTGGTCGAGCCGGAGCCGCTGGCGGTCGACTCGCCTCTGCGCCAGCTGCCCAATGTCTTCCTCAGCCCCCACATCGCCGGCGTCACGGACGCGGCCGAGTTCCGCTTCTTCGAGCTGATGGCCGATGAGGTGGAGCGCGTCCTATCCGGTCGCCGACCGCGTTACCGGTTAACGCCCCGCGAGTCGGGCGGGGGATAATCGGCTTGTTCGATGAGCCGGACCCTTCGGTTCGGTCCCGGCCCGAGCGCGAGGCAGGAGGTGACTGATATGGCTGGTCGTATCGGCATGCGCGAGGTGGCCGAGCGGGCCGGCGTGGCCGTGGGCACGGTCTCGAACTACCTCAATCACCCAGAACGGGTGTCGGAGCCCAAGGCCGAGCGTATCCGCCAAGCCATCGACCAATTGGGTTTCGTGCCCAATAGCGTCGGCCGGCAGCTGCGGCTGGGCCGCAGCAATGTCATCGCCTACATCGCCCCCGACGTCTCCAACCCCTTCTTCGCCGCCACGGCCGAGGGGGTGGAGCAGCGGGCCCGCGAGTTGGGGCTGTCCGTCTTCGTCGGCAACACCCACCGGGAGAAGGCGCGCGAGGACGCCTACCTGGAGCTGTTCGAGCGCAACCGCGTGCGCGGCATGTTGGTGGCCTCCTACGAACGCATCGACGACCGGTTGGCCGAGCTGCAACGGCGGGGCACCGCCACCGTCATGCTGGGCCAGTTGGCCGCTTCGCCCAACCAGCCCTCGGTCTCGATCGACGAGGTGGCGGGCGGGCGTCTGGCCGGTCAACACCTGCTCGACCTGGGGCACCGCCGCCTGGCCTTCGTCGGCGGCCCCCTGGGCGTGCCCCAGGTCTTCGGCCGTCTGCAAGGCATCAGCTCGACTGTGCGGGAGGTCGGCGGGGCCACCCTGGAGGTGATCGACGTGGCCGATCGCACGGTCCAGGTCGGCCGCCAGATCGGCTACGAGCTGGCCCACCGTCCGCCGGCCGCCCGCCCCGAGGCCGTCTTCGCGGTCAACGACTTGCTTTCCCTCGGCCTCCTGCAAGAGGTGGTGCGGGCCGGCCTGACAGTGCCCGGCGACATCGCCCTGATCGGCTACGACGACGTCGAGTACGCCGCCAGCTCGATCGTGCCCCTGAGCTCGATCCGGACGCCGCAGGAGGAGTTCGGGGCCGCCGCCGTCGACGTCCTGATGGACAATCTGGACCACGGCCTGGTCCGCCAGGAGGTCTTCACCCCCGAGCTGGTGGTGCGCGTCAGCACCGCCGGCCCCGAAGCCGCCGACTGACCCAGCCCCCGGCTGATCCAGCCCCCGGCTGTATGGTCGTAACGTCCCGCTAGCTCGCCGTCGGTGGCTGGCCCGCCCGGCCGCCCCCTCGCGCGAGCGGATAGTTGCGACCATCGTTTCAGCGAGTCGGTGGTCGTAAGCGTACGCCCGTGTGGTGGTCACGCGAGCGAGCGGCTCCAGCTAGAACCCACCTCATGCTATGGCGAGTCGCCCGTACGGAACGTCGTACTGCCCGCCCGGCCCCCGAGCGCGAGCGGCGGGTTAAGTCCATCGTTTCGCCGGCGGGTCGGTGGTCGTAAGCGCACGCTCGTGCGGGGGCGGTCACGCGACGACGAGAGGCGGATTGGGCGATTGGAGGTGGTGAACATCGGACCAATTCCTAAGCCCGTCAGTGGTCGAATTCGCCGCCGCTAGAACTTCCGGCCAGGCCTCTGTTGAAATGACGTGGTCCGGCTGGGAAAGGCGGATCGCCCCAACCGCTTGAGTGAACGTAATTCCAAGAGCAGGTGGAGCGGGGGACGAATGTGCAAGATCGTCCGCTCCTCGCGCCCTGTCAGCCGACTTGGAATCTAACGCGACGCAATGGCCCGTCTAGGATCGGGTGAGTCGGGTGAATTGCCCGTCGGGTGGTGTCCATAGTCAGGCGGACCGGTCGACGGGCTGAGCCATTGGACATCGGTCGGGAGGCCCCATGACGCAATTGGCGGGTTCGCTGGTGGACAAGACAGTCATCGTGACCGGGGCCGCCGCCGGCGTCGGCGCCGTCTTGGCCGCCCGTTTCGCGGCCGAGGGCTGTCAAGTCCTGCTGGCGGACCAGGCCGAGGCCCCTTTACGCCTGACCGCCGCCGCCATCCCCGGCGCCCGCTGGGCGGTGGCCGACGTGGCGGACCTGGACGACTGCGTCCGTTTGGCCGGTCAAGCCCAGGGGGCCTGGGGCCGGATCGACGTCCTGATCAGCGCCGCCAGCCTGCTCAAGACCGGCCCGCTGGAGGACCTGGGCCCCGACGACCTGCGCCAGGTCATGGACGTCAACCTGGTCGGTTATTACAACTGCGTCAAAGCGGTCGCCCCGATCATGCGCCTGCAGGGCTCGGGCTGCGTCATCCAGATCAACTCCGAAGCCGGCAAACAAGGGTCGAGCCTGAACGGGGTCTACGCCGCCAGCCGCTTCGCCGGCCTCGGTCTGACCCAGAGCCTGGCCCGGGAACTGGCCGAGGTGCCGATCCGAGTCAACGCCATCTGCCCGCGCGACAACTCGACCGACTTGACCTGCCCCCTCCCCACCCCCCACCGGAGGGGCAGTTCCGACCTGGTCCAGTCCATCCCCAGCCCGCTCAAGCGCATCACCCCCGGCTCCGACGTGGCCGACCTGGCCGTCTTCCTGGCCTCCGACCTGGCCAGCCAGGTGACCGGCCAGGCCATCGACTTAGCCGGGGCCGAGCCCGGGGCCTGAGGCGGTCTGGGGCTTCGGCCTGCTCGAGATCGTGCCACTGAGTTCGATTAAGACGTCTCAGGAGGAGTCCAGCGCCGCTGCTGTCGCGAAGTCTCAGCCTGGCCGAATCGGGAGGTTCAGGCATAAGCTGGAGGGCATGTCGCCGGAAGAGCCCAATGGGGCCCTCGGGTGGGGTTGACACGCTGCCTCCTCGGTGTCCAAAAGCCAACGGTCGAGTGATAGGGCGTAACGATTCGGAGCGCGTGATTCCACATTGATGTATCCGTAGCCCGCCCATGTGGTTACGTAGAACAGAAATCTAGCGGGGGGGGGGTAGGCGCTAAATGCCCCAGTAGTCTTCTCGAAAATATACGTGACGGAGCGTCGAATCGGTCGTGGATGTCGGCGACGGTTGAAAAGTGAGCCGTTTTCGGTGGTCGAAAGGTGAGCCACTATTCGTGTGTCTCTAGTTTGTCTTATGTTCGGCTGCCATGGAAGGCAGGGTCTCGATGGTGGTGTGTCGGAGCCGGTAGGACGCGCCTTTGAGGGTGATGACTTCGGCGTGGTGGACGATGCGGTCGATCATGGCGGCGGCGACGGCTTGGTCGCCGAAGACTTGGCCCCACCGTGAGAATGCCAGGTTGCTGGTGAGGATGATCGAGGAGCGTTCGTAGCGGGATGTGACCAGTTGGAAGAACAGGTTCGCGGCCTCGGCGTCGAAGGGCAGGTAGCCGACCTCGTCGATCACGATCAGCCCGTGGCGGTGGGCCTTGCGCAGTTCGGCGGCGAGTCGGCCGATCTGGTGGGCGGTTTGCAGCCGGGTGACCCAGCCGGCGGCCGTGTCGAACGCGACCCGGACGCCTTGGGCGCAGGCTTCGGCGGCGAGCGCGATGGCGAGGTGGGTCTTGCCTGTGCCGGGCGGTCCGAGGAACACGATGTTCCCGGCCTCGGTCAGATACCCGCCGGCGGCCAACCGGTGGATCTGGCCTCGGTCCGCGGCGGGTTGGTGGTCGAAGTTGAAATCGGTCAGGGTCTTGCGGGCCGGGAACCCGGCCGCTCGGACCCGCTGGCCGGCGCCGGAGGCCTCGCGGGCGGCCACTTCGGAGCCGAGCACGGCGGCGAGGTAGTCGAGGTGGGTCCAGCCGTCTTGGGCGGCCTGGTCGGCCAACCGTCGGGCCATGTCACGGATACGGGGGGCTTTCAACTGGCGGGCCAGATACTCGACCCGGGTCCACGTGTCGTCGGTCCTCGTGGGCATCACGCCACCGCCGGTTCCTGAGTTGGCCGCCACTCGGCGGCAAGATCGGCCGCGACGCCGAAGGCGGCGTCGTAGACGGCCAGGTCACAGGCCAGGTCGTCGTCGGCCGGGACGGGCTTGGGCCGTTGGAACTCGGCCCGCAGCCGGGCGGCGGCCGCGACATGGGCCGGGTCGGTGACTGTCAGCCGGCGTCCCCATCGGCGTCGGTGGGACGCGACCAGGCGCCCCTGACACGTCACGGTGATCTCGTCCAGACCGACCTGGACGTCGACCAGCCGGTCGATCACGGACGGGTCGACCGAGTAGTCATTGGCCCCGGCCCTGACGTAATAGTCACGGCCCAACCGGACCTGGAACCGGTCTCCCGACAGCGGCGGGATCGGCGGCAACGTCATCATCGCCGACCGGTCCTCGTCGATGGCGTCGACCGGCCTCAGCCCGGTCGACCGGACCAACCGCCGGTTCCCATGCCCGGCCAGCCAGTCGACGATCTGACGGTTGAAGTCCTCCGGCGACACGAACACTCTGCCAGGCAGGAACGATGTTTCCAGATACTCGTTCGCCCGCTCCACGATTCCTTTCGTCTCCGGGTCGTAGGGCTTGGCCTGCTTGATCCTTGTCCCGAGCGTGCCCGACCAGCCCGCCACGCCGGAAGCGAGCCGGCCCCTCCGGCCGATCCCCGTCTCGTTGTCCCACAGCAGGCGCTTCGGGACCGCCTGGACGTCACGGTCGAGCAGCAGCCACATGCCCGCCAACAGATCACCAGTGCGCTTCGACGGGATCATCACCCCGGCGACGAACCGGGCGAAACTCGCGACCATCACCAACACTGGCAACCGGGCCGCCTGTCCGCCGCCGACCGGGATGTCGACCGGCGGCGTCCACAAGTCGCACTGGACCTCCTCGCCCGGCAGATGCGCCAACCGGTCCGCCGGATCGACCTTGCGACACTCAGGCCGCAACCCAGAGACGTTCTCCCTCAGCCACGACACAGACCCGGACCAGCCGACACGTTCCGCGACCACCGTGGCCGGCATCTCCGGATACTCAGCCAGCAAAGCCCGCACCCGAGGCTCGACACGGCTCCACGCAGACTCAACCGGCGGCCTCGTCTTATACCCCGGCGGCCCATCCGACGCCAACGCCCTGGCCACCGTGTTCCGCGACACCCGCAACCTCGACGCGATCCGTCGCCCGGACAACCCCTCACTACGCGACAGATACCTGATCGTCGACCAATCATCCACTGTGATCACCTTCCCAATCCTGGTCAGATGGCTCACCTTTCGACCGTCGCCACCGGCTCACTTTTCGACCGTCGTCAACACGTGGAAGCGCGGAGGCTTTCAGCCTTGACGGGATGTGAGATAGCGTGGCGGTGGTGGTCTGGGCTGGAATCGTTCGACGACGATTGCTCGTGGAAGATTTGGACGCCGTAGCCCGGCGTCCATCCTCTTGCGTACTTCGATCAGGCATCGCTGGTCGGTGTCTCTCTATGGGGCTCCGCCCCCGCTCCCCAGACTCCGGTCGCCCTGGCGGGCGGCCGGATTGTGATGGGTCTGCCGTGGCTCCCTGTGGGGTCGGGGGTCGTGACCGGTCGATCCGTTGAGAGTCGCTTTCGGTGTCCTAACCGTCGCGGCGGCTATCTGCGACAACCTCGATCGCGAAGAGCCGGAAAACGACTCGTGGTGGGCGGCACGCCACTATGTGGGGTTCAACTAAAATCAAAGGCCGTGCGGACCTGGGATCACAGTCATCTGGCGGGTGGGCCGGTCGATGGCGTGTTCATTGCCATCATCGCCCGCTTCCCGTCGGTCAGGATCGAACGCCTGGCGGTCACCCATCCTGGTGACGACGATAACGTCTACTGGATCAGAACCGACAGTGTCGAGGTCCAGGTGGACACGTGCCCTGGCGGGCGACCGCCTTACTTCGTGGAGGACGACTACACGCCGGTGGTCGCGGTCAGCGACACCGCCGCGCTGTACGAGATTCTCCTCCAACGTCTGACTGCTCGGTGATAGGTCCCGACAGTCAGGGGATTGGCCTCGCCGTACACGATGGGGACAAGATCAGTGTGGGCTGTTGAGGTGGTCTGAGAAGGGCTTCGGGGCGCGCGCCGTTAGGGATCGGTAGATTCGCGGAGCGATAGGATGAAGTCCTACTGATGAGGGGGCGTCATGCGGAGCACCAAGCAGATGAGCATCACCTTGCCGCTGGAGATGGCGGCGGTCGTCGAAGGGAAGGTGGCGTCGGGCGAGTACGCCTCTGACAGTGAGGTGATTCGTGACGGGCTGCGGGCTATGATCGCCCGCGACCGGGCGGTCGAGCGGTGGTTGAACGAGGTCGTGGTGCCGACGTATGACCGGGTGCAGACGGGACAGGAGCGCACTCTCACGGCCAGTGAGGTTAGGGGGCGTCTTCATGGTGATGGCGCGGCGACCGCATGACCTATTCCGTCGTCTTCACCGAGACCGCGAGTGGGCAATTGGAAGCGATTAGACAGTACATAGCTTCTGCCGCAGACCTGGGAGTCGCGGAGAGCTACTTAGATGAGGTCATCGACCATTGCCTGGATTTGGACATGTTCCCTCATCGTGGGACTAGTCGCGATGATCTTCGCCCCGGGTTGCGGACTATCAGTTACCGCAAACGCGTCAACATCGCGTTCGCCGTCGACGACGACACTCTCTTGGTTACGATCCTTGGCGTCTTCTACGGTGGGCAGGACATGGATGCCGCTTTTCCGTCCAGTGATCCAGATCTCAGCTGACCGCAGGCTAACTGGATCCGGGTGGATGAGGCTCGGCTCAGCGGGCGCGCTGGGTGGGGGCCTCCCAATGGGGAAAGAACGCATTCGCTCGCCAACTGGCCTAGGAGACCATCGCCGACGGCACCTACTCCATGACGGCCGCCGAGCGGACGAGGGCTGACCGCCTTCTGCTCAACCGGGACGATTCGCGGGCGGTCGCACCGCCTTGTGGTCGCAGAATCGGGTCCAACGTCGCGACTAACGGCGGCCCAGGCTCGGCGCTCTGGCCTTTCACCTGTGTCATGTCAGAATATTTGCTAAATAGAAAGTTATCTGACATGGCTGATCTGACCGCGACTGAACTCGCCGACCGTCTCGGCGTGACTCGTCAGCGCGCCCTCGGTCTGCTCGGGTCCGGGGTGATCGCAGGGCGTCGGCTCGCCAATGGGGTCTGGTTGGCCGACGGCGACGCGGTCGCTCGATACGAGGTCGTCGCCCGGCGGGGGAGGGGCCGATCGCTCGACCGGAGCACGGCTTGGGGTGTGCTCTGGACGCTGTCCGGGCTTAGGGCCGACTGGCTCGGGGAGACCACGCGCGCCCGAGTGCGGCGGCGCCTGCGGGAGTGGTCGGCCGATGATCTCGTGCGGGCGACCGCTGGGCGGACGGTGGCTCATCGTTACACGGCGGCGAACGCGGAGCGGGCCGCCGCCGGGTTGATCGCGACCGGGCGCGCCGCCGCCGACGCGCTGGGGAGCGGCCTCATCAACGACCGGCGTCGAGTGTCCGGCTACGTGCGCTCGGGTTCCCCGGACGAGTACGCCGAGTCCCATTTCATGGTGGCCGACGTCGCCGGCCAAGACCTCGTCTACGAGAACACGCTGCCGGTGGACTTCGACGGCGACGTCATGCCCGACGCGGTCATCGCAGCGGACCTCGCCACCAGCGTTGACACCCGGGAGCGGAGCGCCGGTTTGCAATCGATTGAAAAGATGAGACGGGTATGGCTGGCCGTCGACTGACCGTCGACATGCGGGATGACGACCTGATCCCGGCTTGGGTCACGGTCATCGAACTGGCTAAGACTGGTGTCTCAGCGCGGTGGACGCTCGTCGGCGGACTCAGACGCACACCCGACGGCAGCGGTCGCCAAGGAATGGCCCCTCGTCGCTGTAGCTGCCACGAGTTGGCTTGAGGTACGCTGGGGGCACACCCCCGGAAGCTTCGGCGACCGGTTAGAGGGCCCCGGGAGACTGGGGCCCTCGGATTTTCAACTGGTCCACTCCGGTGGTCGGCTCACGACGCCGTGAGCGTCGGCTATCCGATCTGGCAGTTGGCTGGACCGCAAGATGTCACGGGTGACGAAGCTAATCACGTCCGGGTTCGTTTTCATGAGTTCCTTCGACGCCCGGGCGGTCTCCATCGGCAGGATCAGACCTGTGCGGCAGCCCGCCTCGGTCTTCAGCACACGTAGTGTCTCGGCCTGGTCGGAGTCATTGGTCAGCATCGCGTACAGGTCGGCCCGACTGGCGTAGGCGTCGGCGAGCATGTGGACGGCGAGGCTGACGTCTGAGCCTTTCTCCTCGATTTTTCGCACCTGGGTCCTCCGATACTCGCCAGTCGCCGGGTCGACGGAGACCGGATGGGAGATCATCCACCGGGTGTCGATTCGGAACTTACCCAGATGCACGATCACCTGAGGCAAGGTGGCGATTGCCCGCAAGTACACCTGCTGCCTGGTCGGCTTGCGAGGATCGGGTGATGTGCCAGGCTTGAGGAGCGCAGTGAAGTAATGCACTCCGATGACATCGTGTCCGGGCAGTAGATTCTCGGCGAGTGCCTGCAGGTCTAACCACTTCAGGTTCGGATGGTCTTCTAAGCAGCGCCGGTACAGGTTCAGACCGTCGATGTAGAGCAGCGCGGTCGGGTGCGGACGGACAGCGGAGTTCACCGTCCAACTGTCTCACGCGCGCGACGACTGCTCCGACATGGTCAATCTGGCGTCGAGTTCCTCCCAGGTGAGGCCCAGGGAGGGGTCGGCCTCCATCTCGGTGTCGCGTCGGTGGATGATCGCCTTCTCTGGCTCGGTCAGCGTCACATCAGCGGGGAGGAGAATGCGCTGAAGGAAATCGATCACGTCGATTCGCTCGGCCATGGTGAGGGAGCCGAGGGACTCTTGCGGTGCTGGACTGACCATGAGGGAATATTACCCTCGTCGTCTCATAGGCCCGGCCTCGCAGGGCGACCGCGCTTCCTGATCGGCTGGCACAGCTGCGTGGATGGGGCTCGGCTCAGCGGGCGCGCTGGGTGGGGGCCTCCCAATCCAACTGAGGCCCGACCGGGACGATGCGGCTGGGGTTGAGGTGGGGGTGGGTGATGAAGTAGTGCCGTTTGATCTGGTCGAAGAAGGTGGTGGATCTGAAGGCCGGCTGTTGGTAGAGGAAACGGGCGTAGTCCCACAGGTTGGGGTAGTCGACCAGGCGGCGCAGGTTGGTCTTGAAATGGGTGACGTAGACGGCGTCGAAGCGGGCCAGGGTGGGGTAGAGGCGGATGTCGGCCTCGGTCAGGCGGTCGCCTAATAGATAGGTGCGGTCGGCTAGGCGGGCTTCGAGTTGGTCCAGGGTCTGGAACAGGGCTTGGACGGCCTCGTCGTAGGCGGATTGGCTACGGGCGAAACCGCAGCGGTAGACGCCGTTGTTGACGTCGCGGTAGACGATTTGGTTGAGGGCGTCGATCTGATCGCGTAGTCCGACCGGGTAGAGGTCGAGGTCCTGGTGCTCGGCCCAGGCGTCGAACTGCGACCCCAGGTCGAGTGAGATGTCGGGGAAGTGGTTGGAGACGATGGTCTTGGTCTGGCTGTCCCACAGCACTGGCACCGAGATGTGGCCGGGGTAGTCCGGTTCGGTGGCGTCGTAGGTCTGCCGCAGCAGGGTGAAGTGGTTGTACGGGTCCCCGGTCAGGTGCTGGCCCAGGCGGAAGGCCCAGCCCCGGCCGTCGCGCACCGGGTCGACCACGGCCAGGCCGATGACCTGCTCCAGGCCCTTGAGTCGGCGCACGATGGCTTGGCGGTGGGCCCAGGGGCAGGCCCAGGAGATGTAGAGGACGTAGCGGTCCGGGGCCGGCGGGAAGGGACCGTCCGGGTCGATCCGGCCCTTGAAGGGGTAGTCGGCCCGTACGAAACGGCCATCGTCTTGTTTCGGTCGCTTGGTCCAGCCGCCCGATTCGTTGTGAGCCTCGAAGTCGACCGGACTGGCCTCGGGGACCGGGCCGGGCAGGGGCCGGGGGCCGGTCATAGCGCTGTCGATTCGGCTGGGGTGGATGTCGCTGCAGTCTGAACGGGCGTCGACCCGGTCGGGACGGTCGCCGCTTCGGTCCGCAGGGGCGTCGTTTCCACTGGAGGGGGAGTCGTGACCGGTGGGGGCGTCGCTTGGCCTGGGACGGACGTCGGCTGGGGCGGGATCAGGTAGCGGTAGGCCCATAGAGGGTGCTGGTCGGAGTTGACCCAGGAGTCGCGCTCGGGCTGGCGGACGAATCCGTAACTCTCATACAGACGGTGGGCCGGCCGCATGGCCGGGGCGGTGTAGAGGGCCACGGCCTCGGCCCCGCGTTGACGGCCCCAGACCACGGCTTGGTCGAGCAGGGCCCGGGCCACGCCCTGGCCGCGCCAAGGCGGATCGACCCCCAAGATGCGGAAGCCGACCTCCGGTCCGGGCGGGTCCTTGACGTACCCAGTCAGCCCGTTGTCGATCAGGAGATAGCCGCCGGCCAAGGTCTGGCCGATCCAGCCGCCCCACAGTTCGCCGATGTCCAGGAAGCGTTCGAGGTGGAGCAGTTGGTCGAGGTAATCCGGTGGGAGCGGTCGGTCGGCCCCGTAGGCGCGGGCCAACAGCTGGCCCAAGGCGGGCCAGTCGGCCGGCGGGGCGGGGGCGACGACGGGGGCGGGCGGCGGAGTCACGGCCTGAGAGGGAGTTATGGTCGGCATAGTGTATGCAAAGGTACACATTCTCTCTGGAGTGGTCAAGGCTGCGACGTGCCTCACGAAAATTGACCGCGAATGGTTCCCCGTGCCTCAGATAAGAATGCCCGCGAATGGCGGGCACGATCCGAGGTATGGGAAGCAGGTTGTCGATGGCGGCTCGTGCGGA
>JAISCA010000041.1 GCA_031265875.1 Propionibacteriaceae bacterium
GACGCCCGATTGCCAGGATCTCCCATAGCTATGAGCTTGAGGGCATGACAGACCCCAATTTTCAGCCCCTGGCTAGGTCATACATCCCTCAACCGGACACACATTCTGTCCGATAACTCCCACAAACACGAATGCGCCCCCACTATGTTAAACAAACGCCAATGGGGGGATCATCTCAAGGGCGCGTGCGATATACGCGGGGGATGCGGTCCGTAGCCTCGGCGAAGGTGGGCCTGCTATGGCTCCCGATGACCGTGGGCGGTAAGTCGACCTGATCGGGTTCGACTCGAACCCGTGAGGGCGCGAGAGTGGAGCGTGAAGGCCAAGGTTGGCCGGGCGGGCTAGGTCTACTCGGGCGCGTTGGCGGCCATCTCCCTAAGGCGACCGGTGTAATCGGCCCACCAGGCGGCGTCATGCGGCGGCAGGCCGCCGAGTTCGGGGTGGGTGCCGACCTGGCCGTCGAGTTGTTCGCGCAAGATGTCCATGTGTCCGGCGTGACGGGCGGTCTCGGCGATGACATGGACCAGGATTCGGGCCAGGGTCACGTTCTGTCGCTGCGGCGGCCACCAAGGCACGGTGACGGGCTGGTCGAGGTCTAAGGCGGCGATGGTCTGGTCGGCCTGGGCGATGGCGCGGGCGTAGAAGCCTCGCACCGTCGCCAGGTCTTCGTCGGGGGTGGCCCACAGGTCGGCGTTGGTGGCCCAGACCTCGGCGTCCATCCGTGCCATCGGCTCGTCGGTCTCACGGCCGAAGATGGTCCCGAAGTAGCCGAACTCCATGATCCCGAGGTGCTTGACCAACCCGAGCAGGTTCGTGCCCGTCGGGGTCAGCGGGGTGCGGGCGGCGCGCTCGCTAACGCCATCCAGTTTCCAAGCCACCGCCTGGCGCAGGTTGGTCAGATAGCCGGTCAGGATCTGCTTCATCGTGTCCATAGCGGCCAGCCTACGGGGCCATGACGCCTCAGTCCTCGTGATCTCCACGCTGGGTTTGAGCGGCCCGGAGATGGCGTTGGCGTCCCGGGTGACTTCCGTCTGTGTCACCTTCATGTCCGCGCGGACCTGGGCCAGGCGATAGGCCAGGTCCTCCTGTTGGTTGCGCAGCCGGGCCGCTGCGGCGCGTTCCGGAGGTATGGGACGCTTGGACCTGGTCTGGCTCCACTTCGGCCACGCACTGTCCGTCATGACCATTCTTCTTTCTTCAACCACTCGCCGTGGCGCTGGTTCTGACTCAATGAGCCAGAACTCTGCGTTGGATGGCGCTCCAGGCGTACGTCCATTCGACGCGCTCTTGCTCCAAGCGCAAGTCGCCCTGGCTCAGTCGGGTCAGTGTGGCACGTTCGGAGGCGTTGAGATAGCCGATGGGGCTTTTGTACGGCGCCGGCTCGGTGACGGCCAAGGGTGAGAAGCGGTCCAGTGTGGCCTCGTCCATCAAGATCGACTCGGTTTGAGGCCAAGTTTTGCGAGCCTGGGCCAAGATGCGGAAGCCGTGGCTGTCGATGTCGCCCCAGTAAAGGATCTGGGCCGCTTCGATCCAAGGGACCGAGGCCAACTCGACGACGTCTAGGCCCAGGCCGTGGACCGCGACGCTTCCCGGCAGCGGGCCCAAGCCGACGACGCAGGTCAGATTCTCGCATACGATCACCCACCGTGGCGTGATATCCAGGGCTGCCAACTCCGCCGGTGAGGCCGTGAAATCGCGCAAGGGACAGCTGATCGCCTGATCCAGCAGGCGAACGCGGAATCGGCCAGACTCCTTGGCCAAGCCGAGCCCGGTCCGGCCCGAGACGGCCGCCACAAGAGGGTCCACCAGCCCTCGCCGCCGCTCCAACCACTTCGTGTCGACGCCCTCGACCGGCAGTTGGCGGACGGCCAGACCCGAGTCGGGGTGCTCCGACAACCAGATGACGACCTTGAGCAGCCGTTCCACATCGTCTTGGGAGGTCGTCGCCAGCCGAGAGCAGACGGTCTTGAGGGTTGGCGTCACGTACTCGCCCAACTCGGCTCTGAGACGCTCGCCTTTGGCACGTAGGTCGTCCCAGCCGCTCATTCGTCCGGCCAATCCGGCCAGCGCCCGTGCGCCCATCACGTCCACACGATCAGGCAGCCGCTGGACCCCGGCGCTGGGCCAGCGTCGTTCCACCCAATCTACGGTGACTCCGGAACGGGCCGGAAAGCGGGCCCATTCGCCCGCCCAGACCGCCGCCTGGTCCGGATCCGTTAGGACCTCCTTCTCGCGGGGCGGCTGGAGGGGGTACGAGAAGGCGAGTTCCTCGCCTTGCTCGGGGAGGGTCAACCAGTTCGCCAGTCCGGCCGCCGTCTTGCGGTCGGCCCACTGAGTCAGGTCCCGGCGTGATCTCACGACAGCGTCTCGTTGAACAGCGAGTCTTGGGCGGCTGAGGGCGCGGGTGTGAAGGTCTCCGGTGGCGCCTCCCAGGTCCATGCCTCGGCGAACGAACCCCGGCCCGGCTCATTGCGGACCACGATGGCGCCACCGACGTAGTCCTCCAGGGTCTGGAGCATTTTCTCCGGTGTCGCCAGTAACAACTGGAAGCCGAATGAGCGGAACACGTCCAGACCCATGCGCGTGAAAGCTGGGTCGGTCTTGTCGAAGGCCTCGTCCAGGACGACGAGACCGTAGACGGGGTCGGCGGAGCCGTCGCGCGCCAACTGATAGCGCAAGGCGGCGGCCAGGCAGAACGCCACCAGCTTCTGGCGTTCGCCTCCCGAAAGCCCGCCTGCGCCTTTGTAGAAGTCGACGGCGGTCCCGGAGCCGTCGCGCACTTCGGCCACGAATTGGACGTGGAGACGCGAGTCGAGGCAGATCGACCGCCAGCGCCGGTCAGCCGGGTCGGTCGAGGCCAGCCGGTCGAGCAGAGCCTGCAAGCGGGCGAAGCGACGCTCGGCCACCTGGCGTTCCGCCGGGGTGACCTGGGCCGCCAAACCAAGTTCCAGCGAGCCCGACGTGACCTCGCTCAGGTCGCTCAGGAACTGGTCCACCTCCAACAGGCGACGGTCCTCGGGGCGGATGTATAGGAAATGGCCCAGGGAGTACTCAGTCCGTTGGAGCGACTCGTTGATCGGCTGGACCCGTTCGCGGATCTCGCGTCGTGCGTTGCGCAGCCGATGCGCGATGCCGCCGATGTTGTTGCGGGCCTGGCTGTGCAGGAGGGCGAAGAAACGCTCCTCGAAGTCCGGCAGGCGGTCCTCTTCGAGACGGGCCAGGATGGCGAGGTACTCCGGCAGATAGCCGACCTCGGGATAGAGATCGGCCGACTCGGTCGGCCACTCGGTGCGGTAGACGCTCATGATTTGGATGGCGTTATTCTCGGCCCGGCTGATCCGGCTCGTCAGCGCCTTGACCTGATCGTTCAGTTCGTCGGTCACTCGGCGGGCCGCCGCGTCCACGTCGGGCCCTGAGTCGTATCCGGCACGCAGCGCCGCCGCCGCCTCGGCTGGCGGCTCGGGACGGCCTGTCAGTTCCGTCCGCCAGCCGTCCGCCTGGGCGCTGATCCGGTCGCGCCAGTCGCAGTTGGTCGACCGTTTGGTCCGCCAACTGGCCGCCTGGCTCTGAGCCTCTGTCAGCCGGCTCTCGGCCAGGTCGAGAGCGGTCCGCGCGTCAGTCAGCCCAGCCTTGGTGTCGCGCAGGGTCTGAAGCCGGCCCCGGACGCCGGTCAGCGCCCGGGTCGCCGCCGCCGTGTCGATGTCCTGCCATCGGACGGCCAGCAGGCCGGCCAGGTCACGGGCGGTCCGCTGGTTATCGTCGCGCGTGGTCTCGGCCTGGTCGCGGGCTCGAAGCGCCTGGGCCGCCCGTTGTTCGGCCTGACGCGACTCCTCCAGCAAGGCTTGTCGGCGCGCCTCGGTCGATGAGCCCAACACCCATTGGCGGCGGTCGTCCACGGCGAAGCGATCGTCCTTCTCGTGGCGCGTCCGCGAGTGGCGCACCTGTCCGGCCTTCGTCACGCCGCGCTCGACTCCGCGCAATTCGGCGGCGGTCTCCACGCAGGCGTGGTCGAACCGTCGCAGCGCCCGCCGAAGCCAGTCCGCGAACTCGCCGTCGGTCACTTCGAGCTTGCGCCACAGAACCCGTCGGTTTGAGTCCGGGGGCGGATCGGGCATGGCCTCGGCCGGCACCCGTTCATACGAGAGACGTACGCCGTGCCCATCCGGCCCGGTCAGTCGGCGCCCGTCCACGAAATCGCAGACGAGGGGATAGAGATCCTCAGGCACGAGCAAGGTGCGGGCGAAGGGCCTCAGGACACGTTCGACGGCCCCGGTCCAGCCGACCTCCTCTGGCCGCAGTCGCAGCAACTCGCCCGCGAAGGGCAAGCGATCGCGCGGGGCGCCGAGAACGACCAGTTGGTCGCGCACGGCCAACAACCCGGGGTCCATGTTGGAGCGCTCGCGGCGGGCGGCGGCGAGAGCGGCTTGGAGGCGCTCGACCAGTTGACGAGCCTGAGCGTGGGCGGCGCTCAGCGAGTGGCGGGCCTCCCTGGCCTCGGCGTCCTCCTCGAGGTCGCCCAGAGCGGCTTCGATCCGGTGATAGAAATCGGCCAAGCCGGATTCAGCGTCCGGCAGCGTGAGACCGCAACGCCTGGCGATGGTGGCTTGGCGGGACTGTTCGGCCGCCACCCGTTCAGCCGTCTCGTTCAGACGCCGTTCGTCGTCCTCCAGCCGGGCCAACTCGTCACCGCCGAGGCGGTTGACCCTAAGCAGCGCGGCGTCGCGGTCGGCCGAACGGTCCGTCGTCATGGCGTCGGCCAATTCGATCTCTCGCTCCAGGCCGACTAATTGCCCGGCCAGGGCCTGGAGCTCACGGTGAGCCCGCTCCAAGTGGAGCAAAAGTCGCATCGTCTCAACATGCTCCAGTCGCTCGTCCAGCCCGCTCCGCTCCTGGGTCGCCCGGTCCCGCTCGGCCGCCGCCGCCCGCAGCGGCCCCAGGCGTTCGACCTGGCGGCGGGCGTCCACCACGGTCCCGTGGGCGGAGCGCAACTCTTGGAACTGATCGATGGCCTGGTCGGCCAACTCGAAAGTGTCGGGCGGGTCGAGCATGAAATTGCGCAGCAGGTCGTCGAGGCTGTCCAAGTTCTTGGCCGACTGAGTCTTATGCAAGAGATGTTGCGCCTGGTCGGAGGCCAGCCCGAGACGGCGTTGCAGACGGGTGGCGAAGCTCTGATAGACATCGTCCACGACCCAGCCGGGGTGGTCCTGCTTGAGGCGGCGCTTGTCCAAACCGTTCTCGACGAACGGGCCCAGCGTCAGGGCGTCGACCGCTTCCTCCGCTAAGACGAACAGCGACCGCACGTCGGAGGCGGCGTTGTGGCCGCGGGCCAGGTGCATGAGCCGGGCCAACGTCGTGACGTGACCGTCCAAGTCATCGAACGTCAGCAAGACCGCGCTCCAAGTGGCCCCCGTCCGAAGGTAGGCGGCGGCGACCTCGCCGGAGCTCTCGTCGGCCGACCGCTTATAGGCCCCTCGGACGTACGTCGCCAGCGTCCGCGACCGGTCGGCCCGCCCGCCTTCTTGAGCGGCAGCGTTGAAAGCCAACCACTTCGGGTGGACCAGGACAGTCGCCATGGCGTCGAGCAGGGACGACTTGCCGGACCCCGACGGGCCGGTCAACAAGAGGCCGGTGTGGGGGACTGTGAGGTCGACATAGCCCTGGAACGTCCCCCAGTTGACCACCTGTAACCGGCTGAGCCGGTGCTGTCCTCTCATTGGTCCGCTGCCCCGCTTTCTTGCTCGTCCTCGTCGGCCTCCACCAGTCGGCCGCCGGCGGCGATCAGCTGTCGCAGTTCGACGGTCACCGCCGCCACCTGCGCCGCGTCGAAGACGAAGCGCAACACAGGAGAGATCTCGAAGCGGTCCTCCTCCGGGGACCGCAACAATATGTGATTGTTCTTCAGCTTGTCGATGGAGGCGTTGATCCGCTTGGCCAGGCCCACGGCGTCCACGCCGGCGGCCGTCCCGTAGACGCCCAGATCGTCGTCGATCTCTTCCCGCCCGACGAACACCCGTCCGGTCTCGCCGCGTAGGAGTTTGTCACGCAGGAAGAGGACTAGGGCCGTGTCGATCAGCGTCAGCGGTGTGCTACGGATGACCTTGGGAACGTCCTCGTCTGTTTCCAAGTTACGCGCGAAAGCGAGCCCGCTGTCGCGGTCGATGGCCAGTTCCAAGAACAGATTGCCGAGTTCCTGACGGATGACGGATTCGTCGCGTTCCAGCGCCGCCCATAGATTGCCGTGACGTTCGCGCATGATGTATGGACCCCGGACCAGTTGGACCAGCGCCCGCCGCGTGTCAGCCTTGAGCGTGCCCCGGTCGCGTGGTCCGAAAAGCCCTTCTGTCTCGGCTGCGGCTTCGGCGATGGGTTCCTCGGCTGTGGCGTCGTTGAGGTCGAGGAAGGCGCGGCGGGGAGGAGTCATCGAACGGCCTCTTGGTCGAGTGTCGGTCTCGTCCAGGCCTCGGGAACATGGGTGAAGAGGTGGCGCGACGAGGTGACCGTCTTCGACGCCCCGGTGGCGCTCCGCCAGGTCAGCGTCTCGACTCCGACGCCCGTTTCACCGACGGAGGTGACGAGATCGATCAGGCCGACCACGGAGGCCAGCCCCTGCGTGGCGGGATGGGCGTCCAGCACTTCGCCGATGGTCGACGGACCGCGCTCGGCCAAGGTCAGACTGACGGCTTCGCGCAACTCCTTGAAATCGATCTCGGAGAGCCGGACCCGCCGCCGCAGTTCGGCCAGATCGAGTTCCCCGACCTCTTGCGGCAAGACGGGGTCGGCCGTGCGCACGTCCGCCGGATTGTTCAGCTTCCAAGAGCCGACCGACGCGGGCGCGAACGAAGTGGCCGGGAGTGCGTAGCCGGTCGCTGTCGTCAACTTCATATTGCGGACCGACTCCAACAAGAGGCTTCGAGCCCCTGCGATGGACTCACGCAGGGCGCGGTGCTCGCGGAAGGCCTGAGTTTGGACGAAGTTGCGCAGACTGCGTGAGAAGCCGGTCATGACCGAGCGCGCTTGGGTGCTCTCGCGTTGGAGGGCGGAGAGGAAAGCGTGCAAGAAGGCGCGTTCACGACCGGTCAAGGCGGTTGAGAAGTCACGGCTCAGCACTTGTGAGATCGCCTCGTCCAACTCGGCCGCGCGTTCAGGGTCGAGAACGAGCGCATAGAAGGCGTCGAACGTCCGCCCGGCCTCTGACCTGTCGATCAGATCGACCCCGGCGAAGACCTGCTCAAGAACGTCACCGCGCGCCCCGACTGTGTCGATGATTTGTTCGCGCAGGCTGTGGTTGAGTTCCTCCAAGTCGGCGCTGACACGAGCGAAGTCGCCGGGAATCTCCAGCGCCAGGCGGAGGACCTCGGAGAGGCGCTCCAAAGCGGTGTCGTCGTCGAGCGGCTCGAATTCACCGGCTTCGACTCGCCGGATCTGCTCGTCGAGGGACTCCCGCTCAGCCACGAGGGCGCGCAGGCGTTCCTCTTGGCGAATGTCCGTGTCGCGGGCCAATCGGGCTAATAACTCAGTCACGTTGGCGAGTCGGGAGGCCGTGACCCCGCTCTTGCGGGAGTCCAACCCAGTCGCGAAGCGGACCGCGATCTGGGCTTGGGGAGACAGTTCGACCAGTTCTTCGCGGCCCACGCCAGCCCGGCGGACGAGGACGCCGGAACGGATCCAGTCTGCGAAATAGGCTTGCGCAGTTCGCGGCAACTCGAACCCGAGCCCCCGTAGATCGTCGAGATCGTCGGTCAGCGTGGCCAGGAATTCAGTCGAGGAGACCTGTCTCTCCAAGCCACCCAGCCGTTCGGACAAGATGGCGACCAGAACTGGCATGAGGCCGGCGCGCAGGAGGCCTAGCGCAGGATCGTCCTCCAGCAGCGCACGGCGTAGTCGCACGGCCGTCGCTTTCACCCGGTCCGCCGTCGCCGTTGTCGCCTCCATCATCGCCCCCTCTCAGGTGATCGTAAGCTCAGGCCGAGCCTAAGCGACAGCGATGACAAAGGCCGGACAAAATGTTGTACAGACGTTCGATGGTGTTAGTTCCGCAGGCGTCCGGGCCAGGGCTGTCGGGCAGATCGGTCAAGAGGCGGACAGGTGGCCCAGCGCGATGACGTTGACTGAGTCTGGCCGGGTGTAGCTCTCGTGGCCGGCGGTCAGGACGTTCAGCGAGCAGAGTCTCCGGGTACGTTGTTCGGAGACCTTGGCCACGAGTTTCCGTAGGTTCATGGCGGCTCTCTCGACCTGGCTGGTTCCTCCGAGCTTGACCTCGAAGGCGGCCCAGCGGCCGTCTCCCAGTTCGACGACGGCGTCCACCTCGAGCCCAGAGTCGTCGCGGTAGTGATAGACGGCTCCGCCGAGCCTTTGGGCGTAGATCCTCAGGTCACGGACGGCGAGGGACTCGAACAGCAGTCCGAAGGCGTTCAGGTCTGCCAATAAGGTCTCCGGCCCCGTCCGCAAGGCGGCGGAAGCCAGGGACGGATCGATGAAGTGCCATTTGGGATGTACGCGGAGCCGTACCTTCGATCGGAGGTGCGGCGCCCAGGCCGGCTGCTCCTCCACCACGAAGATGCGGGTGAGCGCGTCGACGTACTTGCGGACGGTCTGGGCCGATACTTCGGCTGGAGCGGCTCCGGGCAGCGGGATTTCGGCTTCCACGCTGAGCTTGTTCGCCGAAGCCTCTGTCGCCGTGTTGCGGGCCAAAGCCCGTTGCAGCGCCCCGACTCGGATGGGGTCGGCGCTGAGTCCGGCGAAACGCAGGTCGACGCGGGCCACGTCATCGAGGTAGTCGGCCAGGTATTCTGTCGGCGATCGCGTGGGCTGGGTCACTAGGGCGGGCCATCCGCCCCGGACCACGAGTTCCGCGTAATCCTCTACGGTGGGTCCACCCAGGCCGGCCACTGGATCCTCCGCCTTCTCGTCGATGGGGACGTGGAAGAGGGCGGCGAAGCCCACCTGGCGAGTGCTGTCCCCGCTTTCGTCCAGCGACATGGGTCGCAGCGTCTCCCGATGGAATCGACCAGCTCCGCCGTGGCGGGTGATGTCGTCGGCCGGTGTGGCGGAGCCAGTCAGAATGAACTGTCCGGCGACGCCACGATCATCGACTTCGTGACGCACAGCGTTCCAGAGCGTCGGCGCCAACTGCCACTCGTCGACCAGGCGAGGTGTGGGGCCGTCGAGGACGCGACCCGGGGCCACTTCGGCCAGGGTCACCAGATTGGGAGAGGAATCCAGGCGCACTGAACTGGCGGCCAGGCGCTGCCCGGAGGTGGTCTTCCCCACAGCCCGCGGTCCTTGGATGATGACCGCGCCGAAGGTGCCCAGAGCGTTGCGAACGAGGTCGTCGACGAGCCGAGGCCGGTAATCCATGCACTTAGAATATCATATTTGCGTATCTGGCATTAGCACATTTGCGTTTAGAGAATTATTTCATTCGCGCCGTTAAGGGTAGGTCGTCGTCTGTGTCTCCACCACATCAGGCCATCCGGCCGCTGCCTGGGCTATTTCACGATCTGGTAGCCCACGCCGAGGAGATCGTAGGTGGGCAAGGCCCGTCGGTCACGGGTCAGCAGGATTCGTCCGTTCACTCGGGCCGCTTCGCCTACGAGCGCGTCGAAGACCGCTCCGCCGGCGATTCCGATCTCCGACAGCCGTTTGATGAGGCTGTCCTGGTCCTCGGCCGGCAGCCAACAGCTCTCGGGGAAGGCGGCTTCCAGTCCGCGCCGGGCGTCGGTCACGGAGACCCGATTCGGCTCTGGCAGCCGAGTGAGCGCAGAGTATGACTCGAAGGCGGCGTGCCCTGAGAGGGCTGCCGCGCGACCACGGAGCGCCGCCAGGCACAGTTCGTGGGCGCTGTGGCCGGCGTCGAGGAAGGCCACAGCCACGCTGGTGTCCACCGCCCACCGTTCTGTCTCAGCGTTGGAGGGCATCGCGTAGGTCTCGCACGTCGGCGTCGGTCGTCTCCTGGCCGGCCACCGCTGGGAAGTAGGGCCGTCCGTCGCTGGTCCAAGCTAGGGCACGGGCGGGGCCGCGTCGCGGTTCCAATCTGATGGCGTCGCGCTGAGCCACGACTTCGAGTTCGGCGCCTGCGACGAGGTCGAACCTGTCCCTCACGTCCTTGGGGATCACGATCCGCCCAGCTTTGTCGATGGTTACCATCATGGCTGCCATTTTACCATTCAATCACGCCATGCGATCCGTCGGGCGCGGATCGGCTTTGAGAAAGACGGAGCGCTCGCCATGGATCTAGCCTTGTGGGTCGGCTCTCTTAGACCCAGGACGCCTTGGCGCTTGACGGTTTGAACGGTACCGGTTAGAGTTTCCGTACGGTACCAGTTGATAACTGGCGCCAGAGCGATGGGAGGCTCATGATGGACGGTTTGGCGCAGCGGCTGGACGGGAAACTGAGGCGGCTGTCGTGGTTGTTGCAGCGACAGGACCGGATGCGGGGGTTCGCCCGGCCCAGCCCGGTGGCCGATCCCAGCCAGGGCCAAGGCCGTATATTGGCCATGCTGAAGCTGCGCGACGGCGTCTCCACCAAGGACCTCTCCTATCTGCTCGGCATCCGCACCTCGTCGCTGAACGAGGCTTTGGTCAAACTGGAGAAGGCCGGATTGGTCCGTCGTGAGGCGTCCGAGGCCGACCGGCGGGTCATGCTGGTTAAGCTGACTAAGAAAGGCCGGAACGCCGAACAACGAGAGGTCGCCCCGCCCGACGTCTACTCCTGTCTGACGGACCAAGAGCAAACCGATCTATGCGCTTACCTGGACCGGGTGATCGCCGCGCTGGAGACGGAGCTCGGTCCCGACTCCCCGGAGGCCTTCGAGCGGATGATGGACGCGCGCGAGCGCTTCGACCGCGCTGGAGGTCGCGGCGGGGGCGGGCGAGGCTGGCCCGGCGGCGACCAAAGGAGAGGTTTCCCCGGCGCTGATCCGAGGCGGAGCCGACCGGGCGGCGACCCCAGGACGGGCTATTTCCCCGACGGTGACCCGAGGGCGGGCGGCTTCCCGAGGCCCTGACCCGCGCACTTGACACAACTAACACTTTGAAAACAGTCCCTAATGGGACTGTGGGGCGGAGCTTTGCCTTCGGGCGGTCGGCCCGCCCACCCCTCCGCCCTCCAGGGGCGGTCCTAGAAGAAAGACTTTCATGAGAACCAACACCACCCCTGTGCCCAATGCCAGCCCTGAGCCTGGGCCTACGACCACAGCTGGTCAGCGGCCAGCGAAGTATCGTTACGCCTGGCCGCTTCTAATCGCGATCACTTTCTTGAACTCGATCGGGATGAGCATCGTCTTCCCCGTCCTGCCCTTCGTGATCGGCCAACACGTCCCTTCCACCCACCTAGGCCTGTGGGTCGGCGCGCTCGAGGCGGTCTACGCGGCCTGCGCCTTCCTGGTCGCCCCGCTGCTCGGAGCCCTGTCCGATCGGGTCGGGCGCAGACCCGTCATCATGATCGGTGTCTTCGGCGGCGCGCTCGGGTTCGCTTTGTTCGGTGTCGCCGGGACGCTGTGGCTGCTGGTCGTGGCCCGGATCATCCAAGGTCTGACGGCGGGCGACATGCCCGCCATGTTCGGTTACGTGGCAGACATCACCCCAGAGGGCCAACGGGCTAAACGGTTCGGTTTCCTAGGCGCTGTCACCGGCGTCGCCTTCATGGTCGGTCCCGCCATCGGTGGTCCGTTGGCTCAGATCGACCTGGCCCTACCGGTGCTCACCACCGCTGCGGTCGACCTGGTCGTTGGCGTCATCTGTCTGGTCGCTCTGCCTGAGAGCCTGGACCCAGCCAACCGCTCCGGCCGACTCCGTGTCACCAAGTTGCATCCGTTCAAGGTCGTCTCCGACGCCTTCGCCCGGCCCCAGCTACGTCCGCTGTTGATCGGCTTCGCCTTGATCACCTGCCCGTTCATGTTCTTCTCCTCCAACTTCTCCGTCCTCGCCCTCCACACCGTCGCTTGGGGCCCGACCCAAGTGGGCCTGTTCATGTCGGTGGTCGGCGTCCTCGACCTGATAGTCCAAGGTGGGTTGCTCGGATTGTTGGTGTCCAAGATGGGTGAACGCGGTGTCGTCCTAGCCGGTGCCATGACCCAATTGGCGGGTTGCCTCGGGTTGGCCATCGCCGCCCAGTGGGTGCCATTGCCCGTTCTGCTGGCGACGGCCGCCCTCGTGCTGGCGGCTGGGCAAGGCGCGACCAACGCCGCCCTCGAAGGCATGATGTCCAGCGCGGTGGCCGCCCATGAGCAGGGCTGGCTGGCGGGCGGCGTCCAATCGATCATGTCCGCGACCCAAGCGCTGGGGCCGTTGCTGGCCGGCTGGCTCTACAGCGCCGTCAGCCATCCCAGCCCCTATTGGCTCGGCGCCGGCCTGATCGGCGTCGCCGTCGTGGCGCTTCGTCCCATCCGGGCGAACCGCCCACTGTGATATCTCAGCTCTGATACAAGCTCCTAGCGAGGCCTTGTCAGGGCCATCACCCGAGGCCCTATCTCGCGAACTGCGGGATCGAGCATCCGCGAACTGCGGGAGTCTGGTCTGGGTCGTGGGTGAGGCGCCTCCCACTAGCTTCACTAGCTTCACTAGGAGTCTGAAACTTCGACGAATGAGCCGGGTTTCGGTTTCTCGGGGTCCCCGAAAAGTACCGGACCGGAGCGTAGCGGAGGGAGGACACTTTTTGGGGCTTCTAGGAGTCTGAAACTTCGACGAATGAGCCGGGTTTCGGTTTCTCGGGGTCCCCGAAAAGTACCGGACCGGAGCGTAGCGGAGGGAGGACACTTTT
>JAISCA010000055.1 GCA_031265875.1 Propionibacteriaceae bacterium
CCAGAGATTCGGGCGAAGGCCGCTCGTTCAGTGGTCACAGCGGTGGTGGCCGCTCCAGTTGGTCTAGCGGTGGTCGGTCCGACGGCGGTCGGGGCGGTTCTGGTGGTCGAAGTGGTTTCAGCGGGGCCGGTCGAGACGGCCGAAGCGGCTATGGCGCCCCTCGGTCGGACCAGTCAGATCGCTCGGAGAGTGGTCGGTCGTATGGGTCCGAGGCCGGTGAGGGCCGGCGTTGGGAATCCCGGGGTTCGGGCGAGGGCCGCTCGTCCGGCGGCTATAGCGGTGGCCGCTCCAGTTGGTCCAGTGGTGGTCGGTCCGACGGCGGTCGGGGCGGTTCTGGTGGCCGAAGTGGTTTCGGCGGGGTAGGTCAAGGCGGCCGGAGCGGCTATGGCGGGAGTGGTCAAGGCGGCCGGAGCGGCTATGGCGGGAGTGGTCAAGGCGGCCGAAGTGGTTTCGGCGGGCCTCGGTCGGATCGGTCCGAGGCTGGCCGGTCGTATGACCGGTCCGAGACGGGCGAGGGCCGGCGTTGGGAGTCCCGGGGTTCGGGCGAGGGTCGTTCGTCCGGCGGCTATAGCGGTGGCCGCTCCAGTTGGTCCAGTGGTGGTCGGTCCGACGGCGGTCGGGGGGGTTCTGGTGGTCGAAGTGGTTTCGGCGGGGCCGGTCAAGGCGGCCGGAGTGGCTATGGCGGGCCTCGGTCGGATCGGTCCGATCGCTCGGAGAGTGGTCGGTCGTATGACCGGTCCGAGGCCGGCGACGGTCGGCGTTGGGAATCCAGAGATTCGGGCGAGGGCCGCCCGTCCGGCGGCTATGGCGAGGGCCGGCGTTGGGAGTCCCGGGGTTCGGGCGAGGGTCGTTCGTCCGGCGGCTATAGCGGTGGCCGCTCCAGTTGGTCCAGTGGTGGTCGGTCCGACGATGGTCGGGGCGGCCGACCGGATGGTCGAGGCGGTGGGCGGCAGGGCTCTAGCTGGGGCGGTGCGGCCAGTTGGAGCCGGTCGGCCAGTGATCGACGGCCGGAATCGGACGAGCGGTCGCGCGCCCAGGACTGGTCGGATCGGTCCGAGCCGGAGTCCTCTGGCTCTCAGCCCGACTCGATTGAGGACGGGGCGACTGGGAAGGCGGAGGCCCGACCGGGCCGGGCCCGGGTGGTCTGGCCGGTCGACCAGTCTGAGACCGGAGCGAACTGGCCCAGACAGGCGTCGGGCGGAGCTTGGGCCGGGTCTGGCCACGACCAGACCGGTCAGGACGGACTCCCAGACAGACGGGTCGGCGCCCTCGACGGCGAGGACGGCGAAGCGGAGAGCGATGGACCGGAGCGGATCCAACGCTTCGGGCGGGACGGCCGGGACGACGAGGCTGAGCCCACCGCACCGAGGCGGGTCCAACGTTTCGTGCGGGACGCCCGCCACGACGGACCGCCCCGGCCGCGGCAGGGCGGCCGCGAGTTTCCCCCACCGCCGGGTCTGGAGCGGCCGGACGACGAGCCGCCGACTCCGCCTTTGGACCCCGATCAGCCGATTCCGCGCCCGATGCGAGCGGAGCTGAAGGGTCTGCCGAAGGAACTGGCCGACATCGTGGCGGCTCACCTGGTGGCGGCCGGTCAATTGATAGACACCGATCCGGCGCTGGCCTATCGTCACGCCGAGGCGGCGCGGCGGCGGGCCGCCCGTCTGCCCTTGGTGCGGGAAGCGGCGGCCGAGACGGCCTACGCGGCCGGACTCTACGAGGCCGCGCTGACTCAGTTCCGGGCCTTGCGGCGGATGTCTGGTTCGCCCGATCTGATTCCAGTCACGGCGGACTGCCTGCGGGCCCTGGGACGGCTCAGGCCGGCCTTGGAATTGATCGAGGAGGGACTGCGAGAGATCACCGATCCAGCCATGCGGATCGAGGCTCTGATCGTTCAAGCCGCTCTGCGCCGTGACCTGGGCCAGCCGGCCGAGGCCGAGCGTTTGCTGCGCCGTCTGCTCGACCGTCCACCGTCGCGCAGCCCGGAGCCAGCCTTGGCCCGGGCCTGGTACGCCTACGCCGATCTGGTGGCCGAGGCCGGTCGGGAGGAGGAGGCCCGGCAGGGCTTCCGGCAGGCTCTCAGCCTCGATCCGGAGGGTCTGACCGACGCGCTGGACCGCCTCGACGCCTACGACGGCATCAAATTGGAGATCGCCCCGGACGACTTGGACCAGGAGGAGGACGCGGGTGACCGCGACTCCTCGGAGGAGCCGGAGGGTCAGGACCGGGTGGACGACGGGACGGACCTAGACGATCTGGCCGATTGGTCCGACTGGGACGACCAGGACGGCTCGGACGATCCAGATGATCGGGGTGATCCGTCCGATCAGCCGGACGGCTCGGACTATCCGGACGACTCGAAGATCCCAGACGACGCGGGTGTCCGAGACGATTCGGATGGACCGGAAGGTCGAGATGACTTGGGGGATCCGAAGGAGCAGGCGGTTTCGGACGGCCCGGACGGCTCGGAAGACCGGGACGGCCCGGCCGATCCGGTGGAGCCGGTTGAACTGACCGATCTGGGCCAGTCCGAAGTCTCAACCGATCCAAACCCGGCCAACGACATCTGAAACTACATTGGAGGAGTCCGACCAGCCATGACTGAACAACTGATCGACGCCTACGACGCCGTCGGCTTCGACCTCGACGGGGTGGTCTATCGTGGCCCCTACGCTGTGCCCGGCGCGGCGGCGGTGGTGGCCGAGTTGCGTCGCCAAGAGGTCAAGGTCGGCTTCGTCACCAACAACGCTCAGCGGCCGCCTCAGACCGTGGCCGACCACTTGGAACGGCTCGGTATCGCCTGCCGGCTCGAAGACGTCGTGACCAGCGCCCAGGCCACGGCCCGATTGATGGCCGATCAATTGCCGGCTGGGGCCGAGGTCCTGATCGTCGGTAGCGCCGCCTTGGCCGACGAGGTCGCCCAAGTCGGTCTCAGCCCAGTCTCCGAACGCAGTCCGGCCACGGCCGCCATCGTGATCGGCTACGACCCCGAACAGCGCTGGGCTGACTTCAACGAGGCGGCTTACGCCGTCCAGGCCGGGGCGCGCTACTTCGCCTGCAACGACGACCAGACCCGCCCGACCGAGTTCGGCATCGCCGTCGGCATGGGCGGCATGTTGGCCGCCATGACCCGCGCCCTGCCCGGCCTGGAGCCGACCATGGGCGGCAAGCCGGCCCGCGCTCTGCTGGACGAGACCGCCCTCAGATTCGACGCCCAGCGCATGATCTTCGTGGGCGACCGCCTCGACACCGACATCGAGGGCGCCGTCCGAGCCGATCTCGACTCCCTCTTCGTCTTCTCCGGCAGCCACGGCAAGTCCGATCTGGCTCAGGCCGGACCGAACTGGCGGCCGACCTGGATCGGAGCCGACCTGGCCGCCCTGCTGGCCCCGCCGCGCCGGGCCGAGTCGGATCAGGACCAGTCCCGCTGCGGTCAGAGCCAAGCTCGTCTGCGCCAAGGACGCCTCAGCCTGGACCAGATTCCCAGCCAGCTGGAAGGCCAGCTGGACGCGCTCTGGGCCATTCTCCAATTGGTCTGGGCCGAGCGAGACGCCGGTCGCCCGCTGGAGGTCGCCGCCGTCTTGGCCAGCCTCGACCTCGTGCCATGAGCCGTTCTCGCTCGCCCGTCCACGACGCCGCCCTGATCGCGGTCTTCGCCGCTCTCATCGCCGTCTTGGCTCTGGCCCCGGCGGTCCCGGTCGGAGTCGGTGTGCCCATCACCTTGCAAACCCTGGGGGTCGGACTGACCGGGGCGGTGCTGGGACCGGGGCGGGCCGGTTTGGCTGGCCTGCTCTATTTGGCGGTCGGTTTCGCCGGTCTGCCGGTCTTCGCCGGCGGGGCGGCCGGACTGGGATTATTGGCCCAACCTTCGGCCGGTTATCTCTTAGCCTTCCCCTTGGCGGCGGTCGTGGTCGGCGGACTGGCCCGGCTCGGTCTGAGGGGGACGCGCCGCTGGCTGCCGGCCAAGTTGATCTTGGCCGCCTTGGGTGGATCGATCCTGGTGATCCATCCGGCCGGCGTCGTCGGCATCGCCTGGAACGCCCACCTGAGTTGGTTCCAAGCTCTGCTGGCCGACATGATCTATTGGCCCGGCGACCTGATCAAGTCGAGTCTGGTCGGTGTCATCGCCGCCGCCGTCCACCGCGCCTTCCCGGTCCTGCTGGCCCCGGCCCGTCCGGCCGGCGGCCGTCCCCTCGACTGAGGTGATCGTCTTCGACCGGGTGACTGTCGAGGTCGCCGCCGCCGAGCGGACCAAGCGTCTGCTGGACGATCTGAGCTGTCGTCTGGACAGTCGCCGAGTGGCCCTGATCGGTGACAACGGATCGGGCAAGTCGACCCTGCTGCGGGCCATCGACGGTCTGATCCGACCTGATCGGGGCCGGATCGAGGTCAATGGTTTGGATCCGGCCACCCAGACTAGCCAGGTCCGCCGTCAAGTCGGTTTCGTCTTCACCGATCCGATGTCGCAGTTGCTGATGCCGACCGCCGTCGAGGACGTCGAGCTGAGCCTGACCCGGCTGGCGCCGCAGCGGGCCGAGCGGTCCCGACGAGCGCGTCAAGCCTTGGCCGAGTGGGGCCTGGAGAAGGTGGCCGAGCGCAGCGTCTACGACCTGTCCGGCGGCGAGCGCCAGTTGGTGGCCTTGATCTCGGTCCTGGCCACGGACCCGGCCATCGTCTTGGCCGACGAGCCCACCACTTTGTTGGACCGACGTCATCGTCGTCGTCTGGAGGAGGTCTTCGACCGGCTCAGCCAGGACCTGGTGGTGGCCACCCATGACTTGGACTGGGCGGCTCGCTTCGAGCAGGTCGTCTTGATCGACCAGGGACGGGTGGTGGCCGAGGGCGGGCCTCAGGAGACCATCGCCCACTACCGCCGCTTGACCGATGGTTAAGGCGGACCGCTTGCTGGGCCACTACCAGCGGCTGGACTCGGCCGTCGAGGCTTGGCCGATCGGTCTGAAGTACGCCGTCGCGCTGTCGCTCAGCTTGCCCGCCTGCCTGATCCAACGTTGGTGGTCGACCCTGGCCAGTCTGGGGCTGACCCTGCTCTTGCTGCGGGTGGCGGGTCTGCGGCCGAGCCGGGCCTGGACTCTGCCCCCGGTCTTCCTCGGTCTGATCGCCGCGCTGGTCTTGGTCCACGGTTTGACCGACGGCTGGATCGCTGGACTGGTGGTGGCGGGCGACCTGGCCCTGGCTCTCTTCGCCGCCCGCCTGGTGGTGATGACCACGCCCGCCCCCCAACTGATCGACGCCTTGGTCGCTCTGACCCGCCCCTTGGCCCGCTTCGGCTTCCCTGGCCAGCGTTTCGGCCTAGCCGTGCTGGTCATGGTCCGCTCCGTGCCCCATCTGGCCGGCTGCCTGGCCCTGGTGCGGGAGGCCGCCGCCGCCCGGGGCTTGCAGAGACGGCTCGGCCCCCAGCTCAACCAAGTCGTGGTCCGGGCGGTCGGTTACGCCCAGGCCACCGGTGACGCCATGGCCGCTCGTGGCCTAGATGAAGCCTGACGGTGAGGAAGGCCATCCACTAGGCTGACCCGGTGAACGAGGACGCCCAGACCCTGGCCGCGGTCGAGCCGCCGCAGACCGGTGACGCCATCATCGACGCCGCCTTGACCCGCTGGGCCGATCTGACGGCGGTCGATTTGGCCCAGCATCCGGTCCGCCTGGCCCGCGCCCACGAGATCCTGCGGGCCAGTCTGCAGGGGGCGGCCCTGGACGATCTGGATCTCTTAGACGAGCCGAGTCTCGACGCATGACCAGCCTTCGGCTCAAGACCTCGCCTCTCAGCGGTCCGCCGGCTGGCCAGGACCGGTCGGGGCTGAGGCCGTCTAGTGTCCCCCGCCGCGAACTTCCGGCGGGGGACACTAGCCTCCCGCGCCGATGACGACCCGGTTGGACCGGGCCCTGGTCGAACGCGGTCTGGCCCGTTCGCGCGGTCAGGCGGTCGATCTGATCGCCCAAGGACTGGTCCTACTGGACGGGCGCCCGGCTCGTAAGGCCGCCACCGGGGTCGGTCCGGACAGCCGGGTGGAAGCCGTCCCGGACCATTACGTCTCACGGGGGGCGCACAAGCTGTTGGCCGCCTTGGACCAGTCCGGCACAGCGGTGCCGGAGCGCGTCCTGGACGCCGGGGCCTCGACCGGCGGTTTCACCCAGGTCCTGTTGGAGCGCGGGGCGCGGCGGGTCTACGCCGTCGACGTGGGCTGCGATCAAATGGCTCCGGCTCTGCGCCAGGACCCCAGGGTGGTGCTGTGGGAGCGCACCAACTTGCGCCAGCTCAGTTGGGACCAGGTCGAAGGCCGACCGGTCGATCTGGTGGTGGCGGACGTCTCCTTCATCTCCTTGCGTCTCCTGCTGGAGCCCCTGTTCGCCGTCGCGACCCCGCAGGCCTCCGCCTTATTGCTGGTCAAACCCCAGTTCGAGGTCGGTCGGGGCCATCTGACGTCAGGCGGTCTGGTGGCCGACCCTAAGCGTCGCCGAGACGCCGTCGACCAGGTGGCGGCGGCGGTCCAGACCCAGGGCTGGACGGTCGACTGGCGGGCCCCTTCCGCTTGGCCGGGGACCAATGGCAACCTGGAATTCTTTCTGCGCTGCCGGGCTCCGGCGGCGTCGGCCTGACCAAGCTGGGTCTAGGCCGGCAGACGGCGGTCGGCCGCTGCGGCGACGTCGGGCGACGTAGAGTAGTGCCGTGACTGAGCCGGACTTCTGCGCCGCCCCGGGCCGCCGTCAGATCGCGGTCTGGACCCATAACAATCGTCCCCAGGCGGTCGAGGCGGCCAGCCGCTTCGTCTCCGCCATGACGGCTTGCGGCGTCGAGTGTCTGGTTCTCAGCCAGGTCCGCGCCGCCATCGCCAGCCGGGTCGACGGAGCCCTGTTAGGGGACATCGGACCTAGGCCTCTCGGAGAGGTCGAGGTGGTCGTCGTCTTCGGCGGCGACGGCACGATTCTGCGGGCCGCCGAATGGGCCTGGGCCGCCGACCTTCCCCTGGTCGGAGTCAACCTCGGCCACATCGGTTTCCTAGCCGAGTTGGAGGTCTCCCAGTTCGACGAGTTGATCGACCACGTCCTTCGGCGCGACTACGTCCTGGACCGGCGGTTGACCGTGGCGGTGGAGGTTTGGGCGCCGGGTCAGGCCGAACCGAGCTGGACCTCCTTCGCCGTCAACGAGGTGTCCTTGGAGAAGGGCTCGCGCCAGATCATGATCGAGGTGGTGGCCTCGATCGATCGACTGCCGGTCTCGCGCTGGTCCTGCGACGGCGTCTTGGTGTCGACTCCGACCGGATCGACCGCCTACGCCTTCTCGGCCGGGGGAGCGATCATGTGGCCGGAGCTGGAAGCCTTCCAATTGGTCCCCCTGTCCGCCCACGCCCTCTTCGCCCGCCCCCTGGTGGTCGGTCCCGACTCGGTGGTCCGGCTCGATCTGGTGACCGAGATCCCGGCCGTGCTGTGGTGTGACGGCAAGCGCACGGTGAAGGTGGCGCCGGGCTCACGGATCGAGGTCCGGCGGGGGGCGCACTGGCTCAACCTGGCCCGTCTGTCGGTCCAACCCTTCACCAGTCGTCTGGTCAAGAAGTTCGCCCTACCGGTGGCGGGCTGGCGGGGACAGGGCGTCCACGGTGCTGACTGAACTGCGTATCACCGACCTCGGCGTCATCGATCGAGCCGCCCTGGAGCCGGACCGGGGTCTGACGGTGGTCAGCGGCGAGACCGGAGCCGGTAAGACCCTGGTCGTGACCGGGCTGGGTTTGGTGGCCGGTTGGCGGTCCGAGGCCGGGGTCATCCGGCAAGGCCGGCCCAAGGCCCAGGTCGAGGCCCGCTTCGCCGAGTTGGGGTCTAAGACCTTGGCCTTGGTGGGGGAGTCGGCCGGCGAATTGGACGACGACGGCGAATTGTTGGTGGTGCGGCAGGTGGCCCCCGGCCGGTCGCGCAGCTGGATCGGTGGGACCGGCGTGCCGGGTCAGGCGGCGGCCCGTCTGGGGGCTGAGTTGGTCACCATCCACGGGCAGTCGGAGCAAGTCCGCCTGGGCAGTCCGCAGCGCCAACGCGAGATCCTGGATCGAGCCGCCGGGGCGGAGCAAGCCAGTCTGCTGGAGCGTTATCAGGGCCTTTACGAGACCCGCCGGCGCCTGCGGGCGGAATTGGACCAGTTGACTGATCAGACCCAGCGGCGGGCCCAGGAGGCCGACCTGTTGCGCTTCGGCTTGGAAGAGATCGCGCGAGTCGACCCGCAGCCAGGCGAAGACGTCGCCCTGGCCGCCGAGGCGCTCCGCTTGGGCGAGGCCGACGACCTCAAAGCGGCCGTCTTCCAAGCCGTCTTGGCCCTGGCCGGCGACGATGACGATCCGGCCGCCGGCTCCGCCCTGTCCGGACTGGCGCTGGCTCGCCGGGCCTTGGCCCAGGCCGCCGCCCGCGATCCACTGGCCTCGCCCCTGGCCGATCAAGTCAGTCAGATCCTGGCTCTGACCGGTGACCTGGCCGGGTCGGCCTCGGCCTACCTGGCCGACCTGGAGGTCGACCCCATCCGGGGGGAACAGATCGCCGCCCGTTTGGCCAGTCTGCAAGCCCTGACCCGCAAATATGGGCCCGAGCTGGACCAGGTCATCGCTTGGGCCGCCCAGGCCGGACCACGGCTGGCCGAATTGGACGGCTCCGATGAGCGGATGACTGATTTGGCCGCTCAGTTGGAGAGGCTGGAGGCTGAGCTGGAGGACTTGGCGGAGGCTCTGTCCGAGCGCCGCCGAGCCACCGCTGGCCAATTGGCCAGACGGGTCGAGGCCGAATTGCAGGCTTTGGCCCTGCCTCAAGCCCGGCTCGAATTCACCCTTCAGCCAGCCGACCAACTCGGCCCCTGGGGCCGGGACCAGGTCGCCTTGATGTTCTCGGCCAACCCCGGGTCCGCCCCCGCGCCTCTGGCCAAGGTCGCTTCGGGGGGCGAACTGTCCCGTGTCCGGCTGGGCCTGGAGGTCGTCTTGGCCGGAGTCGAGGACGACACCACCTTGGTCTTCGACGAAGTCGACGCCGGCGTGGGCGGAGCGGTCGGCGTCGAGATCGGCCGCCGCCTGGCCGCCTTGGCCCGCCACTCCCAGGTCATCGTGGTCACCCACTTGGCTCAGGTGGCGGCCTTCGCCGACCGCCACTACCTAGTCTCGAAATCGGCCGCCGACGGACGGACCAGCGCTGAAGTCCGCCAGTTGGACGAGGAGGAGCGTCTGACCGAGTTGGCGCGCATGATGGGCGGTCTGGAATTGACGGCCTCCTCCCGGGCCCACGCCGCCGAACTGCTGGCGGTGGCCCGGCGGGCCGCCGTGGCCTCGGCCTGAGACTGTCTCAGCGCGCTGGCGGCGTGTCAGCCCGGCGGTCGTCAGCGGGTCTGGTCCAAGCGAGATAGGCTGAAGGCCCGTGGGAATCAGCAAACACGCTCCAACTAAACATATTTTCGTCACCGGTGGCGTCGTGTCCTCTTTGGGCAAAGGACTGTCGGCCTCCAGCTTGGGCTCGCTCCTAGTCGCTCGTGGCCTCAAGGTCACGATGCAGAAGCTCGACCCTTATCTCAACGTCGACCCCGGCACCATGAACCCGTTCCAGCACGGTGAGGTCTTCGTGACCGAGGACGGGGCCGAGACCGACCTCGACATCGGCCATTACGAGCGCTTTCTCGACGTCGACCTCAACGGCACCGCCAACGTCACCACGGGCAAGGTCTATTCCCAGGTCATCGAAGCCGAACGGCACGGCGACTACCTCGGCAACACCGTCCAGGTCATCCCTCACATCACCAACGCCATCAAGGCCGAGATGCTGGCCATGGGCCGCCCCGGCATCGACGTCGTCATCCACGAGATCGGTGGCACGGTCGGCGACATCGAGTCCTTGCCCTTCTTGGAGGCGGCCCGTCAGGTCAGACGCGAGGTCGGGCGCAATCACGTCTTCTTCTTGCACGTCTCACTGGTGCCGTACATCCGTCCCTCGGGGGAGCAGAAGACCAAGCCGACTCAGCACTCGGTGGCGGCGCTGCGCCAGGTCGGCATTCAGCCCGACGCCCTGGTCTGCCGGGCCGATCGGCCCATCGCCGAGGACGTCAAGCAGAAGATCGCCAACATGTGCGACGTCGACGAGGACGCCGTCGTCTCCTGTCCCGACGCCGACTCGATCTACGACATCCCCAAGGTCCTGCACGCCGAGGGCCTGGACGCCTACGTCGTGCGTCGCCTCGATCTGGCTTTCCGTGACGTCGATTGGCGGCGCTGGGACGATCTGCTGGAGCGGGTCCACCACCCCAAGGAGGAGGTCGCCATCGGACTGGTGGGCAAGTACATCGCCCTGCCCGACGCCTACCTGTCCGTCTGCGAGGCCCTGCGCGCCGGTGGTTTCGCCCACCAGGTCAAGGTCAACATCGAGTGGATCCGATCGGACGACTGCGAGACCGAGGAGGGGGCGGCGCGGGCCCTGGCCGGGCTCGACGGCATGGTCGTGCCGGGTGGTTTCGGCATCCGGGGCGTCGAAGGCAAGATCGGTGCCATCCGGCACGCCCGCCTGCGTCAGATCCCGATTCTGGGACTCTGCCTGGGCTTGCAGTGCATGGTCATGGAAGTGGCCCGCGATCTGGCCGGGCTGGCCGGCGCGGCCTCGACCGAATTCGACCCCGAGACGCCCTATCCCGTCATCGCCACCATGGCCGAGCAGGTCGAGATCGTGTCCGGGGCCGGCGATCTGGGCGGCACCATGCGGCTGGGCTCGTATCCAGCCGAACTAGTCAAGGGATCCTTGGCGGCCCGCTTGTACGGGACCACCAAGGTGACGGAGCGCCACCGCCATCGCTACGAGGTCAACAACGCCTACCGGAGCCAACTGGAAGCCGCCGGCCTGGTCGTCTCGGGCGCCTCGCCGGACTCCACCCTGGTCGAGTTCATCGAATTGCCCGTCGACCAGCACCCCTTCTTCGTCGCCACCCAGGGTCACCCGGAGTTGAAGTCGCGTCCGACCAGGTCGCACCCCCTCTTCCGAGGACTGGTCCAAGCCGCCCTGGAACGCAAGCTGTCCAACCGGTTGCCGGTGGAGCCATGACGGTGGCTCTGCCCGGACCGGTCCTACGGGGCGGCGACCTGGCCGACCGGCCGGAGGATTGGTCGGCCCGAACCGTGTCCTGGGCCCCGGGCCGTGTCAGTCAATGGCTGACCGATGAGGTCACGACCCCGACCGGTCAGACCATGGTGCGGGACTGGCTGGTCCATCCGGGGGCGGTCGCCATCATGGCCTTGGACGATCGGAACCGGGTGGCCGTGGTGGCGCAGTACCGCCATCCGGTCGGTTGGGTCTGCGTCGAACCGCCGGCCGGGTTGCTCGACCTGGCCGACGAGCCGGCTCTGACGGCGGCTCAGCGTGAATTGGCCGAAGAGGCCCAGCTGGCCGCCGACGACTGGCGGGTGCTGGTCGACTGTTTCACCTCGCCCGGTTCCAGCCAGGAGTCGATCCGCATCTTCTTAGCCCGTCGCTTGCGCCCGGCCGCCCGGCCCTCAGGCTTCGTCTTAGCCGACGAGGAAGCCGAGATGAAGGTCGGCTGGGTCGATTTGGACGAAGCCGTCGAGGCCGTTTTCGAGGGGCGGTTGCAATCTCCCACCCTGGTCATGGGCCTGCTGGCCTTGGCCGCCGCTCGTTCCGCCGGCCGGCTCGACCGTCTGCGCCCGGCCCAATCCGATTGGCCGGCCCGTCAGACCAAAGCCGCCCGCGACCGCCGCTGGTCGGCCCCACCCCGGTGACCGTCAGCCGATTGTCCCAAGGCTTGGCCGACTACCTCGGCCATTTGGTGGCCGAGCGCGGTCTGGCCGCCAACACGGTGGCCGCTTACCGGCGCGACCTGGACCGCTACCTGGCCTATCTGGCGCAGCTCGGCCTGACCCGACCGGATCAGATCGAGAGCGGACAGGTGGACGGTTTCACCGGCTATTTGCGCGGCCTCGGCTTGGCCCCGGCTTCGATCGCTCGGACCGTGGCGGCGGTGCGCGGACTGCACCGTTTCTGGGCCGCCGAGGGGCTGACCCGGCTCGATCCGGCCGCCGAGGTCGCCCCGCCGGCCATCGGTCGGCGCTTGCCCAAGGCGCTCAGCCTGGAGCAGGTGGACGCCCTCATCGGAGCCGCCGGGGCGTCGGCTGCGGGCGCCGGGCCGATCGAATTGCGTGACGGCGCCCTGGTCGAGCTGTTGTACGGCAGCGGAGCCCGGATCTCCGAAGTCGTGGCCCTCGACGTCGACGAGGTCCGTCGCTTGCTGGACGATCCCAGCTTGGGCTTGTTGCTCAAGGGCAAAGGCGGCAAACAACGCCTGGCCCTGGTGGGTGGTTTCGCCCGTCAAGCCCTCGACGCCTATCTGGTGCGGGGGCGCCCGGGGCTGGCCGCCTCCGGCCGGCCGGTTCCACCCGCTCTCTTCCTCAACGCCCGGGGCGGTCGGCTGAGCCGTCAGAGCGCCTTCAACCGGGTCCAGGCCTTAGCCCGACGGGCCGGAATCGCAGTCGAGGTCTCGCCCCACACCCTGCGTCACAGCTACGCCACCCACCTGATCGACGGCGGAGCCGATCTCAGGGTGGTGCAGGAGCTGCTGGGCCACGCCTCGGTCGCCACCACCCAGCTCTACACCTTGGTCACAGTCGACCACCTGCGTGAGGTCTACCGGGCCGCCCACCCTAGAGCCATTTGAGCCAAGGCCATTTGAAGCCTTGGCGGTGACAGGGCGCTTGATCGGACCGCTAGGCTAGGGCAGATGGCGGATAGGACCGCGTCGCGTCCCCGGACGGCGTCCATCAGCTGAAGCGTCGAACCCGGCATACTGGCAAGGAGGATTGGTGGCGAGGACCTCCCGTGGTGAACGGTCTCAGGCCGAGGGCCCAGATCAGGTCGGACCGACCGGACGGCCTTGGCCCGATCTGCCCCGCCCCGCTCCGCGCGACCCGACCCATCAGGAGGCGGTCGTCTTGGCCCTGTGCAATCAGAAGGGCGGCGTGGGCAAGACCACTAGCACCATCAATCTGGGGGCCTGCCTGGTCGAGGCCGGCCGACGCGTCCTGCTGGTCGATTTCGACCCCCAGGGCTCGCTATCGGTCGGTCTGGGTGTCAATTCGCACACTCGTGAGGCCAGCGTCTACGACCTCCTGATGGGGTCCGGGACTCTGCCCCAAGACGCCATCGTGGCCTCTTCGACAGTCGGGTTGGACATTCTGCCAGCCAACATCGATCTGTCGGCGGCCGAGGTCCAGCTGGTCTCCGAGGTGGCCCGCGAGCACACTCTGACCCGGGTCCTGGCCCCGCTCAAGACCGCTTACGACGTCATCTTGATCGACTGCGCCCCCTCCCTCGGGCTGCTCACCATCAACGCTCTGACCGCCGCCGACGGGGTCATCATCCCCTTGGAATGCGAGTTCTTCGCCCTGCGCGGCGTGGCCATGCTGATTGACACCATCGACAAGGTGCACAACCGGCTCAACCCCAAGCTGGAGCTGGTCGGCATCCTGGGGACGATGTACGACGGCCGCACCTTGCACAACCGGGAGGTCCTGGAGCGGGTGGTGGAAGCCTTCGGCGACGTCGTCTTCCACACCACTATCCGTCGTACGGTCAAGTTCCCTGAGACCACCGTGGCCGGAGAGCCGATCACGAGCTACGCCAGCGACTCGTCTGGCGCTCAGCAATACAGAATGTTGGCACGGGAGGTCTTGCAACGATGCCCCGCCGCGTGAACCTGCCTGGTGCGGCCGAACTCTTCCGGCCCACCACCGGCCCCGGCGGACCGGCTGCGGCGACCGCCGGACAGGCCACTGGCCGTGTCCGCCACGATGAGAAGATCACTGTCTACGTCTCCAATCAGGAGCTGATCGCCTTGGAGCAGGCCCGCTTGACCTTGCGCCAGGCCGGTGTCACGGTCGACCGGGGCCGGATCGTGCGAGCCGCCATCGCGGCCGCTCTGGAGGACTTGGCCGATCACGGGCTGGACGCCGACCTGGTCCAGCGGATCGGCTCTTAGCCGACTGTGTCCGAAGGCGCGCTGGCGGGAGAGGAAGTCAAATTCTCCGTTCGGCTGGATAATTTCGAGGGTCCCTTCGACCTCTTGCTCAGTCTGATCGCCAAACATCGTCTCGACATCACCGAGGTGGCTCTGTCCCAGGTGACGGACGACTTCATCGCCCACATCCGTCAGCAAGGTCCGGATTGGGATCTCGACCAAGCCAGTCAGTTCTTGGTCGTGGCGGCCACTCTGCTCGACCTTAAGACGGCCCGCTTGCTGCCCCAAGGCGAGGTCGAGGACGAGGACGACCTGGCCCTCTTGGAGGCCCGCGACCTGCTCTTCGCCCGTCTCTTGCAGTACCGCGCCTTCAAACGGGTGGCGGCCTGGATCGAGAACGCCCTGGCCGACGAGGCCCGCCGCCAAGCCCGTCCGGGCGGCTTGGAACCAGTCTTCGCCCGCCTCGTGCCCGAGGTTGAGATCAATCTGACCGGTCCCCAGTTCGCCGCCCTGGCCGCCCGGGCCATGATTCCAGCCGAGGTCCCACAGGTCTCGACCGCCCATCTCTGGGCGCCGACCGTGTCGGTGGCCGAGGAAGGCGTTCGGGTGGCCGAGCGGCTGCGCCGGCTGCGCCGGACCACCTTCCGTCAATTGGTGGCCGACGCCGCCAACCGGTTGGTGACGGTGGCCCGTTTCTTGGCTCTGCTGGAGTTGTACCGCTCCGGCCTGGTCGGCTTCGAGCAGCTCGACCCTCTGGGCGACCTGATGGTGGCCTGGGTCGGTGGCGACCAAGCCACGGTCGAGATCGTGGACGATTACGAGAACCAGACGCCGAGCGAGCAGGAGACCGCATGACCGAACCGACTGAGCTGACCGACGCTCCGGCCGGGTCAGATCCTCAGGTCGCTCCCTTGGCGGCCGTCCTGGAGGCCCTCCTGATGATGGCGACCGAGCCGCTGCGACAGGCCGACCTGGCCGACAGCCTGGGCCGGGAGGAGGCCGAGGTGGCGACCGCCTTGGCCGAGTTGGCCGAGTTCTACCGTCGCACCGGGCGCGGTTTCGAACTGCGCCGGGTGGGGGCCGGTTGGCGCTATTACACCGACCCGGCCCTGGCCCAAGCGGTCGGCCAGAGCCTGATCGCAGGGCAACAGGGCCGGCTCAGCCAGGCTGGTTTGGAGACCCTGGCCGTGATCGCCTACCTCCAGCCGATCAGCCGGGGCCGGGTCTCAGCCGTGCGCGGGGTCAACGTCGACGGTGTGGTCAGGACCTTGCTGGCGCGTGACCTGATCGCCGAGACCGGCAAGGACGAGGAGACTGGGGCCGGGCTGCTGTCCACGACCGACTATTTCCTGGAGCGGATGGGGCTGACCGGTTTGGACGACCTGCCGCCGCTGGCCCCCAATCTGCCCGACGCGGCTCAGCTGGACGCCGAGCTGGCCCGTTTGGTGGCCCAATCGGCCGGAGCCGAGGACGGTCCGCCGGCGTCCGCTCCGGACCTGGCCGAGACCGCTGTCGCCGGGGCCGAGCCGGCGGCTGGTCTGGGGCGAGACTCCACCGCCGAGCCGGCCTCCGGGACCGCGCCAACCCCTGAGACCGAGTCGGAGGCCGACCATGTCTGACAGCGAAGGCGTCCGCCTGCAGAAGGTCCTGGCCCAGGCCGGGGTGGCCTCGCGCCGGGCCAGCGAACAGTTGATGGTCGAGGGCCGGGTCGAGGTCAATGGGCGAGTCGTGACCGAACTGGGAGCCCGGGTCGACCCGGAGCGGGACCATATCCGGGTCGACGGCAAACGTCTGCCGCCTCAGCGCCAGCATCTCTACCTGGTCTTGAACAAGCCCCGCGGGGTGGTGTCGACCATGTCCGATCCCGAGGGCCGGCCCTGTCTGGCCGATTATCTGCCCCATCACGGCGCCCGTCTCTTCCACGTCGGCCGGCTCGACGCCGACACGGAGGGGCTGATCATCTTGACCAACGACGGCGATCTGGCCCAACGCTTGAGCCATCCCAAGTACGAGGTCACTAAGACCTATCTGGCCGAGGTCGAAGGGGTGGTGGAGCGGGTCGTCCTGAACCGTCTCAGCTCCGGTCTAGTCCTAGAGGACGGCCCGGTCAAAGCCGACCGGGTCAAGCTGATCGACGCCACCGCCAACCGCAGCTTGGTCGAGGTGGTCTTGCACAGCGGCCGTAACCGGGTCGTGCGCCGGATGTTCGAAGTCCTCGGGCACCCGGTCCGCCGTTTGGGCCGGACCCGCGTCGGCCCGGTCCGGCTGGGCGACCTGGCCTCCGGCCGGACCCGGCCCTTGACCCGGCAAGAGCTGGGCGAGCTGTTCGACGCCGCCCAGCTCTGATCAGGCTCCGGACCGTTTGGCCGGGGCCGCTTGACTCCGGATCGTCCCACCCCGCCCGGCTGACGTGTCAGACCGGTGTCGAGTCGGGTAACCTGCACGGGTGAACCTCAAGCGATTGACCGTTGGGACCGGACTTAGTTTGGCCTTCGGTTTGGTGCTCGGCCTGGCCGGCTGCGGTGGCCCCAGCTCCGACCCTTCGACCAGCCCCAGCTCCTCCGAGACGGCCCTGATCGACCCCAACACCGACGCCAGCGCTCTGCCGACGGATCCCTCCGCCAGCCCGACGGCGGATGAGCCCACCAGCGAGCCCATCCCGGTCTCGACCAATCTCGACGCCATCACGGTCACCGGCGGGCCGGGGGAGGCGCCGACCGTCACGGTGCCCGCGCCTTGGGCCATCGACCGGACTCAGACGCGGGTGCTCGACCCGGGCGACGGCGACGTGGTGCCCGAGACCGGTCTGATCAAGGTTCATTATTACGGCGTCAACGGTCGCACCGGCGAGTCCTTCGACGACTCCTATTCCCGGGGCGCTCCGGCCGACTTCTTGGTCGACGGCGTCGTGGTCGGCTTCCAGCGCGGTCTGGTCGGTCAGCGAGTGGGCAGCCGGGTCCTGATCGGCATGCCTGGCAGCGATGGCTACGACCCCGACGGCGGCAACGCCAACGCCGGCATCGAGGTGGGCGATTCGCTCATCTTCGTGGCCGAGATCTTAGAGGTCGCCTTGTCCGGGCCGCGTGGCTCCGCCGTCCGTCCGGGCGCCGACCTGCCCGAGGTCTCGGGTGAGACCGACCATCCGGTGGTGACCGTGCCGAGCGGCCTGTCGGCCCCCAGCGAGCTCAAGATCCAAGTTCTGACCAAGGGGACCGGGCCGGCCATCAGCGAGTCCAGCCTGATCGAGGTCAACTACGCCGAGTACACCTGGGCCGGTCGTCTGGCCCGTCAGACCTATGGCTTCAGCCCGGTCCGGGGCTACCTCTCCAGCACCATCCCGGGCTGGCAGAACGCTCTGGTCGGCGTCGAACAAGGCAGCCGCGTGCTTCTGATCGTGCCCAGTGAATTGGCCTACCCCAAGGGCAACAAGCAGATCGACGTCAAGGCCGGGGAGACCATGGTCTTCCTGATCGACGTCTTGTACGCCTGAGACGCTCTGAGGCCGGTCCAGCGCATAGCCCACTAGCTTCACTAGGAGTCTGAAACTTCGACGAATGAGCCGAGTTTCGGTTTCTCCCTCGGGGTCCCCGAAAAGTACCGGACCGGAGCGCAGCGGAGGGAGGACACTTTTTGGGGTGAGTCTCGGGGTCCTAAGAAAAGTACCGGACCGGAGCGCAGCGGAGGGAGGACACTTTTTGGGGCTTCTAGCCGTCTGACCAACTGGCCGGGTCCGCCAGCCAGGGTCGGCGCGGCGTCAAGGCCCAGTCGAAGCCTGACACCAGCTCGGCCAAGGCGCAGCGGGGTCCCGGCGGGGTGAGGCCCAAAGAGGCGGCCAGGATCGAGACCAAGCGGGCCGGGCTGAGGCCGGCCGCCCGCAAGCCAGCCAGGCCGACCGAGCGATCGCGTTTGGCCAGACGGGCGCCATGGTGATCCAAGACCAGGGGCAGGTGGGCGTAGACCGGCTGAGGCAGGCCCAACTGGCGGCCCAGCCAGATTTGCCTAGGCGTCGAGTCGAGCAGGTCGTCGCCCCGCACCACCTGGCTGACGCCCTGGGCGGCGTCGTCCACCACCACGGCGAAATGGTAGGCGAAGACGCCGTCGCCGCGCCGGATCACGAAATCGTCCACCGCGCCCGTCACCGCTCCGGCCACCAAGTCCTGAAAACCGATCTGGGCCTGGTCGGCCCGCACCCGTAGAGCCGGCGGCCGGAGCTGGCGCCGGCGGCGCCGTTCGGCCGGGCTGAGGTCACGGCACCAACCCGGGTAGGGGGCCGATCCGTCGGGGTGCGGGGCCAAGGCGGCGGCGGCGATCTCCCGCCGGGTGCAGAAGCACTCGTAGGTCAGGTCCCGGATCCGGTCCAAAGCCCGTTCGTAGACCAGTTGGCGGTCGGACTGGTAGAGCGCTGGGGAGTCCCAGTCCAAGCCCAGCTGGGCCAAGTCGTCGAGTTGGCTGGCCGCCAATCCGCGGGCGGCTTGGACCCGGGCCTGGTCCAAGTCCTCGATCCGGAGCCGGAAAGCCAAGCCGGCCGCGCGCGCCGCCAGCCACGCTCCCACGGCGGTGCGCAGATTGCCCAGGTGGAGCGCCGCCGTGGGCGTCGGCGCGAATCGTCCAGCCATTTTCCTCCCGGCCCGGTTGGTCGCCTTGGACCAGTCGACCTGACAGGATGGCATCGTAACCCGACCGCCGCCACCCGTCGGACCGGCGGTCGTCCCGGCCCAGCGGAGAGGACTGAGGGGACCATGGCCTCGCGCAAGACCGAACGCCTGCTCAACCTGGTGTTCTGCCTGTTGGCGGCTCGTCGTTACGTGACGCGGGACCAGATCCAAGCCAGCCTCGAAGGTTACGCCGGCCTCAGCCAGGCCGCCTTCCTACGCACCTTCGAGCGAGACAAGGATGAGTTGCGTGGCCTGGGGGTGCCGATCGAGACCGGTCCGAGCGATCCGCTGAGCGACGAGGCCGACGGCTACCGCATCCGGCGGGAAGCCTTCGAGCTGCCTCCGCTCAGCCTCAGCGTGGCCGAGTCGACGCTGGTCGGCTTGGCCGCCACGGTCTGGCGGGAGGCCGCTTTGGAACCGGCCGCCGCTGGCGCGGTGGCCAAACTGAAGGCGGGCGGGGTCGACGTCAACGTCGAACGGGCCGTCGCCCTGGCCCCCAGCCTGCCGACGCGGGAGCCGGCCTTCGCCGTCATCTGGCAGGCCTGGATCAGTCGCAGGCCGGTCCGTTTCGAGTACCACGGCCGGGCCCGTCTAGTCGAGCCCTGGCGTTTGGTCCTACGGCGGGGGGCCTGGTACGTGGTGGGTCTGGAAGCGGGTGTCGGCGGGCGTGTCTTCCGGCTCTCCCGGATCACTGGACAACCGGTCTTGGATGATCGAGCGGGTCCCTTCGCTCCCGTCACAGAAGCGGACCTGGCGCTGGTCGGAGCCGGTTTGGACGACCCCGACCCGACCGCTTCGGCCCGGCTGGCCCTGCGTCCGGATGGGGCCGGCGCCCTGCGGCGGCGGGGCCGGCCGGTCGCTGGCTGGGCCCCGGAAGGTTACCGGCTCTACCAGGTGCCGTACACCCGCGAGGATGAGATCGTGGCCGAGGCCTGCGCCGCTGGGGCGGACGTGCTAGTGCTGGACCCGCCCGAGTTGCGCCACCTGGTCCTGGAACGTCTGCGCCAGGTGGCCGGATCCCAGGCGGTCGGCCATGGCTGAGACAGCGGCCGAGCAGGTCGCCCGGCTCCTGCTCCTGATCCCTTACCTGCAACGTCACCCCGGCATCGCTCTGGACCAGGCGGCGGCCAATTTCGGCTGGTCGCCGGAAGTGGTCCGGGCCGATCTCGAAGTGGCCTTCCTCTGCGGCTTGCCCGGCGGCCTGCCGGGCGACCTGATCGAAGTCGACATGGACTTGGTGGACGGCGAGGGGCTGATCTATCTCAGCAACGCCGAGGTCTTGAGCCGGCCGCTGCGGCTCAGTCTGGACGAGGCGGCCGGTCTGATCGTGGCTCTGCAAGCCATCCGGGAGGTGGCCGCCGCCTCGGTCCATCCGGTGATCGACTCGCTGCTGGCCAAGCTGACTGGGCTGGCCCCAGAAGCGGCCGGCCGGGCCAGCGTCCAGGTCGCCGCTGGCGACCCGGCCATCCGGGCCCAGCTGCAGCGGGCCATCGGCGCCGCCGAGCGGGTGACTTTGACTTACGACGGAGTGGCGCGGGGCAAGACCAGCCATCCGCTGGTCGACCCGGTCCGCTTGGAGTTGGCCGATGGCGCGGCCTACCTGTCGGCTTGGTCGCTGGAGCGGTCGGATTGGCGGACCTACCGGCTGGACCGGATCGTCGCGGTCCGTCCGACCGGCCAGACCACGACCGATCACGGGCGGGCTCCCGGATCGGGCGCTTGGCTGGCCACCCTCGGCCAAGCCGACTCGGTCCGCTTGCTGGTCCATCCGACGGCGCGTTGGATCGCTGAGTACTACCCAGTCAGCGCCCAGGCCGAGCGGGCGGACGGCGATTGCGAGCTGACCCTGCCGGTGGCCGACGCCGGCTGGCTCCGCTGGCTGTTGCTGCGCCTAGGCTCGGCGGTCGAAGTCCTAGCTCCGGCCGAGGCCGGCCGGCCGGCCGCCGCCGAGGCCGCTCGGGCGCTGGCGGCTTACGCCAGCGCTGGTTTGGATCGAGACCGCGTCTGATGAGTCCGAGCGCCGAGCGCCCGAGTCGAGCTAACATGGCGGCGTGGTTTGGACCGCTATCTTCGTCGCCATCGCTCTCCTGGGCGCCGCCGTCACCTTCTGGGGGCTCAGGCGGGTCTGGCTGAGCGGTCGCGCCTTGATCCGCCAGGCCTCGGACAGTCTGGACCAGTTGACCAGTCAGTCGGCCTTTCTGACCGAGGCCGGTCAGGCCAGTCCTTGGACCCGACCGTCACCTGGCCAACCGGGGGCCAGGGCCTGAGGAGATCACCATGTCGAACGGCAACCCCACCTGCACCCTGGTGGTCAACCCGACCGCCGGTCGCGGTCGGGCCGGTCGTCTCCTACCCCAGGTCATGGCCGAACTGTTGCGCGGTTTGCCGGAGGGCACGCTGGAGGTGCGGCGAGCGGACAGCTTCGAGCAGGCCCGTGACTATTGCCATCAAGCCGTCGCCCAGGCCCCTCCGTCCGACCCCAGCCATCACGCCTTAGTCGTGATGGGCGGCGACGGCATGATGCATCTGGGCCTCAACGCCGTCGCTCAGAGCGGCCTGCCGTTGGGTTTGATCCCAGCCGGCACCGGCAATGATTTCTGCCGTGGCGTGGGCCTGCCCTTGGACCCCTTGAAGGCCGCTCGGATCGTCGTCGAGGGGGTCACGCGCCAACTCGATCTGGCCTCGGTGACCGGTCAGATGGCGCATGGCGGCGGCCATAGCTGGGTCGGCTCGGTGGTCTCGACCGGCTACGACGCCTTCGTCTCCCGGCGCGGCAACGCCATGCCGAGGGCTTGGGGTTCGATGGCCTACGCCGTCGCCGCCTTGGCCGAGTTGCGCCGTTTCAAGCCCTTGCCCTACCGGCTGGTGATCGACGGCGAAGCCCGGTCGCAGACCGCCATGTTCGTCTCCGTCGCCAACGCCACCTATTTCGGTGGTGGTATGAACATCGCCCCCGACGGTTCGCCCAGCGACGGTCTGCTCGACGTCACCGTCATCCATCCGGTCTCGCGCTTGACCCTGCTGAGGCTGCTGCCCAGCATGTTCACCGGCGCCTTCGTCAAAGATCCGGCGGTCGAACGGCTCAAGGCCAAGGAGGTCATGATCGACGGCGACGGTCTCTACGGCATGGCCGACGGCGAGGTGTTGGGACCGGTGCCCTTGCACGTCCAGATCGTGCCGGAGGCTTTGACCGTCTACGCGCCGCCGTCGCGGTCGCTGTCGCGGCGGAGAAAGGCCTCATGAGCCAGTCGCAGGTCTTCCAAGACCGTTATGGCTTCCCCCTGGACGATTATCAGCTTGAAGCTTGCGCCGCTCTGGCCGATGGTTCCGGCGTGCTGGTGGCGGCGCCGACCGGGGCGGGCAAGACGGTGGTGGGAGAGTTCGCCGTCTGGCTGGCCTTGGAACAGGGTGGCAAGTGCTTCTACACCACTCCGATCAAGGCCCTCTCGAATCAGAAGCACCACGACTTGGCGGCCCAGTACGGCGCCGAGCGGGTCGGCCTGTTGACCGGCGACCAGTCGATCAACTCGGAGGCCGCCGTGGTGGTCATGACGACTGAGGTCCTGCGCAACATGATCTACGCCCAGTCGGCCACTCTGAACGGCTTGTCCCACGTCGTGATGGACGAGGTCCATTACCTGTCGGATCCCTTCCGGGGGCCGGTCTGGGAGGAAGTCATCCTGGGGCTGGATCCTGAGGTCCGGCTGGTCGGGCTGTCGGCCACGGTCTCGAACGTGGAGGAATTCGGCGACTGGCTGGACCAGGTCCGCGGCCCGGTCGCCACCATCGTGTCGGAGCGCCGGCCGGTGCCACTGCACCAACACGTCTTCGCCGGCCGCCGGCTGTGGGACCTCTACGACGGCGTCGCCCCGACCGCCTTGGACGATCCTACCGAGCGGCGGGTCAAGGTCAACCCGGAATTGCTCCGCTTGGCCAAAGGCGAGTCGGCCCAGGTGCGCGACGACGCCCGCCGGCCCAGAGGGCGGTCCGGGCGGGGCCGGCGACAGATCAGCTACGGCTCCGGCGCCTTCGGCGGCGCCCACTCCGCCCGTTGGTCGGCTGGCTCCAAGCTGGCCCCGCGGCGCTTCGAAGTGGTCAACGAGCTGGAGCGCCAGGACCTTCTGCCGGCCATCTACTTCATCTTCTCCCGTCAGGGCTGCGATCAGGCCGTGCGGCGCCTGGTGGCCGACGGCGTCCGTCTGACCGACTCCGACCAGGCCGCCCGCTTGACCGCCTTGGCCGAACGGGCGGTGGCCTCGCTGACCAGTGACGACTTGGAGGCGCTGGGCTATGAGCGCTGGCTGGAGGCTTTCCAACGCGGCTTGGCGGCGCATCACGCCGGTCTCTTGCCGGCCTTCAAGCAAGTCGTCGAGGAGGCTTTCACGGCCGGGCTGGTCCAGGTCGTCTGCGCCACCGAGACCTTGGCCTTGGGCGTCAACATGCCGGCCCGCACGGTGGTGTTGGACAAGCTGGTCAAGTACAACGGCCAGTCCCACGCCGACATCACAGCCGGGGAGTACACCCAGCTGACGGGGCGGGCCGGGCGGCGCGGCATCGACCGGCAAGGCCACGCCGTGGTGACCTGGCAGACCGGCCTCGACCCCAGAGCCCTGGCCGGCTTGGCCGCCCGGCGGACCTATCCTTTGCGCTCGGCCTTCAACCCGACCGCCAACATGGTGGTCAATCTGATCGCTTCGCTGGGCCAAGACCGCACCCGAGACCTGCTGGAGCGGAGCTTCGCCCAGTTCCAGGCCGACCGGGGCCAGACCCCGGGCCGCTCGCGGGCTTTGGTGCGCCGCTTCGACCAGGTCTGCGGCGTGCTGGAGACCTTGGGCTATCTGACTCGCTCAGATCAGGGTTTGGCCGTGACCGAGCGGGGCCGGCTGCTGGCCCGGCTCTACGGCGAGCAGGACCTAGTGGTGGCGGAGGCGGTCCTGGACGGGTTGTGGGCGGGACTGACCGGACCACAGCTGGCGGCGGTCTTGTCCTGCTTGGTCTACGAGGCCAGGGCCCATGACCGCCGGCCGCCTGGGCGGATGCCGGATCGGGCCAGCCAACGGGCTCTGGAACGGTTACAAGGCCTATGGCGGTCGGTCGGCTCGTTGGAGCGCTCCCATCGGCTCGATCCCAGGCGCCGGCTCGACCCGGGTTTCGCCCAAGCCGCTTACGACTGGGCCGCCGGAGCCAGCCTGGGGGAGGTCATCGACCTGACCGGCCTGCCGGCCGGAGACTTCGTGCGTTGGGTGCGGCAGATCATCGATCTGGCCGATCAGATGGCGGACGCCAGCGGCCAACTCCTGGCGGGGGAGACTGGCTCAGCCGGCCAGTCGACGGTCGCCGGTCTGGCCCGGATCTGCCGTGACCTGGTGGGTCGGCTGCGCCGGGGCGTGGTCGATCTGGGGGACTGAGGCCATCGGTCTCAGAGGTCGGAGGCTAGTGTCTCCCGCCTGGCCAGCCGCCCCGTTTGACGTCCCCTTCTATCACCGGGAACTTCCGGCGGGGGACACTAGCGCTGGATCCCGTCGGTGTTGGCCCCGCTGAGATCGGTGCCGTTCAAACTCGCCCCTCTCAGATCGGCGTCCTGGAAATCGGCCCCGGCCGCCCTTAGATCGCTCAGATCGGTGGCGCGCAGATCGGCCCCGCTGAAGTTGGCCCCTCTGGCGTCGGCCCCGGGGAAGGTGGAGCCGGCGGCTTGGGCCCAAGACAGGTCGGCGTCGCGCAGGTCGGCGGCGCTGAAGTCGGCCCCGGTCAGATTGGCCTCGTACAGGTTGGCGCCGCGTAGGTCGGCGCCATCAAGGTCGGCTCCGGTCAGGTCGGAGTAACTCAGGTCGGCCCCTCTGAGATCGGCGCCGGACAGATCGGCCCCGGTCAGGTCCTGGCTGGACAGGTCGGCTCCGCGCAGATCCGCCCCGGGCGCCAGCGGAGGATGGGGGACCGGCTGATCCGGTTCGGCCCAGGAGATCTCAGGCGGCAGGTAGGTGGACATGTTGCCCCTCATGAAGGCCAGGCCACCGACGACCATCGAGATGGCGAGGGCCGCTCCCACCAGACCGGCGATGATCCGGAACCTGGGCCCGGCTGGAGCCGGGGGCCGGGCCGGCGGTGGAGCCGGACGGGGCGGGTCCTGGGGCTGGCCGAGCGGGGCCAGAGCGGCCGTCGGATCGGGTTGGTAGAGGCGGTAGCCGCCGATCTCCAAGTCTGCGGTCGAGCCGTCCTGGTCGGTGGACGGAGCCCAAGGCTGACGCGGGTCGACGCTCATGGTCCCTCCTGCCGGAACGGAGTGGTGTCCCTAAAGTATGGCAGCGTCTAACCGATTCGGGGCTCGGCCGCACACTAGGCTGACCCCATGGCAGTCGCGATCCGAGTCATCCCCTGTCTCGACGTGGACGCCGGACGGGTCGTCAAAGGGGTCCACTTCCTCAACCTGCGTGACGCCGGCGACCCGGTCGAGCTGGCCCGCCAGTACGGCCAGGCCGGCGCCGACGAGCTGACCTTCCTCGACATCTCGGCCTCGGCCGAGCAGCGCGCCACCACCCGTGAGATGGTGGCGCGGACGGCCGAGACCATCTTCATCCCCTTGACGGTGGGCGGGGGAGTCAACTCGGTCGCCGACGTCGACCAGCTCTTGCGCAGCGGCGCCGACAAGGTCGGCATCAACACCGGCGCCATCCGCCAGCCCGAGGTGATCGATCAGATCGTGCGTCGTTTCGGCAACCAAGTCCTCGTGCTGTCGGTCGACGCTAGGCGCGATCCCAGTCAGCCCTCCGGTTTCGGCGTCACCACCCACGGTGGCCGTCGCGCGGCCGGTTTGGACGCCTTGGCCTGGACCAAGCAGGCGGTCGAGCGGGGGGTGGGGGAGATCCTGCTCAACTCGATGGACGCCGACGGCACCACGGCTGGTTTCGACGTCGAGTTGATCGGGCGGGTCAGAGATTTGGTCGAGGTGCCTCTGATCGCCTCGGGCGGGGCCGGCCAGGCGGCCGATTTCGTGGCGGCGGCCCGCGCCGGAGCCGACGCCGTGCTGGCCGCTAGTGTGTTCCACTACGGGACGGTCACCATCGATCAGGTCAAACTGGCCCTGGCCGAGGCTGGTTTCCCCGTCCGCGGCCCGGTGGACCAATCTCTGGCGCAGGACCAGGACACTGGCGGCGCCGCCGGACAAGGAGAGCGACGATGACACTGGTCTGGCTGCCCTTCGACTCGATCGAGCGGGCCCGGCGGGAGCTGCCGGGGCTGCCGGATGAGTTGGAGATCGATCTGTTGGACGCCGGCCGCTTGCCTGAGACGGGCTACGACCGGGTCGAGTTCTTGGCCTTCCCCAATTATCGCGACCTCCAGATCTGCCAAGAGCTGGTCGGGCGTGAATTGCCCCGTCTGCGTTGGGTCCAGTTGGCCTCGGCCGGTTTCGAGCACATCTTGGACCGCTTGCCGCCCTGGAGCGGGGTCTGCAACGCCCCTGGCGTGCACGACGCCGGCACGGCCGAGTTGGCCATCGGTTTGGCCCTGCGCGCCCTACGCGGCTTCGATGGTTACGTCCTGGATCGCCAAGCCCGTCGCTTCGCCCCCGTCTACGGCGACACCCTGGCCGACAAACGGGTTCTGATCTTCGGCTACGGCCGGATCGGCCAAGCCGTCGAGCGGCGCCTGGCCGGTTTCGAACTGGCCTCTCTGACCCGGGTGGCGCGCCGGGCCCGGACCGATCCCGAAGTCCACCCCAGCGCCGATCTGGACCGCCTGTTGCCTCAGACCGATGTCATCTTCATCACGGCGCCGGCCACGCCCGACACCATCGGCCTGTTCGACGCCGACCGGCTCTCCCGGCTGCCCGACCAGGCCGTCTTGGTCAACGTCGGCCGGGGCGCCATCGTCGACAGCGACGCTTTGGTGGCCCAGGCCGACCGGCTGCGCTTGGCCTTGGACGTGACCGACCCGGAGCCTTTGCCCGACGACCATCCCCTCTGGCGCGTCCAGCGGCTGAGTTGGACGCCACACATCGGCGGCTACGCCAACAGCTACTGGCCCCGCTATCTGCGCCTATTGTCCGAGCAGCTCAACCGGCTGGCCCTAGGCCAACCCCTGGCTCACTCAGTCAGGAGCCCACGATGAGCCAAGACTGCCTGTTCTGCCGCATCGTGGCCGGTCAGATCCCATCGCGCCAGCTCTGGTCCGACGACCGGGCCGTGGCCTTCCTCGACATCGGGCCCTGGCAGCGGGGCCACAGTCTGGTGGTGCCGCGCCGCCACCTGGCCGACGGGGCCGACGACGCCAGCGCCTGGCAGGAAGTCGGGCCCGGTCTGACGGCGGTGGCCGACTTGGTCCGCCGGCGTTTGGGCGCGGACGGCGTCAACTTCCTGTCCAACGCTGGGGCGGTGGCCGGTCAGGAAGTCTTCCATTTCCACGTCCACGTCATCCCTCGCTACCAGGACAACCCGGGCATGTCCGGTCTGATCCGGCGCGATCCGGCGGCGGCCTGCGACTTGGACGGTCTGTGGGCCCACCTGACCGGACCGAGCTGACCGATCCAGCGGCGCCGACCCGGCCGTTGGGCTGGGCCGAGGCCGGTCGATGACGGCGCTGGGACGGTCGTCGGGCTGGGAAATGGGCCGCTGTCCAGGGATTGGCAGGAGGTCCGGACAAGGCATAAGCTTCCCCGGTAAGTAACCGACCACCCATCCAGGTCCTCCGAGGGCTGGAAGGGCTCTTTCCGTATCGACTGCCGCTGGCTGACGCGCCCGTGGCCAGTCCCCAAGTCCGGGTTCCCGGACCAGACAGAAAGTTACGTACCCATGGCATCTGTGAAGAAGGCCGCCGGGCTGGCCACACTCGGGCTGGCCGCCGCTTTGGCCCTGACTGGGTGCGGCTCGTCCACGCCCAGCGGCAACGACAAACCCACTCTGATCGTCGGCACCACTGACCGCGTGGCCACGCTCGACCCGGCCGGCAGCTATGACAACGGCTCCTATACGGTCGAGATCCAGGGCTACCAGTTCCTCTACGGCTTCAAGCCGGGCGATGTGACACCACGCCCGGACGCCGCCGAGAGCTGCGAGTTCTCCGAGCCGACCGTGGTCCAGTGCAAGCTCAAGTCCGGCCTCAAATTCGCCAACGGACACGCTCTGACCGCCAGCGACGTCAAGTTCTCCTATGACCGTCAAGTCACCATCAACCATCCCAACGGCCCGGCCTCCTTGCTGGCCAACCTGGACTGGGAGAACCCGAACCGGGTCGAAGTGGTCGACGAGCTGACGGTCAACTTCCATCTGCTGGCTGAGAACGATCAGACCTTCCTGCAGGTGGTGGCCTCTCCGGTCGGACCGATCCTGGACGAGGAGGTCTTCTCGCCCACCGAGCTGACGCCGGATGACGAGATCGTGTCCGCCAACGCCTTCTCCGGCCCGTACACGATCACCTCGTTCAAGATCAACGACCTCATCACCTTCGCTCCCTACGAGGCCTACAACGGCGTCCAGGGCACGGTCGCCAACGGCGGTATCACGCTCAAGACCTACTCCGAGGCGACCAACCTGAAGATGGCCATCACGACCGGCGAGATCGACGTGGCCTACCGTTCGCTGACCCCGACCGACATCACCGATCTGGAGAAGAACTACTCCGACCTGACGGTGCACCATGGGGCCGGCGGCGAGATCCGCTACATCGTCTTCAACTTCAACACCATGCCGGGCGACACTCCGGAGCAGAAGCTGGCCGTGCGCCAGGCCATCGCCTCCACCATCGACCGGGCCGAGCTGGCTGCGACCGTCTACGACGATCTCTACACCCCGCTCTGCTCTTGGATCCCAGACGGTCAAGCCGGCGCCAACCAGGCCGCTTGCGAGACCTATCCGCTGGATTTGACGCGGGCCGCCCAGTACCTGTCCGACGCCGGGGTGACCACTCCGGTGACGCTCGATCTGCAGTACAACCCGGATCACTACGGCACCACCTCGGACCAGGAGTACGCCCGCATCAAGGCCCAGCTGGACGCCTCCGGTCTGTTCACGGTCAACCTGCAGTCGACCGAGTGGGTGACCTTCGCCCAGGAGCGGGTGGCCGACGTCTATCCGCTCTACCAGTTGGGTTGGTTCCCGGACTTCCCGGACCCGGACAACTACCTGTCGCCCTTCTTCACGGCTGAGAACTTCATCCACAACCACTTCGAGTCGACCGAGATCCAAGACCTCATCCGGCAAGAGTCGACCGAGGGCGACCATGCCACCCGGGTCCGCTTGCTGGAGCAGATCCAGGATCTGATGGCGGAGCGCTACATCTCGACCCTGCCGCTGTTGCAGGGCAGCTCGATCGCCGTGGCCCGTAACGAGGTCAAGGGCGTCGACACCACGCTCGACGCCTCCTTCCAGTTCCGGTACGCCTCACTGTCCAAGTGAGTCGAGCCGGCGGGGGGGGGGGGGGGCGGCCCCCCCCCCCCCCCGCCCCCCCCCACCACCAAAATATAAAACCCCCCCCCCCCCCCCCCCCCCCCCCCCACCCAACCAAGCGGGCGGGCCCCCCCC
>JAISCA010000021.1 GCA_031265875.1 Propionibacteriaceae bacterium
CGTGAGTCCGGATTCAGCAAGGAGCGCCGTCTGGAGCCGCAGATCACGGTCGGGTTGTTGACCACCCGGTCTGGTTTCCCGCTGCGGGTGGACGGGTTCGAGGGCGACCGGGCCGAGACGAAGACGATCCTGCCCGTCTTGGAGGGGTTCGCCCGGGAACACGACGCCAAGGGGATCACGGTGGTCGCCGACGCGGGGATGATGTCCGAGAGGAACGTCGTGGCCTTGTTGGGCGCCGGGTTCCATACCTCAGACTTGAGTTTCGGCGTTCACCCCTCACGAGCACTTCACATGAGGCTAGTCGTCCCCTCCTGGCGGCAGGACCGGAGCAGTGTAAGCTCTGATTCCAAAGGTGTCGATCGTCCGTCGTCGGCCCTCTGAGCAGAAATGAAGGAAGACTATGGCCGCCCCCTCCGTCCCTTCTCGCAGTCGTGTCATCAACCCTCTGCGCCGGTCCGCCGCCTGGCTGGCCGCTCTGGCTCTCACGGTCGGGGGGGTGACGGTGGCGCAGCAGTGGCAGAGCGCCCAGGAGGCCGCCGCCCTCTATCCCCCCAACGCCGGCACTGGCGGGCACATCTTGGCCAGCCCGGTGCTCTGGGACTCGGACACGGTCTATGTGGCGACGTCCGGCTCCGACGGAATCTGGGCCTTCACCACCGGCTCCGACGGTCTCATCACCTCCCAAGTCATGAACAGGAAGACCGCGATATCCGGTTCCAGCAGAGGCGGCGAGACTCTAGCGGTCGACGGCGGCTCCTATTCCAACGCTCCGGTCGGTTACATCTGGGCCTGGGACGACTACGACGGCACCGTCACCGGCGGTTCCAAGCCCTCCGGCAGCGACTGGATCACGATCGAGGCCTTCACCACCACCGAGACCCGTTCCCACGCCTTCTGGATACCCACTCCCTCACGTGCATCCGGCGTCCCCCTCTCGACCGATTACTGGTCCGGCGGCGAGGTGATCCAGAAGACGGGCGAGATCTTCTTCTCCGGTGGCGAGTGCGCTCATATCAGCAGCAATTACCGCATGATGATCATCGATCCCAGCACCGCCGACTATCGCACCACCACCAACTACCGTGCCTCGGGTGTGCTCCAGCCGGCCAATCCCTCGGATAACTTCTGGGGCAGCACGACCGCCTTGGTTTGCAACGGCAACGGCACCGTCGCCTCCGACCTGGCCCTGGACGGCTACGGCAACGCTTACATCATGGTCCAAGGCACGGCCCCGGTCGGCAACCAGTGGCGGCCGACCGATCTGACCGGCAATAACGCGCGTAGGATCTATCTGGTCCGAGTGACGCCGGGCCCGCACAATTCCGGGTGGAAGTACAACGTCGTCCAGATGCTGTCGGCCGCTCCGGGGGCCTCCAGCGATGTCACCACTTTCACCGGCTCGTCCGCCGGTAACGATAACTCCTCCCTGGGCAATGTTTACGGCATGGCCTTCCTCAACGGTCAGCTCTACTTCAACCGCTCCAGCGATCTGTTCCGGGTCGATCCCATGAGCGGCTTGGTCAACCACGTCCCCCAGAACAACAATGACAATATGTCTTTCACTCCCTTCGATCTGGCCTCCGGCCAGACCGCCTACGTCGTGGCCGGCGCCGTCTTCAACGACGCCAACGCCAACGGGGCCCGGGACGAGGGTGAGCTAGGCCTGGCCAGCCAGACCTTGGCCCTCTACAACCGCGCCCCCTCCGGGGCTTGGAGCCTGGCCGGCGTCCGTCAAACCGACGGTTCCGGCGACTACTCCTTCATCACCTCCGGTGAGGGCGACTACATCGTCCGTCTGGTCCGGCCCAAGGTCGACGGCGTCAACGCCATCCAGACCTACGCCTCGTCCGGCCTGCTGCTGCCCCAGCCCTTGACCCAGAACCGGGTCGAGGCCCAGTGCTATGACAGCGCCAGCGGGTCGAGCCAACCGCTGACGGTGTCGGGGCCCTGCGCCGGCAACCTGACGCCGCCCTTCAGCGAAGCTTGGAACTCCACCCTGGGGTCGAGCCTGGACCCGGCTCTGACTCCGATCTACAGCTCCGTCCACCTGGAGTCGCCGGACGAGATCCCAGCGGTCGACTTCGGCGTCACCGCGGCCGGCTCCTACGGTGACTCGGCCAAGGGTCCCGCCACCGTCGCGGCCGCCGCCCCCGGCCACCTCAACGGCGTCGGGCCCAGCCTCTATCTCGGCGCCAGCGCTGGTGTCTACGCCGGCCCCGCCACCGACGGCGCGGCCCACAACGCCACCGACGACGGCCTCTACCTGCAGACCTACGGCTCGGCCCGGCTGCCCTTCAACAACGGCGTCTACGTGGCCGGCCGGACTTACACCAGTCTGAGGGCCCAGGTCTCGGGCGATCTGGCGGCTGATCCCAGGACCGCCGTCAAGGCCTGGTTGGCTGAGCAGTCCAACCCCTGGTCCGCCGCCGCCGCTTGGGCGCCGTCCGTCAGCGCCGGCGTGGCCGCCGGCGACCTGGTCCTAGGCACGACCGTGGGCCAGTCCAGCCTGCGCCTGCAGGTCTCCACCTCGCCCATCAGCGCGCCCACCAACAGCGACGGTCAGTACATGACCATCGCGCCGGACGGCAGCCAGCCTTGGGCCAGCAACGGTGAGATCGAGGACTACGTCTACCGCCTGGCGGCGGCCGTCTACCGTCCCGCCGCCACCGCCACCGGCGGCTCGGGCAGCTTCCAGATCGACGGTCAGACCCTGGCCGCCGCCGGGGCCGACCCGGTCTTCGGGGTCGGACAGGGCATCGACACCGCCGTCCCCAAGGTCGTCCCCATCGTCTTGCCCAGCGCCGACTGGCGGGTCTCCAGCGCCCAGCTGTTCGACACCGAGACCGGTCAACTGATCTCCACCTTGCCGTACCAGGCCAGCACCGCCACCACTGGCAGCGTCACCATGAGCGGGGTCGACGGCCGTGACCTGACCCTTCAGGTCAACTTCGCCAAGGCCCCCGACCCGGACCGCTCCCAGCTGGAGCTGGACCGTTCGACCACCCAGGTCGGCACCGACATCACCGCCACCGTCACCGTCCGGGCCGCCGACGGCACCGCCCTGGCCGGCATCGAAGTCGGCTTCGCCGTCGCCTCCGCCGACCTGGTCCTGCACGACAGCGCCGGCCAGCCGGCCAGCGACTGCGTCACCGACGGCCAAGGCCAGTGCTCGATCCTGCTCACCAGCGATGTGGCGGACGTCTACAGCGATGGCCTGTCCGCCACCATCGTGCCGGTCAGTAGCCCGGTCGACGTCTCCGGCAGCCCCGCCACCGTCACCTTCGAGGCCGGCTCGGGTGAGCCCGGCCATTCCGAATTGGTGGTCACGCCGGCCGGTCCGCTGGTGGTCGGCACCGCCACCGCCAATCGCTACACCGCCACCGCCACGGTGCGGGACGGCTCGGACAACCTGGTCACCGGGGCTCAGGTCAGCTTCAGCGTCGACCCCGCCGACACCGGTTTAGGCGGCCTGTCGGCCACTAGCTGCACCACTGTGGCCGGCGTCTGCCAGGTCTACCTGACCTCGACCAAGCCGGGCGATTTCAACCTCTCGGCCAAGATCCCGGACCCGACGGCCGGCGACGTCCCGACCGACCTCCAGGGCAGCCCGGCGGTCCGTTCCTTCGAGGTCGGCCCGGTCAGCCCGGGCACCTCCTCCTTCAACATCGCGCCGGCCTACAACCTGGTCGGCGAAGCGGCCTCCGGCAGCGTCACCTTGCATGACAACTTCGGTAACCCGGTGCTGGGCCTGAGCCAGACCGCCATGGCCATAGACTCCGGTTGCGCCAGCGTCAGCGACTACAGCGAGATCGGCGACGGCACGTACAACTTCGTGCTGACCGCCGCCGGCCCGGCTGACTGCGCCGTGACGGTGACCGTCAGCCCAGGTGGGACGACCCTGCAGGCCACGGCCCAGTGGGCGGGCGTGGTGCCGACGCCGGACTTCTCCTCGTTGACGCTGACCCCGACCACCCAGTTCGTGGGCGATAACGTGGTCGCCACCGTGACGGTGCGCGATCAGCACGACCGCCCCATCACCGGTCTGACCGCCAGCGATGTCGTGCTCAGCTCCAGCACCGGCAGCCCGGACGTCGTCTTCAGCAATTTCCGGGCTTTGACCGGTCCGGGTCAGGCCGGCCAGTACGCCTGGGATCTGACCAGTCAGAAGGCCGGGTCCAAGACCATCACCGCCGACGTCTCCGGTGTCACCTTGACCGGAGCCGGGGTCAAGACGGTCACCTTCCAGTCCATCGGGCCGGACGACGCCCACACCAGCTTCGCCGTCCTGCCCCACGCCCAGACGCCCGGCAACCCAGTCACCGCCACCCTGGTCGTGCACGACCGCTATGACAACCCGGTCATCGGTTTGACCGCCGCCGACATCACGCTCGACCCGGACGGTCTGACCGTGTTGTCCGGCCCGGTCGAGCAGTCGCCCGGCCAGTACGTCTACAGCCTGAGCACGGCTCAGGCCGCTCAGTACGACGTCCTGGTCACGGTCGGCTCGGTCGTCAAGTCCGACTCGGTGGTTTACAGTTACGACGCCGTCGACCCGGACCGCTCCGTCGTCCAGGCCCTGCCTGCCACTCAGACGGTGGGGCAGAACGTGGCCGTCACGGTCACGGTCAAGGACGCCCACGACAATCTGATCCCAGACCTGGTGGCGAGCGACTTCGCCATCGTCGGTCGGCACCAGACCGTTGGCGTGCCCGACGTCAACGGCGTCAACTTCTTCAACAACCACGACGGCACCTACTCTTTCACCATGACCAGCCGGCTGGTGGGCCAGTTCCTGGTCCAGGCCACCGTCCAAGGCGTTCTGATCACCCAGCAGCCGCCCGTCAGTTTCAGCCATGGCGGCGTCTGCGTCACCAACTGCGAGACGATCCAGGCCGGGAACGTGACCCGGGCCGAGATGATCACGAACGACCGGTTGGCTGACGGCTCCTCCCAGGACATGGCCCGGATCTGGGCCTTCGACACCTACGGCAACGCGGTCGACGGGGCCCAGGTCATCGCCCTGGCCGCCAGCAGCCCCGACCTGAGGCCGCAGACCAATCAGGGCACGACCGGCCTGGACGGCTCGGTCGAACTGCTCTGGACCTCGTTCCAGCAGGGCATCTACACCGCCGAGGTCACCATCGACGGGCTGCGCCCCGACACCGGCATCTTGAACCAGATCCGCTTCACCCAGACCCAGCCCCGGGCGGACCGGTCCGACTTGCAGATCACGCCGGCCGGGCCGCTCAAAGTGGGTCAGCCCTACACCGCCCGCGTCGTCGTGCGCGATGCCCAGGACACGCCGCTGTCCGACATCACGGTCAGCTTCAGCACCGGCCTGGTCAGCTCGACCGAGCCGAACCCGTCGGCCCAGTTGTCCGACGACACCTGCCTGACCGGGGCCGACGGCTCTTGTAGCGTCCAGGTCACCTCCCGGGTGGCCGGTGAATACGACGTCTACGCCACCGTGCCGGTGCTGGGCCAGGCCACCCATGTCCGGAACAGCCCCACTCCCGTCACCTTCGAGGCTGACACGGTCTGTGTCACCGGCTGCGACCCGCCCACCCCGGACCGGTTGACCCGGGTCGAGGTCACCCTCAACAGCCAGACTCCGGACGGGGTGGAGGCCGACGAGGCCACCGTCTGGACCTATGACCGCTTCGGCAACGTCGTGACCGGAGTGGCGGTCGCCACCTCCAGCGGCGACACCGAATTGATCGTGCTGACCCCGACCGCCACCACCGGCTCCGACGGCCGGGCGGTCCTGCGTTACGCCTCCCTCCACATGGGGCTGCATCCGGCCACAGTCGAGGTGGCCGACCAAGCTGTCATCGGTTCGCCCATCGAGTTGCTCTTCTCGACCGAGAACGGCGACCCGTCCCAGTCGTATCTGACCGTCGACCCGCCCGGTCCGCTGGTGGTCGACAGCGTCTACACCGTCACGGCCCACGTCTTGGACGCGGTCGGGGTCAACCCCATCAACAACATCCAGGTCAACTTCACGGTTCAGACCGGGGCCAGTTTCGTCGGCGGCGTCAGCAGCTGTGTGACCGCTGGCACGGGGGCCCAGGCCGGCACTTGCTCGGTCCAGGTGACCTCGCAGACGCTCGGCACTTATGAGGTCGGGGCCAAGATGCCGAACGCGCTCGGCGTCCAGACCGATCTGGGCAACAGTCCGGTCGAGGTCGAGTTCGAGGCCGGGCCGGTCTGCGTCAGTGGCTGCGACCCGCCCAACCCGGTCTATTCGACCCGGGTCGAGGTGATCCGGAACGGCTCCCTGCCCGACGGCGCCGATCAGGACCGCGTCCGGGTCTGGGCCTACGACCGCTTCGGCAACCCGGTCAAGGAGGCGGCCGTCTCCTCCTCCAGCACGGACACCGCCCTGGCGATTCAGCCGGCGATCGACGCCACCGGTCTGGACGGCTCGACCACGATCTGGTACACCTCGACCGTGGCCGGCAACCACACGGCTGATGTGCTGGTGGCCGGTCTGACGCCGCCCGGCTCGCCGGTCACCCTGGGCTTCGGCTCCGGGCAAGGCGATCCGGACCATTCCTCCTTCACCATCACGCCCGCCGGTCCCTTGACGGTCGGCCTGGACGCCGCCAGCACGTACACCATCACGGCCCAGGTGCACGACGTCTTCGACGAACCGGTGACAGGCGACGTGGTGACCTTCGCGGTCGACCCGGCCGGTCCGCTCTTCGGCGCCGGCGAGTTCTCCTGCATCACTACGGCGACTGGCTCTTGCCAAGTCACGCTCTACTCGACCGCCTCAGGCACCTACAGCATCTCCGGCGAACTGGCCCGTGGCCCCATCGGCCAGGCCCAGTCGCGGGCTTGGCGGGCCGACGACGTCTGCTCCGAGGCGGACGGCTGCGTGCCGCCCGTCACGGTGCCGGCGGAGAAGCGCACCCGCATCGAGGTCACCGTCAATGATCGGTTGGCTGACGGGTCGACCCAGGACCTGGCCGTCGTCCACGCCTTCGATCAGTGGGGCAACGCGGTGCCGGGTGGTCTGGTCACAGCCGCCACCGACGACGCCGAGCTGCGTATCCTGCCGGGCATCCCGGGCACTTCCGATCAGGGCACTTCGACCATCCGCTTCACCTCGGAGACGGCCGGTGATTACGAGGCTTCGGCCTGGGTCGACGGTCATCTGGTGACTGGTTCGCCGGTCGGGCTGACCTTCGTGCCCGGGCCGCCTTGCCTGGCCCCGGATTGCGTGCCGGAGGTGTGGGTGCCGAACGATCGGCGCTCGCGTATCGTGGTCGGTCCGGACCATAGCTTGGCCGATGGCGTGGCTCAGGACGTGGCCCAGGTCTTCTTGTTCGACCGCACCGGCAATCCGGTGCCGGGCGTGACGGTGACGCAGTCGACCACGGACGCCGATCTGGTGGTGCAGAGCGCTCCCATCGCCGCCACCGGGGCCGATGGCCGGACCACGATCAGGTACACCTCCGAGGCGGTCGGTCCGCATCAGGCGCGGGCCTTCGCCCGAGTCAACGGTGTGCCGGTCGAGATCTTGTTCACGCCCCAGCCGGTGCCACCGGCTCCGGGCCCGGCCCCGGTCACGTATCAGAGCTCGCCCTTCACGGCCACCTTCGATCCCGGACTGCCCTGTGTGGCGCCGGAGTGCGAGCCGGAGGTGTGGGTGCCGAACGATCAGCGCACCCGCATCGTGGTCGATCCGGACGACCGGACGGCCGATGGGTCTGAGCGTGACACGGCGACGGTGTATCTGTTCGACCAGCGGGGCAACCCGACGCCTGGCTATCAGGTGACCTGGTCTTCGACCGATTCGGATCTGGTCTTGCAGTCGCCGGCCTCGGGGGTGTCCAATGCGGCCGGTCAGGTGCCGATCTGGGCCTCCTCGCGGGTGTCCGGCGAGCATACGGCGCAGGCTTTCGTGACCGTGGGCGGCCGGTCGGTCGAGATCGTGTTCACGCCGCAGCCGGAGCCGCCGGCGCCGGGTCCGGCTCCGGATTCGTATCAGTCCTCGCCCTTCGTCTACACCTTCGTGGCCGGTCCGC
>JAISCA010000023.1 GCA_031265875.1 Propionibacteriaceae bacterium
CGTGAGTCCGGATTCAGCAAGGAGCGCCGTCTGGAGCCGCAGATCACGGTCGGGTTGTTGACCACCCGGTCTGGTTTCCCGCTGCGGGTGGACGGGTTCGAGGGCGACCGGGCCGAGACCCGGGCCGAGACGAAGACGATCCTGCCCGTCTTGGAGGGGTTCGCCCGGGAACACGACGCCAAGGGGATCACGGTGGTCGCCGACGCGGGGATGATGTCCGAGAAGAACGTCGTGGCCTTGCTGGGCGCCGGGTTCCATGTGATCGTCGGCCATCCGATCCCCGTCGAGCCGTATCCGGTGACGGTGTGGCGGCGCAAACACCCCGGCCGGGCGTTCAAAGACGGGCAGGTGTTCGTCCAACCGACGGTCGTCGGCCCGAAAGGGAGCCTGTCAAGTGTTTTGTGTAAGTGGTTGTGGCTCGGTTTCTAGAGGTAGGGCTGGATGCGGTCGGGGTAGGCGAGTGCGAGTTGCGCGAGGGCTTGCTTCCAGTTCGTGGTGACCTGGCCCTCGACGAGGCGGCCGTCGGCGTTGCGTTTGGCGCCGCGGGGCCTGCCGCGCTCTTTGAGCCGGTCGCGGGCTCGCTTGTCCTCGATGTCGCAGATCGCCAGCCAGAGGAGCTTGACGACGGCGTCGTCAGAGGGGAAGTGGCCCCGGTTCTTGATGATCTTGCGGAGTTGGTAGTTCAACGATTCGATGCTGTTGGTGGTGTGGATCACCCGCCGCAGCATCGGCGGGAACTGGAGGAATGGAGTGAACCGGCCCCAGGCGTCCTCGAACACTCTGACCGTGTTCAGGTTCGCCTGGCCGAGGTCGGCGTCCTCGTCGGCGGCCTGGTAGATCGGCTTGAGCGCGGCGGCGACGGCCTTGCGGGACTTGTAGTTCACGAACCGCATCGCTGAGCGGATCAGACGCGCCACGCAGGTCTGAACGGTGGACTGCGGCCAGGTCGCCTCGATCGCCTCGGGGAACCCGGTCAGCCCGTCGCAGCAGACGATAAGCACGTCCTGGACGCCGCGGTTCGCTAGCTGCGCGCAGACCCCGGCCCAGAACTTCGCGCCCTCGGTGGCCTGGATCCAGATCCCCAGGACATGCTTGACGCCGTCCATGTCCACGCCGACCGCGATGTGAGCTGCCTTGTCGCGCACGTGCGCCCCGTCGCGGACCTTCACGATGATCGCGTCCAGGTAGATCACCGGGTAGAACGCCTCCAGCGGCCGCTGCTGCCACGCCAGCACCTCGTCGAGGACCTCGTCGGTGATCTTCGAGATCGTCTCCCTGCTGATCTCGGTCCCGACCGTGGACACCAGGTGATGCTCGATGTCGCGGACGGTCATCCCGCCCGCGTGGAGCGACACGATCATGTCATCGAGCCCGCCGAGCCGGCGGGAGCCCTTGGGCGCCAGAGCGGGCGTGAACGACCCGTCACGGTCCCTGGGGATCGCGAGCTCGACATCGCCGACGCTGGTGCCCACCGTCTTCGCGGAGGACCCGTTCCGCGAGTTCGGGTGAAGCCCTGCCTCGGGATCGCCCTTCTCGTAGCCGAGGTGCTCGGTCAGCTCAGCCTGCGATCCGCGCTCCAGGCCGGCCTTGATCAGCTGCTGGATCAGCCCGTCCTTGCCCTCGAGGCGAACCTCACCAGCGTCGATCATCGCGTAGAGGCCATCGAGCGCGCCACTCGCCTCGAGCGCTTCCACGCCCTCACGCTGCTCGCGACGACGCTCCTCACGCGTCCGCTTATCAATCATGGTCATCAGTGTCTCCGATCAGTCAGGAGCACCACCCCTCACACAAACCATCTGACACCCTCCCGAAAGGGGCGAGTAAGTGGCGCGTGGTCTACTACCAGTGGCGGGAGAAACGCGCCAGACGCGACTTGAGAGGCGTCGACAAGACATTGTCCAAGGCCCTCCGTCAAGTCGCCGGCGAGGCCCCGGCGCATCACAACCGGTTCGTCAGGACCGCCGGCGGCGTCCTGGAGGTCAACGACGACCTGGTCGCCTCCGCCAGGGCCAGAGCCGGGCTGAGGGCCTACTTCACCACCTGCCCTACGCTGACGACCTGGCCGAACGAGCCAAGGACCTGGGCGGCGACCCGGCCGCGAAACGCCGCGAGACGAACCGGCTGCGCCGGGCCGCCGGCTCGGTCATCGACGCCTACCACGACCTGTGGCACGTCGAATACGCCTTCCGCATGTCCAAACACGACCTGGCGGCCCGCCCGGTCTTCCACCGGCTCCAGGACTCGATCCAAGCGCACCTGACGGTTGTGTTCGCCGCCTTGGCGGTCGGGTCGTGGATCGAGACGACCACCCAGATGAGCGTGCGCAGATTCGTCCAACTCCTCCGCCCCATCCGAGAGATCGACATCGACATAGCAGGACACACCATCACCGCCGAAGACCAGATCGACCCCCAAGCCGCCGAAGTCATCAAAAAGATCCGCGAAGCTGTCCCGCACTAAATTGACCTAAGTCGGGTCATAGCCGGATGCCTGGCGCCCCATTTCTCGTCCAGCCGGTCCAAGGCCTCGGCGGCGGCGTCGGCCGTGACGGCGGTGTGGATCGGCTTGAGGCCGCGGGAGAGCTCGTCGCGGTCCCGGCTGGAGGTGTGGCGGAACGACCCGCGGATCAGATGGATTATGCAGGTCTGCACGGTGGCCAGCGGGAAGACCGTCTGGATCGAGTCGGGTAGGCTTTTCAGGCCGTCGCAGACGACGAAGAAGACGTCGTCGACGCCACGGTCCCTCAGGTCTGCGCGGCTGTCCAGAACTTGGCCGACTCGCCGTCGCCGTCGCCGGCCCAGAACCCGAGGATGTCCTTGTGCCCGTCCAGATCGACGCCGATGGCCGCGTGGACGGGCCGGTTCCCGACCTGGCCGTCCCGGATCTTGACCATGATGGCGTCGATGAACACGGCCGCGTAGACCTGCTCCAACGGGCGGCTCCACCAGCTGTGCTTCTCGTCGACGACCCTGTCGGTGATCCTAGACACGGTGTCTTTCGACACCGACGCCTGGTAGATCTCGGCGAAGTGGGCGGAGATCTCCCCGGTCGTCAGCCCTTTGGCGTATAACGACCAGACGACCTCGTCGACGTCGGACAGTCGGCGTTGGCGCTTTTTGACGATGACGGGTTCGAACGTGCCGTCGCGGTCGCGGGGGACGTCGATCTCGACCGGACCGCAAGCGTCGGTCGACACCGTTTTCGTCCTGGTTCCGTTGCGCGAGTTCCCCCGGTTCCGGCCGACCGGGTCGTGTTTGTCGTAGCCGAGGTGCTCCGACATCTCCTCGTCCAACGCGGCCTCGATGACGGCTTTCTCCAGTGTCTTCAACAAGCCGCCCGGCCCGGACGACGCCAGGCCCTTGGCCTTCGCGGCACGCACAAGTTCACGGGCCGCCTCGACCTCGTCCATCGCGGCCAGGGCGAGTCGCTCTTCGAGCTCGTCGGCCGCTACCGCGGCCGGCGCCTCGATCGGGTCGCCCGCTGGCGCGGCCGACCCCTCCTCATCAGATCGACGGAGCTCCATGCGCTCCAGTGTCTCGGTCATCTATGACCCTTCCTGCCCGGCTCACCGGGCGATAGAGCCATTTACACCGTTCCAGCGATAGTCCCCTCGTATAGTGACGGTGCGTGCGACGGTCGTGGTGGACGGGTCGCCAGTCGAGTTGACTGGGTCGCCTGGGACAGCGACTGTGTATTTGGAACCGAGACCGGGGAATTGCTTGCCTAGTCAGGCATTGGTGTCGTTGGAGCCAACCAATGGTGGATCGCAGGTGGTGGCGGATGGTGTGGACTCGTGACGGTTTTGATGCGGGTGAGGTCTTGGAATGGCCAGGAACTGGTAGAGGGTGCCGCGTCCTCGGTGATGGTCCAGGTCTTCGACGGCGCGGGCTCGCATCCGGTCGGCACGGTGACGGTGTCGGAGGTGTCTGAGCTGGGCGGTGGTTTGTATTCGTTGTCTCTGACTTCGACTACGCCGGGCGCGTACCAGTTGTGGTATCCATACGCTAGCGACTTGATGGCCCAGGTCCCGTTCGGGTTCGTGGCGCCGTTGGCCCCGTTGGCGTGGCCGGACACTGCGGCGACGTCGGGGATAAGACCGGTGGTGGTTCATGTTTTGGACAATGACGAGGGCTCTGGTCTGCGGGTGAGTGGGATCTCTGGACAGGGTATGCGGGGTATTTGTGCGGTGACTGATGACGGGGCGGCTGTGACGTACACTCCGTTGGCGGTTTTCGCGGGGACTGACGCCTGCGAGTATACGGTTCGGGATGTGGCCGGGCAGACGGCCCAGGCGGCGCTGACCGTCACGGTGACGACGCCCGCGCCTGCGGCGACACCGATGGTGCTTCAGCCTGTTGATGGCGAGTACGTAGATTTTGGGGAGCTGAATTTTGTTGGTTCTGCCACGCCGGGTGCGACGGTGACTGTGACGAGTGTAGCTGGTGTCGTTGTTTGCGCGGTGACGGCTGACGCGGCTGGTGATTGGGGCTGTGTTTCGACGGTGCAGTTCGAGGATGGCGAGCATGTCGTCTCGGTTGCGGTGACCGATTCAGTCGGTGGTGTCTCCGAGCCAGTTGTGGTCTCGTTCAAGGTCGACATCACACTTCCGCCCGCCCCAAGCGTCGGATCGCCGGCCGATGGGTCAGTGTTACCTGCGCCGGCGGCCGTGGTGATGGTCTCAGGCTCGGCGGAGCCGGGCGCGACTGTCACGGTCTCAGATGGAAGCACGTTGCTGTGTTCGGCCACGGCGGACGAGTCAGGTGCCTGGGCTTGCACGTCCCCGAGCCCGTTGTCGGAGGGGGCGCACACGTTCAGTGTGGTCGCGATCTACGCTGCCGGTCACGAGTCGGCCATGATGAGCGTCGCCATCGTCCAGGCCGGTCCGGCCCCGGCTCCGCCCGACGACGGCGTCCAAGTGCCGAACGCTGGCAATGACACAAGCGTCACATCCTTGGTCGCGGGGCTCTTGGCGGTTGGCTGCGGCGTCCTCGTCTTGATGGTGTGGAAGCGCCGTCGGGACAAGGCGGAGTTCCTTAGTCAGGCCACTCGGGTCTGGTTGGTCCGCTAGCCCCACCGGGTGCCTCAAACCGCAATCAAAGTGGCTCATCGTATTTCAGTGTGGGCCTGGGGGAGTCTCTCTTCGCGCTTCGGGACTGGTCCTCACCACTGGTCGAGGAGGAGGAAGTCGGGGATGGTCATTTCGCGGACGCCGGCCGTGTTGCCTCCGGCTAAGGCGTCCAGGGTCAGCACGTACTTGGGGTACGAGTCCCTGATCGCGAGCAGAGGAGAATATTCGCGCCGTCGGGTCGTCTCTTCCAAGACGGTGGTGGCGACTTGGACGTAGACGCGCTCGTCTGGCCGGTCGGCCACGAAGTCGACCTCGAGGTCGTCCCAGCGGCCCACCCGCACGTCGTAGCCCCGGCGTCTCAACTCGGCCGCCACGATGTTCTCCAACAGGCCGGGCAGGCGGGAGGCGTTGTAGCTCAGGACGGCGTTGACGAGGCCGTGGTCGACGGCGTAATACTTCTCGTTCAAGGCCAAGATGCCCTTGCCCCTAAGGTCTACCTGGGGCACGGGGCGGACGACGAAGGCCTCGGTCAGATAACCGAGGTAGTCGACGACCGTCGGGTGGCTGAGCGGACGTCGTTCGGCTTTGAGATAGGCGGCGACCCGGCGGGCGGAGAACGGACTGCCGACGTTGTCGAGCGCGAATCGAGCCACCCGCTCGAATAGTTCGCCGCTGCGGATCGGGTGGCGGCTGAGGATGTCGCGGGTCAGGATCGAGAAGAAGGTGTCGGCTACGATCTGGCGGGCCTGGGCGTCGTCGAAGTCGGCCGCGAACAGGCCGGGGAAGCCACCGCGGCGTAGGTAACGTTGGAACTCGGCCATTCGGTCCGACGGTTGGTCGCCCGTGGTCGCCCGCCTGAACTCCAGGTGCTCGGCGAAACTCAGCGGGCTGACTTCGAGCGTCACGTAGCGGCCGGTCAACAGCGTGCCCAGTTCGGAACTCAAGAGCTTGGAGTTCGAGCCCGTCAGGTAGACGTCGGCGCCGCCCTCGGCCACCAACGAGTTGACGACGCGCTCCCAGCGGTCCACCTCCTGGATCTCGTCGAGCAGGACGGCGAACGGGCCGTCGGCGGGGCGGGCGGCGGAGATGTGTTCGTGCAGGGCCTCGGCGGACAAGAGTGAGCTGTTCTCGAACAGGTCGAAGTCCAGGTGGAGGACGCGCTCCGGCGCGGTCTGTCGCCGCAGCCTCTCCGCCGTCGCGGTCATGAGCGAGGACTTGCCGGCCCGGCGAACTCCGGTCAGGACTTTCACCACCGGCGTGCCCTCATACCCCTTGAGCCAGGCTGAGTAGCGCGGCCGATCGACCCACCCCATGGACATCCTCCCTGGTAAGTACAGCATCCATTATGGCCTAATATGCACACTTCTGGAAAGTGCGTCTTCCATTAGTACACCGGCTGCCGCCCGTTTCAGCAGGTGGCGGGTGGTGTTCCTCTGGCCTCATTCTCCGGTCGCCCTGGCGGGCGGTCGGACCGGAGAATATGTCTGCCGCAGTTCCCTGCCGGGTTGGGACGGGTGCTCGAGTCGGCCGGGAGGGTCGCTTGGGGTGTCCCGAGCGTGGCCTGGGGTCGGGTTCGGTCGTTCGCTTCGGCCCATTGATCCATCGTCGTCACCAAGCGCCGCCGCGCTTGGCCTTCGGCGAAGTCCAAGAACTGAGAGGTCGAGGTGTCCAGGTCGGTCAGCTCGTCCTCTGTCAAGTAGTTCTTGGCGATGATCGCGTCTGCCTTCTTCGGGCGGTCGTCGCGCCAAGTTGTCAGTCCGAACGTCGTCGACGCCGCGTCGATCCGGGCGTGTACCAACTCCGCCGCCGTCTGGTCAGTCACTGCGAACAGCAGCTTGTTCTGGATCGTGGCGAAGAAGTCTTTCGCCGTCTGCGACGACCCGTCGTAATCCGAACTGGTGGCCGCGAATAGATCGCGCACCTTCTGGTAGAACCGCTTCTCTGGCGCCCGGATCGCCCGGATGCGCTTCAGCAACTCATCGAAGTAGTCCGGCTCCGAACCAGGATTCTTCAACCGCTCGTCGTCCATGGCGAAGCCCTTGACCAGATACTCCTTCAAGACGGTCGTCGCCCACTGCCGGAACATCACGGCTTGAGAGGTGGTGACCCGGTATCCCACCGCCAGGATCATGTCCAGGTTGTACGGATTGACCCGGCGCTGGACGGTCCGGTTCCCCTCCTGGCGAACCTGTAACTCAGAGTTACAGGTTGACTCCAGGACCTCGCCATCGGCCAGCGCCCGGCGCACGATCTGGACGATATTCTCTCTCGTCGTCGCACAGATCCGCCATCTGCTCGTAGGTCGTCGCTCGGTGGCGGGGTCGGCCGGGAGCGACGAGTTACGGCAGACAGCCCGGCCTCCGGAGCGAATTCTCAGATGGCTGGGGTGGCGTCGACCGTGTGTGATGTGGATCGTAGACTGTGTATTCTGTTGGTTGAGAACTGTGAATTCTGTTGGTTGGAGGACGGTGGTGGCATCTGACGGCTACTTGCCTCGGGTCGCGGACGGCATTTTGGACGCCCATCTGGGCGTGATGGGGGCAGTCCTGATCGAGGGGGTCAAAGGCTGCGGGAAGACTGAGACGGCCCGCCAGCGGGCTTCCAGCGAGGTGTTGTTGGAGACAGATGTCAACGCTGAGCGCCGGGCTTGGCTCGATCCCAGGCTCATTCTGGATGGCGCCACGCCCAGGCTGTTGGACGAGTGGCAACGGGTCCCGCGAGTTTGGGACGCCGTCCGGCGGGCCGTCGACGACCGGAGGCGGCCAGGGCAGTTCATCCTGACCGGTTCGGCGACGCCTGACGACTCGGTCCAGCGGCACTCCGGGGCGGGCCGTTTCGCGGTGGTGGAGATGCGGACGATGACCCTGGCGGAGCAGCGGGCGGTCACTCCGGTGGTCTCGGTGGCCGGGCTGCTGACCGGCGTCAGCCCCGAGCCCGTGAACTGCCTGGTCGAGTTCCGAGATTACCTGAACCATCTGATCGTTGGTGGATGGCCCTATCTGGTGGGGGCGAGCGAGGCTTCCGCGCGGGTGTTCTTGGACGGGTACCTCGACATGATCGTCGAGCACGACATCGACGATGTGTCGGGCGCGACCCGTAATCCTCGTCTAGTGCGTAGATTCCTTCAGGCCTACGCTCAGCTGACCGCTCATCCGGCCAACCTCGGCACGATCCTGCGCCGGACCCACGACGACGTGGACCCTGAGATGGTCGGTCCGAGCCGGTACGCGGCCACGGACTACCTCGACGCCCTCCGCCGTATGCGGATCGTGGACGAGGTGCCGGCTTGGGACCCGTCCGTTAGGTCCTCGAAACGGCTGACGGCCACGCCCAAGCGGCATCTGGGCGACGTGTCGTTGGCGGTGTCGTTGTTGGGTCTGGGGCCGGAGCGGATGCTGTCCGATCTGAACACCACTGGGTACTTGTTTGAGAGCCTGGTGGCGCATGAGCTCAAGGTCTACGCCGTGGCGGCGAAGGCTCAGGTGTTCCACTACAGAGAGATGGACGGGCGGCTGGAAGTCGATTACATCTTGGAGGACCGCACCGGCGATTGGGTGGGTGTCGAAGTCAAGCTCGGAGAGCATGAGGTGGAGAAGGCGGCCCATGCGCTGCTCGCGCTGGCGGATCGGATTCCGCGCCCGCCCCAGGCCCTGGCCGTCGTCACCGCCACGTCCATGGCCTACACCCGCGACGACGGGGTTCAGGTGATTCCGCTGGGATGCCTCGGGCCCTAATCAAGGACGGTGCTAGTAACGGCTTTTTCTGATAAAACAGAATCACTTGACGGCTATGGATGAGCCAGGTGAAGCGAATTCCGTCGTAAGGGAGCCATGGTTATGAGAACAGGTCATTCCAAGCGAATTGTCCTAAGTGGTGTGCTGTTCGCGCTGGTGGTCGCTCTGCTGTTCTCGACCAGGTTGGCGTCCGCCGATCCGGGAAACCGGCCGACGCGGACGTATGTCTACGCGCCTGATTTCACGAGTGTGATGGCTAACCCGGGGCGCGGTTACTTTGAGAATTTCAGCGGGTTCGACCACTTCAACCCACAGTTCTTCGATGATGAATACGCGGGGTGGCTGACCGATCCGGCCTACGATGAGTGGCGTTTCGGCGGCGGCTACCTCGACCTGTTGCGTTCCTGGCGGGAGGATGGGGTCACGGTGCTGGACGCCGGCGTGTACCTCAATGACTACATCGACACACCTGAATTGCCGCAGTCCTTTTTAAGCGAACTGGCCCGATCATTGCAGGTCGTGCGGGAGGCCAGGATGAAAATCGTCTTGCGTCTTCAATACGCGGACGATTGGACGCCGCTGGTCGTCGAGCGGAACTATCTGCGGCATATCGAGCAAATCGCAGAGGTCGTCACCGCCAATGCCGACATCGTGGAGGGTATGTGCGCTGGGGTGCTCGGACCTTGGGGGGAGTGGCACACCGACGACAGCTATGTCATGGTCGATAACCTGTCTTATCGGCGGGGTGACCGTCCTGAATACAATGGCCACGGGCCGACCACGGACTTGGATTCTCCGGAGCAAGGCGCGCAACGTTATCGGCTGGTCCAGCGATGGCTCGACCTCACGCCAGACACCGTGCCCATTCTCATCCGTTACGCCGAGAACCTGATGGAGATAATGGCGTTGGCGCAGCGCCCGCCGTCGGGTTCGACCGGGTTGACCCAGGCGCAGCTCGACCGTCTGGGTCTGCACGACGACTCGTTCGCGTCGTATGTCATGGCCGACACCCGCCGGGGCGGCTGGGACGAGAAGTTCTATCCCTATTGGGATGGTCATAGAGAATACGACCAAGCGACGGAGGTGGCGGCGTTCTCGACCCAGTTGGTGACGTCGTACGGCGGCGATGTCCTGCAAGACGGCGAAGCGGCTTGGTATCCCGATGACGGGCTCGGCTTGGACGATCCCTTGATGGACACGGCGACGCTCGACGCCGGCGCGCGATTGGCGCTCAGTGAAGCCGCCGCCAGAAGAATGAGCCTGATGAACCGTAGTTTTAACCTGAGGCATCTCGACCTCTGGCAGAACACCATGCTTCCTGCCTCCGGCGACGACCCCGCTGAAAGCGCCTACAGCCGTCTCGATCGTAAACTCGGCTATCGCCTGCGCCTGGACAGGGCCGAGTTCACCAGTGTCGTTCGCAGTGGTGACCAGTTCAGCTTCCGGGCCGTCATCCACAATGATGGTTACGCCGGCCCGATCCGGTCCCGGCCCGTCTTCCTGGTCTTCGACGACGGCGTCAACCGTTACGACATCGAACTGACGGAGGTGGACGCCCGCACCTGGCGCAGCGGCGAGCACATGGTGGACGTCACGGTGACGTTGCCGGCGGACCTGGCGGCGGGGGAGTACGCGGTCGCGCTCTGGTTGCCGGACCACTATGAGAATTTACGCGGCCTGCCGGAGTATTCGGTCCGCTTCGCCAACCAAGACGTCTGGCGCGGCGGGGAAGGTTACAACTACCTCGGCCCGCTCGAGTGCCGAGGCGCTGCTCGATCCGCCGTCACCCCGCTGCCCTGGCTGGCCTGGGCCGCCGTCGTGGCGCTGGCCACGGGCGGACTGTCGCTGGCGGCCAGCCAACGTCGGCGCGAGGCCTGACGGAACGGCGGCCGGACCGGATAAGCATGACACCCCAGGGATAGTTCCGCGATTGGACGGTTGCGGCTACGGCTTCCGCGTGTCGCGGGTCGTAAGTCCCCGGTCGCGGTCGTCGCTGGCGGCGGGCGGGCGGGCGCCTACGACCATCGACACGCCGTAATGACTGTTGTAACTTGTCGCTCGCGTGACAGGCCTCGGGCGAGCGGGCGGTTCCGACCACGGGGGCCTGACCGGACGAGGGGGACGATCGGACGAGGGGGCCGATGAGCGATGAGTGAGGGGCTGGCGGTTGGCGCCGCCAGCCCCTCGTTCCGTCCGGGAGTCAGGTCTATGGCCTGACGACCTCGGTCCTAGACGGAGACCTTCTTGGCCCAGCCGCGGCTGAGCTCGACGGCCGCTTGCCAACCCTGGTACAGGGCCTCGCGGCGCTCTTGAGTCATCTCAGGCTCGAAACGACGGTCGACGCCCCATTGGCCGGCGATGTCGTCGGTGCTCGACCACAGGCCGGAGCCCAAGCCGGCCAGGTAGGCCGCGCCCAGGGCGGTCATCTCGATGATGGTGGGCCGGATCACCGGCACGCCCAGCAGATCGGCCTGGAACTGGCAGAGCAGGTTGTTGGCCACGGCGCCGCCGTCGACGCGCAGCTCCGAGACCTCGATGCTGCCGTCGGCGATGACGGCGTTGATGATGTCCTTGGTCTGATAGGCCAAAGACTCCAGGCCGGCCCGGATCAGGTGGTTCCGGTTCGAGCCCCGGGTCAAGCCGACGATGATGCCACGGGCGTACATGTCCCAGTAAGGGGCGCACAGGCCGACGAAGGCGGGCACCAGATAGACGCCGCCGGTGTCGGGCACCTGGAAGCCGTACCACTCGGTGTCAGCCGAGCTGTGGATCAGCTTGAGCTCGTCGCGCAGCCACTGGATGGTGGCGCCGGAGACGAAGATGACGCCTTCCAGAGCGTAGGAGATCTTGCCGTCCAGGCCCCAGGCGATGGTGGTGGTCAGACCATCCTTGAAGAGCAACTGGTCGCCGGTGTTCATCATGTAGACGCCGGCCGTGCCGAAGGTGTTCTTGGCCATGCCGGGCGTGAAGCAGGCCTGGCCGAAGAGAGCCGACTGCTGGTCGCCGGCCACGCCCCGGATCGGGATGGCGACGCCGAAGATGGACTCGTCGGTGACGCCGTAGTCGCCGTTGGAGTCGCGCACGTCGGGCAGCAGAGCCATCGGGATGTCCATCTTCTGGCACAGCTCGACGTCCCATTGCTTGGTCCGGATGTTGAAGACCATGGAGCGGGAGGCGTTGGAGTAATCGGTGGCGTGGGTCTTGCCGCCGGTCAGGTTCCACAGCAGCCAGGTGTCGATGGTGCCGAAGGCGATCTCACCGGCTTCGGCCCGCTGGCGCGAACCGGGCACGACGTCGAACACGAACGGAATCTTGGAGGCCGAGAAGTAGGCGTCGATGACCAGGCCGGTCTTGTCCTTGATCTCCTCGGTCAAGCCCTGGGCGGCCCAACCCTCGATGATGTCGGCGGTCTGGCGGGACTGCCAGCAGATCGAGTTATAGAGCGGCTTGCCAGTGGCCTTGTCCCACAGCACAGCCGACTCGCGCTGGTTGGTGATGCCGATGGCACGGATGTCGGCCGGGGTGATGCCAGCCTTCTCGATCGCCTTGCGGGCGGTCCAGAGCTGGGACTCCAGGATCTCTTCCGCGTTGTGCTCGACCCAGCCGGGCTTGGGATAGATCTGCGTGAACTCTTTGGCCTGGTCGCCGATCATCTGGCCGTGCTCGTCCCAGATGATAGTCCTGACTCCGGTGGTGCCGGAGTCGAGAGCCATGATGTATTTCTTTTCTGACATTGTGGGATCTCCCTTGATCCTGCGGGAACGCATTGAGTTAGACTACGGAATGCTTGAGGCTCCCCTTGGCGTCCCGCGTGGCCGCCGCTGGGCCCGACTGTTCGAAGGCTCGGCGGGGTGTTCTCTCAGGTCGGCGTCTTATTGGACGCGACCACATGTGTCTTCAGCCCCTGGCCGGGCTGAAGACACATGCGGTCGAACGCCTTGGGCTCAGGACTCGATGTCGTAGAGCTTGTTGTAATCGTCTACGCCGTAGATGCCCCAGGTGGCGAGGGCGGCGGCCAACTCCGGCTGGGACTGGGCGGCCTGGGTCAGGTCGACTCCGGCCATGACGGCCTCGATGGCTTGACGCATGGCAGTGGCGCCGGCCCGCGGGCCCATCGGGTGGCCATGGATGCCAGCCCCGACGCCGAGGATGAAGTCGGTGCCCAACTGATCCATCAGGTAGGGCACCATGCCGGGGGTGACACCGCCGCCGGCATGGCTGAAGGTCTGCTTGATATTGCCCATCGGCGAGTAGCCGATGTGCCAGACCCGGACGAACTTCTCCAACAGCGCGTTGAACTTGGCCGAAGGGGCGACGTTGAGCGAGATGTCAGCCCCGCACAGCCGGATCAGCTTCTGCGCCGTCTCGGTGCTCAGACCCTGGTTCGGCGCCACCGTCTGGGCGCCGCCGAAGCAGCTGTGGGCCCCGATCGGGACGTTGATCTCGGGATCTTCGGCCAGCATGCGCAGGCCGGAGTAGCCGACGGCGAAGACGTTGACCAGCAAGGCGTTGGCGCCGGCTTCGATGGCGCGCAGCGCGTTGTCACGCAGACGCGACACCTCGTCGGTGATGTTGACGGTGAAGATGGTCTTCTCGCCCTTCTCGGCGTCAGCCCGCCGGGCCGCCTCCATATAGGCCTTGACCCGATCCACCAAGGGGGAGAAGGCGGGCGAGCCGGCGATCAACTCGTCGTCCTTGATCCAGTCCGTGCCACCGGCGGCGGCTTCGTAGAAGAGCTTGGCCCCATCGGCCGGCGCGATGCCGGTGCAGGGCTTGATCATGTTGTTGACCAACGGCCGGGTGGGGACGCCGAGCAGCTCGCGCACGCCGGCGATGCCGAACTTGGGACCCTTGAACTGGGCCAGATAGCTGGGCGGGAACTCCAGGTCGATCAGCTTCAGATTGGGCATCGAGGAGATATTGCCGATGACCGAGGACAGCAGCAAGGGAATGTTGTCGTAGAAGTTGATCCAGGGGAAGGCCGCCCGCAGCACGAAGGCCCTGGGCTCGTCTTTGGGAACCTGGGCGATCAGCTCGTAGTTGGGCACGGAATAGATGCCGATGATCTTGGCGGCGCTGCGGGAGCGGACCTCCTCAGTCTCGCCGGGCACGGCGAACCAGGAACCGGAGGACTGCTCGATGGCGATGGCGGCGGATTTCGCCACCAGGTCGGCCTGGGAACCGCCCGCCACGTAATAAGTGGCGATGACGTAGTCCTCGCCGTTGATTCCTTCAGAGAGGGGGAACAAGCGGGGATCGTACAACTCTTTCATGAGAGGCTGCCTCCTTGCAGTGGTATTGAACGATTTGGATAGTAGCACTGGGCTCTCTCTTAGAGGAGGGGGTCAATTGGGGTATCAGAAAAACCGGCTCAAGGGCCTAGAAGGGCCACCGCCCAGATTTTCCTGAAAGTTTTCCCAGCGATTCCTGGACGGCTGCACGGATGCTCCCCCGTTCCCCCCGTGGTCAGGCGTGAGAGGTGGGGTCGAGGGGGCTCCGTCCGGTCCCTTGGGAGGGCGTTCAGCGGCGTCAGCGGTTTCTGCTCAAACGTCCCAGAATCTGCTTTAGATGGCATTTCTAAGCCTTCTAGAAGGCATGTGAGTATCGCCCGCAGAAATGGCGGATAGACCTGTTAAGGCGGCACTCGTCGTGTGATAATGGCATGGCACCAGGAAGGAGCATAGGCGCTCCCGGCTCCTCGCCAGGGTTTCTCGGCGGGGCGGCCGAGACCTCAGGTCTCGACCGACCTGCCAATGTCTGCGCCGACCCTAGCCGTGACCGCGGCCCGAGCCGGCGGAACCGTTCGGCGACGCCGCTGACACAAAAAGGAGAACAATTCATGTCTGGACCATACGTACTAGGCATTGACTACGGCACTCAGTCCTGTCGGGTCGGCATCTTCGACCTGACCGGGCACGCCGTCGGTTTAGCCGCCACAGAGTACGCCACCAGCCATCCCCGTCCCGGTTGGGCCGAGCAGAACCCACTCGATTGGTGGCTGGCGGTGCAGAGCTCGACCCGTCAGGCCCTGGCCCAGTCCAAGGTCGACCCGTCCGACATCATCGCCATCGCCCAGGACGCCACCACCACCACCGTGGTGGCGGCGGACGCCAACGGCGAGCCTCTGCGTCCGGCCATCATGTGGATGGACGTGCGCGCCACCGAGCAGGCCGACCGGGCCAACTCGATCCAAGCCGGCACCCCGGCCCACAACGCCCGCCTCTACAACGGTGGCGGCACGGCTCCGGCCTCGCCTGAGTTCTACCCCTTCAAGGTGGCCTGGTTGAAGGACAACGAGCCCGAGATCTTCCAACGGGCGGCTTACCTGGTCGACGCCACCGACTGGGTGACGCACCGCTTGACCGGCCAATGGACGGTCAACATCAACTCGGCCGCCCAGCGCATGTACCACAACCGCGACTACGGCGGCTGGCCGGTCGAGTTCTATCAGCACATCGGCGTGGGCGAGATCTTCTCCAAGGTGCCAGAGCGGGTGCTCGACTTGGGCCAGCCGGTCGGCGGTCTGACCCAAGAGGCGGCCGACGCCCTCGGTCTGAAGGCCGGCACGCCGGTCGCCCAGGGCCCCTGCGACGCCTGGGCCGGCCAGATCGGCCTCGGCGTGGTCCGCCCGGGCAAGATGGTCCTGATCACGGGCAGTTCGCACGTCATCTCGGGCCAGTCGGCCGTGCCGGTCTACGGTCCCGGCTTCTTCGGCTCCTTCACCGACTCGGTCGTGCCCGGCCAGTACACGGTCGAGGGCGGCCAGGTCTCGACCGGTTCGGTCATGAAGTGGTTCCGCGACAACTTCGCCCGTGACGTCTACTCGGTGGCCGAGCGGACTGGGCTGAGCGTCTACGACCTGCTGGGCCAAGAGGCGGCCAATATCCCGGTCGGCTCGGACGGTCTCATCGTCAACGAGTACTTCCAGGGCAACCGGACTCCGTACACCGACGGCAAGGCCCGTGGCATCGTCTGGGGCCTGTCCTTGGCCCACGGCGCCGCCCACGTCTACCACGCCATCCAGGAAGGCATCTGCTACGGCACCGCCCACATCCTGCGTTCGATGAAGGCGGCCGGTTTCGAGCCCTCTGAGATCGTCATCTGCGGTGGCATGACCAAGTCGGTGCCGCTGATGCAGATGCACGCCGACATCACCGGGCTGCCGATCGTGCTGAACGAGGTGACCGACGCGGTCGTGCTCGGCTCCTCGATGTGCGCGGCCGTGGGCGCCGGGGCCTATCCCGACCTGCTGGCGGCGGCCGACGCCATGGTGCGCCAAGTCGACACCCTGGCGCCGGACATGTCCCGCAACCAGGAGTACCAGTTCTACATCGACCAGTACATCGCGGCCTACCCGGCTCTGCGTCCGCAGATCCACCAGGTGGTCGATCACGAAGCGGCCAAGACTCAAGCGTAATTGTCCCGTCCAAAACTAAGTGGGGGCGTCCCAGACGCCCCCACTTAGTCGTTCGGGCTCAGAGCCGAACGGTCGCGTCGGTCAGCTCAGGCCGTAGGCCTTATGGATGAGCCAGATGGGGTGTTCGACTTGGGCGCCGGTGCCTTGGCGGAGTTGCCAGCGGCAGGTTTCGGTGTCGCAGAGGGCGAGCTTGGGGTTGGTTTGGGTGATCATGTCGAAGAGGGGTCGGCCGACGGCTTGGGCGACGTCGTATTTCTCTTTCTTCAAGCCGTAGGTGCCGGCGATGCCGCAGCAGGCCCGGCCGGACTCGACCACGGTCAGTTCGGGGATGAGTCTAAGCACGTCGAGGGCGGGCATCCCCATGCCTTGGCCTTTGAGTTGGCAGGGCGCGTGGTAGGGCACGGTGATGGGGTTGGGTTTGAGGTCTCTCGGTAGCTGTCCTTGGTGGTGGAGGTCGAGCAGGTGCTCCATGATGTCGCGGACCCTGGTCGAGGCGGCTGCGAGGGCGGGGTCGGTCACGCCCATGATCTCGCGGGCCTCGTGTTTGAGCATGCCGGTGCAAGACCCGGAAGAGGAGATGATGGTCAGTTCGGGTCCGGCTTGGTTGAGGCTGCGGCAGAGCCGGATGACGTTGGCGCTGGCTTCCTGGTAGAGGCCGTTGGATTGTTGGGCCAGGCCGCAGCAGCCTTGGCCTGGCACGATGACTTGGTGGCCGATGTGTTCGAGCACTTCGACCGATTTGATCGAGGTCTCGACTTCGAAGTAGTCGCCGGCGCAGCCGTGGAAGAAGACGACCGGGCCCAAGGGCGAGGGTGTGGTTTTGAGCGGGCGGCTCTTCCACCAGCTGTGGAAGGGCCGGCCGGCCGACTTGGGCACGGGGGCCTGGCGGTGGATGCCGACAGCAGCTTCGACGAGGGCTCGGATGGGGCGGGCTTGGAGGGCGGCGTTGGCTAGTCCTGCCACTGGGGCCATGGCTTTGCCCATGAGGGTGGTTTGGCTGATCAGTTTGTCTCTCAGGGGCATGTGGTGCGCCTTCATGAGGGCGCGGGCTTGGGAGTTGAGTTCGGCGATTTTGACGCCTTGGGGGC